>DATGZO010000009.1:0-155518 GCA_035297105.1 Thermoplasmata archaeon
CTAGTGGCGTTTCTAGCGCGGTAGTGTAGCTTCCTCCGGACCGCAAAGGCTAGTGCCGGGGAGTGCTCCCGTCCCGGGCATGGTGCTCCGCGTTCGACGCATTGCCAACGAGGAAGGGAACCGCCTCCGCACGTCGATCCGCCACTCGAAGGACCTCATCGAGATGAAGCGGGCTCAGGTGATCCTCGCCTCGGCCCAAGGGTTCCGGGTTCAGCAGATCTACGTCTTCTCCGGGATGAGCGAGGGATACATTCGCACCCTCATCCATCAATTCAACGCCGACGGTCTCGAGATGCTCAAGCCCCGATGGAATCCCGGGAACCGTCACAAGTTCTCGAAGGAGACCCGGGGTCGGCTGGTGGCGCTCGCCACCAGCCGTCCTCGCGACCTGGGTCTTCCGTTCGGGCAGTGGAGCCTGAGGCGGCTCCGGGACACCGCCGTCGCGAGGGGGATCGTGGAGTCGATCTCTCTCGAATGGTTGAGGGTCATCTGTGACGAGGCGGACATCACCCATCAATCGATCCGAACCTGGAAGGAGAGCCACGACCCCCAGTTCGAGCAGAAGCGACGGCGGATCGACCGCCTCACGCACCAGAAGCACAATCCTCCGATCGTGCTGAGCATGGACGAGATCGGCCCGATCTCCCTCAAGCCCCACGGAGGCAAGGGGTGGTTCCCCAAGGGGCTTCCGGGACGGATCCCGGCGACCTACACGAAGCAGGAAGGGACTCGCTACGAGTATGCCTGTCTCAACGTGTTCCACCAGACCCTGAGCGTGAGGCAAGAGGAGCACAAGGGCGGGCGGATCTGGCTTCGGTTCCTGAAGTACCAACGGTCAAAGTATCCGCCCGACCAGCGGGTCTACATCATCCAGGACGGGCTGAGCGCCCACTGGACCCCGGAAGTGAGGGTGTGGGCGAGGGCCCACCACGTCACCCTCGTCTCCTCGGCGACAGACGCCAGTTGGATGAACCCGGTCGAGTGCCATGCCGGCCCTCTCCAGGTCACGGCGATGGCGGGCAGCGATTGGTGGAGTTGGGGCGAGGTCGACGAGGCCTTCCGACGGGCCGCACTCCTCATCACCCGAGAGAACAAGGCGTCAAAGAAACAGTTCCGTAGCACTCGTCATCGGGTCAGCAAACATCGACGATCGCTCTGGACGCGCCACTAGGTGGTGTGCTGATCGAAATCGCAATCGGGGCCGCGGTCGTTGTCGAGGCGCTCCTTTGGATTGTCGCGTTGCTTTCAGCCGGGATGGACCTCGTAGCATTGGAGATAGTCACCGTCATCGTCGGGGCGGCCATCGGGGCGGGGATCGGCGCGCTGAGTTCCTACACGGGAGTATCGGCCACAATGGTCTTCGGCCTGGAGGGATTAGCGAACAGTGCAAGCGGCAATCAGAGCGCAAATCAACCATGGTGGAGCACCATGGCCGAGACGATGCAATGGTTTGATCGTGGAGCTGGCGCCGGCATCGCTGCGTCCGCGCTAAGGGAAAGCATCGAGGACGAAGATACCGAAGCGATAGTTGGGGAGAGTATTGCAATTGCTCTGGCAATCATTAGTGCCGCCCTCGCAATCGCGGATCAGTGGTTAGGGTACGAGAATCTCGGAATCGCCGCCCTTGTGGTAGCAGGCCTGAGCCTCGTCGTTGCCGTTGTTAGTCTGGCCTACTCAGCCTTTACTCCGATGAAGGGTATGGTGATCGGAATGGGGGCGCTGCTTTTCGGCTATGAATTCTACCAGGACATCAAATGACCGTGGGACCCCAACGGTTTGACGTTCGACGCGAGATGAGTGCCGACTTCATTACCCGCAGAAAAGGGGTCCTTGGGGCATACCTCGCCGTTCTTCTGGTATTTGGGTCATACTTCGCGATAGCGACCTTCCTCCTCTCGGGGCACTCGTTGTTCGGAGTCCATTCCCCAAGGAATACGAGCCTGCTGGAAAACCTAGTGACTCTGGATGCGTGTTCGCTAGTGGTGGCGGGTTTTGCGGCATGGGGTCTGCTATCTGTTAGAGTCGGGATTGCGGAGGTGATCGTCGGTCCAGCTGGACTTGTCGTTACATCGAATCATGGGGCACGGAAGCTCGTCCAATGGAACGACCCTCGCTTCAGAGTTGACTTGCTCAGGTATTCCGGGTATGCACGTTGGGCAGCTCCCAACGAGCTGGATCGCATGCGCGTCCTGCGAATTGCAAGAGATTGGCACCTTGCAGGATTGTTCGGAGGGATTTCAATCGAGTGCGCTCAATCGATTCTGGCTGGGGCTCAGTCACGCGGGTTGCGAGTCCGTGATCGCACCTACACGGCCGCTGGATTCGGTCAACGGCGACTTAGAATTACGACGACCCGCATACGGTCTACGTTCGGCGCGGAGACAAGATCATCGCGACCGGTTAATCCTGTAAGAGGATAATGAGTGATTAAAACGGCGGGACATCGACGAGCGCGGCACTTTCTCTCACTGTCTCCGGACCCGCCGCGAGTTCACCTGCGACTACCGGCCTCGAGCTCATCGCGGGGATTGCCGCCGCGAAAGTTGGTGCCGTCCTCTTTGTCGCATTGGTCCCTGTATCACGACCGTGAAGGCGCTCGGGTGATCCACTCTCTCATCCCGCAGCATAGTGGATCATAACTCCGCGAGTTTCTGTGCGGCGGAGCGCCCTTCTGTGCACCTTGGCTCGTTTCTGTGCGCGGGCGAGTTAATGGACAAACCCCCTCACTCGGCAATCATTGAGTAAAATCACAAATCGGAGAGAAAAATCACAGGTCGTTACTGTCGGGGGTTAAAATCCCACAGCCGACGTATCCGTTAGTTTCATATAGAAGCGCAAGTCTGCTCGGGCTGGTGAGCTAATGCTTCAGGGAACCCCAATCCTCGTCCTGAGGGAAGGCACTGAGCGCGAGCGCGGAAAGGGAGCGACGTCGGGTAACATCGCGGCCGCCCGAGCGGTGGCCGATGCGGTCCGGACGACCCTAGGACCGCGGGGCATGGACAAGATGCTGGTCGATTCGATGGGGGACATCACCATCACGAACGACGGCGTCACGATCCTGAAGGAGGTCGACGTCGAGCATCCGGCGGCCAAGATGATCGTCGAGGTCGCCAAAACCCAGGACCAGCAGTGCGGCGACGGGACAACCACCGCGGTCGTCATCGCGGGAGAGCTGCTCAAGCGCTCCGAATACCTGCTCGAACAACACGTTCATCCGACCGTCATCACCCGCGGCTTCCAGCTCGCCCTTCAAGAGGCCAAGCGCCTGCTCGAGGTCGAGATCGGAACGACCGTCAAGGTCGACGACGAAGGCATCCTCATCGACTGCGCGACCACCGCGATGGGCTCGAAGGGCGTCTTCGGGTCGCGTGAGGGCCTCGCCAAGATCGCCGTGGGCGCGGTCAAGAAGATCGCGGACACGCGCGGCGGCAAGGTCGTGGCCGACGTCGATCAGATCAAGGTCGAGAAGCGCCCCGGCGGCACGATCTCCGATACGGAATTGATCGACGGGATCGTCCTCGACAAGGAACGGGGGCACCCCCGCATGCCGGGCGAGGTGGTCAACGCCAAGATCGCCCTCCTCAACAGCGCGCTCGAGATCAAGAAGACCGAGATCGAGAGCAAGATCAACATCAAGAACCCGGCCCAGATCCAGAGCTTCCTCGATGAGGAAGACAAGACCTTCCACAAGCTGGTCGACCAGATCAAGGCCGCCGGCGCGAACGTGGTCGTCTGCCAGAAGGGCATCGACGACGTCGTCCTGCACTACCTCGCGAAAGAGAAGATTTACGCGGTCAAGCAGGTCAAGGAGTCCGACCTCCAGAAGCTCGCCCGCGCCACGGGCGGGAAGATCGTCACGGGCGTCAAGGAGCTCTCGGCCTCGGACCTCGGGTCCGCGGCCAAGGTGGAGGAGCGCAAGGTCGGCGACGATGACTTGACGTTCATCTCCGGCTGCGCCAACCCCCGCTCGGTGTCGATCCTCATCCGGGGCGGCACGGAGCACGTGACCCAGGAGGTCGAGCGCTCGCTCCAGGACGCGCTCAAGGTCGTCGCGAGCGTCCTCGAGGACGGGGTCGTCTGCCCCGGCGGCGGCGCGACCGAGATCGACCTCGCGGTCAAGCTCCGAAAGTGGGCCGGCACCGTCGGCGGCCGCGAACAGCTCGCGGTCGAGGCGTTCGCCCAGGCTCTCGAGTGCATCCCGTGGGCCCTCGCCGAGAACGGTGGGTACGACTCGATCGACACGCTGATCCAGCTCCGTAGCGCCCACGAGGGGCCGAACGCGAACAAGAACATCGGGGTCAACCTCGCGGACGGCAAGGCGGCGGACATGTGGAAGCTCCATGTGGTCGAGCCTCTCCGGGTCAAGCGCCAGGCGCTCAGCTCCGCCACGGAAGTCGCCTCGATGGTGCTCCGGATCGACGACATCATCGCGTCGAAGAAGGGCGGCGGCGGGCCCCCCGGTGGACCCGGCGGCGGCCACGACCACTAGACCCTCTGCCCGAACCCTTTCTCGCGCCGACCCGCCCCTCGGGGGAGGTCGGCGCGGGTGCTTCTCCGAACTTCGCTCCCGGGCTCCCCCGCCCGAAGGTTTCTTAACGGGAGGCGGGTAGGCCGCTCGTCATGCGCACCAAACAGGTGGAGGGCGTGCTCCGACTCGATGTCGTCGCGCTCGAACCCCGACCCGTGATCTACCTCGTCTACGACGGTCTCGCCGGCGTCAGCCAGCGCCCGATCCTGCGGGACCTCGTCGACGAGCTCGCTCGCAAGGGACCGGCGGAGCTCGGCAAGTTCCTGGAGACCCTCCGGCGCCGCCACTCCGGCCAGGTCCACGTCTATTTCGCCGACTACGTGAGCTACGGGATCGGCGGCGGCGACGCCACGTCCGAGTTCTTCCTGGGCACCTTCCTGGTCCTGCACGAGGCGGCCCGACCCGCCGGAGCGGACCCGGCGGTCCCCGAGCACTTGGCCCTCTTCCGTCCCGGCGGGGTCGAGCGGCTCTCCCTCGAAGGGATCACCGCGTAGACCGGTCGGAAGAACCATCTCATAGGGCTCGTCTCCCGGAACGGGTCCCCGGAGCATGGACGAAACGCCTCTCGAGCACGAACGACGGGCGAAGGTCGCCCGCTGGCGGGCCGACGGCCGGGAACCGTATCCCTGGTCCTTCCCGGGACGCGTCGCCACGGAGGCGGTCCGGGACCGGTGTCGCCTTCTTACGGCAGGCCAGGAGGCCGACGGAGAGCCGGCCCGGGTGGCCGGTCGGTTGCACGCCTTTCGCGTTCACGGTAGGACCGCGTTCGCGGACGTCGAGGACCTCTCCGGCTCCCTGCAACTTATCCTGCGCGCCGACGTGCTCGGGGAAGCACCCTACCGGGCATGGGTCGGCGACCTCGATTCGGGCGACATCGTGGGGGCCGAAGGGCGTCCCACACTCTCCCGTCGGGGCGAGCCCTCCCTCGTCGCCCAACGGGTCGAGCTCTTGGCCAAGGCGATCTCCCCACCGCCGGAGAAGTTTCACGGGCTCCAGGACGTCGAGGAGCGGATCCGCCATCGCTACGTCGACCTCCTTTCCTCGGCCGAGACCCGGGCCCGCTTCCGGGCCCGGTCGATGCTGGTCCGAGAGACCCGGGCCTTCTTCGAGGAGGCGGGGTTCCTCGAGGTGGAGACCTCGGTCCTCCAGCCCCAGGCCGGGGGTGGAGCTGCGAAGCCGTTCCGGACCCACTCGAACTACCTCGGAGACGAGGTCGAGCTTCGGATCGCGCTCGAACTCCCCCTGAAGCGGCTCCTGGTCGGGGGGCTGGAACGCGTCTTCGAGCTCGCGAAGGTCTTCCGGAACGAGGACCTCGACACGACCCACTCGCCGGAGTTCACGATGCTCGAGGCGTACTGGGCCTACGCCGACTACACGGACATGAAAGGCCTCGTCGAGCGGCTCTATCCTCGTCTCGCCACCCGCGTGGGTGCGCTCCTACCCGAAGTGCCCGCGGCCCAGGAGGCCGCCCAGGCATTCGCGGGGGGATTCCGCACGGTCGATTTCGTGGAGGAACTCGAGCGGCGCAGCGGCCTCACCGGCCTGATCGAGCGGAACCCGGACGAGCTTCGACAGTTCGCCCGCGCGGCCGGTTCGACCGTGCCCGACGACTCTCCCTCCGGGGTCTTCTTGGACAAGCTCTTCGAGCATTACGTTGAGCCGCACCTCACCGACCCGACCTTCGTGATGGACCATCCGACCTCGACCACGCCGCTCGCGAAGCGCCACCGGTCAAAGCCGGGTCGCGTGGAGCGGTTCGAATTCTACTACCACGGCGTGGAACTGGGGAACGCCTACACCGAGCTCACCGACCCGGACGAGCAGGTCCGACGGTTCGAGGAGCAGCTCTCCGCCCGCGCGGAGGACCGGTTTGCCTACGACGACGATTTCGTGCGGGCCCTCCGGTACGGCATGCCGCCGGCGACGGGGATCGGGATCGGTATCGACCGGATGGTCATGGCCCTCACGGGCTCCCCCTCGATCAAGGACGTCATCCTCTTCCCGCTCGTTCGCGAACGAACCCCGTAACGCCCGCCCTTCGGGCCGGCGGGCTTATGGGCGGCTCCGTACGATAGGAGGCCGATGCCCGAGCCCGCGGCCCCGCGCCCCCCTCCCTTGCGGGTCGACCGGCTGAGTATCACCTACGGGGAGCGCCCGGCGGTCCGGGAGCTCTCGTTGGAGGTCCGCCCGGGAGAGATCTACGGGCTGCTCGGGTCGAACGGGGCCGGCAAATCGAGCACGATCCGCTCGGTCGTCGGACTGGTCCGGCCGGCGGGCGGCCGGGTCCTCGTGTTCGGGTTCGACCCGGTGACCGACGGCCTCCGGGCGAAGGAGCGGATCGGCTACGTGCCCGAGACCTCGCTCCTCTACGAATCCCTCACCCCGCGAGAGTTCCTCGAGTTCGTCGCGAGCGTGCGCCGCCTTCCGGCCGCCCTTTCGAGCGAGCGGGGCCACGCCCTGGTCACCGCCTTCCGCCTCGAGGAAGAGTACGACCAGCCGATCGCCTCCCTCTCGAACGGGACGCGCCAGAAGGTGCTGATCGTCGCCGCGCTCCTCCACCAACCTCCCCTCCTGGTCCTCGACGAGCCGTTGAACCACCTCGACCCGCGTTCGGTGCGGCTGATGAAGGACGTTCTCGCGCGGTACGTCGCGAACGGAGAACGCGGGGTCCTCTTCTCCACGCATACGATGGAGGTCGCGGAACAGCTCTGTTCCCGCGTCGGGATCCTGGACCACGGCGTCCTTCGCGGGGAGGGCTCGATGACGACGCTTAGGGAAGGCGCGACCCGGGGCGATGCGACGCTCGAGGAGATCTTCCTGGGCCTCACCCAGGAGGAGGAAGGAGTCCGCGCGGCCGTCGCTTCCCTCGAGAGGACGTGAGATGGGCTGGCGGTACGCCTACCGACTGAGCGGGACGGCCTTCACCGAGCTCTCGCTGCAGGCGATCTACGCGTTCCGGCAGGGGAACATCCTGCCGGGCGGATCCCCCGCGGAGCTCGTGCCGAAGGCCCGGCGGCGGGTGATCCAGAGCAAGGCCATGGTCGCGGGGCTGCTCGCCCTGCTCACGCTCGGGGCTTCCCTCGCGCTCAAGGACGCGGCCTTCCTGGCGCCCCGCCTCCTCTCCTACCCGCTCGCCGCGCCCATCTTCGATGCGGGGGTCCTGACCGCCCTCCTGAGCCTCGACGTGGCCTTCCTCTGGTGGACGGGGCTCCAGATCCTCCCCTCGCTCCTCTCCTCGGGGGTCTTGCCGGTCCTCGAGCCGCTCCCGCTCGACGACACGACCCTCCAACGCGTCGCGGCGCTCGTCTACTTCCGGCTGTTCGACCTCCCGGTCCTGACGATCCTGATCGTGACCCCGATCGCGGTCGGGGATGCACTGGGATTCGCGGCCGGGCTCGCCATTCTTCCCGGGGTCTTCGCGGCGGCCACCTTCGCGCTCGCACTGTCCCTCGTCACCGGGCGTTTCTTCGTCCGTCGGGTCCAGGGGGCCAGAGGGGGAGGGGGCAGCACGGTGCTGCGATGGACGTACCTGGTCATCTGGGTCGTCCCCGCGTTCGGGATGTTCGGGTTCGTAACGCTCGCCCCGGCGTTCTTCAGCGCGCTCGCCCAGCTCACCAACACCGCGCCGTCCACGGGGTTCAACCTGCTCCTGCTCGCCTTCCCTTTCCCGCTGGCGAGCCTGCCCTCCGTCGCCGCGGGCGGGACCAGCGCCCTCCCGCTCGGCCCGGGAGGGGTCGTGGTCCTGATTGCCGCTACCGTGGGGTACGTCCTGCTCGCGGTGGGCAGTGCGGCCTGGGTGGGGGGCGCGGTCCGGCGCGTGGGGTTGGCCCCGATCGGGGTCGCCACACCCGCCCCGGCCCTTCGGTTCGGCCTCACGGTGATCGGGCCCATCCGCTCCGTCCTCGTCAAGGACCTGCGCATCGCGAGCCGCACTCCCGGCTACGCCTTCCTGATCCTGCTCCCCATCTTGGATTCCCTCGCTCTGGGGCTGCTCACCTACGCGCCCGGATCCTCCACGCGCGGGGCGGAATCGCTCGCGCTCGGCGCCGTGACGAGTTCGGCCCTACTCGCAACCTTCTTCGGACCCGCCTTCTTCGCCATCGAGGTGCTCGCGTACTCCTACGGCCGAACCCTGCCGCTCTCCGACCGGACGTTGGTCCTCGGCAAGGTGGCGCTCGTCCTCGGGATCTACCTCGTCTCTGCGGGCGTCGTTCTCGGCCTAGTCAGCCTCCGGATCAGCGACCCCGCGCTCTTCATCGGGTTCGTGCTCGCCGAGTTGCCGGCCGTCGTCGCGGCTTCCCTGCTGGAGCTCGGTCTCGTCCTGCGCCGGGCACGACGGAAGGGATTGCCGCTCGTGAACCTCTACGCGGGCACCTGGACGGCGATCCTGATCTCGATCCCCGGGTTGATCGTCGCGTCCGTCCCCCTGGTGGTGTTCAGCTCGATCCAGGCAACCTCCACGTCGCTCGCCCTCGGCCTGATGGCCGTCGCCGCGCTCGTCGAGCTGGCCGCGTGCACGCCCGTCCTGTTCGGGAGGGGGACCACGTGAGTCCGACCGCCCTCGCCTCCCGGTTCGAGCCCCGCGAGATCGAGACCAGCTGGCAGGAGGGATGGGCGCGCGCCGCGTTGTTCCGAGCTCCCGAGCGACCGGGCGGTCCGGACCGCTTCTCCATGATCCTCCCGCCCCCCAACGTGACCGGGGTCCTCACCGTGGGCCACATGCTGGGCGACACGGTGATGGATGTCCTCACTCGCTACCACCGGATGCGGGGCGAGCCGACCCTGTGGGCTCCCAGTATCGACCACGCGGGCCTCTCTACCCAGGTCGCGGTCCGCCGCGCCCTCTCGAAGCAGGGGGTCCGGTTCGAGGACCTGCCCCGGGAGGAGGCGCTCGCCCGCGTCGAGACGTGGCGCCGCGAGCATGAGGCCGTCATCCGGGAGCAGCTCGACCGGGGGGGCTTCTCCCTCGATTGGACGCGGTACCGGTACACGATGGACCCGGGGGCGGTCCACGCGACGCGCGAGGTGTTCGTCCGCCTCTACCACGAGGACCTGATCTACCGGGCCGAGCGGATGGTCAACTGGGACCCGCGGCTCCGCACGGCCATCTCCGACCTCGAGGTCGTGCACTCGGAGGAGCAGGGGACGCTGGTCCACCTCACCTACGCTTGGGCCGACGGCTCGCCGGGGGGCCTCGAGGTGGCCACGGCACGGCCCGAGACGATCTTCGGCGATGTGGCGGTCGCCGTCCACCCCGACGATGCCCGCTACTCGGAAGCGATCGGACGGCTCGTCGTTGTACCGCTCACCGCGAGGAAGGTCCCGGTCGTCTCGGACGAGGCGATCGATCCCGAGTTCGGGTCGGGAGCCTTGAAGGTCACGCCCCGGCACGACCTCGTCGACTACGAGGTCTTCCGCCGGCACCCCTCGCTCCCGATGCCGCCGGACGTGCTGGACGAGCGGGGCCGACTCACGGGGGAGTGGGTGCCCGAGGAACTCCGGGGACTCGACCGCGACGAGGCACGGACTCGGACCGTCGAGCGGTTGCGGGCGGAGGGGCTGGTCCTCCGTGAGGTCCCCTATCGCCACACGGTAGCGCGCTCCGAACGGTCGGAGGCCGTCATCGAACCCCGCCTGTCGACCCAGTGGTTCGTCCGGATGGGCCCCCTCGCCGTCCCGGTGCTCGACGCGGTACGGACCGGTCGCGTGCGGCTCCACCCCGAGCGCTGGACCACGACCTTCTTCCGGTGGATGGAGGGGATCCAGGACTGGTGCATCTCCCGCCAGGTGCTGTGGGGTCACCCGATCCCCGTTGCCCACTGCGGGACGTGCGGGAAGGACACGGTGACGGTGGAGCCGGCGCTCGAATGCGTCCACTGCCGCTCGACCGACCTCGTGCCCGACCCGGACGTCCTCGACACGTGGTTCACGTCGTGGCTGTGGCCGTTCGCGTCCCTCGGCTGGCCGGACCGGACCGGCGACCTGGAGCACTACTACCCGACGAGCGTGCTCACCACCGGCCGCGACATCATGTTCTTCTGGGTCGCCCGGATGATGATGGCCGGAGAGCACTTCACCGGCCAAGCCCCCTTCGCCGACGTCTACTTCACCGGGATGCTCCGCGACGAGACGGGGCGCAAGATGTCGAAGCACCTCGGCAACTCTCCCGATCCGCTCGACGTGATGAAGGAGCGGGGCGTCGACGCGATGCGATTCGGGCTCCTCTTCCCGAACCCGACCGAGGAGGACGGGCCGTTCGGGCGCGCCCAGATCGACGGGGGCGGCAACTTCCTGACCAAGCTGTGGAACCTCGTCCGGTTCACCCTGCCGCACGTGCCCGACGGGACCCCACCGCCGGCACGACCGCCCGCCCTCTCGCCGAGCGCCGCCCTCGAGAACCGGTGGATCCTCTCGCGGTACCGCCGCACTTCCGAGGAGGTCGACCGGGCGATCCGGGCGTTCGAACCCTCGCGGGCCGCCACCGCGCTCCATACGTTCGTCTGGCACGATCTCGCGGACCGGTACGTCGAGATCTCGAAGGAGAGCCTCGCCGGACGTCGTGGGGAGCCCGCGGCGCGCGAGACCCGGGAGGTCCTCCTGTTCGTGGTCGAGCGGACGCTCCGCCACCTCCACCCGTTCGTGCCCCACGTGACCGAGGAGCTCTGGCACGCGCTCCCGCACGACGGGGATTGGCTCGCGACCGCCGCGTGGCCGGACCCGACCGAAGCGCCGGCCGACCCGACCTCTGAGCTCGAGATGGACGTCGTCCTCGAGGCGGTCCGCCTCCTGCGGAACCTTCGGGCGGACGAGCACGTTCCCGCGGATTCCCTTCCCCCGGCCTGGATCCGTCCCGGTGGACCCGAGGTCGCCTCGCTCTTGGAGCGTCAGAAAGGCACGGTGGAACGCCTCTCCCGGGTACGACCCCTCGAACTCCTGGGCTCGAACGCCCCGACCCCCGCACGAGCCGGGAGCCGGGTCGCCCCGTTCGGAGAGTGCTACTTGGAGCGTCCGGCGGCCGCGCCGGAGGATTCCCAAGCCCTCGGCCGGGAGCGGGAAAAGCTCGAAGCCCTCCTCGAAAAGACCCGGGGCCGGCTCGCGGATGCCGGATTCCGCGCTCGGGCCCCGCCCGAGGTCGTTCAGGAAGCCGAGGAGAAGGCTCGCGAGCTCGCCGAACGGATCCGACGCATCGACGAGCACATGAAGCCCGACGCCTCGGGCGAGACATCCCCATGACCTCCAAGGCCCCCCGCAAGACGCCGCGCGCTGCCCCCGCCCGGAAGTCGGCCCCCTCGGTCCGACGCCCATCGCCGCCCCCGATCGGTTCCCTTCCGTTGACCCACGGAAAGAGGGCCCATCCGGCCCTCGGGCTCGGACTCTGGGGGTTCGGTCGATGGAAACCCGAAGAGGAGGCACGGACCAAGGCCACGATCGGTCGAGCCTACGAGCTCGGATTCCGATGGTTCGACACGGCGGAAGTGTACGGGGGCGGGCGGTCGGAGCGCGTCCTCGGGGACGTGCTCACCCGGGCGGCGGGCGGAGCTCCGGACGCCTTCGTCACGACCAAGGTCTCCTGGGAGCACCTTCGGGCCACCCAGGTCCGGGCCAGCCTGATCAACAGCCTGGAGCGACTCGGACGAACATCGGTCGACCTCTACTTGGTCCACGCCCCAGACGCCCGGGTCCCTCTCGCGGACACGATGGGTGCCCTCGAAGCTCTCTGGAAGGAGGGACGGGTCGGCGCGATCGGCGTCTCGAACTTCGGCCTCGAGGAGCTCGAGGAGGCCGCGAAGCATCTCTCGGAGGCTCGCATCGCGGTCAACCAGGTTCGCTACAACCTCTTTGACCGGGACGAGTTTGACCCGGTGCGCGACTACTGCGAGAAGAACCAGATCCTCATCGAGGCCTACACGCCCCTCGCCCGGGGGATCCTGACGGGTCGGTACCTCGACGGCAAACGCGTCCCCACGGAGGTCAAACGCTTCGCCCGTCGATTGGAAGAGGCGGACCGCCTGAAGGAGGTGCTCGCTCGCGCCCGCACCCTGAAAGCCCTCGCCGACGAGGCCGGCGTGCCTCTCGCTTCCATTGCCCTACACTGGCTCGCCCGCAACGGCGCGGCCCCGATCGTCGGCATGAGCCGGCCCGACCAGGTGGACGCCAACCTCACCGCGTGGCGGACGGCCGTTCCGGATCGGGTCTTGGCCCGCGCGGACGCCCTCGCGCGGGGCGAACGTGCTTAGGCTCGTCGCACTCGACATGGATGGGACGCTCGTCGACGTCGAGAGCTCCTGGGCGGCCATCCACCACCACTTCCAGGACCACAACGCCGACGGGTTGCGGGAGTTCCTCGCCGGTCGGATCGACGATCACGAGTTTATCCGCACCGACATCCGGATCTGGTGGCGCCACGCCCCGGACCTGTCGGTGGAGGACTTGGAACGGATCCTCGCACCCGTTCCGCTCATGCCCGGCGCGCACGAGCTCGTGGACGGGGTCCACGCCCTCGGGGCGCGGACCGTGATCCTGAGCGGGGGGATCGACCTCCTGGCCCATCGGATCGCCCGGGAGCTCGGGATCGACCTCGTCCTCGCGAACGGGTTCCGCGTGACCTCCGACGGTCGGCTTACCGGCGAAGGGATTGTTCGGGTTCCGATCAACGGGAAGGAGAAAGTGCTCGAGGGGCTCCAGCACCAGCTCGGGATCGCCCCGAGAGAGACCGCCTCGATCGGCAATTCCGAGATCGACGTCGGGATGTTCCGACGGAGCCGCGTCGGGGTCGCCTTCCTCCCGGCCGACGACGTCGTCCGGGCGGCGGCGGCCCATGTCGTCACGGAACGGAACCTGGGGCGGGCCCTTGACGCGCTCCGCGACTTCCCCGACCCCTGAGGCGCCCCCGGGCGGCGAAGCCTTATCCCCGTCTCCCCGGTCTAGGAGTGTTTCCGATGGACGCCTACCAAGCCCTCCTCGAGCGCGCGCATGAGAAGCTGCCCCCGGTCCGATCGGTCGGGGAGCGGTTCCAGGTCCCCGAGCCGGACGTGATGTCCGACGGGAAGAACACCGTCATCCGCAACTTCCAGGAGATCACGACCGTCCTTCGGCGCGAACCGGCCCACGTCATCGGCTACCTCGCGCGCGAGCTCGGCTGTCCCGGTGTGCTCGACCTGCCCCGCGGCGTCTTGAAGTCCCGGATCACGAAGGACCAGGTCGCTTCCCGGATCCGCGAGTACACCCAGAAATACGTCATCTGCTCCGAATGCAAGCGGCCCGACACCCACCTCTCCAAGGACGGGCGGCTGACCCTCCTGATCTGCGAGGCGTGCGGTGCCCAGCGACCCGTCACGATGCGCCGGGTCGTCGCGCCCGAGAAGCCGCGGGCCCCGGTCGAGGTCGGCGAGATCTACCGGCTCACCATCGAGGACGTCGGGCGACGCGGGGACGGGGTCGCGAAGAAGGAAGGGTTCGTCATCTTCGTCACCGGAGCGACCCAGCGCGGCACGACGGTGAACGCGAAGATCACGAAGGTCCTCGGGAACAACGCCTACGCGATCGTCCAGCCGTAAGGCCCGATGCGCAGCGTTCGCTGGATGGGTCTCCTCGCCCTCTACGTCGGGGCGCAGGCCGTCGGGCTCGTCCTGGCCGACCCGTTCCGGTCGGCGGGGCTCCAGTCGAACTCCAACCCGACCAGCGTGACTGCCCCGCTCGGGATCATCGCCCTCATCGTCATCGCTCCCCTCGCCATCCTCCTCATCGCGCGTCGGAAGGGCGGCCTCGTGGCCCTGCGCCAGCTGATCCTGCTCGCGATCGGCGGCGCGCTCTACATCACTCTGTATGCGACCTTCTCGGTCCTGCCGCTCGGTACGTACCTTCCGATGCCCTACGCGGCGGAGCTGGTGCTGACCCTAGCCCTCCCGTTCGCCGGCGCCGTCAGCGCCTCCCTCTACCTCGCGCTCCTCACGGAACCGCAGTGGTGGGTCGTCGACCTGGTCGGCTTCCTCGCGGCGGGGGCCCTGATCGCGATCCTGGGGATCTCGTTCGCCATCCTCCCCGCGTTCATCCTCCTGATCGCTCTCCTGGTCTACGACGCGATCGCGGTCTACGTCACGAAGCACATGGTCTCGCTCGCGGACGCGGTCGTGGACATGAAGCTCCCGATCCTGCTCGTGATGCCCGACTCGGCGGGGTACGACTACACCAAAGCCGGGACCCTGAAGGCCCAGCGGGCCCAGCCGGTGGAGGAACGGGCGGCGCTCTTCATGGGCTTGGGCGACGTCGTGATCCCGGGAACGCTCGTCGCTTCGTCGTTCGTCTGGCTCCCGGATTCGCCCCTCTTTCTCGGAGTGGGCGCCAACCTCGTGGTCGCGCTCTCGGCCCTCGTCGGGAGCCTGCTCGGCTACGGGATCCTGATGGGTCTGGTCGCCCGAGGGAACCCGCAGGCCGGACTGCCGCTCCTGAACGGCGGAGCGCTCCTGGGCTACGTGGTCTCCTACGTGCTCCTCTTCCACTCGTACTCGCTCGGCTTGAAGGGAGGGCTTTAACCCTCCGGGGTTCGGCCGGTCCATGCCGCGACGCGTGGAGGATGTCCGCATCGACGACGCCCCGTCGCTCGACACGCTCGTCCGCCGTCTCGAGGCGGGCGGCGGGTTCAGCGCGAAGGGGGTCGCGGAGGGCGTCGACCTGCTCGCCCGCATCCTCGCCGACCGGGACATGACGACGTTCCTCTCCTTCCCGGCGGACATCGTCGCGACCGGGACCCGGGGCGTCCTCGCGACGCTCGTCCGCGAGGGGTACGTCGACGCGATCATCACGACGTGCGGCACGCTCGACCACGACCTCGCCCGCGCGTTCCGTCCCTACTACCACGGGGCGTGGAACCTGGACGACGCTGCGCTCCACCGACGCCACCTCTACCGGCTCGGGAACCTGGTCATCCCGGAGGCGAATTACGGGACGATCATCGAACAGAAGATGCGGCCCATCCTCGACCGACTCTGGAAGGGCGGGACCCGGGCCCTCTCGACCGTCGACCTCTCCGCCGCCATCGGGGCGGCGATCCCTTCGAAGGCCGGGGGCTCGAGCATCCTTAGGGCCGCCTACGACCGGAAGGTGCCCGTCTTCGTCCCCGGGATCACCGACGGGGCGGTCGGTTCGCAGGTCTGGCTCTACTGGCAGGACCACCGGGGGCTCGGGTTCGATCTTATGGCCGACGAGCAGCGGCTCTCGGACCTCGTCTTCGAGGCGAAGCGGAGCGGGGCGATCATGCTCGGGGGGGGCATCTCGAAGCACCACACGATCTGGTGGAACCAGTTCCGGGACGGCCTCGACGCCGCCCTCTATCTCACGACCGCGGTCGAGTGGGACGGAAGCCTCTCCGGGGCCCGCACGCGCGAGGCGATCTCCTGGGGCAAGGTCAAGGCGAACGCCCGCCACGCTACCGTCGAGGGCGACGTCACGCTCCTCCTCCCCCTGATGGTGGGGGCGGCTCTCGAGCGCCTGCGGCGCTGAGCGGCTCCCGAGCCTTTATCTCTCGGAGCCCAGTCGCACCGAACCGTCCACGGGCCCGTAGCTCAGTCCGGTCAGAGCAGGCGGCTCTTAACCGCAAGATCAGGGGTTCGAATCCCCTCGGGCCCGACTTAGGACCTCCGGGCGTCGAGCCGACGCAGATCCGGCCCCGATGGACACTCCCTAATGCCCCTGTGAGTTGGGGCTTCCCCGAGGGCCGGAGGTCGGGGGGGCGGGGTATGAGCGTGACCGGTCGAGCCAAAGAGTACCGGGTGCCGCCGGGAGAGCGGGTCCGACTGGACCAGTGGGCTTCGGACGATCGATCGGGAGCGCGCGGTTCGAAGGACCACGGGCGCAAGGAGCTGGAGAAGCTCAAGGCGCGGCTGGACCGGCTTCAGGAGCTCCTGTACGCCGACCACAGCCGTTCGGTGCTGATCGTCCTCCAGGGGATGGACACAGCGGGCAAGGACGGGACGATCCGTCGGGTTTTCGAGGGGGCCAACCCTCAGGGCGTCCGTGTCACGTCGTTCAAGCAGCCCTCCGTGGCGGAGCTCGACCACGACTTCCTTTGGAGGGTCCACGAACAGACCCCGGCCCGAGGGCAGCTCATGATCTTCAACCGCAGCCACTACGAGGACGTCCTCATCACGAGGGTCCACGGCCTCATCCCGCGCGAGGTGTGGGAGCGGCGCTACGACGAGATCAATAGGTTCGAGCACACTTTGACGGAGGAGGGCACGACCGTCCTCAAGTTCTTCCTCCACATCAGTCGAGCAGAACAGAAGCATCGGCTCCAGGAACGCTACGACGACCCGACGAAGCATTGGAAGTTCCGGGAGGGGGATCTGGCGGAGCGCAAGCTCTGGAAGGCGTACGTCGAAGCCTACGAGGAGGCGATCACCAAGACGAACACGACGTGGGCGCCATGGCATATCGTCCCTTCGGACCGGAGGTGGTTCCGCGACGTGGTGGTCTGCCGAAAGATCGTGAACGCGCTCGCCCAGCTGAAGATGCGCTATCCGGCCCTCCTTCCCGAGCTCCGCCGCGCCCGATTCTGACGAGGGTCGGCGGCGCCTAACGATAGGGAGCGGTCGCGGGGGTCGCGCGGTCCAGTCCCTCTCGTGCGGAGTGCGACGCGATCAGGATCAGGATCGCGCCGACCAGGTTGAGGACGGGAAAGATCGCGAGGATCGCCCCGGCCTTGAACAGGCCGCTGTCGTACCGAGTGCCGAGTCGCCAGAGCCCGATCAGCAGTCCGATGTAGCCGATGAGGGCGAGGAGTGCCGCGATCCCGACCACGAGGGCGAGCCCCGTGAGGGTCCCCGAAATGCACCCCGCCGCGGCTGTGTTGTTCGTCGTGGCGTTGACGCACGTGAGGGCATCGCTCAACTGGGTCAGCAGGGGATAGAGGACTGCGATGACGATGACGACGGCGATCGCGAGGAGGAGGGTCAGCTTCGACGGGGTGGAGAACCGACGGTCGAACGCGGCCAGCTTGCGGAACGCCCCCCACGTGAACAGGATGACCAGGAGCTCCACCGTGGACGTGGTGAACAGGAGGGCGAGAAGAACGGCGGTCAAGTGGATCCCGATACCGGAGCGGGAAGTGGAGATCGAGGTGAAACCGAAGCCGAAGGCGGAGCCGAACGAGATCACGACCCCTGCTACGGAGGCGATGATCAGCAGGATCGCGCCGAGAAAGATCAGGGTGAGCGCGGAGCGCTCCTCGGCCCGGGTGGCCTCCGACGGGGGACCGGCAGTGGGGGGCCACCCCGGCGCCGGTCCCCACGGTATCGGAGCTCCGGGCGAGGCCGGGAACGGGGGGAACGCGCCCGGGCCGCTCGCCGAGGGAACCCCTCCGATGGCGGAGAGCGGGGTGCCGCAGAACGCACAAAAGGCGGTCCCGGCCGGGGCGAAGGCCCCGCACTTGGCGCAGCGTTGAGCCGCCACAACCGGCTCGAGGGGTCGCCGGTATAAAGACCGGGTCCCGAGCGCACGCGCGGGGTTACCCGGGGGGAAGCGACGCACCCCCGCGCGCGGCGGCCCTTAAGTGGCGGGATTCACCTACTCTCCCACCTGCGAAGCCCCATGACCGATCCGATCCGTTCCATCCAGCGTCGATTCCCGGGCGTTCCCACCCTCGAAGGGGCCGGGGTGCGCCTCCGCCGATCGTTCTCGAACGCGGAGGTCCCTCTGTTCGACCCATTCCTCCTGCTCGACCGGTTCGGCTCCACCAACCCGGCCGACTACCTGGCCGGATTCCCGTGGCACCCCCACCGGGGGATCGAGACGGTCACTTACGTCCTCCGCGGTACGGTCGCGCACGGCGACACGCTCGGGAACGAGGGGGTCATCGGGCCGGGCGATGTCCAGTGGATGAACTCCGGCAGCGGCATCATCCACCAGGAGATGCCCCAGCGGACCGAGGGGATGCTGAGCGGATTCCAGCTCTGGGTCAACCTTCCGGCCCGCGAGAAGATGTCGGTCCCGGCCTACCGGGGCCTTTCGGCGGGGGAGTTCCCGACGGTCTCCCACGACAATGGAACCCGGGTTACGGTGGTGGCGGGCCATCACGGCGATGTGGAAGGGCCGGTCCGAGGGATCCCGGTCGACCCGACGTATCTGGATGTGAAGGTCCCCGCGGGCGTCTCGTTCGAACTTCCGACCCATCCGGGGTACACGGCGTTCGCCCACGCGGTCGAAGGGGCCGGAACCTTCGGTGGGCACGACCCCGTGCCCGTTCCGTCCGGAGAGACCGTGCTGTTCGGAGCCGGCGAGGGAGTGACGGCGAACGCCGGGCCCGAAGGGTTCCGTTTCCTGTTCGTCACCGGTCGCCCCCTCCACGAACCCGTCGCGTGGTACGGTCCGATCGTGATGAACACGCAGGACCAGCTGATCACGGCGATGAAAGAGCTCGACTCCGGCCAGTTCATCCACCACCGGCGGCCGATCGTCGAGGAGTGACGACCGGGTCCACCGCGAGCTGGGCGAAGGCGGTGCCCAGGACGAGCACCGCCCGGTGCAGCTCGGCCTCCGAGATCGACTCGGAAGCGGTGTGATCAAGATGGGAATCGCCGGGCCCGTACGCGGCCCCCGGCACCGCCCACGCCGGGCCCACCAGGTTCCAGTCCGAGGTTCCGCCCTTTCTCCAGAGCGTCGGGCGACCGCCGGCGCTGCGGATCCCTGCCTCGAGGGCTCGGACCACGGCGCTGGTCCGGGTGGTCTCGATCGGCTCGACCCGGATCGGGACGGTGAGGTGCGGTCGCCCCGGTTCCCGGGGGAGATCCTTGAGGACGGAAGTCGTGGACGTCCCGGGAGGGAGCCGGAAATCGAGCGTGATGCGAACGGACTCCGCGTCCCCTTCCCCCAGGGTCTCCGACCGGACGACCTTCATCGCGAGGGAGCGGAACGGGGAGTCGGTCTGCCGCGTCCCGACCCAGACGCGGACCCCGCTGACCCACTCGAGCGCGGTGTCGGCCGTGGTCGGGCGCGGCGAGGAGTAGTGCGTGCGTCGGCCCTGGAAGAGCGCCTCGACCCTTAGGTCGCCCTTGTACCCGACGGTCACCCCGTCCCACCGGCTCGGTTCGCCGGCGATCACCGCATCGACGTCGCGTCGAGGAAGCAGGTGGCGCGCCCCGCGACTGTCGGTCTCTTCCCCGACCGAGGCGATCACCTCGAGGGTTCCGGGTCCGGGATGCGTGGCGCCGGCGAGGAGTGCGGCCACGAGGGGTCCCTTGGCGTCCACGGCCCCGCGGCCGAAGACCCGACCCCGGCTCTGGCGCACGGGTCGTCGACCGGTCACGGTGTCGATGTGCCCGAGATAGACAATGCGAGGGCGCCCCTTGCCGCGACGTGCGATCCCGTTCCCTGCCGAGTCGACCGTGACGGTGTACCCCAGCTCGCGCGCGAGGCGGCCGAATTCGGTGACGGCGCTCCCCTCGCGCCCCGAAGGGCTGTAGGCCCGTAACAGACGGAGCAGCGCCCGCGCCTCATCCATGCCCGAGGACCTCCTCGATAGCGTCCAGACCCGCTCCGAAGTCCTCTTCGGATATCACGAGGGGGGGTAGGAGGCGGAGCACCGTGGGCCCGGCGGAGATGGCCAGGAATCCCCTGGTCTCCAGCTGGGCCAGGTAGGGAGCGACCTTCTCGCGGAGCTCGATGCCGATCATCAGACCGAGCCCGCGGACCTCACGGACCCGTTCGGTCGGAAGGTGGGCCAACCGTTCGAGGGCGGCCGTTCCCAGTCGGTCGGCCCGCTCGGCGAGGTGTTCCCGCACGAGCACGTCGAGGGCCGCCACGCCGGCGGCGCACGCGAGAGGACTGCCGCCGAAGGTCGAGTGATGACTCCCATGAAACCTCGACTGGACGGCCTCCGAGGCGATGGTGGCCCCGATCGGTACGCCTCCTCCCAGCGACTTCGCTAGAGTCAGGAGGTCGGGGACAATTCCGGTCCGCTCGAAGGCGAACTTACGCCCGGTGCGACCCATGCCCGTCTGGACCTCGTCGAACGCGAGCAGCGCCCCGGTCTCTTCCGACCGTAGGCGGGCCGCCGCCAAGTACTCCGGGGTGGCGGGATGCACCCCGCCCTCTCCCTGGACAGGTTCCAGCAGAACGAGGGCGGTCGTCTCATCCACCGCGGCGCGGAGCGCCGCGACGTCGTTGTACGGAACGTGGACGAACCCCGGGACGAGCGGCTCGAATCCCTCGCGGAACTCCTTCCGCCAGGTGGCGCTGAGGGCACCCATCGTCCGGCCGTGGAAACCCCGCATCGCGGCGACGACCTTCGGTCGACCGGTCGCCGCACGGGCGAACTTGATCGCGGCCTCGACGGCCTCCGTCCCGGAGTTGGACAGGAAGACCCGGTGGAGGGACGGAGGGAGGAGCGAGGTCAGGCGTTGGAGGAATTCGGTCCGGACCGGAACGTCGAACCCCGTGCCGAGGAAGAGGAGCTCCGCGGCCTGTCGCTGGATGGCCTGGACCACCAAAGGATGGGACGCCCCGAGGTTCCCGACCCCGTGGGTCGCTCCGAGATCGACGTACTGTCGACCGGACGCATCCCAGAGATGGGCTCCGGACCCTCGGACGATGGTGAGGGGGGGCTTGGCGGGAGTCAGGAAGGAGAGATGGGAACCCCCGTTCAGGCCGGGGATCATCGGAACACGGTCCCCTCTCCGGCCAGCGCCCGCGCGACCGGGGTGGCCACCCCGGAGGGCGCGATCACGACGCGTCCCACCCCCCCGGTGAGCGCCTCCTCCGCGGCCAGGACCTTCTTGCGCATCCGACCGGTCGCGAGCGCCCGGACCTCCCCGAGCGACGCGCGGTCCACGGTCCGGAGGACGGACGAGGGATCCGCGACATCGCGAAGGAGGCCGGGAACGTTCGTGAGGAGCAGTAGGTCCGAGGCCCCGAGGGCGACCGCCACCGCCGCGGCCGCCCGATCGGCGTCCACGTTGACGAGATCCCCCTCGGCTGTGAGGGCGGGAGGTCCGACCACCGGGACGAGGCCGCTATCGAGCAGGAGCCGGAGGATCTTGGGGTCGGCCCGCTCGATCGTCCCCGACCAGTCGTCGGTGACCCGGACGGTCTTCCCGTTGAGCACGGCTCGGGCGCCCTCCTTCCGACGGGCGCGGAGGAGGCCCCCGTCGGCGCCGGAGAGCCCGACCGCGGAGACGCCCTTACGAGCGAGGGCGGTCACGATCGCCATCTGAACCTTCCCGGCGAGGGCCAGGACCAGGACTTCCAAGTGGGCCGGGTCGCTCCTGCGGGAGATCACGCCGCTCGGGGACGTGTAGAACTCGGGAGGCCGGCCGAGCGCCGTGCCCAGACGGTCGACCTCGTCCGACCCCCCGTGAACGATGACGTAGTCCGAGCGGGTTGCGAGGTCGGCGAGGGCCGGCTCGAACGCGTTGCCGGCCGCCCCTCCCAACTTCACGACGATCGTCATGGTCGGGTCATACCGGGTGGAGGCCGGGAAACTCGAGCGCCGTCGTCTCGGGGAACCCGGCCCGGATGTTGAGGCACTGGACGGCCGCGCCCGCGGCCCCCTTCATGAGGTTGTCGAGGGCGCCGAGAGCGACCACCCGTCCGGTGTGGGTATCGGAGGCGAACCCGACGTCACAGTAGTTCGTTCCGTGGAGAAGCTTGGGTTCCGGCTCCCGGAACGTTCCCTCGGATTCGTGGACGATCCGGACGAACGGCTCGGCCCCGTAGGCCGCTCGGTAGACCCGCCAGAGCTCCTTCTCGTCCACCGGACGGTTCGTGAAGGCGTGCACCGTCGCGAGTACGCCGCGGACCGCCTCGACGGCGTGGCACGAGAGCGCGACCGGGACACCCGTCTCCTGCTCGATCTCTGCGGTGTGGCGGTGTCCCGCGGGAGCGTAGGCTCGCATGACCCCCGACCGTTCGGCATGAAGACCGGCCGGACCGGCGTCCCGCCCGCTCGCGGAGGAACCGCTCTTCGCATCGACCACCACCGGCTGGGAGGTCAGGAGGCCGGCCGTCGCGAGGGGCCGGAGCGCGAGGATCGAAGCGGTCGCGATGCAGCCGGGCACCGCCACGAGATCCGCCGTGCGGATCGCGTCGCGGTGCAGTTCCGGAAGACCGTAGACGCTGCGCATCAGGAGTTCGGGGTGCGGATGGGTCCGTCCGTAGTATCGGGGATACTCCGCCGGGTCCTTCAAGCGGTAGTCCGCCGAGAGGTCGAACACGAGTCCGCCCGACGCCAGGATCTCGGGGAGTCGTTCCATCGACTCGCCGTGGGGGGTCGCGAGGAAGGTCGCGTCGGCGCGCCCGAGGGCCGAGTGGGCTTCGAAGCGGAGGTCGGTCAACTTGCGGAGGTTCGGGTGCGACCGGCCCACCGCCTTGCCTTCCATCGAGTCCGAGGTCACCTGGACGACCTCGGCCTGGGGATGGGAGAGGAGGAGGCGCAGGAGCTCGCCTCCGACGTAACCGGAGCCTCCGACGATCGCGACCTTCATCGGCGGCCGACCCCGACCGCGTAGTCGACGATCCGTCCCGCCACGTCAACCCCCGTCGCGGCAGCGAGCGCCTTGAACTCGGGCGTGGGATTGACCTCGTGGACCGTCAGTCCCTGGGGAGATTCCATCAGGTCGACGGCGAGGACACCGCCCCCCACGGCCCGGGCGGCCCGCAAGGATAAGTCCGAAAGCTCGGGGGTCAGCGGGGTCGCCTCGGTCGTGGCCCCCCGGGCGGCGTTGGTCCGCCATCCGGTCGAGTGTCGGTACATGGCCGCGACGACCTCGTCGCCGACGACCAAGACCCGGAGATCCCGGTCCGGCTTCGGGACGAACTCCTGGACGTAGATGACCGAATGGAGCGGGGAGGTGAGCGCTGCCTTGTGCTCGAGGATCTGCTCCGCCTCCTCCGCGTCGTCCACCTTGGCCATGAGGCGACCCCAGGAGCCGATCGCCGGCTTGAGTACGGCCGGGTATCCGATCTCCTCGATCGCCTTCATGGCCGCCTCGGGAGAGAGGGCCACCACGGTCCGGGGGGTCGGGATCCCCCGCTCGTGGAGGCGCAGCGAGGTGAGGATCTTGTCCCCCGCGAGCTCCACCACGTCCGGGTGGTTCACGGTCGGAACCCCGTAGTGGGCGAAGCACCGCGTCGCGTAGAGCGATCGCGTGTGACTGACCGACCGGTTCAGGACGACCGAGGGGAGGTGGGGGGGCGGATCCAACCCGAAGGTCGTCTCCCCGTCATCGATCCGTTCGACCGCGATACTCCGGGCCTCCGCGGCCGCGAGGATCGCCTTTTCCTCGGGACGGATGATGGTGTAGAAGACCCCGAGCGAGAACCCGTCACTCACCCCAGTCCTCGGCTTCCTTCGGGGCGGGTTGGACGGCGAACGGTTCGGTCCTAAGGACCTCCAGTTCGGTCCCGCAATCCGGGCAGGGGAAGACCTCCCCCAGGATCTTGTCGCGGCGCTCGACGCTTGCAGCACATTCGGGGCATTCGCTCATGGTGGTTCCTCGTTCAGGAGTTCCTCGATGAGCTCGACCTTCTGGTCGAGCGAGGACAGGGAGACGCGCCGGGCCCCAAGCCGGGACCGGGCGGTCTCGAGCTGGTGGATCACGGCGACGGGCGCCGGGCCGCCGGGTGAGGAGCGGCGGGCCACCGCGGAGGCGGGGTCGAGGAGACGGGCCGTCTCCTCGTTCGCGCCCGGCAGTTGGCGGAGTTCGGAGGGCGAGAAGTGGCCGGCGTGCGCCCGGAGGTGTGCGCCCACCGTCTCGTGCGCCTGCCGGAAGGGGATCCCCTGGCCGACCAGCTGCTCGGCGACGTCGGTGGCGAGCAGTTCGGGGTCGGAGGCCGATTCGCGCAGGCGGGCCACGTTGAACGTGAGCCCGGTGACGAGATCGCCCAGGGTGTCGAGGACGGAAGTGAGGGTCGCGACCGAATCGAGGACCGGGAACTTGTCCTCCTGGAGGTCGCGGTCGTAGGCGAGGGGGAGCCCTTTGAGCGTCGTCAATAGGTTGACGAGGTCGCCGACCGTCCGCCCGGTCTTCCCCCGGATCAGTTCGGCCGCGTCCGGGTTCCGCTTCTGCGGCATGAGCGACGAGCCCGAGCCGAGCGCGGAGGTCCGCTCGAGGAAGCCGAACTCCTTCGTGGCGAAGAGCACGACCTCCTCGGCGAGACCGCTCGCATGGACGGCGAGCAGCGCGAGGTCGAAGAGGAGCTCGGCGAAGGGGTCGCGGTCGCTGACCGCGTCGATCGAGTTCTCGAAGGATCGGTCGAACCCCAGGGTCTGGGCCACCGTGACGGGGTTGACTCCGAGGGTCGAGCCGGCCAGCGCTCCCGCCCCGAGGGGGGAGACGTTCGCACGCGTTGCGGTCGCGAACAATCGGTCCAAGTCCCGGTCGAACCTCCAGTAGTGCGCAAGCAGGAAGTGGGCGACCGTCACGGGCTGGGCACGCTGGAGGTGCGTGTACCCCGGCATCGGGACCTCGCGGGTCTCGTCGGCCCGCGCCAGCAGCGCCTCCTGGAGACGAACGAGCCGGTGGGCGACGTCCCCGACCGCGGCGCGGAGGTAGAGCCGCTCGTCCAGCGCGACCTGGTCGTTTCGGCTGCGTGCGGTATGGAGCTTGCCCCCGACCGCTCCCACCTTCTCGGTGAGCCGGACCTCGACGTTCGTGTGGACGTCCTCAAGCTCGTCGCGCCAGGGGAACGTGCCGGCCCTGACCTCGCGGGCAATTTCCCTAAGCCCGTGCACGAGCGAGGTGACCTCGTCCTCGGTCAGCAGGCCCACTTCGCCGAGCATCTCGGCGTGGGCGATGCTGCCCGCGAGATCGTATCGGACCAGCGGCCGGTCGACGGAGAGCGAGTTCAAGAAGGAGGCGACGGGCGTCCGAACGTAGGCGGGAGCCTTTCCGGAATCGGTCAACGATGGGGCTCCTCGGTCAAGGCCGCAACTTCGCGGTCCGAAGCGTGGAGGGGGCCGGCGTGGCAGCGTTCGCCGCCCAGGTGCGCGCGGGCAGTCCCCAGACGTAGATGAACCCCTCCGACATCTCCTGCCGGAAGCGGTCGCCGGTCGAATAGGTCGCGAGCGAGGGCTGGTAGAGCGATTGGGGGGCGCGCCGCCCGACCACGGTGGCGGACCCCTTGAACAGCTTGACCGTCACCTCGCCGGTGACCCGAATCTGCGTCGCGTCCACGAACGCTTCGAGCGCGCTCTTGAGCGGCGCGAACCAGAGACCATCGTAGATCAGCTGGCCGTACCGCTGCTCGACCGTCCGCTTGAATTCGAGGACATCCCGGGGGAGGACCAGGCCCTCGAGCGCCTGGTGGGCCCGGATGAGGACGAGGGCTGCCGGGCACTCGTAGACCTCGCGCGACTTGATGCCCACGACCCGGGATTCGACATGGTCGATACGCCCCACGCCGTTCGCGCCCGCCACGAGATTCAGCCGGACGATCAGCTCGTGGAAGGGGAGAGTCTCCCCGTTGATCGAGACGGGCAACCCTCCGTCGAACGCCAGGGTGACGGACGTCGGGGTGTCGGGGGCGGCGGCGGGAGAGACGGTCCAACCGTACACCTCCTCTGGTGGCTCGACGAAGGGATCCTCGAGAATGCCGCACTCTACCGAGCGGCCCCAGAGGTTCTCGTCGACGCTGAAGGGGGAGCGGGCGGTCGCCTCGACGGGGACGCCGTGCTCGCGGGCGTAGTCGACCTCCTCCTCCCGGGTCATCTTCCACTCCCGTGCTGGGGCGATCACACCCAGGTCCGGAGCGAGGCTGGTCGTGCAGAGGTCGAACCGGACCTGGTCGTTCCCCTTGCCGGTGCATCCGTGCGCAACGTGGGTCGCGCCCTCCTTCCGGGCGACCTCGACCATATGACGGCCGATCAGAGGACGGGCGAGGGCCGTGCTGAGTGGGTAGACGCCCTCGTACAGAGCGTTGGCCTTCAGCGCGGGAGCGAGGAACTGTTCCGCGAACTCCTGACGGGCGTCCCGGACGTACGCATGGACCGCGCCGGAAGCCTCCGCCTTGGCGCGCACCCGTTCGAGGTCGACCGGCTGGCCGACGTTGACGGTCAGAGCCACCACGTCGAAACCCTTGTTCTCTTTCAGCCAGGGGATGGCGACCGACGTGTCGAGCCCCCCCGAGTACGCGAGCACTACCTTCGGGGGAGACATTCAGGGTTCCTGTTGCCCTCACCAGACGGGACTACGCATTTATAGGATGTGACCGCTCCCCGACAGTACTGGGCATAATTGTCCAGAATTGGACTACCATGCCGGAGCCGGAGATTCCTATCGCGCGTCGGGTCCGGGACTACCTGGACGGGCAGCCCGTGATCGCCGACGCGATCCGGCTCGGGATCGGAAACTACTCGGCCATAGCCCGCCGGATCTGCGACGAGCTCGACATCTCCCAGACGGAGGCCGTCATCGCCGCCTGCCGGCGCTACCCACGAGGACCCGGCGAGTCCGCGCGAGCGGCCGGAGTGCGGCGGGTCGTCCGGAAGAGCCGGATCGAGACCCGGACCAAGGTCGCCACGATCACGGTGAGCCAGGGCGTGGACGTGCTCCAGCGGCTCGGGGACGTCGTCGAGGAGCTGCTGGACGAGAACTCCCTCTGCCGGCTCATCCAGGTCTCGCGGGGCACGGTCATCATCGTCGGCGAGGACTCGGTCTCGCGCGTCACCAAGCGACTGCGGGAGGACCAGATCATCGGGGTCCGCCGCAACCTCATCGAGGTCGCGGTGACGAGCCCCGAGAGCATCGAGGAGACCCCCGGCCTCCTGACGCTCCTCACGGGGGTCCTCTCGGCCCAGGGGATCAACATCGTCGAGGCCCTCAGCTGCTACACGGACACGATCTTCCTGCTCGACCGCGACGACCTGAACGCGGCGCTGGCGGTGCTCTCGAAGACGCTCCAGTGATCCGGACCGGGCCAGTTGGGTCGTGTGAAGTTTTGGAAAAACGACATAAGCTTAAGTCGGGCCCGGGGTCTGCCGGAGCGACGGAGATGGCGTCCGAGGCGAACGCGGGGCCCGGCTCCCTCGCGCTGACGGCCGGCGAGAAGCTTGAGATCGCCCTCCTGTTCGCGGCCATCCTGACGGCGACCATCCTCGCCTTCTTCGGGGCGTACCGGTTCCTCCCCGCCCATTACTCGGGCCAGATCACCGGCGGCGCGCTCATCTTCACGGGTCTCGCCATCACCGCCTACGTTCTCGGGCTGCGCCACGGGTTCGACGTGGACCACATCGCGGCCATCGACAACACGACGCGAAAGCTGTTGAACGACGGGAAGCGACCCCTCACCGTCGGCACGTGGTTCTCCCTCGGCCACTCGACGATCGTTTGCGGGATGATCGTGGCCCTCGTACTCGCGGTCAACTTCATCAACCACACCTACGGCACGTTCGCCAGTGTAGGGGCCGTTGTCGGGACCCTCATCTCCGGAACCTTCCTCTTCGTCATCGGCCTCGTCAACGTCCTCATCGTCATCGAGGTCTACCGCATCTTCCGCGGCCTCCGCGACCGGAAGCTCGACCAGTCTGCCCTGGACGAGCAGATGAACAAGCGTGGGTTCATGTTCCGCTACTTCGGCCGCCTGTTCAAGGTCATCAACGAGCCCTGGCAGATCTACCCGGTCGGCGTCCTCTTCGGGCTGGGATTCGATACGGCGACCGAAGTGCTCCTGATCGGACTGGCCGTCGGGGCGACGTACACGGGGATCCCGCTCTGGGCGGTCCTCTTCCTGCCGGCGCTCTTCACGTGCGGGATGGTCCTCTCCGACACGACCGACGGGATCTCCATGCGGTACGCCTATGGATGGGCCTTCAGCCACCCGATCCGCAAAGTGTTCTACAACCTCACGCTCACCGTGATCTCGGTCCTGGTCGCGTTCGTCATCGGCGGGGTCGAGCTGCTCCAGGTCCTCGCGGGCGAGCTCGGATGGCACGGCCCCTTCTGGAACGCCCTCGAGAACCTCAATTTCGAGACCCTCGGCTTTGCGGTCGTCGGGCTCTTCCTCGGGTGCTGGGGCATTGCCTTCGCGATCTACCGGTGGAAGGGATACGAGAACATCGGCTTCGACCCCCCTCCTCCTCCGTCCACGCCGGGAGGGCCCGGCGCGGCCACCGACCCGTGACCGAACGGGTGGTCCGCGTCGGGGTCTCCCTCGAACCGGAGCTGTTGACGCTCTTGGATCACTGGGTACAGGAGCGGAACAGTCCGAGCCGGTCCGACGCGATCCGTGCGTTGATCCGGAAGGAGCTCGCGGAGCGGACGCTCGCCGACCCCGAGTCTGACGCGCTCGGCGTCGTGACGCTCCTCTACCGACACGACACGCCGAAGGTGATGGAACGCCTGACGGCCGCGGAGCATCGCTGGGGAGAGCACGTCCGATCGACCTCCCACGTCCATCTCGAGGGGGAGGCGTGCACGGAGGTGGTCGTCCTCCTCGGACGGCGACGCGAAGTGGAATCCGCCGCCCGGGACCTGGGAGGCGTACGCGGGGTCCTCGAGGCGGAATCGATCGTCTCCAGCCCCGGGGTCGCGGGGGGGCGAACCGGCCACCGCCACCCCCACCGGACCCAGTCGCACCCCGGGTAGCTCGGTAGGGAGAGACCTCCCCTTCATCCGACCCGCGGTCCTGCCCGAGCTCGTGCCGTCGGTCCGAAAGAAGCCCCCTCCCCCCGGCCCGCCGGTCGGAGCCCCGCACGCCCGGATCCACATCGCGGCGGTGGGATTCGAGGTCGAGCGCGTGACCGCCCCCCTCGAGGCCGATCGTGCGGACCGTGTGTACCTCCTCACCCGGGCCGAGCGGGACGCGGCCGCCCCGTTCGTCGACGAGGTCGTCGGGCGACTGCGTCGGTCGGCCTGGCCGGTCGAGGTCCGCGTGATCCGGACCGACCTCTGGGACGTCTTCCACGCCCTCTCCTCGCTCCGGGCGATATTCGAGGCGGAGCGGCGGGTCGAGCGCAATGCACGGGAGGTCCTCCCCATCCGGGTCAACGTCTCCACGGGGACGAAGATCACCGCCATCGCCGGCACCCTCGCGTGCATGCTGTGGAACGGCACCCCCTACTATGCCCACGTCTCGAAGGCGTGGTACTCGGACCGTACCCCCAAGGCCGGGGAAGTGCACGACGTGGTCGAACGGGTCGAGCCCGTGGGGGTGTACGAGCTCCGCTCCCCCGCGACGGAGCTGGTCGAGGTCTTGGAGGCGCTCGGGCGTCGGGGCGGAACGCTCCGCAAGCGCGAGCTGATCCGGGAGCTCGGTCTCGACCGCCCGGGGCCGGACGGCGGCAAGGTCGCCTCCCCTCAGGCCCAGCACGGTCGCCTGCGACGTCGCCTCGAACCGTTGGAACGCCGCTGGGGGTTCGTCCGTTCGGAATCCCCCGGGCCCCGCTCGCGCGTCCTCCTCACCGAGCAGGGTCGCCTCGCCCTCGCCCTCTTCGGACGCGCCCGCTCAGAAAAGGGACCTGTTTCACTCAGTTAACGGATGTAACGTTACTATGACTAAGTAGTGGGCGACCTTCTTCTCTCTCCGTGGACGAGACGGTCGGACGGATCGGGACCAGGGGTTGTTTCAGGTTCCGGTCCCCGCTCGGAAGCGAGGTGCCGAAGACGGTCTACGGACCGTGGCCGAACGCATTCCGGGAACACCGCGAAGCCGACACGGTGGTCGGCCTTCCGGGAAGTCCGGCCCGTCCCCCCCGGGGTCCCCGGGGTCCGCCGCCCGTACGGGCCGCGACCCCGGAACCCCGAGGTTGATTCCACTTCGTTCCGGGGGTCCCAACGGATAAGGGGCCCTCGTCCTTGGCGGGGCTGTGCCTCGCCACCGCGTAGAGGCCCTGCTCGGCCTGGCTCGCCAGGGCCTCGAGATCGCCGCGGAGTTCGGCACCCATTCGATCGAGGCGATGATTTGGGTAGCGCTCACGGTCGAGGCGTCCGTCTATCAGCCCGGATCGTTCGTTCGCACGCCCACCGGCGTTCGGTTCATCCTCGCCAATCCACCCCTGCGCACGGGCGCCTTTGCGGCCTGCCGGGTCGGCGTGGATGGTCGCGCTCCCACCGCCACCGGAGTCCGCTTCCGGGCTTCCCCGGGGGAGGGAGCCTGGAGCTCGGCGGACGAAGTTTCCGAGGATAGACCGCTCCACTTCCGGCCGGGAGACCCGGTGGAGTTTGAGGCGGAATGCACCGACGACGGGCGAAGCGGACCCCGGACCGTCCGCCTCGAGCTGGAATGCCCGGCGATCCCGCCCCTCGTCTGGTTCGAGTTCACGGACACCCCGCGCCGGACCGGAACGGAACCGTGAGCGCGGCCCCGATGGTCCCTGTCCTTGAAGTGGCCGAACGTCCCGTCCTGCTCACGAGCTCCGCGTCCGCCGCGCTCCTGGACGGACGGGGGGACCTCACCCTCCCGCGCGAGACCCGGGGGACGCGGGTCGACTGGGGAGGGGTCTACGGACAACTCGTTCGATTGACGGGTCCCTGGACCGTCGATCTTACGTTCGACGGCCGAAAGACCGACCTTCCGTCCCTGTGGACGAGCGCGGGACCGATCCGGGGGGGTTGGCAGACCCGCCACCGTATCGAGGGACTGGAGCTCGTCCAGGATGTGGTTGCGATCCCGCAGCCCGCCGGGGTCGGCCGTCGGATCCGATTCGCCTCCTCCGAAGATCGTCCGGTTCCAGTACAGGTCACGAGCCGCTTCGCTCCGTTCCTCTTCCCTGTCCTTGTCGAAGGGATCCGCCCGGTGTCGTTCCGGGTCGCCCCGAGCCCGACGGGAGTGGTCGTCCGACAGGAAGGGTTCGCCCTCCGGGCTCTCGCGCGAGCCCCCAACCTGACCATCTCGGTCGACGGGGCCCCGCTCACGGACCTCGATCGTCGGGGGGCCGTCCGCTCGATCGAATTCGACCATACCGTTGAGGTACCCGCCCACGGCCGGGCCGAGATCCAGTGGGAGATCCGCGGGGGGATCGGTCGCGACCTCGAGGCGGCGGAGCGGGAGGTCGGCGGGGAGTGCGTCGACCTGGACGTGGTCGGTGCCGCGCTCGCGTCGGGCGAACAGGAGTGGCTCCGGCGTACGCCGGAACTCGACTTCCCGGACGCACCCGAGCTCGGCATCGCCTATCGTTCGGCCCGGTCGGCCCTGCGCGCGCTCTACTCCGCACCGGGGGACGGCCTGGTCGGGGCGGTGGCCGGGTACCCGTGGTACTCGGCGATCTGGTGTCGGGACCTGGCGGTCATGCTGCCCGCCCTGCTCTGGCTCGGGGATTCCGAGTGGGTCGAGCGCTCGCTCACGTCCGTCTTCCGGTTCCAGAGCCGCCGGACCTTGCCCATCCTCGGGGGAGAGCCGGGCGAACTACCGATGCAGGTGGCGCCCGGTCCGATCTTCCTCTACGGCACGTCGGACTCGACGCTTCGATTCCCTGAGGTCGTCGAGCAGTACCACCGCCACGCCGGCGACCGGGGAACGGTGGGGGAGTGGGCGGACGCCCTCCATCGTATCGTGGAGTGGGGCCGGCGCCGGGTCGACCCGGCCACGGGACTGTTCCGGCACGGTGACGAGGCGGAGGCCATCGGCACCGCCACCGCGTCCCTCGCCCGCGTCCGGTACGGCATCGATTCTCCCGACACGACCATCTGGGATTCGGCCGATCGTCGGGACCACGCGATCGATGTGCAGGTGCTCTGGTGGTCCACGCTCCGCGTGACCGAACGCCTCCTGCGGCATACGGGGGATCACCAGCGCCGAGGAGTGTGTCACGACCAGGCCGACGCGCTCGCTCAGCTCCTTCGAACCCGGTACGTGCTGCCCGATGGCACGTACCTCTACGACACCATCCGTAAGGGAGTACCGGTTCACCAGGTCCGCCCGAACGCACTTCGTGCGGTCAGCGCGGGTCTGCTGGACGGCCCCACGGCCGCTCGCGTCGTCGGTCGGGCGGCCGCGGCCGACCTGACGTCTCGCTGGGGAGTGCGGACCCTTTCCTCCGACGATCCCGGCTACGATCCGCAAGCGTACCATGAGGGCCAGGTGTGGTCGATCGCGACGGCGTGGGCGGCCGAGGCCGCCTTCGAAGTGGGGGATCGGGACCTCGCCGTGTCGTACCTGCGCTGCCTGGCCGCGCGGTACGCCGCCGAGTCCGGGTGGGCGAACGAGTGCTACCGGGGGGACCGCGCGGAGCCGTTCAACTCATGCTTCCTCCTCGGGTTCAGCGTGGCCCCGTTCCTCTCCCTCCTGTTCGAGCGTCTCTGGGGGATCCGGGTGGATGCGCTGCGCGGCCGGGTCCGTGTTACGCCACAGTTCCCTACGGCGTGGAAGGCGGCCCGGCTTCGCCATCTGCGGGTCGGAGACGGCCACCTGGACCTCGAGTGGCAACGCCGCGGACTGGTGGCGAATTGGAGTGGTCCGGGAACGCTCGTGCTCGAAACGACCGAGGGGGAGCAGAGCCTCCCCGCAGGGACGACGGCGGAGATCGAATTCCCCGTCAAACAAGCTTGATAAGGAGAGCCGCTAGAAGGGCGGTATGCCGACCGCCATCGAGGTTCGGGGCCTCACCAAACACTACGGTGACCTCGCCGCGGTGGACGGAATCGACTTCCGCGTCGCCGCGGGTTCCGTCTTCGCCTTCCTCGGCCCGAACGGGGCGGGCAAGACGACCACGACCGAGATCCTCGAGGGTCTCCGACGGAGGACGGAAGGAGAGGTTCGGGTCCTCGACCTGGACCCGTGGGAGGAGGGGTACTCGCTCCATCGGCGGGTCGGCGTCATCCCGCAGGATTTCCGATTCTTCGAGAAGATCACGCCCAAGGAGGGGATCGAGTACTACGCGAGCCTCTTCGATACCCACCCCGACCCGGAGGAGCTGCTTCGCCGGGTGGCGCTCGGAGACAAGGCGAACGCCCGGTTCGACACGCTCTCGGGCGGCCAGAAGCAGAAGTTCGGACTGGCCCTCTCGCTCACCAACAATCCCGAGATCTGCTTCCTGGACGAGCCGACGACCGGCCTCGATCCCCAGGCCCGTCGGGCGATCTGGGAGGTGATCCGAACCCTCCGAAGCGAGGGGCGCACGGTGTTCCTCACCACGCACTATCTCGAGGAGGCCGAGCTGCTCGCGGACCAGGTCGCGATCATCCACCACGGACGGATCATCGCCGCTGGCACGCCCGGCGAGATCATTCATTCCAAGGGCCGGCCCCAACGATTGGTGATCCAGGCCGAAGCGCCCCTCGCGGAGTACCTCCGCGAAAAGCTCGGGGTGGACGCCGTGGCGCATGACGGGCGGGTCGAGGTCCCCCTCGGGGCCCCAACGGATGCGCTCCGCCTGCTCAGCTCGGTCCAAGCGAGCGGGATCCCGTGGAACGGCTTCGAGACCGCCCAGGACACGCTCGAGGACGTCTTCGTCCGCCTGGTCGGGCAGATGGATGACGGCGCCCTCAAGTCCGAGGCCGGATCGTGAAGGGACGTCGGATCGGCGGGGACTTTCGCATCGTCGCGCGCCAGTACTTCCGGAACCCGCTCGCCCTGTTCTTCTCGCTGATCTTCCCGATCATCCTGATCTCCCTTTTCGGAGCGATCTTCCAGGGGGGAACCAGCTCGACGACGCTCGCGGTAGAGAACCTCGACCACAATCCGGGAGGTCAGCCCACGGCCCTGAGCCAGCAATTCCTCTCCGCGCTCAACCAGACCACGCTCGTCAAGATCACGATGGTGAACTATCCCCCTTCCGATTTCGGGTCCGACCTCGGCAACGCCGGGTACACGACGGGCCTGATCATCCCCCAGGGCTTTCAGAGTTCCGTCCAGAATCACACGGTGGTCAACCTCACCGTCTTCACCGACCCCGAGGCCGCTTCTTCGGCGGGGATCGCCCTCGGGGCCGTCTCGGGAGTGGTCAACGAGTTCAACCTCCAGGCGGCCTGCTACCCCGCCCACTGCTCCGACATCGTCGGGCTCGCGCAGGCGAACGTCGGCAGCGCCGTGTACACCTACATCGACTACCTGATCCCGGGGTTGATCGGCTTCTCCATCCTGACGAGCCCGATGTTCTCCATGGTCGACATCGCCTCGACGTACCGAAAAGACGGGATCTTCCGACAGCTCTCGCTGACCCCGCTCACGAAGGCCGAGTGGCTGACCTCGCGGATCATCTGGTACGTCCTCCTGACGTTCGTGACGGCCACCATCATGATCGTCACGGGCGTGGAACTGTTCGGGGCGCACGTCGAGGTGACCCTGGGCCTCATTCCGTTCCTGATTGCCGGTCCGTTCTTCTTCGTCTCGCTGGGCATGCTGGCCGGGACGGTCGCTCGGACGCCCGAGACGGCCGCGCTCATCGGCAACATCGTGACCTTCCCGATGATGTTCCTCTCGGGCACGTTCTTCCCCGTCTCCGGATTCCCGTGGTATCTCGCGGACTTTGCCCATGTACTGCCGTTGTACTACGTCATCGACGGAATGAACCAGGTCATGCTCTTCTCGAACCCCGCCCGGGCCGCGACCGACTTCGCGATCGTCCTCATCGCCGGGCTGGTCGTCTTCCTCCTCGCGGTCCGCCTGTTCAAGTGGCGGGACGAGTGACCGCTGACACCCCGACCACGGTCAGCGCCACCGACCTCCGGTCCCTGATGTCCCGCTGGGCGACGGGCGTCGCGGTCGTCACCGCCCACGAGGGGTCGACCGACGCCGGCATGACCGTGAATGCCCTGATCAGCGTCTCGTTGAACCCCCCGTCGCTCCTCATCAGCCTGACGCGCGACGCCGATACGACCCCCGTGGTCGAGCGGAGCGGGACCTTCGCGGTCTCCTTCCTCGCCGCCGACCAGCGGGCGCTCAGCGAGCGGTTCGCGAGGGCGGTTCCCTCGGAGGAGAAGTTCTCCGGCGTACCCCTGCATCGGGGACGGACCGGGGCGGCCCTCCTCGATGCTTGTCTGGGCACGGTCGAGTGCCGCGTCGTGTCGACCACGCTCGCGTTCGACCACGCCCTCTTCCTGGGGGAGGTGATCGGCTTGGAGCTCGGGCCGGACCGGACGCCGCTCATCTTCCACCACTCGGGGTATGCCGAGCCCGACCCGAACGGGGGCCTCCGCCTTCCCCCTCCCCGACGCTAGGGGCGCGACGGGCGGATACGCCGCTTCGAGGCGTATCTGCGGCGTATCTTCGGCGGGGGTTCTTAAGGCTCGGACGCTCCCAAGAGGGTCGATGACGCGTGCCCCCGGATCGCCGAGTTCCGTTCGCCCGAACTACCGGACCCTCGCGGTGGCCGCGACGCTGGGGCTCTTGATCCTCGCGGCCACGTTCGCGGGGCCCACGGTCTCCCCACGAGGGGTCCCGATCTCCCCCGGGCTGGTCGCCGCCGGTACGTTCTCGTGCCCCACGACCCCCAACAACCAGTCGGCGCTGAGCGTGACGACGAACGTAACGAGCGGCCCGGCGCCCCTCACCGTTGGGTTCTGCAGCGCCACGGAGGCGGCGGTCAGTTCCACCCTCTGGAACTTCGGCAACAACGTCACCTCGAATTCGGCCAACACCTCCTACACGTTCACGCAGATCGGCGGATACGATGTCACGGTGAACGTCGCCTTTATCGCGGGGGGCTACGCGACGGCCTCCGTCCCGGTCACGGTGACGGGGGGATCTCCCGCCTTCGGGGTCGGTGAGTCGGTGTCGCCCCGGACGGGCAACTCCTCGCTGACCGTCACCGCGACCACGACGGTGTCGAACGCAGTGGGCAGCGTCTCGTACTCCTGGGGCGCGACCCAGACGAACGGCACGTTCCAGTTCCTGACCAACACCTCGACCGTGAACAGCACGGTCTTCACGCTCTCCACGCTCGGCGCGTGGTACATCGAAGGGATGGCGACGGACACGCACGGAGATTCCGGGTCCGCGTGGGCCGTGGTCGACGTCCAGAACGGGAGCTCGGGCGGCGGAGGGAGCGGCAACGGAACCGGTCCGGGCGGCGGCAACGGCACGTTCCAGGTCTACGGGTCGGCCATCCCCAACTCAGCGCCGGCGCCGGCGACCATCAACTTCGATTCGTACGTGATCGGCAACGGAGGACCCTTCAGCTACACCTGGACGTTCGGGGACGGCGGGAACGGCACGGGAGAGAACCTCACCCACGTGTATGGCGCCCCCAACACCTACGACGCGGTGGTGACCGCGAAGAACCTGACCGGCGCGTTCAGTTCCGCCTCGGTCCCGGTGACGATCACGGGGAATCAATCGGGTGGGAACGGGAGCCAGCTGAACCTCGCCTTCACCGTCACTCCGAACCGTGGCTCCGCCCCCCTGAACGCGACGCTCGACCTGTCCGCGACCGGCGGGACGGCTCCCTACTCGCTCTCCGTCGGGGTCGATTCCGGGCTCTGCCTCTTCTCCCTCACGAACTGGTCGGGCGCCCTCATGTCGACCCCCTGCCTCCTCCTGGACGCCGGGAACTACACCGCCCACGCCACCGTGACCGACTCCGTCGCCGCCCAGGCGGTCGACACGGTCCCGATCGTCGTGACGGTCGGATCCCCCCTGAACGTTTCCGTGGAGGAATCCACGCCGTACGGGCCCGCTCCGCTCGCGGTGGGCTTCCTCGCGACCGTCACCGGCGGAACCGCCCCCTACGCGATCCAGTGGGCGTGGGGGGACGGCACGGTCGGGTCCTCCGCGAACGGAGGGATCGTGGCCCACGCCTACATCACGAGCGGGGTCTACTCGCCTAGGCTGACCGTCTCGGACGCCACGGGGAAGAACGTCACCGTGACCTTGGAGTCCGTGAACGTGACGAGTGGCTCGACGACCGCGGTCAAGCCGACCGGGCTCCTCCCCTCGGGAGGGACCCCCGCGGTAGTCTTGGAGTATCTCGGGATCGCGATCGCCGGGGCCCTCGTCTCGGGCCTCGCCGTCGGGTATTATCTCCGCCAGCGCGGCCGTCAGAAGGAGGGCGCCACCCTCGTGGCGCAGCTCGAGACGAACGCGAACCAGTCGGCGGGCCCGACGAACCGAACGGAGGGCGAGAGGTAAATCGCGAGGTGGCGTCGTCGCGCGGGATGATGCGACGGGGTGCCGCCCTCGTGTTCTGTGCGGCGGCGGCCCTCCTCGTGGGGGGCTTCGTTTCGGCCTGCGCCGGGGCCGTCCCGGAAGGCCCGCTCGCCGGACCCATCGTCTCGCTCTCCGCCACCCCTTCCTTCGGCTCCGCCCCCCTCCTGGTCGCCTTCCTCGCGACCGTCACTCCGGGAACGCCCACGGCGTACAACTGGACCTTCGGGGACGGCACGTACCTCAACGGGACCAACGCCTCGCTGGGCCACCCGAGTCACCTCTACACGGCGCCCGGGAGCTATACGGCCGGCGTGCGGGTGTGGGAGGGGACCGCGTGGGGCAACGGGTCGATCCCGATCCACGTCACGGCCGGACCTCTCTCGCTGCACGTGACGGCGACACCGTCGGTCGGCCCGGCGCCGCTCACCGTGACCTTCCAGGGAACGGTCAGCGGAGGAACGGGCACCTATGTCTCCTTCACGTGGACGTTCGGCGACGGGGGAACGGGGACCGGAACCACGGTCCAGTATACCTACCCCCACTCGGGCAGCTACTACGCGGTCCTCGAGGTACAGGATAGCGGTGCGAACCAGGTTCGGCAGGGGGTGGGGGTCAATGTCTCGTCGGTTCCGGCCGACCTCCCCGCTCAGGTGACCGGGCTCGGCACCGTCGGCTGGGCGGTCGTCGGGTTCGCGGTCGGGCTCGTCGTGGCGGTCCTCCTCTTCTTCGGAAGGGCCTGGTTCTCGACACGCCGGCCCCCTCTCTCCGACCGGGACGGGAACGGATCGGGACCCGCGCCCTCCGCGTCACCCGTGCCCTCCCTACCGGTCCCCCTCGTCCCACCGGTCGCCCACGTCACGGGGCCGGCGGGGGTGGCCGCCCCGCCGAACCCCCCGACGGAGACGCTCCGCATCTCGCAGCGGATCGTCCTCCATCTTGCCTCGCTGGGTTCGTCGGGGCCGTACGACGTGGCTCCCCCGGGGGCCACCCAGGCGGGCATCAGCTCCGCCCTCGGGGTCCGCCAGAACGCGCTGACCAACGTCCTTCGACGGCTCCTGGACGGGGGGGTCCTCGAGGAGGAGGTCCGCCATGTCCAGGGCCAACCGAGACGCCTCAAGACCTACCGTCTCACGTCCCGGGGAGAGCTCCTCGCACGCGAGCTCCGCCACCGCCCGCCTCGCGGTCCGGCGGAGTGACGATCCCCCCCACCCTCCCTGGGCCCCCTGCTCACCCCGAGGCAACGCGGGGAGGTGGCGCTTTAAACCGGACGGGACCTGTTCGACCGATGTCCTCGCCCGCGCGCCGCGTTCGGGTCGCCATCCTCGGTAGCGGGCCGGCCGGCCTGACCGCCGCGCTGTACGCCGCCCGGGCCGAGCTGAAACCGCTCGTGATCTCGGGGGTTCCCGCCGGTGGCCAGCTCCTGATCACGACGGACGTCGAGAACTACCCGGGGTTCCCGGACGGGATCCAGGGCCCGGAGCTGATCGACCTCATGCGGCGCCAGGCCGCCCGATTCGGGACCGAGTTCGTGGACGACAACGTCACGAAGGTGGATTTCTCGTCGCGGCCCTTCCACCTGACGACGGGTTCCCAGGTCACGGTCGTGGCCGATGCGGTGATCATCGCCACCGGCGCGACGGCCCGATGGTTGTGCCTCCCTTCCGAGGAGCGGCTGAAGGGCCACGGGGTCTCCGCCTGCGCCACCTGCGACGGGTTCTTCTTCAAGGGGCAGTCCCTGGTCGTCGTCGGCGGGGGCGACACCGCGATGGAAGAGGCGCTGTTCCTCACCAACTTTGCCACCCACGTGACGATCGTCCACCGCCGGGACGCCCTCCGGGCGAGCACGATCATGCAGCGACGGGCTCGTCAGCACCCCAAGATCTCCTTCGAGCTCGATTCGTGCGTGGACGAGGTCCTGGGAGCGGAGAGGGTGGAGGGCGTGCGCCTGAAACATCTCCCGACGGGCCGGACCCACGATCTCAAGGTGGGCGGCCTCTTCATCGCCATCGGACACGACCCGTCGACCCAGGTCTTCCGCGACCAGCTCGAGTTGACGCCCGAGGGCTACCTCAAGGTGCGCAACCACACCCACACGAGCGTCGAGGGCGTGTTCGCCGCGGGCGACGTGCACGACCACCGGTATCGCCAGGCCGTGACCGCGGCCGGCTCCGGTTGCATGGCTGCGATCGACGCCGAGCGATGGCTCGCAGAGCAGGAGTCGACAGCCCCGCGCGAGGCTCCGGAACGGCCGTCGGTCGTCCTTCGGTGACGCCTTCGTGCATAGACTTTAATAGCGTCCCGCCCGGTGCGACCCGAGGTCGGCGCCGTGCCGGGGAAGAAGAGCCTCCATATCGAATCGTCGGGGCAACTCTGCATCTACTGCGGGGCGTGCGTCGGGATCTGCCCCTTGAACTGCATCTACCTCGACGAGACCCGGATCACGTTCGATGAGAAGATCTGTACCCGTTGTGAGATCTGTGTCAAGGCCTGCCCCGTGGGAGCGATCGAGATCGGCTGAGGCCGGTCGCGCTCGAGGACGGAACCCATGACCCCCGATCTTACCACCGATGTCCTGGTCATCGGCGGGGGACCTGCCGGAAGCATGACGGCCAAGTGGGCCGCCAAGCACGGGGCCCAGGTCCTCATGATCGAGAAGCGCCAGGAGATCGGCAGCCCGGTCCGATGCGGCGAGGGGATGAGCAAGGATTGGCTCAGCGACGTCGGGATCAAACCCGGCCGCTGGGTCAACCTCGAGGTCGAGGGGGCCCGCATCTACTCGCCGCGCGAGCAGGTCTTCGAGATCAACGAGAAGGACGCGGGCAACGAGGTCGGCTTCGTGGTCGAGCGCGACGAGTTCGACAAGCAGCTCGCGATCGACGCCGCCAACGCGGGCGTCGAGGTCCGCCTGAAGACGGCGGCGACCGGCATCCTGAAGGAGAACGGCCGCGTCGTCGGCGCGAAGGTCAAGCAGTTCGGCACGACCTTCGACGTCCGGGCCAAGGTGACCGTCGCCGCCGACGGGTTCGAGAGCCAGGTGGGCCGCTGGGCCGGGATCTCCACCAATATCGCGCTCAAGGACATGGACACGTGCCTCCAGTACCGGATGACGAACGTCGACTGCGACGTTCGCTTCTGCGACTTCTATCTCGGGAAGGTCGCCCCCGGCGGGTACGTCTGGATCTTCCCCAAGGCGGAGGGGCTCGCGAACGTCGGGATCGGCGTCCAGGTGAGCCAGATCAAGTCCATGGCCGAGGCCCGCGACCACCTCGACCGGTGGATCGCTTCGCACCCGGCGTACGCCAAGGGCAAGAAGATCGACATGGTCGGCGGCGGCGTCTCGATCTCCCCACCGCTGAAGCAGACCGTGTCCGATGGTTTCATGATCGTCGGGGACGCGGCCCGGATGATCGACCCTCTTACGGGTGGAGGCATCGCCAACGGCTGCATCGCCGGCAAGATCTGCGGCACGGTCGCGGCGGAAAGTGCCCAGACCGGCGACGTCTCGAAAGAGTTCCTCCTGAAGTACGACAAGGGCTGGCGGGCCCGCCTCGAGGAGAAGCTCTACCGGAACTGGCTCGCCAAGGAGAAATTGACCTCCCTCTCGGACGAGGTCTTCGACAAGATCATCGATGCGCTCCAGGGCGTGAAGCTCCAGAAGCTCAACGTCCACAACATCTTGAAGGCGGTCCGTGACAAGTACCCCGAAGTCACGAAGGAGTTCGAGGCGTTCCTGTAGACGCCTCGGAACCGACCGATGCCCGGTGCCCCGAACCGCCCCCCGGAGAAGGCCCCCGAGGTCCCGGCGACCCCGCTTCTTCCCGAGCCGCCGGAGCGGAAAGTGCTCCGCCGGCTGATCCCCTCTCGCGTCACCCTCCTCCTGGACCTCTGGAAGGGCGCCCCGAGCGTCGACCTCTTGACGCCCTACGACAAGGCCGAGGCAGCGTACGCCCAGGCGGATTACGCGACCGCGCTCCAGGCCCTGGATCAGCTCTCGATCCGCTTCCACGAACCTCGCTGGCCGAGCCTGCCCGAACCGTTCCGCCTGCTTCGGGTCTCGATCCCGCCACCGCAACCACCGAGCTGGAACCCCGAGAACGCTCTGCCACCGGCGGATCGGGAGGCCCTGCGCGCCCGTCGGTTCGCAGACGACCAGGTCCTCCTCGCCCGAGGCTGTATCGCTTGGGCCGCGGCGCACGGCGTCGCCGCCACCGAATGGACGCCCAAGGTCGAGGAGGCCGCGAAGATCCTGAAGTCGGAGGGACTCGTGCCCGGGTTCTACGAGCGGATCGACCCGATCTGGGAAGCCCTCCGCGACCAGCTCCCCCACCCGAAGGCCGGCGCGACCCGTCCGTCGCCCCCGGCGGCGGCGCCCGCCGACGCGGGCGAGGCGTAGGCCTCCCTCGAGGGACCCTCTGCCGGAAGAGAAGTCTCGGCGTACCCGGCGCGGCGAGGGCGAGGTCACCCAGTGGCCAAGGGGCCTCGTCGATTACACCACGAGCGGGACTCCGGACGCCACACCGGACCCCGACGAGGAGCGGACCGGGAACCGGATCCGCCTGGCGGCCCGATTGATCGGTCTTCTCCAATCCGAAGGACGGGACGTGGTCGCGGAGCTCAACGAGCTCCACGCCGCCGAACGGGCGTACGAGGCGGGTCGGCGGACGGAGGCGACCGAGCGCGTCGAACGGTTGCTCGGCGAGTTGGAGCCCACGCGCTCGCGGTCCGACCGGGCTCCGACAACTTAAGGGAGCCCCCGTTCCTGACCGCGTCGATGTCGCCTCCCCGGTTCGGCACGTTCTCCATCGTGGCTTTCGATCGCGCCACCGGCTCCTGGGGGGTGGCGGTCCAGTCGAAGTTCCCGGCGGTCGGTGCCATGGTGCCGTTCGCCGAGGCCGGCGTCGGGGCGATCGCGACCCAGGCCGCCGCCAACATGGCCTGGGGACCCCAAGGCCTGCGGTTGTTCCGGGAAGGGGTCGGCGCGCGCGAGGCGGTGCGCCGCCTGGTCGAAGGCGACCCGGGTCGGGAGGAGCGCCAGCTCGGGGTCGTGGACGCCCGGGGCGAAGCCGCCGCCTTCACGGGAACGAAGTGCATGGAATGGGCCGGTCACGAGGTCGGGGACGGGTTCACCTGCCAGGGGAACATCCTGTACGGGCCGGCCGTCGTCCGCGCGATGGCGCGGTCGTACGAATCCACTCCCGGCGACATCGCCGACCGACTCCTCGCCGCGCTCCAAGCGGGCCAGCGGGAGGGAGGGGATCGGCGGGGGGTCCAATCGGCCGCCCTCCTCATCGTTCGCAAGGACGCCGGCTACGGCGGAGGCACGGACCGGTGGGTCGACCTCCGGGTCGATGACCACACCTCCCCGATCGAGGAGCTCCGGCGCATCTTCCAGGTCTACGACCTCACGATCCTGAACCGGGAGGACCCCGCGACGCTCCTCCCGATCTCCGGTGAGGTGGCGCAGAGCGTCCAGCACGACCTCGCCATTCTCGGGTTCTACACGGGTCGTCTGACCGGAACCTGGGATGCCGCGGGCCGCGTGGCCTACACCCGGTTCATCGGCCAGCACAACTTCGAGAACAAGCAGCGCGACGAGAACACGATCTGGCCGTCGGTCCGGCGCTATCTCAAGGAGCGGGCCGACCAAGAGGTCGCCCGCCGGACGCAGACCGCGCCGATCGTCTCCGACGCGCTCAGCCGGGGACCCGGCGCCCAACCGAAGGGGGGAGGGAAATCCCCGGCCCATCCGAAGAAGTCGGCGGGGTCGAAGTAACGGTCGTGGCCCGTCGCCCGTGCCGCTCCCCCGACGAGGCGGAGCGTCTGCGACGAGCCCTGGCCGTCGATTCCCCGGGGTACGTCACGTTGACCGTCGAGGGCCGCGACCTGGTCCTCGGGACCACGGCGTCCTCCGCAAGCCGCGCCCGCGCGACGCTCGAGGACCTGCTGGCCTGCCTGCAGGCCGCCGAACACACGCCCGGACCGGGGTAGGGGCCCCCGGGGCGAACCATGACCGACGGGGTACCTCCTCCTCCCTCGGGCACCTCGGTGCCCCGCTACGCTCTCTCGGTCGGGATCACCGTGTTCGTGATCGCGAGCCAGTACTTCGTTCCGGAACTGGTCCCCGCGACCCGGGTCGTCTACGGATCGCTGCTCGGCGACCTGCTCGTCGTGTACGGAGTTCCGATCGTCACGTTCCTCGCCCTCGTCGGACCGGGTCCGCTGAAGCACTGGAACCAACGAATGGGGCTCGCGACCCTCGAGGGGCTCCAGTGGTACGGGATCGCCTCGCTCGCGGGGCTCTTGGTCGTGATCCTGCTGACGGTCGTCTACCTCGTGGTCGACCCCGGAGCCCTCGCCCTCCTCGAGCGGACCAATCCCGCACTCCAACAGGCGGTCGGCGACCCGTGGTTCTTCGTCGCGCTCTCGTTCGGGGTCGGCGCCATCGAGGAGACGATCTTCCGGGGGTGGATCTTCGGGTTCTGGGTGGCGCGCGGGGGATCCTGGCTCGTCCCCGCGGTCTGGACGAGCGCACTGTTCGCGGCCGTCCACCTCTACTACGGCACGACGTACGGGGCGGCGGCCCCGCTGATCTTCCCGACCCTGTTCTTCGCCGGGTTCGGTTTCGCGGGGGCGTTCCGCGCCTCGGGAGGGAACCTGGTCGTCATCGCCCTCCTCCACGGCCTCTTCGACGCCTCCGCCTACCTCACGCTGATCAACCTGGACGTCGGGGCCTCGGTCCGGTACGGAGTGATCTTGGTCGGGCTCGTCGTCGCGCTCCTGGTCTACCTTCGCCTCGTGAACGGGACCTCCCATCCGTTCGGGTCGGCCTCGAGGGGGGCCCCGCCCGGCCCCGGACCGCCCTAGAGGGTCGGCGAATCGATCAGCTCGACCCAGATCCCGTCGGGTCCCTCGTAGTAGGCGATGACGACCTTCCCCTTCCAGCGGATCTCGTCGACCCGACGGCCGCCCGCGGCCCGTATCTTACGGCCCGCCCGGGGGAGGTCGCTGACCCGGATGCCCAGATGGTCGAGACCCTCGCCGGGCACGAACTCTCGGAAGTACTTCGAGCCCTTGGGGTACCAGTTCAGCTCGATCTGCTGGTGCGAGATCGGGTCCCGCATCAGGACCCACACCCCGCCGTGTCCCATCTTTCCCCGGCGGACCTCGTTAAGGCCCAATCCCTTCTCGAAGAAGCGGACCGCGGGCGCGAGGCGCGTGACACGAAGGCCCACGTAGTCGACGTACATCGGCCCGGAACAGGCCGAACCTCCGATAAGTCTGAGCCCGCCGAACAGGGGCTAACATCATGTAACCGACGACGGTGCGTGCGCCGATGATCCCACCGGACGAGGAGCTTCGTCGAGTGCTCACGACCGCCCGCACGGTGGCGATCGTGGGCCTCTCCGACAAGCCCGAGCGCGACTCCCACGAGACGGCCCGGTACCTGAAGAGCCAGGGATTCCGAGTCGTTCCGGTGAACCCGGTCGCGCCCGCGATCCTCGGCGAGCGGTCCTATCCGACGCTGACCGAGGTCCCGTCCGAGATTCGTATCGACATCGTCGATGTCTTCCGGCGCTCCGACCAGGTACCCCCGATCGTCGACGAGGCGATCGCCCGGCGCGTCCCCGTGGTCTGGATGGCCCTGGGTGTCGAGCACGCCGGGGCCTCCGCCAAGGCGAGGGCGGCGGGCCTCACCGTCTACGAGAACCTCTGTATCATGGCCCAGCACCGTCGATTGGGACTCGGACCGGTCCCAGGAGCCCGCTGAACGGTCCCATGTCGCTCCCGTCTCCTCCTACCGCGGTCCCACCGGCCCGCCCTCCGCCGGCCTCGCCCCCACCGGTGAGGGCCGTTCCTCCCTCCCCTCCAGCGAAGCCCACACCGCCGGCCCGGAGCGGAGTGATCGAGGACCAGGGCGTGGTGCGTCGGGACTCGGTCCACGCGCTCCGTTGGACCAGTCGGGGACGAGCGAAGATCCTCTCCGAGGCCGATTCCGCTGAGGCGCTCCTCGAGGGCGGGACCGCCATCGGCGGGGCGTTCACGGCCGATTCGGTCCGCTCGCACGGCGACCTCGAGGTCGGCGGGGCGATGACCGTCTCGGGGTCGATGATCTCCTCGGGGAACCTTCGGGTCCGGGGGATCGTGCATTGGGGGGAGGCGGACCTCCAGGGCCGCTCCCGCCTGGACGGTGCGGTCGTCACCGACCGCGGACTGGCCGTGGACGGGCTGTTCGTCGCGCCCAGCTTGAAGGCCGGGGAGTTCTCCCTCGACGGCATCGCCGAGATCGACGGGGCGATCGCGGCGGAGCGCGTGACGGCCCGGTTCCGCGGGCCCAGTCACGTGGGGAGCATCCAGGCCAAGTCGGTCACCCTGCGGGTACGGCGTTCGAACCCGATCGAGATGGTGCTGGGTCGCAACCTCGCGGTCCCGATCCAACGGATCGAGGCGGACTCGGTGGACCTGGAAGGGGTCGACGTGCGCTTTCTCCGGGCCCGCGACATCATCCTGGGCCGCGATGCGCACGTCTCGGAGCTCGAGGGCCATGTGGTCCGGCGCCACGCCTCCGCCCGGGTCGGACCGGAATCGAAAAGCCCCCGCCCGCACGGGCTCACTCCCTGAGCGGCGGGTCGGAGTTCTTTATCACCCGGGGGGCCGTCGGAGCCGTCCGTGCCGTCCGAGGAGACAGAATCCGGGGCTCCGTCCTCCCGGGTCGTTCAGGAGCGGGTCCTCCAGTACTGGGAGACCACGGGGGTGAGCTCGCGCGCGCTCTCGGCCCCCGCCGAGGGCCCCCTCTTCCGCTTCACCGAAGGGCCTCCGAGCGCCAACGGGAGCCCGCACGTCGGTCATCTCGTTGCACGGGTGCTCAAGGACCTGCAACTTCGGTACCATCGGATGCGCGGCGAGCGCATCGTGAGCCCCATGGCCGGCTGGGATTGCCACGGTCTCCCTGTCGAGATCGCGATCGAGAAGCGGCACGGCTTGAAGTCGAAGAAGGAGATCGAGAGCTACGGCGTCGAGCGGTTCTGCGACGAATGCCGTGCGATCACGCTCGAGGTGGCCGACCTCTGGCGGGAAATGAGCCGTCGGGTGGGGTACTGGCTCGACTACGACCACGCGTACCGGACGATGGACCCGCCGTACATCGAGAGCGTCTGGTGGTCCCTGAAGCAGTTGTTCGACCGCGGCCTGCTCGAGAAAGGGCACTACGTCCTCCCGTACTGCCCACGATGCGAGACGCCGCTCGCCTCGCACGAGGTCGCCCAGGGATACCGGGAGGCGACCGACCCGTCCGTTACGGTGCGGTTCCCCCTCACCGACCCGGCCACCCCGCGGCGCAGCCTCCTCGTCTGGACCACGACGCCCTGGACGTTGCCGGCGAACCTCCTGGTCGCCGCGCGGGCGGACCTCGAATACTCGGTCATCCGCGCCGAGGACGGCGAGGAGCTCGTGCTGGCCTCGGCGGCGGTGCCCCGCTACTTTCCCCATCCTCCGAACGTCGTCGCCCGGATCCCCGGTTCGTCTTTCGCGGAGGCCGGTTATCGCCCGCCCTTCGACTCGGCCGGCCCCGGACCCGGCCGGTACCGCATCGTGCTGGACGACTTCGTCACGGCCGAGGAGGGAACCGGATTCGTCCATGTCGCCCCGAGCTTCGGACCGGACGACCAGCGGGTCGGGGCCCGTGAGAAGGTCGGGGTCTTCGACCCGCTCGACGGGAGGGGCCACTTCGGGGACGCCGTGCCGCTCGCCCGGGGTCGCGGGTTCAAGCAGGCCGACCCGATCCTCCTCCACGACCTCGTGGAGCGGGGCCTCGTCTTCCGCTCGGAAACGATCCGCCACACCTACCCCTTCTGCTGGCGGTGCGACACCCCGCTCCTCTACCGGGCGATCGACTCCTGGTTCGTTCGGACCTCCCGATTCACGTCGGAGCTCCAGCAGAACAACGCGACCGTCCACTGGGTCCCCCCGTACTTGCGCGACGGTCGGTTCGGGAACTTCCTGACGGAAGCGAAGGACTGGGCGCTCTCCCGCAACCGGTACTGGGGAACGCCCCTCCCGATCTGGATGTGCCCGGCGGGACACTCGACGTGCGCGGGCAGCTTCGCGGAGCTCGGCCGCCTCGCCGGCGCGCCGCTCCCCGCCGACTTCGACCCGCACCGGGTCCAGGCCGACCGGATCGTGTTTCCCTGTCCCTCGTGCGGAGCCCCGAGCCGACGGGAGCCGTACACGATCGACGCGTGGTACGACAGCGGAGCCGCCCCGTTCGCACAGTTCCATTATCCGTTCGAGCCGGGCCCGTTCGATCCGGCCCAGCCGCTCGACTACGTCGCGGAGGGGCTCGACCAGACCCGGGGCTGGTTCTACACGCTCCTCGTGCTCTCGACCGCGCTGTTCCACCGTCCCGCCTACCGCGCGTCCCTGACCACAGGAATGGTGCTCGACGAGTCGAACCGGAAGATGTCGAAGTCGAAGGGCAACGTCCTGGACCCGATCGAGCTCCTGGAGCGCCTCGGGGCGGACCCGGTCCGCTGGACCTTCCTCACGGTCGATTTCACCGAGCCGATGCGGGTCGGCGAGACGACGATCCACAAGACGGCCGGCCGAACGCTCGGGACGCTCGGCAACGTCGTCGCCTTCCACCTCCAGAATGCCCGGGCGGACGGGCTCCCTCCGTGCTGGGACCGGCCGAGCGTCTCGTCCGCGCTGGACCGGTGGGCCCTCTCCCGACTCGAGGGGACCCGGGCCGCGGTGACGGCGTCGCTGGACTCGTGCGACCCCCGGCCGGCCGCCCTCGCCGTCCGGGAGCTGGTGGACGACCTCTCAACGTGGTACGTTCGACGCTCGCGTCCGCGGTTCTGGGGGGAGACCACTCCCGAGGACCGACGGACCGCGCACGAGACCCTCTCGTTCCTCCTGCTCCGCCTGGCCCAGGTCACGGCGCCGCTCCTGCCCTTCACGGCCGAGTGGGTCCACCAGGAGGTCGGCGAGCTCGGCTACGCCGACGGCGCGCGGTCGGTCCACCTCGGCCGATGGCCCGGCCCGTACGGCGAGCGGGACCAAGGGCTCGAGGCCGGCATGGTCGCTCTTCGGGAGCTGGTCGAGGTCGGTCGCGAGCTCCGCCACCGGGCGACCGTCAAGTCCCGTGTGCCCTTGGAGGAGCTCGTCCTCTTCGGGGAGGCGGACCCGGCGCTCCTTGGGCTCGGGGCCGAGGGCCTGCTTCTCCTCGCCCAAGAGCTGAACGTGAGCCGGATCCGTCGCGTGCCGGCCGCGGAGCGCGGACAGTTCCCCGACACGGACTGGGTCGTCCGCGAGGAGGGAGGCCGGGCGATCGCAGCGCTCCCCCGGCACCCCACGCCCGAGCAGCGGGAGGAGGGACTCGTGCGGGAGGTCGGCCGGCGCCTCCAGCATACCCGCAAGGAGCTCGGCCTCGCCCCGACGGACCGGATCCGGCTGACGATCGGGGCCACGGGGGAGCTGCTCGAGCTGCTTCGGAAGCGCTCCGTACCCCTCGCCCACGACCTCCAAGCCGACTCGCTCACGTTCGTGGAGGGGGAGCTCCCGCCCGCCGACCCCGTGCGCCGCTGGGACCTGGACGGGATCGTCTTCACCGCGACGGTCGTGCGGGCCGGTCCCTGACCTCGGTGGGCTCGCGGACGACCGTCCCGCCGGGAGCGACCTCGGCGAACACCTCCGCCACGAACCGACGGACCCGCACGCCCGGACCCTGCCACGCGTCGGCGGGAAGGCCCGCCTTCTCGCACGTCCCGTTGAGCAGCTCCTCCTCGTTCCATCCCTGTTCCGGGGCCACCTGAGGGAGGAGGAGTCCGCTTCGCCCGCGTCCGTCCACGATCAATCCGTCCCGACCGACGCGGATGGCGGCCACGATCTCGTCGGGGCGTCCCGGGGGGATCGGCTGAGGAAACCCGAGGATCGATACCTCGACCGTCAACCGTCCGAGCTCGTCCGCACCGACCGGTCGGAACCTGGGGTCGTCGAGGGCGGCCGCGACGGCCGCCTGGGCGATGGCCTCTCCGAGGGGGAGCACGGGGAGCGGGAACCCGATACACCCCCGAAGGTCCCCCGAGGGATACCGCTTGAGCGTGACGAAGGCGCCTCGGAGCTCGCCGAACTCCGGACCCATCGGGCCGGGCGCGGACGTCGTTTCCCGAGTCGTCCGTTCCGGGCCGACCGCCGACACCACGGCCCTGCGGGCCCATCGAACGGCCTCCTCTCCCTCCGGGTCCGACACCATTGCCTTCCGCGAGGTCGCGGTCGCGGAAAGCGGCGTCGGGAACCCGCCGGTCCCCGTTTTATAGCCGAGGGCGGGTCCCCGCCGTCTCCATGCCGTTCCCCGAGGCGGTCGAGCGCCTGCTCAACAAGAAGATCTGCATGAACTGCTCGGCCCGGAACCCCCCCAAGGCGACGCAATGCCGCCGGTGCGGGTACCAGGGCCTCCGCGTCAAGTCGCGGGAGCGGTCCGGCAAGACCCAGTAGGGCCCTTCACGGCGGCGGCGCGGCCGAGGTAGGTTTCGACCGGAACGGCGCCGGCGCTCCCGTCCTCAGTTCGCGTTGGACCGCGACCCGTTTCCGGAGGAGGTAGCGAAGGTTCCCGTAGCCGTCGCGCCAGCTCGAGAGCTTCGGCGATCCCCACCGCTCCCCGTACCGGATCGGAACCTCCGCGAAACGCGCCCCGCGCAGGAGGACCTCGATCTTGAGCTCCTCGCTGAACGCCATTCCGTCCTGCGACAGCGACACCCGGTCGAGGAGGGAGCGACGGAAGACCCAGAACCCGCTCTGGCTGTCGACGAGCCCTCCGTCGGGGAGGTCCCGGAGGTACCGGTGGAAGAGGAGACGGAGGGCCGTGTTCAGCACGCGGTTCCCGATCCGGTGCTCGGTCGTCATCGCCTTACGGTCGAGATAGGCCATCCGATTCCCGGTCAGGAAGTCCGTCCCGGAATCGAGGAGCTGCCGGACGAACTTCGGGATCTCCTCCACGGGGTAGGTCGCGTCCCCGTCGGAGGTGGCGATCACGTCCCCCCTCGCCGCCTCGAAACCGGTCTTGTAGGCCCGGCCGTACCCCTTGCGGGGCTCCTTCAGGACGGTCGCGCCCGCCCGCTCGGCGATCCCCGCCGTGCCGTCCGTGGAGGCTCCGTCGACGACGAGGATCTCCCAGTCGATCGGGTCCGAGGCGAAGAGAGTGCGATTGCCCGCCTCGGCGGCGGCGCGGAACGACTCCACGACGTGGCCGATCGATCCGGCCTCGTTGAGCGTCGGGATCACGAGGGAAGCGCGCATCCTTGGGTACGGAGGAGCGGGCACCCCTTAAACCCCTCCCGACGCATCGACCCCCCACGTCCGAACGAACCGCCCCACGGCGGCCGGCCCGCCGGTGGGGAAGCTTCCCGACCACGGCCGACGTCGGGGTGTGGGCGCGGGGACCGGACTCGGCGGCCCTCCTGGAAGCGCTCGGGCTGGGCCTCTTCGCGTTGATGACCGACCTGCGCACCGTCCGTCCCCGGGAGGAGCGTGCGGTGAGCGCCACGGGGCTCGACACGACGGAGCTCGTGGTGTCCTTCCTGACCGAGCTCATCCTGGTTCATGAGGCGGACGGGTTCCTCGTTCGGGAGATCCGGGCCCGGCCCGTCGGGACCCCGCCGACCGCGGTCGTGGCCGCCCTCCGAGGGGAACCGTTCGACCCCGACCGTCACCCGGCTGGCACCGAGGTCAAGGCGGCGACCTTCCACCATCTCGTCTTCGACCCCGAGCGCGGCCGCGCCCGCGTGATCGTCGACATCTAGGTGTCGGCCGGACTAGGGCATCCGCTCCACGATCGCTTGGAGGGCCGCCCCGGGCTTCGGGAGCCGACCGGCCTTCCCGAGGATCCGCTCGAGCGCCGCGAACGTGACGAGGAGGTCGGGCCAGTCCGCGATCCCCATGTGACCGATCCGGAAGATCTTGCCCGCGAGCGCTCCCTGGCCGCCCTGCACGAGGATGTTGTACTGCTTCTCGAGCGCCTTGCGGACCTCGGGGTCCCCGAGCCCGGCCGGGTTCTTCACCGCCGTGACCGTGTCCGACGCGAAGGCGCGCTCCGGGAAGAGCTCGAGCCCGAGCCCGTCGACCGCGGCGCGGGTCGCCTCGGCGAGATGGTGCGTGCGCTTGAGCCGGCCCTCCAGCGTCTCCTCCTTCAGCAGCAGCAAGGCCTCCCGTAGCGCGAGGAAGAGCGGGACCGCGGGGGTCCAGGGCGTGTCGTTCTTGGCGAGGGGCGTGAGGTGGGACTTGAGGTCGAGGTAGAACGAGCCGGGGTGGAGCGCTTCCACGGCCCGGTCGGAGAGGTGGACGAGCGCGAGCCCGGCCGGGGCGGCGAGGCCCTTCTGGGTGCCGGCCACGACCGCGTCGACCCCCCACTCCTGGATGTGGAGGGGGATCCCGGCGACCGCACTGATCCCGTCGACCAAGAGGAGCGGGGAGCCCGCGCGGCGAACTTCGTGGGCGATCCCCGCGAGGTCATTCTGGAGCCCCACGCTCGTCTCGTTGTGGACGACACATACGGCCCGGACGTCGCCGCGTTCGAGCTCGGTCCGGACGGCGGCGGGTGCGAGGGGCTGCCCCCACGGGGCGGTCACGGTCGTGACGTTGGTCGAGTAGCGCCGGACGATCTGGTCGCTGCGCTCCCCGAAGTTGCCGTTCGACAGGACGAGGACGCGGCCCTCCTTCGGCACCAGGCTCGAGTACATCGCCTCCAGACCGGCCGTCCCGCTCCCGCTCAGGATCACCTGGTTTCCGGGGGTCCCGAACAGGACGGGAAGCAGCTCTCGGATCTCCTGGACGATCCCGTGGAAGTAGTCGCCCCGGTGGTTGAGCGACGGCATCGACATGGCCCGCAGGACCCGGGGATGGATCCGAACGGGACCGGCGATCAGGAACGTCGACGTCTCGGGGTCGAACGTCATCGGGCGCCTCCCGGGGGCGCGACCAGCGCGCGCAGCGGTTCTCCCTTCAGGGCGCGCAGTACCTCGTCCACGACGTCGGAGCCCGCCCGTTGCTGGGCCTCCGAGGTCGATGCGCCGAGGTGCGGCGTCACGATCACGTGGGGGTGCTCGACCAGGGTGCGCTTCATCGGGGGTTCCTCCTCCAGTACGTCGAGCGCGGCGCCGCCCAGTTTCCCCGAATCGAGGGCGACCAGCAGGGCGGCCTCGTCCACGAGGGCGCCGCGCGCGACATTGACCAAGAACGCTCCCGGCTTCATCCGGTCGAACGCTCGGGCGTTCAGGAGGTGGTGATTCTCGGAAGTCAGGGCAGCGTGCACGCTCACGATGTCGGACTCCGAGAGGAGCTTCTCGAAGGGGACGATCTCGGTCGCGTCGACCGCCTTCAGGACGAACGGGTCGAAAGCGAGGGTCCGAACCCCGAACGGGACCAGGCGGCGGGCGATCTCCCGGGCGATCCGCCCGTAGCCGACGAACCCGACGGTGCGGCCGCCGAGCTCGTGGCCCGAGGTGCCCCGCTCCCACTTCCCCGCGCGGGTCGAACCGATCTTCGGGAGGAGGCCTCGCACGAGGAGGAGGTAGAGCGCCACCGAGAGCTCGGCCACGCTCGCGGTCGCGCCGCCGGGTGCGTTGACGACGGAGATCCCGCGCTCCCCGGTCGCCACCATGTCGACATTGTCCACGCCGACGCCCGCCCGCGCCACGACCTGGAGAGCCGGGGCGGCCGAGAGCAGCGTGCGATCGACCTTGGTACGACTCCGGACGATGAGGGCCCACGCCGTCGGAAGGTGCTTGGTGAGCTCCGTGGGATCGGCGCTCGAATCGACCACCGTGCACGGCCCGGTGCGGAGCCGGGCGAGAGCGCTCGCATCGATCGGGTCCGCGACGACGACGGTGGGGAGCACGGCCATCGATGGCCCGACCCCGGACGGGATGAAAACGGTTTGCTCGCGAAGGGCCTTACTTGACCTTGGGCACGACCGTACGCTCGACGACGCCCCGGACGATGTCCTCGCCGCGCACGCCCCGGATCCAGGGCTCCGGTTTCACGACGATGCGGTGCGCGAGGGCGGGCCCGGCGAGCCCCTTGATGTCGTCGGGGACGACAAAATCCCGGCCCGAGAGAAGGGCCCGGGCGCGGGCGACCTTCTGGAGCGCGAGGGACCCGCGGGGAGAGGCGCCGACCTCCGTCCGGGAGTCGTCGCGCGTGGCGCGGACGATGGTGACCAGGTAATCGGCGAGCGACGCGTCGAGCTCCACGTCCTCCACCGCCCGCTGGAGTTGCTGGAAGGTCGCCGCGTCCATGACCGCCGAGCCGGCCACGTCCTCCGTCTTGCGGGCCCGTCGCCGCTCGAGGATGGTCCGTTCCTCCTCGACCGTGGGGTAGCCAATCCGCAGACGGAGCAGGAACCGGTCCACCTGGGCCTCGGGAAGGGGATACGTCCCTTCCAGCTCGATCGGATTCTCCGTGGCGAGCACGAGGAACGGACGGGGCAGGGGGTAGGTCGTGCGCTCGCTCGTCACCTGGTACTCCTGCATCGCCTCGAGCAACGCGGACTGCACCTTGGGCGGGGCCCGGTTGATCTCGTCCGCGAGCAGGACGTTGGTGAAGATCGGTCCGGGACGGAACACGAACGCGTTGGTCTTCGGGTCGACGATCTCCCCACCGGTGATGTCGTGCGGAAGGAGGTCGGCCGTGAATTGGACGCGCTGGAACGCGAGGCCGAGCGCGCGGGCGAACGACTTCGCCATCAGCGTCTTGCCGAGCCCGGGAAGGTCCTCGAGCAGGATGTGGCCGTCCGAGAGCAGTCCGACCAGGATCTGGTCGACGGCCACGTCCCGTCCGACGACCGCCGTGTGGACCGAGTCCCGGATCTGGGTCGCCCGTGCCGCGGCCTCCGTCGCCTTCATCGCGCTCCCGGCTCGGACGGCGAGAACGGCACCGGTATAAGGAGGGAAGCTGCCTGTTCCCCGGCCGTAACGATCCGCCTCATGGCTGGGCGCACGCCGTCTCCGCGGTCTGACCCCGGCCGGGGTTGTCGGACACCGGGGTTGTCCTCACGTCATCCTCTGCGGACGACCCGTCCGCGTTGAGTCGAGAGGGACCCTTCGACGGTACCCGGGCGCAGTGTTAGCCACGCCATCCGGGGGGAGGCCGGGCCGTGCTATGAGGTTGCCGTCGCATCGCGTTCGAGGATCTCGGGCGCCCGGAGGAACAACGCCACGAGCACGAGGACCCCGCCGAGGAGGGCCGCCGCGATCCCCACCGTGGCGTCGCCACCGGGCAGGAGGAAGGAGCTGGTCCACGCGAGCGCGAGCCCGATCCCGGGGAGGAGGAGGCGCCCGATCGCGCGCCCGGGGCCCCCCGCCAATCGGTCGGGGTCCTCCGAGAGCCAGAGAAGGAAGGCGAGCGCCGTGGCGCCTCCGTAGAGGGCCGGGATCGCCGAGGGGGTGGAGGCGACGGCCAGGATGCCGAGGGACACGAGCGGACCGACCGGAGCGTACGCATGGAGCCCCCGCCACCCACTTTGCCGGAGTGCGGCCGCGAACCCGAGGCCGGCGACGGCGACCAGTAGTCCCTCGAAAAGGGGAAGTGTTCCGAGGAGGGCGAACCCGAGGAGTCCGGCCGCGAGGAGCGCGAACGTCGGTCCGACCGCTCGCCCGAACCGGGAGCCAACCTCCGGCGCGCTCATATCCCACGCTCCCGGAGGGTCGGGCGGCGGAGGAAGTCGACGAACCCGCCGAGAGACCAGTAATCCTCCCAGTCGATCGCGGGCGCGTCCTTCCAGGCTCGCGCGACCTGTTCGCGGCGCAGGAGGCGCGAAATGCGGCCCACGAGCGCCTCATCCTCGGGAACGAGGTCGGACGAGGCGGCCAGCAGGGGGAGGTACGACGGGCTCAGGACGACCGGGTGGAACCCGCGCCGCCTGAGGTGCGGCACCAGGAGCAGCGATTCCGCGTCGGCAAGCGGAGAGAGCAGGATCGTCGTCATGCCCCGGGAGTAGTAGCGCCGAAGCGCCACGCCGCACCGCTCGGCAGGGGCTGCGACCGGTGCCACCGATGTGGCGAGCAGGATGTCGCGGATCCGGATCCGCTGGGTTCGTCCGGTCGATAGAGGCAGGGCGGTGATGAACTCGCCGAAGACCGCGACTCCGACGCGGGTCTTCTCCCGAAGGAACGCATCGGCGAGACCGTAGGCCGCGGCCCGGGAGATCCCGAGGAGACGAGCATCGACGGACGGCCCGAGCGAGGTGGGACGAGTGTCGAGGAGGAGGAGGACGTCCCCCGTGCGGTCGAGGGCGTACTCGTTCGCGAGGCGACGCCCGGCGCGCGCCGACGCCTTCCAGTTGATCTGTCGCGGAGGGTCGTCGAGGAGGGCCTCCCGTATCCCGAAGAACTCCCCCGTGGCGCCGATCGCCCGCGAGCGGGTCTCGCCGGGCAGCGCCACCGTTCGGTCGAGTCGAACCACCCCGGCACGCCGGAGTTCCGGTGGATAACGTTCGATCCCCAAGGGCTCCCCCGTCACCTCGGCCTCCCGTTCCACCAGGCCTAGCGCGTCCTCCCAGCGGACGTCGGGCACCGGGAGGAGCGCGACCATCGGGTCGGGGACGTGCCAGGAAAGATCCAGCTGGAGCGTATCGGCCGACGCAGAATAGCGGGGAGGAGCCGCTTCCAAGATCCCGCTCGGGGGAGCCACCGTCACGCGCAGGTCCGCGGGGTAGGTGGGGGACTCGGGCGTGAAGTGGTACGTGAGTTCGATCGATCTCTCCTTTCCCCGTACGACGCCCGTTGCCGCGACCTTCGGCGAGCCACGCGCGCCGACGAGGGGCGCGGCGATCGGGGCCAGGAGGAGCGGGAAGGCCACCAAGAGCGGCACGGGCGTCCGCTCGGCGATCCCGAGCGCGAACAGGGCCGCCGCCGCACCGAGGAGGAGGTACGAGCGGGGTCGCCAGCGAAGGGGCTCGCGCACGGGGGCGCTCATCGGTCCGCCGCCTCGATCGTGTCCAGTCGGCGTTCGACGTACGCCCGGAACGCCGGACGGGGAAGCATCCGGATGCGCGTCTCCTCGGCATCGCTGCGCACAACGAGGTCCGGATGCGGGCCCATCCGCTCGATCCGGTCGAGTTCGACCACGATGGTGATACGCCCGGAGCGGCCCGAGCGGAACGCGGCCCGCAAGGTGGAGGCGGCCGTCGGGGGTGCCATTCGGGGGAGCGGGGCGCGCCGCCATGCCAGCCGCCGCATCGAACCCGCGAGGAGGAGTCCGGCCGCGACCACGGCGATGACCCCGGCCGGGAGGGCCACGTCGAGAGACCGTCCGGCCAGGATGGCGATCCCGGCGGCCGCGGCGGCGAGGACGAGGAGCGGCCAGTCGGACGGGACCCTCACGGCAACGGCGCCATCCGCGTCAGGTCACGGTCGGCGTCGGCGATCGCCTGGGACGCCCGGCCGGCGGCTTCTGGGCCGAGGGCATGCGTAGAATAGCGCGCTTCCTCGAACAACCGGGTCAGGGCTTCCGCCGCCTCCGGCCGGATGCCGAGGCGGATGAGGTGGAGCGAGCGGATCTCCTCCGGTGTGGAACGGTCGATGTCTCCGGCGATCGGTCCCACACGGCGTAGGAGTTGACCGTAGAGCCGGAGGATCACGGAACGGGGATCGGAGCCGGCGGCCAGTTCCTGAGCGGCCTGTCCGAGCGCGCCTCGGACGGCCTCGGCCTCGGGCGTTTCCGCCAACCGATCCTCGGCGCGGTCCTGCAGATAGAGGCGCGCCCGCGGAACCGCAACGACCGCGACCAGAACGGCCACGATGGCGATCACGGGGAAGACGACCCAGCCGGGAATGTGGCCTCCGAGGAACGAGATGTTGCCGCCGTTCCCGAGCAGGGGATTGGTCCCGTTGGTGAGATTCGTGGTCGTCCCCGTGCTGTTGTTCCCCGGGTTCCCGGCGTGGCCCTTCCCGAACTCGAACGGTCCTCCCGGCGCGATGGCGAATCGGGCAACGACCACGAAGAGGATCATCGCGAGGACGATGACCAGGGTGACGACCACCACTCGCCCGGGGACCGACGTGCCCCCTCGGATCCGGTCGTAGACAATGGGCACGACGATGGCGAGGAAGAGGATGATGCAGGCTACGATGATCAGGTCGTCCGAGAGATAGGCCTCAGGGATCGGAGGCGTCCCACCGAGCGGGGTCGAGCTCGCGGTCCGCGCTGCTGCGACGATGCTCGCGGCCGCTCCGACCGCAAGAGCCGCGAGGAGCAGGACCAACACGAGGGTCGAAGGAGTGCGGGGCCGGCGGGTCGACGTCATGGTCCTTCCTACCCGGAAAGGGCGCCGCTCGGCTTAGCTCCTTGGCGAGGGGGCCGGTTCGGGGTCGGCCGAGGTCGGGTCCGGTGCGGAGAGGAAGTAGAAGCTTCGGCGCTCGTGTTCTTCGGTCACGACGGCGAAGTCGTCTACCCGGTACCCCAGGTCCGCCGCCGCGCGCAAGGCGTCGCGCGTCGCGTGCCGCCACCGTCGGAGCCCCTCCGGCTCGTGCTGGCGCACCAGGTCGAGGTCGAACGGGATCTCGACGTGGGCGGTCGGCCCGCTCGGCTCGGCGACCTCGGTCGGCAGACGGACCCCGCTCTCACCGGGCTCGGTCGTGACGACCGGAGAGGCGGCCCGCCACCGCGCCCGGTCGTCATCGTGCGAGGGGTAATCTCCCGCGACGCGAGCCTCGACGCGGGGGGAGGAGAGGGACCAGACCAGACGGACCCGGTCGCTCTCCATCCCCTGGTTAATCGCGTCCGGCATCTGGCCGAAGTAGTGGTGCAGGTACCGGTCGGGAAGCCCTCCCAGTCGACGGACGAACAACCACGCGTTCCGGCTCTGGAGCGGGTCAAAGGCCAAGCGGATCTCTCCGAGCCCGAGCTGGAGCACCTCGTTCCGGAGCGACTTCGAGAGGTCGAGACCGACGTGGTGATTCTGGTACTCCGGGCGGACGGCGAGCAGGTGCGCGTACAGGTAGAGCGAGGCACCGTCCCACCCCAGAAAGGCGACCGTGAATCCGGCGAGGTGGATGTCGGCGAACGCGCCCAGGACGAGGCCGCCATTGTCCTGGACCGCGCGCTGGAGGGAGGGAGCGATCCGCTCCGTCGATTCATCTCCCCAGACCGCCCGGTGCACCTCCTCCACCTGACGGAACTCCTCGGGCTTGTCAAGCCGTCGGAAACGGAACCCGACCGCTCGCTCGCTCGGGAACGCACCCGCCATCGGCGAAGGACCGGCCGACGCTACTTAACCCGGTCGAAGTCCGGTCCGATTCAGCGACGCACGCGGAGTTCGGCCCGCTTGCGCTGGTAGCGCTCTTCGTCGGCCGGGGTGAGGTCCCACAGGGTCTCTTCGAGGTCCGGGATGTTTCGGAGGAACTCGGCCTTGCTCTTCGTCACCATGAGGTGTTCGAACTTCCGGCGGGCGTAGTAGTAGGCCCCGACGAGGTAGGCGCCGACGATCGCCACGATCGGTCCGACGATGAGGAAAACGAGGTTGTAGTTGGCGTCCGCCGTGTTCGTGTACGTGTTGATGGTCGTGAACGGCGCATCGTTCATGAGCGGGGTAAAGGCCCCGAGCGCGAGGACGGTGAGGAGGATCCCCACCGCGAGCACGAACACGGCCAGGACCGCACGCTGGGTGCGCATTCCGATGCGGATGCGGCGCTCGAGAGGAACCTTCTCCTCGGAGTCCGCCATGCGGGGGGCGGGAGGCGGTTCCGCTTAAGAACCTATGCGTGGTGGCCGGTTCACTCATGGCGACCCCCACGGACCTTCCGCCGCCCCCTCCGCAGGCAGCCGGCTACCCGTACCCCCCCACCATGCCCGCCGCGCCCCCGTCCCGGCCGCTGTCGGAGCGGTTCAGCTCCGAGGCCCTGGCCGCTCGGGGCCCGTGGGCGTTCCTGGCCATGCTCGGTCAGGGGATGGGCCTCCTCCTTCTCTTCGTGGGCACCCTGGTCATGGTCCTGGTCGGGTCGAACCCCGCGGACTGCTTCACGGCCGCCCCTCCGTGTGCTGGTTCGACCGCCCAGAGCGTGGCCTACGGCATCGAGACGGCTCGCCTCCTCTGGACCATCGGCCTGTTCGGCATCGCCGCCGGGGCGGGACTCCGGCTCCAGATCGTCAACGCGCACCCTCTCCCCACCACCCCGGAGGAGACCCGGATCTACCTCGCCCGCCGGCGCGGCGAGTTCGTGATCCTCGTGGTGGCGATCCTCCTGCTGTTCGCCATCCTCATCTGGTCGACGGCGGCCCTCCCGGCCCTCGTGTAGACCGGCCGGCCCGAAGCTAGGGACGATCCCGCTTCGTCCGGCCGTAGGACTCCGGCGCCGTCACCGATTCCAGCGGAGGTCCCGCGCTCGGCGGGGGAATCGAGGAGAGAGTGGGCCGAAGGCGTCGGTAGACCAGGAAGGCGCCGCTGAGGGCGATGCCGGCACCGAGGAACGCGGACGCCTCCCCTCCCAAGGGGCCGAGACCGAGTAGGAAGAATCCGAACACCCCAAAGATCGCTCCCGCGAGGGGGCCCCCGCTCGTCCGACCGCTTCCCGCCTTCGGCCGGAACGAGAGCAACGCTCCCGCGACCTCCAGTCCCACGATCGCGGTCGCTTCGAGGACGGCGAGAGCGATGCCGTCGATCGTGACGGTGACCCCACCGAGGTATCCGGAGACGACCCCGAGGGCGATCAGCCCCCCGATGGCGGCCCGGAAGCCGAGTGCATAGAACGGGGCGCTCTCGCTGCGGCCCCAGTAACTACTCCTCAGAAGCCCCCATTGGGCGAGCTCGATGCCGCCGACGAGCAGGGCGAGGAAGATCAGGGCGCCCGGGAGCGCCCCGTTCCCCATCGAGAACTGGTAGAGGATGTAGATGATCGCGAAGGGGATCCCGACGAACAGACCTGCGGTATAGGCGAAGATCTCACGACGCTCGTCGAAGAGCGTCTCGGGGACCTGCGGGGTCGCGTAGCGGCCGATCTCGACCCAGACGAAGGCCGCGGAGAGGAGGACCCCCACCACGGCCCCGATGGAGAGGGAGGCAACGACCACGGCTACCCTGTCCGCCGACCGACGGCGAGGAACCCCGTGTGCCCCAGCATCTCGAATTCGGGACGGGTACCCCCGTCGCCCACGTGAAGCCCGCGTTCAAGCAGCTCGAGCGCGCGCACTTCGGTCAAGTGAAGCTCTCGCATCGCGCGGACCGTCCGTTCGAGCTGATTGTACGTGGGAGTGTAGGTCGCAACGTACCCACCGGCGGAGAGCGCCTCACGGGCTGCCTTCAGCGCCTCCCAGGGTTCCGGCAGGTCGAGCACGATGCTCCCAAACCCGGCCAGGTCAAATCCGGTCGAGACCACGTCCCGTTCTCGGAACTCGACGCGGTCCGCGAGGCCCGCCCGCGCGACGTTCGACCGGGCGTGCTCCAGGAAGTCGTGTCGACGATCGAAGGAGACGACCTGGCCGCTCGGTCCGACCGCGTAGGCAAGACAGATCGTCAACGCGCCGCTGCCGGAGCCGGCCTCCGCCACCCGGCCACCCGGCCGGACGTTGGCGAGGGCCACCAGCTGGGCTGCATCCTTCGGAGTCACGATCTGGGCCCCGCGCCGCAGCGTGGACAGGAGATCCGACAAGGACGGCCGGACGACCCGGTACGCGGTCCCGAGCCAGACCACTTCTCCTCCGACCGGTCGACCGACCTGCTCGGTGAGGTCGATGACGCCCGCCTCTCCGAGCCGCTGCGGGCCCCGCGCGAGGCGGGTGATCAGGGGCGCGCCCCCCGGGGGGAGGAGGGTTACCACGTCCCCTTCCGCCCAGCGATCGTCACCCATGGTATCCCTTCGAGGTAGCTCCGTCACGGGTCGGACCCTGTAATAACGGCCCGCTCCGGAGCAAGCGGGGACGAATCGGGTCCCTCTCGCGGAGAGGACGGGACGCTGGCTTCGCGACCACCCTTATATTGGGAGGACCAGTGGCGCTCGCGCCTCGAACGAGGTCCCAGAGGACGCGGGCATAGTGTAGTCTGGTTATCACATAGGCTTGCCAAGTCTATAACTCGGGTTCAAATCCCGGTGCCCGCACCTCCCGGAAGGCTTCCGACGCCGAAAGCCCGACTTCGGGGCCCCGCTACCCGGACCCCGGCTGTGTCTGCCTCCGCCTCGGACGAGTAGCATTGCTTTTCTCCCGAGCGTTATACCTCAGTCGATGGCACGGGTCCGCCGCGTAACGGTTCCTGGGCGACGGTCCTTCGAGTACGTCTCGCAAGGGAAGGGTCCGGCGACCCTTCTGGTCCACCCGGGGGGCCCCGGTCTGACCTACCATTACCTCCGGGGACTCCTCCGTCTCGCCAATTCGCACCTTCGCGTAATCCTGTTCAACCCGCGGGGCGTCGGACACAGTTGGGCGCCCCGGAAACCCTCGGCGTACACGGTCGCCCAAATGACCGACGACGTCGAGGAGATCCGCAAAGCGCTCAAGATCAAGGAACTGCACCTTCTGGGCTTCTCGGCCGGGGGGTTCGTCGCGCTCGAGTACGCCCACCGGTACCCCCAACACCTCACCTCGCTCCTCATGTGCTCGAGCGCCGGCAGTGCGGAGGAGTGCGTTCAGGCCAGCCGAATCGTCCTCACCGCGGCTCCTCCGAAACTCAGGGCCCGGCTGCGCGAGCTCAGCCGCGCTCGGCAGTTCTCCTCCCCGGAGTACACGACCCTCGTCGAGCTCGCGTACCGACCCTTCCAGACCCGCTTCCTGGAGGGGGTGCATCCCGATTGGAAAGCCACGAGGGTCAACCCGGCCATCTTCCGGGCGATGTTCGCCCCGTCCGGCGATGAGTTCGTCGTCAACGGCACGCTCCGCAAGTGGGACGGACGAAAGTACTACCGCCACATCGAGCTGCCCACGCTCGTCCTCGTGGGGAAGTACGATTACTTCCTGAACGCGTCCGTGGAGATGGACCAGCGCATCGAGCCCGCGCACCTGCGCGTGCTCTCCCGGTCCAGCCACATGGCGATCCTGGAGCAGCCGAAGGAGTTCCTTGGGGCCGTCCGCGCCTTCCTGACCGACGTCACGGGCGACTGACGCCGCCGCGCCCCGCTCACTCCAGCGGTCGGAGCGCCCGCCGGACGAAGAAGATCGCGATCCCGATCAGCACAACCGTCCACGCGAGCAGGCCGAGGAGATAGATTCCGGGTCCGTACGGATACGCCGACGACCCGAACAGGGTCTCCCGGATCACGTTCACCGCGAGGGAGACCGGGTTGTACTGCGAGACGTTCCGGAGCCACTGCGGCATACTTCCCCACGGGTACAGCGCGTCGGAGGTCAGGAGGACCGGAAGGTTCAACAGGTTCACGGCCGCGAAGTAGGTCTGCGGCACTTCCAGGAGGATGCCGAAGGTCAGGAAGAGCGTCGCGAACATCAGCGAGAGGAGGACGATCGCGACCACGATCTCGAGAACACTGACCACCGTGATCGGGGCGGTCACGGTCAGGCCGGCCAGGCCCGGCACATGGGCGAAGACAAGCGCAAGGCCGAGAACGAAGAACGCGTAGGCGATCGGTTGCGTGGCTCCGGCGATGAGCCGGGATCCGAACACGGCTGCGGAGGGAGCCGGTGTTCCGCGGGTCCGCTTGAAGATCCCGAACAGCTTGTCGAAGATGACGTTCGCGCCGATGAAGAGGGTCGCGGTCACCGCGACAAAACCCACCATGCCGGCGGCGAAGTACGAATAGTAGTCCGGGGCTCCGCGGAAGTACGCGAGGTTGAACGCCGCGATCGTGGCCGGGGTGGGCGGGGGAGCGCCCGGTAGGGAGAACGACGTGAGACTGATGTGGAATCCTTGTCCGAACAAGAGCAAGTACAGCAGGGGAAGCAGGAGCGAAGTGAAGATCGCCTGCGGGTTCCGGGCCAGCTTCAGGTACTCGCGCCGGGTCAGCGCGGCCAGTTCCCGCAACATTAGCGCCTCAGCGCGCCGCGCACGCGATTCATCATGACGGCTCGGTCGGTCGCGTTCGGGCCTTCCTCTTCTCGGTACTCGCGGCCCGTGAAATCGAGGAACACCTCGTCCAGGCTCGGCCGTTTGACGGTCACGCCGGTGACCCCGACGCCGGCCCTCGTCGCCGTGTCGACGGCCAGCGGCACGAACGTTTCTCCGCTTTGGACCTTGGCTCGGTACGAGCCGTCGGTGTGCTGGATCGAGTGCACTCCCGGGAGCCCCTGCAAGAGCGTCGTGATCTCCGCGGCACCCGTGCCGGTCTTGAGCGTCACCACATCGCCTCCGACCCGGTCCTTCAGCTCGTTGGGAGTTCCCGTCGCCACGATCTTGCCGTGGTCGATGATCGCGATCCGGTCGCACATCCCGTCCGCCTCATCGAGGTAGTGCGTCGTGACGAACACGGTCATCCCGTTCTCCTTCTTGAGCTTCTGAATGAAATCCCAGAAGCCGGCCCGGCCTTGCGGGTCGAGGCCGAGCGTGGGCTCGTCCAGGAACAGAACGCGAGGGTTGTGGACCAGGCCCACGGCCAGCTCCAGTCGCCGTCGCATGCCACCGGAGTAGGTCTTCGCGTACCGGTCGGCCGCCTCCGTCAACTGCATTTGCTCGATGAGCACCTTCGCCCGAGCGCGCCCCTCAGCGACGGGAATCCCGTAGCAGCCGGCCGCGATCTCGAGGTTCTCAAGGCCCGTGAGGTCCCCGTCCGCCGTCGTCTCTTGGAAGATCACCCCGATCCGTCGCTTGACCTCTTCCGGGTCCGCCCCGACCTCGAGGCCGTCGATCACGGCGCGACCGGAGGTCGGACGCAATCCGGCCGACAGCATGGAGACGGTCGTCGTCTTTCCCGCCCCGTTCGGTCCGAGAAAGCCGAAGACCTCTCCGGCCTTCACCTCGAAGCTGACGTCGTCGACCGCACGAATCTTCCCGTCGTAGACCTTGACCAGATGTTCCGCGGAGATGGTACCTTCCATTGCCATGGTTTTCTTCCTCTAGTTCCTCAGGTGGCGAAGTCGTTCGGCGATCGAGTCGAGCTCACTCTGGATGGCCTTGAGGGTATCGGGGTCGGCCCGAGTAAGGTCCTCGAGATAGGCCGTGAGCCCCGAAATCTCGCGGATCACGTCCGCGGGTGTGCGGCGGCCACCGGGAACGGGCCAGGACCAGAGCGAGTCCACCGGAGCGGACAGCTCGTACCGGCCGTCGTCCCGCTTCCGGACCGAACCCTCCTTGACCATCTCCTCGAGCAGCGGGTACACGGACCCGGGGGAGGGGCGCCACCAACCCTGGGTCATGACCTCCATGTCGTCCATGATCTCCGCGCCGTTGCGGGGCGCCCTCTTCAAGATCATGAGCACCCAGTTCCGAAGACCCCGCTTCTTTCGCATCATCCACATGGCTCGAGTTTCCGATATCGGTAAATCGATAGACGTATTTATCGGCTCCTCACCTCGCGAGAACACGTCCCGCGGTGGGAAGGGTCAGGTCGGTGCACTCGGAACCGTTTCGTCGAAACCGGAGCGGGCGAGCCGGAACAGGACGGCTCCGAGGAGCGTGGTGATGATAGCCATTACGACCACCTCACCGAGCATTTCCTGATTGAGGTATCCGTCCCCGAACCCGATCGCGCCCACGACGAGACCGATCTCGCCGCGCGGGATCATGCCGATCGTCGCGGCGCGGGCGGCCCCCGCCGAGCGCAGACGCATCCGGGCGAACGGGTAGACCCCCACGACCTTCCCGATCACGGCGGTGGCCGCGAGGACCAGGGCCAGGCCGATCACCGCCGGATGGAGGAGGAGCCCCACGTCGAACTCGGCCCCGATCACGATGAAGAACAGCGCCCCGAAGATCGCAACCAGCACTTCCGTCAGCTCGCGGGTCCGTTGGGCGACCACGCTCTCCGCGACCGCGAGGCCGGCGACGTACGCTCCGATGATCGGGGAGAATCCCAGGGCCAGCACGATCGCGATCAGGATGAAGAGTAGGGTGAAGGGCACGGTCTCCGCATTCTGCAGGACTCGGATCTTGAAGAGCCGCGGGACGATCACCACCGAGGCGAGGAGCAAGACCACCCACGCGACCACGGAGGTGAGGACGACGCCGGTCAGGTGGACCGGATCCGCCGTTCCGGAGAGCAGGGCGAGTACGATCGATAGGAGGACGAGGGCGACGACGTCATCGAGAGCGGCCGCCGTGAGGAAGAACTCGACGCCCGGGGAGGGCCGGAGCCCCTCCCCCCGAACGAGCGAGATCGCGACCGCGGCGCTGGTCGCCGCCGCTGCGACCGCGATCAAGAGCGCGGAATCCATCGAGTAGAACTGGGAGAACACGGCGTAGGTAAGACCGAACGCAGCGAGATCTCCTCCGATCGCGGCCCCGACGGCCGCGAGGCCCGCCCGACGCAACGAGGTGAAGCCGCTTCCGAGGCCTCCCCCGAACAGGACGAGCACGATCGCGAAGTTGGCGAAGAGGAGGAGCCCGCCGGTGACCGCGAAGAGTTGCACACCAAAGAGCGAGTTCAAGAGGCCACCGAGTGCGTAGCTCCCGATCAGCATCCCGGCGAGCAGGTCGGCCACGATCTCGGGAAACCCGGCCTTCTTCGTCAGCGACCGAATTACCTGGGCGACCGCCAGGAAGATGAAGATCTCGAGCAGGACGTAGTAATCGCTGGGGGCCAGGAGGACAAGGACGGTCATGCGGTCGGACTCCGGTAGCGAGTGGTGTATTTCTCACTGGTCGTGAAAGCGTGGACCTCGGCCCCGACCGCCCATCGCGCCGCGAATGGGACCGGATCCGGACGAACGCACCGATTCCTAGCGACCCTGGTGAATCCTCATCATCCGATCTCCAAGAGTTTGCGTGGGGAGACTCCCTCGGAGGGAACCGGCGTCCGAGACCGCTTTGCTCTCGGGCAAAGGGTAAATAGGGTGACCTGAGTCCCCGAGCCCTTGACGGCCGCCGCGACCGCGGCGCCGCGGGAATCCCCAGTGTCCAATCGCACTCCTTCCCCGGCGCCCGTAGCTGACCATTACACGCGTTTCGAGCGGGCCCGCATCCTCGGCGCCCGCGCGCTCCAGGTCTCGCTCGGGGCCCCGATCCTGATCGACGTTCCACCGACCCTCGTCGACCCGGTCGACATCGCGGAGCTGGAGTTCGCCGCAGGGCGGATCCCGATCACGGTCCGTCGCGGCGTCCGGGACTAGAACCGTCCTACACGCCGGCTTCGTCCAACGCCTTCGCGCACGAGCAGGTGGGCGAGCCCCCCAACGTGGGGAGCAGCTCGGTCAACAGCCGGTGCATCCGGTCCGCGTTCCGATGCATGACCTCCACGATCTCGCGGGCCTCGACCGGTCGGTCCGCCCCGACGTCAAAGTCGGTGACCATCGCGAGGCACGCGTAGCAGATCCCGCGCTCTCGCGCGAGGGTGACCTCGGGGACGAGCGTCATGCCGATGATGTCGGCCCAGCTGCGGAAGAGCGCGGACTCGGCTCGGGTGCTAAATCGAGGGCCCTCGACGCACACGTACGTCTTTCCCTCCGCGAACGGCGTGCCCACGGCTTTTCCGGCAGCCACGGCGCGACGCTGGAGGTCCGGGCAGAACGGGTCCGCGAGCGAGACATGGTACACCCGCCCTCCGTCGAAGAAGGTCGTGGGCCGCCCCTTGGTGAAGTCGATGAACTGGTTCGGAAGGACGAACGTGCCGGGCGTCAGTTCCTCCCGGAGGGAACCGACCGAGCTCACGGTCACGATCGCCTCCGCGCCGAGGGAACGGAGCGCGTCCACGTTGGCCCGATAGTTGACCCGGTGCGGCGGGATGGTGTGGCCGGGCCCGTGCCGGGGCACGAACAGGACCCGAACGTCCCCGACCTCCCCCTCCTCGATCGCTCCGGAGGGAGCGCCCCAGGGGGTCGCGACCCGGTGGGACTTACGGTCTCCGCCCTCGAAGAGCGAGGTGATGCCGGAACCCCCGACCACGCCGATCGTGCGGGTCGCTCGATCGGTCACGTGAAGCCCCCTGCCGTGCGGATCCGGACGAGATGGCGCGCCATGACGACCTCGCCTCGGGTCCGTTCGAGGAGCGCGCGGGCGGTGTCCTGCTTCGGCTTCAAGGGTACGATCGCCCGGGTCGTGTCGAACCGCAGGAGAGCATGCGTCAGGGTCTCCATGAGGCCAAGCTCCGCTTCCGCCCCGACGAGGTCGTCGCGGCCCAGGTGATCGAGGACGCGGCGGCGCACCTCCCCCACGGTGTCCCCGAGACCGAGCAGGTACGCCTCGGGCTCGACCCCGAGGTCGGTGGGTCCGGGGAAAGGGACCCCGGCGACCACGGCCCCGAGGAGGGAGGCCTCGACCGCCTCCTGGAGGGCGTCCGCCGCGATCCCCTCATCGCCGCGGCCCTCGCGGTGGAGCCAATCGGAGAGCTCCGACATGCTCCGCCGGATCTCCGCGAGATCGGCCTCGGTGGGACCTCCCGTGTGCAGGTGGTTCATCGTGGTCTGGGCGAGCCTGCGGAGGCGGCGGGCCCGCTGGTAGAGTTCCTCGCGCCGGACCTCCCGGGAACGAAGATGGGCCTCGATCGAGACGAGCACGGGTTCGGGCACGCCCGGCGAAGTAGCCCGCTTACCGGTAGAGGGTGAACCGCTGGTCATCATCCCCCCCGTCCAATAGACCCAGTCGGACCCCGGCATCGAGCCAACCGTGCGCGTAGCTCGCCGCGGCCAGCGCCCGGTCGAGGTCTCCGCCGGCGGCGAAGTGCTCCGCGTCCGCGAGGTACGCCCGCGCCATCGTGAGGAAGTCCTCGCTGGCCCCGGCCAGGAAGGACCGGGCCGGCGGGGTGGCCCGCACCTTCGCCAGAGCTTCTCGGGTCAGTCGCAGGTACTTCTCCGAGAGGTGAGGCTCCGCCATCGATGACCGTCCGGAGTACGGCCTCAGCCCTTCGGGACCTTTTCCCAGTCCTTCAGGAACCGGGCGAGGCCGAGGTCCGTGAGCGGGTGCTGGACGAGCTTCTCCATCACGGAGTAGGGCATGGTGGCGATGTCCGCGCCGAGCTTCGCCGCCTCCACCACGTGGATCGGGTGACGGACGCTTGCGACCAGGACCTTTGTGGAGAAGGAGTAGCGTCGGTAGATCTCGAGGATGTCCCGGAGCAGGTCCATCCCGACCTGGCCCTGATCGTCCAGGCGGCCGATGAACGGGCTGACGTAGGCCGCGCCGACCTTCGCGGCGAGCAGCGCCTGGTTCGCGCTGAAGACGAGGGTCATGTTGACCCGGGTCCCTTCCTTGGCGAGCGTCTTCGTGGCCCGGAGGCCGGGCGCGGTCATGGGCACCTTGACGTAGATGGACGGGTGGATCTCCCGAAGATGTCGCCCCTCCCGGAGCATCCCCTCCGTATCCGTCGCGACGACCTCCGCCGAGACCGACGGGATGCCCAGCGCACAGATCTCGCGGAGCACTTCCTCGAACTTCCGGCCCTCCTTCGCGACGAGGGTCGGGTTGGTCGTGACCCCGTCGAGAATCCCGTTCTCCCACATCGTTCGGATCTCGGTCACGCTCGCGGTGTCGAGGAAGAGCTGCATCGTCCGAACTCCCGAGGGAGCCCCCCCTACTGAACTTTTCCTCGGGTGCGAAGGAGTTCCCAGGCCTCCTCTCGGATGCGTTCCAAGGACATCCCGTACCGGTCCAAGAGCGCCCACGGGTCCCCCGATTCGCCGAAGACATCCGGCACGCCGACCCGCCGGACGGGCACCGGGTAGTTCTCCGACGTGGTCGACGCGACGAGGGCGCCCACGCCGGTCAGCACGGAGTGCTCCTCGAGGACGAGGATGGCGCCCGTGTCCCGGGCCGCCCGGAGGAGGGCCGGTTCGTCGAACGGTTTGACCGACGCGAAGTCGAGGACCCGGGTCGAGACGCCGACCTGCGCGAGCTCCTCGGCGATGGTGAGCGCGCGGGCCACCAGGGCCCCGACCGCGACGATCGTGAGGTCACTACCGGACCGAAGCTCCGCGGCCCGACCGATGCGGAACGACCCATCGGTCACGACCGGCAGGCTCTCTCGCGTGAGCCGAACGTAGGCCGGGCCTTCGTGATCGTGGACGGCGAAGGTGGCCGCCCGGGTCGTGGGGGCGTCCGCCGGGACGATCACGGTCATCCCCGGCAGGCCCCGCATGAGGCCGATGTCCTCGACCATCTGGTGGGTGCCTCCATCGCCCCCGACCAGGAGGCCGCCGTGGGTCGCCACGATCTTGACGTTCGCGTGGTTGTAGGAGATCGACTGACGCACGAAATTGTAGGCCTGTCCCGCAGCAAAGACGGCGAAGGTGCTGGCGTAGGCCGTCCGACCGGTGAGCGCGAGGCCGGCGGCCATGCTCATCATGGTCGGTTCCATCACGCCGACGTTGAAGAACCGCTCGGGGAATCTCTGGCCGAAGAGCATCGTCCGCGTGGACCCCGACAGGTCTGCGTCCAGGACCACGAGCTGGGGGTCCCGCTCCCCCAACTCGACCAACGCCTTCCCGTAAGCGTCCCGAAGGCTCTCGGGCTTCCCGGGGGCGATCATCGGGTGCTCCCCGCCGCCCCGAGCTCGGCGAGCGCGCGCTCCAGCTCCGCCGAGCTGGGCGGCTTCCCGTGGTAGACGTGGGTCCCTTCCATGAACGAGACCCCCTTTCCCTTGACCGTGTGTGCCACGATCGCGGTCGGTCGGTCCTTCGTCCCCCGTGCCTCCGCAAAGGCCCCCAGGATCGCACGGTAATCGTGCCCGTCGATCTCGATCGTGTGGTAGCGGAAGGCGCGGAACTTGTCGGCGATCGGCTCGATGCCCATGATCGACTCGGTCGACCCGTCGGTCTCGTACCCGTTCCGGTCCAGGATCACGACCAGGTTGTCGAGTTGGTAATGCCCGCCGGCCATCAACGCCTCCCAGGTCGGACCCGCCTGGCACTCCCCGTCGCCGATGATCGTGAAGGTCCGGGAGGGGCTGTGGCCAAGCCGCGCGCCGAGCGCCATCCCGACGGCCATCCCGATGCCTTGGCCCAGGCATCCGGTGGAGGCCTCGATGACCGGCAGCTTGTTCCGGTCGACGTGCCCCTGCAAGCGGCTTCCGAGCTGGCGGAGCGTCATCAGCTCCTCGCGCGGCAGGAACCCGCGGAGAGCGAGGGCGGAATACAGCGCGGGCGCGGCATGCCCCTTCGAGAGAACGAGCCGATCCCGTTCGGGCCAATCGGGTCGGGTCGGATCGATGCGGAGCTCCTGGAAGACGAGCGCGTTGACGAGGTCGCAGACCGAAAGGCTGCCTCCGGGGTGCCCGCTGCCGGCGGCGTGGGTCATCCGAACGATGTCCCGGCGGATCTCGCGAGCGGTCGCTTCCAGCGACCGGATTGTCTCGTCCGGCACCTCTTCCGCCATGCGCAGCGCGCCGAGGAAAGGCTCTCTATTTGAGGGTTCGGACCGCCCTTCGCCGCGAGCGAGTTCGCCGCCGTCGATTCAGGTCTTCGGAGAAGCCGACCGGCGGGTCCTAGGGGTCCGGCGGGGGGAGTCAGTCCGTGGCTCGACCGCCGTTCCCCGGAGCGAGCGCAGCGCGGCGAGGTCCTCCGTGTACCGTTCGTATCCTCGTTCGTCCAGCGGCGTCTCGAGGTAGCCGGGGACCTCTTGCCAACGGGGGTCCCGGACCAACGGACCGAACCCCGCGAGGCCGATCGCCCCCTTTCCGATGTTCTCGTGGCGGTCGCGATGCGAACCGAGCTCCGCCTTGGCGTCGTTGAGATGGAACGCACGGACCGTCCCGCGTCCGAGGAGGGTCTCGACCCGGTCTCGGAAGGCGCCGTACCCTTCCTCGGTCCGGAGGTCCGTTCCGGCCGCAAAGAGGTGGCAGGTGTCCAGCGTCACTCCGAGCCGCTCGGGAGCGTCTACGGCGTTCAGGACCGTACGCAGCTCTTCCAGCGAGGAGCAGAGGGCCGTCCCCTGGCCGGCGGCGTTCTCGAGCAGCAACCGCACCTTCCCTTCGGGAACCGCTTCGAGGACGCCCTGAAGACTCTCGGCGATGGTCCTAAGCCCGGCTTCGGGCCCCGACCCGAGATGGGCGCCCGGGTGGAAGATCAGTCCGTCCACTCCCAGGAGCTCGGCGCGTCGGATCTCGTCCAAGAACGCGGTCCTCGAGCGCCGGAGCATGAACGCCTTCGGCGAGCCGAGATTGATGAGATACCCGTGATGGATGGCGGTCGCGAGCGCGGGCGCGGCGGTCGCAGCCTCGCGGAACGCCGCCGCGGCATCCGGAGCGATCGGGGGTCCGGCCCACATCTGCGGGCTCTTCGAGAAGATCTGGATCGCCTCGCAACCGATCTCCCGCCCTTGTCGAACGGCCTCGACGAGGCCCTTCGAGGTGCCGATGTGCGCGCCGAGTCGCATGGGCGGGCCGAGGGCCCTCCGGCGATTAACCTATCGGGCCTGCGGTCGGGCGGGGTGGGGGAGGCTGACAGCTTTCCGCGTTTCCCGTAGGCTCGCGCACTTCAGTACCGCGCGGAACGCCAGTGGGCTTAACTGCCGGGTTCGGAATGGGACCGGGTGTTTCCCCACCGCTTTGGCCGTCAGCCGCCGCGCCGACAGAGACGCGGTATTTAACGTTGGACCCGACCGGCCGCCCGGGGCGGTGATCCCCGCGGGTTCGGAGTAGCTTCAAGTTGAGCGGGTCGTTGGCCCCCGCGAAAGGGGCGCTGGGTTGACTTCCAGGGAACCACCTCAGATACCCGAATATCGGCTGATCCTTGACGTCGACTTCAACGGCGGCCGTTGGGCGGGCTCGGTCGAATTCGATGGCCCCCGTACGCGACAGAACCTGACCCTGGACGCCGACGGCCTCGAGATCGAATCGGTCCGGGAGGGAACTCGCGATGTCCCGTTCGAGCGGGACCTCCCCGGGGCCCGGCTGATCCTCTCCGAGATCGGGGGAGCGCGCGATTCGATCGCGATCCGTTTCTCCGGCCGGGTCCAGGAGGGCCAGCTCATCGGGATGTACCGGGCCGGTCGCGGAGAAGCCGCGGTCCTGACGACCCAGTGCGAGCCGATCGGGGCCCGACGGATCTTCCCGTGCCTCGACCGTCCCGACCGGAAGTCACGCATTCGGCTGACGGTGCGCGCCCGATCGGACCTCGAAGTGATCTCGAACACTCCGACCGAGTCGACCCGGGACGCGGGCCCGGTCCGGGAATGGTCGTTTTCCGCGACCCCTCCGATGGCCCCCTACCTCTTCTACCTCGGCGTCGGACGATTCGACCACCAGGAGGACCGGACCGGTCGGGTGGCGGTCCGGGTCTTGGCCCCGCCCGGACGAGGGGCGGCGTGCACGTTCGCGCTCGCCGCGGCGCGCCAGATCCTGGAGGCGTACGAGGAGTACTATCGCATCCCCTACCCCCTTCCCAAGCTCGACCTCATCGCCGTGGCCGAGCACGCGTTCGGCGCGATGGAGAACTGGGGCGCCATCTCCTTTCGGGACATGCGGCTCCTCGTGGACGCCTCGGCGGGCTCGTTCGCCCGACGAGACGTCTTCGAGACGATCGCCCACGAGATCGCGCACCAGTGGTTCGGGAACCTCGTCACCATGGTCTCCTGGGACGACGTCTGGCTCAACGAGAGCTTCGCCGCCCTGATGGAGACGCGGATCACCGGACGCCTTCGACCCGAGTTCGACAGCACGACCGACTTCTACCTCCGGGCCGCCGGCGCGATGGCCGCGCTGGACGGCGATTCGCTCCCGTCCACGCACCCGGTGCGCGCCCACGTCGACCGACCGGATGAGATCAGCCAGATCTTCGACGAGATCAGCTACGGGAAGGGCTCGACGATCCTCGGCATGCTCGAGGCCTACCTCGGGGAGGACCGGTTCCGGGCCGGCGTCACCGACTACCTGGAGCGGTACCGGTACTCGAACGCCCGGACCGAGGATCTCTGGGACGCCTTCGCCCGGGCGAGCCAGGAACCGATCGCCACGATGATCGCCCCGTGGATCGACCGGCCGGGCCACCCGGTCGTGACGGTCCGCTTGGACGGAGCCGCCCTCGTGCTCGACCAGCGCCGTTTCTCCCTGCTCGGAGCACGGGTCGAGGAGCCGCCGTGGCCGATCCCTCTCGTGATGGACGTGGACGGACATCGTCAGCGCCTCCTGTTCACGACCCGGGAGACCCGCGTCCCCGTTCCGCCCAGTGCCACGGTGCACCTGAACCCCGGCGCGGTCGGGTTCTACCGGGTGCTCTACGACCGGGAGCTCTACGACCGATTGCTGATCGCCTTGCCGCGCCGGTCCCCGACCGACCGGTGGAGCGTCGTCGAGGACCTGAGCTCCTTCCTCTTCGCGGGGGACACCGACTGGACGAACTACGTCCGGTTCGTCCGCGGGGTCGGGGCCACGACCGACCGGCTCGTCGTCGACTCGTTCGTGGGCACGCTCACCAGCCTCGCCGCGTTGCTCCCGTCCGTGACGCCATTGCAGGAGGAGGCGCGAGGGTACCTGGCCGACCGGCTCGATGCCATCGGGGTCGAGCGACGAGCGGAGGAGCCACCCTCCCACGGGATCCTTAGGGAGCGACTCGCGTTCGGACGGGTGCGGCTCGATCCCTCGTTCGCCCGCGACCTGTCGGAGAGGTTCGCCGAATGGGGACGGCTCGACCCGGACCTCCGGGCGGCGGTCGCGGTGGCCCGCGCGCGCACCGAGGGGACGTCCGGATGGAACGAGATCCGCCGGGCCCTCGCACGTCCCCTCCCCGAGGCCGAAGCCATCCAGCTCGAGCGCGCCCTCGCGTGGAGCAGCGAGGTCTCGCTCGTCGAGCGCACGCTCGACCAGACGCTCTCCGGGGAGATCAACCGGGGCCACGCGGTCGCCGTGATCGGTCAGGCCGCGCAGAACCCCGTCGCGCGGTCGCTCGTCTGGCCGTGGATGACCCGCCACGTGGAAGAGTTGGGCGGCCTCTTCCGCGGTTCCGGTTTCCTCTCCTCCCTCCTCGAATCCACGACGCCCCTGCTCGGGTTGGGACGGGCCGACGAGCTGCGCGCCTTCTACCGCGAGCATCCCCTGGCGGAGGGGAGCCGGGGCCTCGCCAAGGGACTGGACCGGCTCAATGTCCTCGAACGACTCAAGCCGCGAGCCGAGAACTTCCGCAGCTGACGGTGGGGCCGAGACGGGCCGGGTCCCGAGGCGACCTCGTGCCGGCGTTCACGGGGGAGGCGGGGCGGGCGGGCGTGGTCGCTTCTCGTCCGCCGACCAGATGTACCACGTTCCCCGGGCCTGGCTGAGCCGCTGCCCTCCCCCGTCCACGAGCTCGCCCTCCGCGAACGCGATGTGGCGGCCCCGCCGAAGGACGTCCCCCCGGGCGGTCAACGTCGCGCCCTCCCGCGCCGCTCGGAGGAACTCCACGTAGAGCGACGTGGTGGCCGTGGTCTCTCCCGGAGCGAGCAGCGAGACGACGGACCCGCCCATCGCCGTGTCGAGGATCGTGGCGTACACGCCGCCGTGCACGACCCCGTTGATGTTCAGGTGGCGGTGCTCCACCCGGCCGGTGACGACCACGACGCCGCGCGTGCTCGCCCCCACGTCGATCTTGAAGCCGACCTCGTGGTGGAAGCCCCCCATACGGGCGGCGTGGGCGAGATCCGGGAGCGGAACGAGCGGGTGGGGTTCCCCGGGAGGGGGACGTCGGGCCATGGGTCGCCGGAACGGCCGGCGCGGATAAGTACTGTGCGCGGTCGTACCGGCCGTGCCGACCGCGACCTCCCGAGCCCGCTCGGCGACCTTCGAGGCGCCTCCGAACATCGCCCTGGTCAAGTACTGGGGCGTCCGCGACCGCACCCGCGCGCTCCCGTTCAACAGCTCGTTGTCCGTGACCCTCGACCGGCTCCGCTCCCGCACCACGGTCCGTTTCGACCCGGCCCTCGCCGAGGATCGGGTCGTCCTGAACGGGGCGCCCGCCGGGGCGGGACCCCGGGACGGGGTCGTCCGGTTCCTGGACCGCGTCCGGTCGCTCGCCGGGCGGACCGAGCCCGCCGACGTGGAGAGCGACAACAACTTTCCGACCGCGAGCGGCATGGCGTCGAGCGCGTCGGGCTTCGCGGCGCTGGCGGCCGCCGCGAGCCGGGCGGCTGGCCTCCGACTCTCCCCGCGGGCGCTCTCCCAGCTCGCCCGGTTCGGCTCGGGGAGCGCCTCCCGCTCGATCTTCGGCGGATTCGTGGAGTGGCGCGCCGGCGTGCGGGCGGACGGGCGTGATTGCTACGCCCGCCCCCTCTTTGGCCCGGATCACTGGCCGGAGCTGGTCGACGTGGTCGTCCTCGTCCGCGACGCCCGCACGAAGGAGGTCCGCTCGCAGGACGCGATGCAGCTCACCGTGGCGACCAGCCCGGAGTACCGGCGCCGCTTGGGGGAGGTCCCGCGGCGCTTGGAGGGCATCCACCGTGCCATCGGACGGCGCGACCCCGGCCGCCTGTTCCCGCTCATCATGGAAGAGTGCGACAGCTTCCGCTCGGTCTGCGAGACGACCCGCCCGAGCCTGGACTACCTTTCCGCGACCTCCCGGGCGGTGCTGGGCGAGGTCCGGTCCTTCAATTCCGAGGGCGGGGCGCCGCGCGCGGGCTACACCCACGACGCGGGCGCGCACGTCCACGTCTTCACCCTCCGTCGGCACGCGCGGGGCCTTGGGGCTCGGCTCGAGCGGGTCCCGGGCGTCCTATCGACCACCGTGCTCCGCCCCGGGCCCGGGGTTCGGGAGATCCCCGCTAGGCAAGCGGCCCGGCCGGTCTCCGGCTGAGCGCCGCCGCCGATGAGGCGGGGCACCTCACCTTCCCCGCCCTTTGGGTCAGCGTGGGGACTCGAGGGCAGGGGTCTCGGGTACCACTTCCCCGACAACCGGGCTCGCGCTGGGGGCCGGCTTCGCGGGCGGGCGTCGGCGCGTCAGCGCCCGGCCCTCGAGGATCCCGATCGCGGCGAGGACGACCACGATGAGGATGATCGCGAGGTAGTCGTTCATGGAGATGGACGAGGTCCCGGAGGCCGTCGTGGGGGCGTTCTGGACGTACGTCGCGGTCTCCGTGACCGGCCCGGTCGGGTCGATCGTCTCGGTCGCGTTCGGCCCGGTGTAGCTCCCGACGCCCGACCCCTCCCAGCCCGCGAAGCTCCATCCCGCCGCCGCCCCGCTGGCGGTCAAGGGCACGGCCGTACCGGCGGCGAACCAGCCTCCCGGGGAGGCGGAACCGCTACCGGAGGTGGAGACCGAGACCAGGACCTGCTCCGCGAAGGAGACGGTGGCCGAGATGTTCGACGTGATCGGTATGGAGGCGTTCTCGACCAGGCTCGGCACGAACCGGATCCCCGAGGTCAGGTAGACGTAGGGAACGTTCAGCGTGTAGGTGCCGTTCAATCCCGCGGCCGTAAGGCTCGCCGTGGCACCGCCGCCGCCGCTCGTGCCGCTGAGCGTGAACTGCCACGCCGCGCCCGAGGGGAGGCCGCTCTCCTTGAGGGTGTAGGTGAAGGTCGCCGGCACCGTCGGCGGGGCCGCGACGAACCGGGCGACCAGCGCGACCGACCCGGTCAGGGCGACCTGGACCGTGGTGAGGTTCCCGAGCGAGGTCGACGGACCGCCGTCGATCGAGCCGACCCACTGCTCCAGCAGGAACCCCTTGGCGGGGCTGGCGGTGATCGAGAGCGTCGTGTTCGCCGTCTCCCAGTAGGCGCCGGGGCCGAGCGAGAGCGATCCGGAGCCGACGACGGCCGTCGTGACGTAGTACTGGGTCAGGAAGACGGGAAGCACGGTCACGTTCGCGCTCACCGAGAGCGTGCTGCCCGAGAGTCCGGCGGTCGCCGTGACCGAGCTGAGCACGAACCGGGTGATCGCGGCGCCGCTGATCGTCACGTCGGGGAAGGCGACGGGGTACGTCCCCGTCGCGAGCCCGCGGATCGTCAGCGTCCCCGAGCCGGTATAGGTGGTGTTGCCCAGCGTCATCGAGTACGTCTGGCCAACCGGCAACCCGGCGGGCACGACGTGGACCGTCCATACCGGCGCGGCCTGCTTCACGAAGGTCGCGAGTTCCGTGACCGGACCGCCGGGGGCGATGACGACCTGGGTCAACGTCGCCTGGGCGGCGTTGGTCGACCCGATCCCGGATCCCGTCCAGCCCAAGAAGCTGTAGCCGGCGCTGGGCGTGGCCCGGAGCGTGACCGTGCTGCCCTTGTCGACCCACTGGCTCGTCGGGGAGGCGGAGCCGCCCGGGCCCGCGCTCACCTGGACGTAGTAGGAGGCGGCGTAGTCGATCTTGAGCGAGACCGGCCCTCCGAACAGCACCGAGAGCGGGGCGAGGCCGCTCTGGTTGGAGTCGTTCAAAAGCGCCACCTGAGCGTAGATCGCGACGGGGGTGTAGCGGATCCCGCCGGTCGTGATCACGGGGGAGGCGTTCACGACGTAGTTCCCGCCGGGCACGTTCACGGTGAGGCCCGAAGCCGGCGCGCTCAAGGAGAGGTTCGTCCCACCCGTCGAGAGGTCTTCGAGGGAGAGGTTGCCGTAGAGATGCGACGGCAGCCCGACGGTGGAGACGGAGACCGGCACGTTGATCGACGTGAGATTCGCGAGCGTGTACGTGACGTCGATGGGGAACGATAGGGGAACGAGGACCATCGAGGGGGCGCTGGACTGGGCTTCCCAGACCTGGTCGGGGTTCACGGCGGGGACGTTCCACGGCTCGACGCCGAGGAAGCCAACCGGTGCGTCGTTGAAGGCGATCGGGTTCGGCGCGACGGAGACGTTGTTCGAGTCCAGACCGGACGGGTTCGTGAACGTGACGCCCCATCCCACGCCGGCCGGCAGGCCGGCCTCATCGACCGTCACGGGCCCGGAGTAGTTGCCGCAGCCGTACGGATAGAGGTAGACTTGGGCTCCGTTGTACCACTCGGTTTCCGCCGAGCAGGCACCGGTGATGACGAAGCTCGCGGTCTCGACGACGGGTCCTTGCGGGGTGAACGTGAAGTTCTCCGCGTTGGTCGACACCGACCCGGGGCCGGACCCACCCCACCCGAGCAGGGTGAGGTTGTAGATCGTATCGATGCAGTCCGTGTAGTAGCCCGGATACGTCCAGCAGGGGTAGATGGAGGGGTACCCCGGGATCGTGGCGAGCCCCAGCGAGATCGAGTGACCGAGGAGCGTCCAGGTCGTCCCGCCGGGCACGCCGGTCGTGAAGTAGATCGAGTAGCAGCCCACGTAGAAGTTCTCGTTGGCCGTGCAGCCGGGATAGAAGGTGGGGCACGCCGACTCTCCGAAGGTGCATCCCGCGCCCGTCAGGATGGGGACGGTGTAGCCGATGGTCACGGGGACGTACTCGAGGAAGCGGGCCGTCACGGTGGTGGGCCCGGAGAGCGTTACCGGCGAGTTGGGGGTCGTGATCGAGACCTGGGTGATGTAGTGGGCGGCCGTGAGGTTCACGTTCGGGATCGAGTAGAATACCGGTTCCCCGGTGGGGACACCGCTGACCGAGAGCGTCGTGGTGCCGTTGCCGCTGCGCACGTTCCCCATCACCGAGATGGTCCAGTTCACGTCGGACGGCAACGCGGTCGTGCTGAACGAGAGGGTCGTACCCGCCCCGGTGTAGAGCGAGGAGACCTCGATCTGGGCCACGGGCCCCGCCGAGAAGGGATACGGGCCGCACGGAGTGGCGCTCCAGGCGGGGCAGCTGTCCGAGACCCAGTAGAACTGGGGCTGGCCCATCTCCACGGCGACCGCGCCGGTCGCGCCGTTCCACCCGTAGGCGTCGGGCGTGTACGCGTTCGAGACCACGTTGGCGGGGATCGTGAAGGTCGTGCCGTTGTCCGAGGTCGAGAAGACGACCTCGGTCTCGGCCCCGCACGTCGTCCCGACGCACGCGTTGCCGTTGTAGAAGCCCGCCTCGAGGTCGACCTGGCCGGACGGTTCGACCGCCATGGCGAGGCTGGTGACCGAGTCCGTCGCGTTGGCGGCGGAGGTCCACGGGCTGACGTAATCCGGGTCGAATACAGTGGTCCGGATGTTGCCGGGCGTGAAGCTCGAGCCGTTGTCGAACGACGTGTAGAAGTACAGTCCGCCCACCTCGCACTGGTCGGTGGAATAGAAGCAATTGGACGATCCGCCCGCGATGCGTCCCCCGGTGAACGCGAGGTACAGGGTGTCGTTGGGTGCGTAGTAGGCCAGCTGGGGGATTGGGGTCTGGAACGGTCCGAACGAAGTCGGGTTCACGGCGGGGGCCCACGCCGGCGAGTCGAGGGCGATCTGGTAGGCGACCTCGGTGTAGGAGAAGAGCGTCCCGTTCGATGTCGAGGCCGCGAGCCAGACGTTCCCGGTGTAGACTCCGTTCCCGTAGTAGTTGCAGCCGTCATCGCCGCAGAAGAAATAATTGTAGCTGATGTTGCTGACGTAGGCGATGAAGACCTCCCCGGCGGGGTCGACCATGATCTGGGGATTGATCGAGTCGAACGCCCCATATCCGGTGCTGATCGGGATGGTCGGGCTCCACGTCGCGCCTCCGGTGGAGGAGGTCAGATAACCGATCGAACCGGCGGAATCGAACGTGGTGAGCGACATCCAGGTGAGGTAGATCGTGTTGCCGATCGCCGTGACGGACGGGTGGGCGGGGGTGAACTGGAGCCCGGGCGGCGCCGACGCCGGGTTCGAGATGTTGAGCACCTCGGTGGGCGTCCAAGCCGTGCCGTTGTCGTAGCTCTCGGTCAGGACGAGCCGGGACTCGACCGGGGGCCAGGAGTACGGCGTCAGCGGGGGGAGCGCCCCCGCGGTGAGATTGTACTCCACGTAGACGAGGACGAGCGTGCCGTTTCCGAGCGACGTGAGCGAGGGCTCCCATGCGTCCGGATATCCCGCGCCCCGGGCCGAGCATTGCGAGTTACCGAGGTACTGGATGGGCGACCAGGTCTGGCCCCCGTCGGCGGAGGTCAAGAAGGCAATGTTGGAGACACTGTACGGTCGGAGCGTGGCACACGGGCTCCGGTCCGTCAACGAGGTGTACGCGACGGCGAGCAGGCCCGTACGGGTGGTGTTCAGCGTGACGTCGTTGGAGACGTTGTAGCAACTCCCCGCGATGCAGGTGGCATTCGCGAGGGAGGGATTGGGCAGCGGGGTCGCGTTGTAGAACGTGCCGGGACCGCTCGAGACCGACTGGGTTCCGTTCGGGATGCCGATCGGCTGCGCCGCCGGCGGATGTGCGAGCGGGAGGGCGGACGCGGCGGCCGCGAGGACGGGCGTGGAGCTGATCCCCGACCCGGCTGCGTGGGTGGCCGTCACTCCGCTCCCCATGGGGCCAAGGGCGAACACACCGGCAAGCGCGACGACGGCGAGCCATCGTGCCCAATGGGGGCGGTGCGAGCGGACGATCACGGCGACCCTCCCTTGGGCGGTGGGCTGGTCGCACGGAGGTTGCCCTGCGGCCGCGAGCCGGTCGGAGCGCCCCGGTTCCCGAGCCAGGTGACCACGGCTCCGACCGCGATCCCCACGACGAGGGCGGCTACCCCCAACCCGATCCAGGTGGCGGGGTTCGACCAGATCGACGCCGCCGCCGCCCCGACGATGCTCGAGTGGAAGGTGGCGACCTCGGTGATGGGACCCGTGACGATGACCGAGGCAGTCGCGTTGCTGCCGGTGTAGCTACCGGTTCCGCTGCCCACCCACGAAGCGAACGAGTCCGAGGCGTTCGCGGTGGCGACCAGGTAGAGGACGCTGCCGGACGCATACCATTCGGATCCCGGGCTCACGGTTCCTCCGACGGAGGCCGAGACCCCCACGAAGTAGTACGGGTCGTACCCGACCGTGAGCGTCGTGTTGCTCTTCACGGTCAGGGCGACCGGGTCCGAGGAGGTGGACCGGTACTGGACGAGCCCGCTCGGGGCCGTCGCGGTGTTGACCTGCATCGCGTAGGTGGTGGCGGTGACGTCCGAGATGACGAGGGTCGAGGCGGTTGTCGAGTAGCCGACCCCGCCCAGCGTCACGCCCCAGCTCGTGCCGGCGGCGAGGGGCGTGCTCAGCGAGAACGTGACCGTGTACGTCAGCGTCGGCGCGACGACCACCTGGGTGAACAGGGCCACCTCGCCGATCGGTCCGTTGGCGGTGACGTCGTAGGTAGCGTTCGGTCCCGTGTAGGAGCCGCTCCCGGTCCCCTGCCATCCCGAGAAGGCCCAGCCGGGATAGGCGGTGGCCGTGATCTCGACGGAAGAACCCTGGACCGCCCAGACCGAGGTTCCGGTCGGGGCCTTGTTGTAGGTCGACGAGACAGTCCCCTCTCCGGTCAGCGTCAGGCTGACCTGTTCCTCAGGGACGTAGACGACATCGACGGGAGCGGTCAGCGTGCCGTTCGCGCCCACCACGCCCGGGTACAGCACCGGCACGTAGCGGGTCAGACTCGTCCCGTTGGCGTACGCGGTCGGCACCGTCAGGTTGTAGTGTCCCTGGATGCCCGAGGTCCAGGAGTTGAGCCCGGACACGGTCATGCTCGGAACGTCAGAGGAGTATCCGATCCCGTTGAGGTCGACCGTCCACCAGGCTCCCGTGGGGACGCCGCTCTCCACGAACGTGAGGTTGAAGCGGGCGCCCGGGAGCGGCAGGTAGCTCGCGGTCTCCACGATCGGGCCGGAGACCGTGATCGGCTCCGAGGAGGAGGTCCCGTTGTACGACCCGGCGCCGGTACCGGTCCAGCCGGCGAAGGCGTAGCCGGAAGAGGGGGTCTCGGACAGCGTGAGCTGCGTTCCCGCCGCCCAGAACTGCTTCTCCGAGGACTGCAGCGAGCCGTGGTTCACGCTCACGAGCCCGCCGGCGGAGGCGGCGACGAGCACTTCGTAGGCCGGAGTGTAGCCGATCGTGTAGGTGGAGCCCGGGAGGACGGACACGTTGCCGGAACGGGTCGTCGGTACGTAGCCCGCGGTCCCGCTCGGGGCCACGGCGTTCCCGGCCGACCAGGCGAACGTGCCGGGCCGTGTCGTGAGGTTGATCCACGGGGTGTGCGACGTGTAGGTCGTACCGTTGAACGTGAGCGACCAGGTGGTCCCCGCGGCGATGGCCGGCGCGTGGAACGTGACGACCCCGGCCGGCGCGGAGACGTTCACGGACGCGTCGAAGGCGAGCGTGACGCTCGTGTCGAGGGGCGGGACGAAGGGATTCGGTCCCACCGGCGCACCGAAGTACTCCCAACCCGGCGCCGTGGCGTTGGTCGCCCAGACGTTCGAGACGGTGTAGGCTCCCGGTGCCACATCGGTCACGACGGACGGTGAGGCGGGGGTCCCGCTCAATACCGAGCCGTTGAAGGTGGCGTGGAACGTCGAGCCCGAAGGCAGACCCGTGGACGCGAACGTCACGTTCGAGGCCAGGTCCTCCGGAGCATCGCCGAGCCAGATCGTCTCCTGGATCGGTCCGTTCGTGGCGATCTCGCCCGACCCGAGGACGTAGTAGTAGTACTCGCAGTAATTGCCGATGTAGTAGCCGCAGACGAGGGTCTCGCCGATGGGCCCCGTGTAGGAGCCCACCCCGGTACCGGTGACGTACACCGCGGGCAGGCCCGCAAACTCGTAGTCCTGGATCGCGAGCGTGATGACGGCGCCGAGAGGGAAGTACCACGGGCTCGTCCAGTTGCAGAGGTACCCGATGCAGTCCTGGTAACTGAACCCAAGCGAGGTATCGTAGAAGACCTCGTTCTCGATGGTCAGGTGGCACACGGGCGTGCAGATGAAGTACTCATAGACGTCCCAGTAGGCGTCGATGAACTGGTAGTTCGGCACGGACACGACATCGACATTGAGCTCGAAGTCGCCGTTCAACCACCAGTACCCGAGGTTGCCGGGGAAGAAGTTGAACTCCATCCCCACCCAGACGGAGAACGAGAACGTGTAGGTCTGGTTGTAGTAGAAGCTCGTGGTCGTCGCGTTGAAGTACGTCTGGACGATCGTCCACTCCCCGGTCGGGTTGTAGTAGGCTCCCACCAGCATCGTCGCGCCGAGAGGGATGTTCATGAGGATGACCGAGGGGTCGGTAAGCGGGTAGCTGACACCGTTGATGTAGAAGATCCACGGGGTGCCGGCGGGCAGTCCGAGCGCGGTGAAGTTGACCACGACCGTGTTGGCCGCACCGGCGATCGCGAGCGAGGCCACCGCGAGCGACGTCGGGAACGTCGAGTTGACGTAGTAGTACGTGGGCGAGGAGGATACGGTGGTGGTGGGGGAACCGGGTAGGGCGAACGCGACCCAGGGGTTTCCCGCCGGGTTGAACGCCACGCTGGAGGAGTATCCCGAGAAGGACGTGCGGGTGGTGTTCACGCTCCCGCCGGTGGCGGAGAACGATTGGACGTCGATGATGGTCGGCTCGTTCCACGTGAGGGTCGGGCCGGCCGCACCGGTCACTATCCACTGGGAAAGGGAGTTGGCGAGCCCGAAGTAGCCGGAGGACTCGTTCGCCTGGAGGTACGTGAGGAACACGCCCTGTGACGACACGCCGAGGCCGGGGTTGAAGGACCGGACGGCCGTCGCGCCCACCGGCGCCACGACCGCGTCCGGTGTCCACGACGTGCCGCCGTTCGACGAGACCGCGGCAAAGACCCCCGTATGGTTATAGTTCAGGGCGTTCGCGCCGAGCCCTTGGTCGTAAGTGGCGACGTACGCCACGTAGAGGTCGCTCCCCGTGGGGTCGAACGCGATCGCCGTTTGGGGCGTCGACTCGAAGAAAAAGGGCAGGCATCCGCCCGTATAGCAGGTCGACTCTCCGGCGCCGCTCGCCACCACGGACGGGGTACCCCAGGTCGCTCCGTGGTCGGTCGAGGTCGTCACCACGATCGAGTCGGACCAGGTTCCGCACCCGGTAAGGTTCAGGTACGTGCACGTCCGGTCGGTCGCGTAGGCGACCGCGACCGTCCCGCTCGCGCTCACGGCGATGGACGGGGACATCGCGTTGTACCCCTGGCTCGCCCCGAGCCCGGGGAGGGTCACCGGGGAGGACCAGGTGAGGCCGCCGTTGGTCGACGCGATGAGCTCAAGGGAGATCGGCAGGACACCGCCGCCGATCGGAGAGGTCGAGTTCGAGATGTTCTCGTAGACGATGTAGATCGAGGACCCGAGGGCCGCCATTTCCGGGCGGGCGAGGTTGCCGGAGGGGTCGATCGTCTGGACGGCGGAGAAGTTGGTGCCGTTGTTCGAGGAGTTCACGAAGGCGAGGGCGTCCCCGGCCCGGTTCCCGTAATTGACCGAGGTGTTGGAGAAGTTCTCCTCGATGAACGCGCCGTAGACATTCGGTCCGCTGACCGCGAACGAGGGCTCGATCGAGTTCCAGTACGCGCACGAGGTGTCGTTGGCGATCAGGGCCGCCGGTCCGAAGCTCGTCCCGTTGTTGGTCGAGACCGAGAAGCCGACCTGCCCCTTCGCGACCAGGGAGGCCCCCGGGCACGTGCTGGCGGTCGAGTTGGTGTAGAGCTCGCTCGAGAGGCCGAGCGCGCCGTTGCCGAGCGGAAGGAGCGTCGGGGTCTCGGCTTCCGGGGCGCAGAAGTTCTGGTAGAACGGCGCCGAGTCGTACGCGTAGCACGCGGCGTTCGCGTAGTCCAAGTTCGGGATCACGGACGGGTTGACAGTGAAGAAGGTCCCGTTCAGGACCGGGATGACGATCATCGTGCGCTGGGAAGTGGAGGTTAGGCTGGTCAGGCTGTCCGTGACGGTGAGCGTGATGTTGTAGGTGCCGGCCGCCGTGGGCTGGCAGAAGAAGAACGTCGAGCCGGTGTTCGTGCATCCCGGCGGGAGGCCGGCATACGAGAACCCGGCCGAGCCGATGTCGTAGGTGAAGGCGCCCGATTCGATGTAGTCGTAGCCTCCCAGGTTGAATTCCGCCGGGGAGAGGTCGAAGTACTCGATGTACGGAGGCGTCCCGCTGACGGCCGGCGCCGCCCCGGCGGCATGGAGGGAGGTCGAGCGAGCGCCCGCCCCGGCCCCCGCCGCCGGAGCCCCCATGAGCGAGGGGGCCACGAGACCGAGCACGGTGACCACCGCGACCAGAACCATCACGCTTGTCACTAACCGAGACCCCCGGAAAATACCGCCGGACCGGCCCCCGTGCGGGAACATATCACGAGCCACTAGAGGACCCCCTTAAAGCGGCTTCGCGTGCGACCTTCCGGGACGCTTTGGGCCCTCGGCCCGTCCGACGGTCGGGACCCCTTCCGCGACCGAAATCTCGTTCCTCCTCGAGGGAAGGGACCCCTCACACGGTCGACGGGGGCCCCGGGGGCCCCTCCCCGCGCCGTACGCCCTCTCCGGGCCTGTCTCCCAGCCGACGGGAGGTCTCCGTCCTGTCGACCCGAGGGCGCCCCTCCCCCCTCCGGGGGGCCCTTCGGACCCATGGAGACGCTAAGTTGGTCCGCTCGCTGGCGACCCCGTGACCGGCCGCACCGAACGCGGGCGAACGGGGGCGAGGGACCCCCGGCTCCCGCACGGGCCCGAGGAGCGGCGCGAGAGCGTCGCCGACGAGACCCGACGGTACATCGAGGGCCGCCCGTCGATCCGCGACTGCCTGCGGTACGACATCGTGAACTTCACGGCCCTCGCGCGGCGGATCCGGGCCGAGACCGGGCTCCCCAGCCAGGAGGCGATCGAGATCGCGTGCCGGCGGTACCGGCGGCAGCAGCCGGACGACCCGACGCAGGACGAGATGCTGCGGAGCGTGCTGCGGTCGAGCCACATCGAGATCCGCACGCACGTCGCGGTGATCTCCGTCCGCGGGGACTTCCCGTTCCCGGAGCGGACGGTCGTGACCAGCGGCGAGATCGGGACGAAGCGCGACCGGCTCGTCCAGCTGTTCCAGGGCTCCGGCGCGGCGACCCTCCTCTGCGGGGAGGAGACGCTGGCGAGCGTGCTCCTGACGATCCCCCGCACGTCGATCCTGAACGTCCAGCGTCGGCTCTCCGTCGTCAGCATCCGCAGCCCGGAGGAGGTCATGGCGACGCCGCGCGTCCTGGGGTTCCTCGCGGAGGCGATCGGGCGGGCGGGGATCAACTGCGTCGAGATCGTGAGCGTCTACACCGACACGTTGTTCGTCGTCCGCGTGCCGGACGCCGTCCGGGTCTTCGAGATCCTCTCCGAGCTCGCGCGCGCGGTCGACGAGCCGTCGGTCCCCGGCGGGCTCGAGCCGCTCGGCGCGCTCCCGCCCGCCGAACCGCGTTCGTTCCCGCCGCGACGGCCCGTCCGCCGCTAGGGCCCCGACGAGCCTCGGCACCGGGACGCTACGAGCGGGGACCCTTGGCGGGCTCTTCTTCGACGTAGGCGACCGGCTCGAGCGGCGCGAGACCGGTCGAATCGTCCTCGGCCGGTTCCGTGGGCGGCCGCCGGCTCCGTGCGGCGAAGATCGCCGCGAGGAACGCGACCCCGAGCAGGGCCGCGAGGAGCCCGTAGACGACGATCGGCGCGTAGCCGGTGGTACCGCTGCCGGTGCCCGTCGTGTTGTACCCGACCACGATCGCGACCGTCGCCGTCGCCGCGTGACCGAAGTCGTCCTTCGCCTCGAGGGTGACGAGATAGCTCCCGACCTTGAACGCGTGCGTCACCGACGCCCCGTTGCCCTGGGTGCCGTCGTCGAACAGCCAGGTGTACGAGAAGTTCCCGTACCCCCCGAGGACGACCGCGCTCAGGCGGTACGTCCCGAACGCCGAGGAGGCCGTCGCCGCGATCTGGACCGTGGGGATCGGCAGGACGGCGACCGGGACCGTCACGGTCGTCACCCCGCCCCACAGGGTGTCGGTCACGACGAGCTCCGCGAGGTACGTCGTCGCGTTCGGGTAGCTGTACGTGACCGCGAGGCCGGTCCCGGTCCCGCCGTCCCCGTAGCTCCAGTTCTCGGCGTAGTGGCCCGATCCTCCGGAGACGCTCGCGGTGAACCCGACGGTCGTGTTCACGAAGACCGGGGTGGGCGCGACCGTCACCGAGACGACCGGGTCCGGGCCGGGCGTGACCGCGACGTCGAGCGTGAGGAGGAGGAGCTCGGAGAGGGAATCGGTCGCGTACAGGTAGACCGTCTTCGCCCCGGGGCTCACGAACGTGTGGGAGGCGTTCGCGAAGTACGTCCCGTCGGTCCCCGAGAGGGCGGCGTAGGCGAGCGTGCCGTCGCTGAAGTGGTACGTCGCGTTCTCGAGCACGTTCCCGGTCCCGGTGGTGAACGTCGCGCTGAACGAGTCCGTGAACGGCGCGCTCCCCAAGAGCGCGCCCGTGAGCGGGCCCCCCGTAAAGTCCGCCACGACCGCTTCCAGGTACGGCTCCGCGCCCAGGGTCGCTTGGGCGGGGAGGAGGCCGTCCCCGTACTTGTTGGTGGCCACGACCTGGCCGTAGACGAGCGTGCCGGCGGGGAGCGGAAGGTTCCACTGCGTCACGATCGAGGCGACCGTGACGACGTGGACCTGGGGGACGGAGACGTTGGAGGGCCAAGCCTCCGCGAGGAAGGGAGCGAGGCTCGCGTTGGTCGTCCAGTAGGTCGTGTACGACAGGATCGGGGTGGGCGACGGCGGGGCGGTCCATGCGAAGTGGGCGAACCCGTCGCCGACCGAGAGGGTCGCGGGCGTCCCGAGCGGGGTCGCCTGGACCGGGAAGAACAGGAGGGGCGCGACCGTAGCGTCCCCGGCCGAATCCGTCGTCTGGATGACGACCCGGGCGACCCCGGAGTAGTTGTCGGAGTAGAGGTGGATGACGCTCGCGTCGCCGCTGGTCGTGAAGACGGTGGTCGACGTGCCGTCGCCGAAGGAGAAGACCATCTGGAACGGAGGGAGGCCGCCGGTGACGTTGGCCGTGATCCCGACTTGCGTCGCGTTCACCCAGGTCCCCACGACCACGTCCTGGGGTGGGAGCGCGAGGAGCGGGTACAGGGTGGCCAAGGCCACGGCCGAGCTCGAGGAGGAGCTCAGGCCCGCCGCGTTGAAGGCGATCACCTGGACGTCGTAGCTGACGTTCCCGAGGAGGCCCCCGATCCGGGTGCTCGTCACGTTCCCGACGGGGAAGGTGGAGGTCCCGCCACCGCCGGCCGGCGCGGCGAGGACGGCGTAGTGCGTGACCCCCTGCCCGGCGAGTTCGGTCCAGTTCAGCGCGTAGCCGCCGCCCGTAGGCTGGATCGACGAGGCGACGAGGGTGGGCGGGGGCGGGGCCGTCGTCCCGCAGTTCCCGGTACCGCTCGTGAGGGTGACGTTGCCGTACGCGGGCGCGGTCGCGAGGCCCGTGGTCGAGGTCGCATCGACCCAGTAATTGAAGTTGCCCCGCCACGAGTTGGTCGGGAAGATGTCAGTGTAGTTGCCGTCCAGGAACGAGTTGGGCGGCACGAGGACGAGGGCGGCCTGGGTCGTGTTGACCACCCGGGTGGTGTTCTGCCCGCACCACCACGCCGTGACGTAGACGTTCCGGACCCCGTTCGGGTCCGTCACCCGGCTCGTGATCGTGACCGTCGACGAGGTGACCGTCGTGCGGAGGTCGGAGACCGTCGTCGGGTCCTCGAGACCGGACGGGGTGCCGTTCGCGGGGAACTCGTTCGCGAGCCCTCCGAACGTAGCGACGTCCGAGCCCCGCGCCGCTCCCACCGAGAACCAGGCCCCGCCGCCCTCCGCCGTGACCGCGAACGTCGGGTAGGAGCCGGAGCCGCCGTAGGAAGTGAAGTCCGAGCACGGCGCCACGCCCGCGCCGCCGGAGCAGGCGCCGGAGCTCGACGCCGTCTCGACGTAGGGGTAGAGGTTGGTGTACCCGTGCGAGATCCGGTTCCACGACGCGACGTGCACGACCTGCGGCGAGGGGGCGACGTTCGAGAGCGCCCCGCTGTACGAGTTGCACGCGGAAGGGAAGGACGGGCCGGCCGTGGGGAGCGGGCAGTCCTCCGAGCCGAAGCCGATCCCGAGACCGTCCGTCCAACCGGTGTCCGTGAGCGACGCGTTCTCGTAGAGCGGGGTGATCGAGTCGCCCGAGACGGTCGCGTTGACGAACACGCCGTTCACGAACGTCTTCGCTCCCGAGTAGTTCCAGGCGAGGTCGCGGGCCGCGTCCGTGGTGTCGTTGAGGAAGACCGCGAGCGGGGCGGGTCCGCCCGCGACCCCTGAAAAGGAGAGCGTGAGCGTGTCGCTCGGCGCGAACGTCCCGGCCCCCGATGCGTTGAGCGCCCCGATGCCGGTGAGCACGGCGTCGTCCTCGCAGTAGCTGCGGCCGGTGAGGGTGAAGAAGGCGGTGTCGTTCGAGCATTGCTCGTCACACGAGCCGGCGGGGACGAGGTCCCAGACCGGGGCCCGCACGGTCCAGAACGGGCTCCCGTTCACGCCGTCCTGGGAGGCGTAGGGCGGGAGGAGCTCGACCCGGAGGTACGATTCGCCCCCGTAGGAACACGGGACGCCGCCGACCCACATCCCGACCCAGAACGAGTCGTAGGCGCTTCCCGGGATCGTCCCGTTCGGCGGCAGCGTGATCGTGAACTCCAGCTGCGCGGCCGAGCCGGAGGCGTTCGAGATGAGGTAGAGGCCCGGCTCGTCGTGGGAGAGCACACAGGGAGACTGGAGGGACGGCGAGACGGCGGGAGCGGGGACCGGGGCGTTCCGGGCGGCCCAGTCGGCCGCGAGGGCCGAGCATCCGGACGTGGCGGGCGTCGCCCGGACGGCCGGAGAGGGACCGAGCCCGGTGGCGACCGTCGGGGGTCCGGAGAGGGCGGAGCGGGCGGAGGAGGGCGACGCCGGCGTGGCCCCTCCCAAGAGCGAGGCGACGAGGAGGAGGGCGAGAACGACCGCGACCCCGAGCACCGTGGTCCCCTTCGTCCGCGCGCCGACGGCGACGGGGAGGGGTCGTAGGAAGGTGACGCGGGCCATCGGTTCCACCGGACCTAGCGGGGGGGCTGGAGGCCCTGGGACGGATCCTCGCCCTCCGACCACGGTTCGGGGGCCGAGCGGTCCTCGCCGTATATCATGTCGTCGGGACCCTCCTCGGGCTCGGTGGTCACGGCGCGCGCCGGGGCCGCCTCGGCCTCTTCGGTCTCGGGCGGGGGTCCCGAGGGCCGCCGAAGGATCAGGAACGCCCCGAGGGCGGCCCCGCCCAGGAGGACCAAGGCGGCGACCACCACGTCGAGCAGGGAGAACGCGCCCACGGAGCTGCCCAAGTTGAGGCTGCCTCCGCCCCCGCCCGGTCCGCAGGAGCTCGTGCACTTCGGCGGGATAGCGACCAGGGAGAAGTTGGCGAAGCTCCCGTTCGCGGGCGAGACCGTGACCTCCGCGTAGCCGGCGTGGTAGCCGGACGAGGTGACCGTGACGTTGTAGGTCGCGTTCCCCCGGACGGAGACGTTGAACGCGCCCCCGATGACGGGGACCTCCACGCCCGAGATCGCGACCGATGCCGTGACGGGCGACACCGTGCCCCGGATCCAGCCCAGGTCCGTGAGCGAGATCGCGAGGACCTCCCCGCGACCCGGCGTGACGGAGACGACGGTGTGGTATCCCGCGTAGTTGGAGAGCGAGGCGGTGACCGTGTGCGCGCCCCCGAGCACGGAGACGTTGAACTTCCCGTTCGTGACCGTGGCGGGCGTACCGTCGACCTTGACGGTCGCGTTGCCCGGGGCGACCGTACCCGAGATCCAGCTTCCGGCGAGCCCGATGTTGAGCACGACGGACGAGCCGACCGAGACGGTGACGACCTGGGAGTAGGAGGTGAGCCCCGCGCCGGACGCGTTCACCCAGTACGTGCCCCAGGGGAGGGTGACGTTGAAGAGCCCGGTCGAGGGGGCCACGGTCGTCACCGGTACGTTGTCCACCGTCAGGGTTGCCGTGGCGGGAGTGAGACGGCCCCGGATCCACCCGTCGGCGCGGGAAAGCGTAAGGTGGACGACGGAGGCCGTGAACGCCGTGGAGGGGACGATCTTCGAGGTGGTGACGTAGCCGGACGCGCTCCCTTGGACCGTGTAGATCCCGCCGGCCTCCTCGGTGACGTTGAACGAGAGGGCGGTCGCGTTGAACGGGCTCAAGGTGGCCAGCGCGCCGCCGACGGTGACGATCGGGTTCGCCGAGGCCGGAGCGACCGTTCCGGTGATCCAGCCGGCGGGCGCCTGCTGGTAGTTCGCTTCGACCGTGGTCCCGCCGCTGTAATCGAACGCGACCGGGTTCACACTGGCGTTGACGATGCCGGTGAAGTTGTGGAACTGGGCGATGAACTGGGTGGTATTGCCCTCGGTGGTCCAGGGCGAGACCGTCACTCGCGCGGGACTCCCGAAATCCCATGCGGTCGCGAACGGTGCCGGGCCGCTTACGTTGGCCCCCGCCGAGACGACCGTGACATTGATCCCAGGGACCGTCGCGGTCACCCGCACGGCCTCCGCGCGGGCCGTGTAGACGGCCGTCTCCCCCGCCGCCGCGCACCCGCTCCAGCGGCAGTCGGTCCAGGCCGCGAAGAGGCCGGCGCTCGTCACCGCGGCGCCGGTCCACGTCCCCAGGGACGTGGTGCTGAAGCCCGGAGCGCCGGGGGTGTCGGAGATCGCGAAGGGCTGCGTCCAGGTGTTCCCGCCGTCGGTCGAGTACTCCCCGTAGAGCTGGTAGGCGTGCGTCGTGCGGTCCTGGGCGTACTCGGTGATCCAGACCGCCCCGTTCGGGCCGACGGCCACCGTAGGCTCGAGATACTGCACTCGGGCCGTCCCGGCGGCGGGGTAGATCTCGCTCGACCAGCTCGCCCCGCCGTTGGCCGAGCGAACGAGCGCGACGGAGGGGATCCCTCCGCCCGCCGAGCGGTTCTCGTCCCAGACGACGTAGACCGAGCCCGAGTAGGGGGACGAGGTGAAGTTGTCGGAGGCGATCACGGCGTCCGTCAGCGCAGTCGGGAAGTTGATCGCGGAGGCGTTAACCGGGCTAACGAGGGTCGGGGGGCCGATGTCGGCCGGGTTGGACCAGGTCGACCCGTTGTTCGAGGAGGAAGCGAGTCCGATGGAGTACGTGCCCGCCGACGTGCCGTTCGCAAAGTCAGAGAACGCGACGAAGAGCTTGTCGGTCGGAGGGGGCCCGATCGAGACGGTGGGGAGGCCGGCCGCGAAGTCGTCAATGACCCGTGGGGCGCTCCAGGTGGCCCCGCCGTTGAGGGAGACCGCAGCCTCGGTGATGAGGGTCACCGCGATCAATTCGAACCCCAATAGAGTGGTGCCGGAGCAGACGGGAACATACGCGTCGTGGAGAACGTCCCACGCGACCAGCGCGACGTTCGACGCGGCACTGTAGGCGACGGACGGCTTGTCCGACTCGTTTCCCGGGATGTAATACTCATAACCCGTCCCATTGCACGTGAACGAGTCGAGGGTCCACCACGGGAGCGCGTTGACCGGCACGGGCGCCCCCCAGGTCGTCCCCGAATTGGTCGAACGGGCCACCGAGATCCCGCCGGGCGCGCTGTAGTACTGGACGGTGTTGTTGCAGGGGGGCACCGCGTACACCGCACACGCTTGGGCGTAGATCGCCGCGTAGAGGACGGTCCCGTTTCCCGCGGCGAGGGAGGGCTCCCCGAACTCGAGGTCCCCGTACGTAGTGCTGGAAGGATTGGCCCAGCTCAGGTTCTGCCCGAGGTAGGAGGAGGACCAGATCGACCCGGCGTCGCTCGACTGGAACACGGCATCGAACCCGTGGGTCCAGAAGTAGTGGTCCCCGACGAGGGCGTCCGTCGAATCCGTCGCGCCGACCACGACGTGGTTGGGACCGGGTCCCGGGGCGGCGAGCGACGTCGTCGACGAGTAGTTGTCGAGCTCGGGGTTCGCCGGGTCGATGGCGAGGGGGGAGAACGAGCGGCCGCCGAGGCCCGCCCCTACGAGCGGGGGAAGCCCGGGCACGAGGGCGGTCGGGAAGCGAACGATCGGGGTCGGAGCGCCGGGGACCGTCGGGGGCAGAAGGCCCCGGTGGGGCAGCGAGGAAGTGGCCAGGGTGGAGGCGAGGACGGGCAACGCGAGCGGTGCGGCCCGGGAGGTCGGGGAGTGGGACGTCGACCCGAGCTCGGAGCCCGGCACGACCAAGAGCATCAGGGCCACGACGGCCACGGCAAGGACGATCCCGCCCCATCGGGGGGTCCGGGCTCCACGGCTTCCCACGCGGTTCATCGGGCGCCTCCGCCACCGCTGCGGCCGTACTCCACCGCGTCGTAGTCGTCCGTGGGTTCGGGTGCGGCCGCCTCCCGGTCCTCGCTCTCTTGGCGCCGTCGCCGCGACATCCAGAACACACCGGCCACCGCGGCGGCGACCAGCACCACGACGCCGACCAGCACCAGGAGGGCGGTCGAGGAGAGGCCGAACGAAAGGCCGGACGGGGGCGGGATCACGTCCACCAGGACCGATGAGTTCGCGGTCCGGTGGAGCGGGTCGACCACCGTCAGATGGACGGTGTAGGTACCGGGGTTGGCGTAGGTGTGGCTCGCGAAGCCCGCCGAGGTCGTCACGCTCGTTCCGTCCCCGAAGTTCCAGGTATAGTTGTAGTCGTACGGCGGGACCGGGACCTTGACTACCGCGGTGAACAGCACGGAGGCGCCGGAGGCGGCCGTCGGGGGCGAGGTGATCGCGAGGCTCGGCGGGACCGCGGCGCCGACCTCGGTGAGGGTCCCTGAGCCGTTGACGATGAGGCCGGAGGAGTTCACCGAGAGGGCGCCGGTGGTGACCCAGTTCGAGAGCGTGTACCCAGCACAGAGGTCCGACGCGATCGGGTACGGCCCCGCGAGGAGGGAGACCGTCGAGTTGTTGGCGTACGGCACGTTCGAGAGCACCACGTCGCCGCACGCGTCGGCGTTGACGAAGAGCCCGACCGTGTAGTGGGCGGGCACGAACTCGGCCGTGATGATCGCCGCCGAGACGAGCGTCACGGTCCCGTTCGCGATCGTCGCGCCCGTGCTCGTCACCCAGCCGGAGAGGCTGTTGAAGAGGCACGGGACCGCGACGATGGAATAGACCGCGTTCTGGGGGAGCAGCGCCGTTCCCCCGTTCGGGTACAGCGTGCCCGAGAGGTTGACCGCGCCGCACCCGGTCGGGGAGGTCTGCACGAGGATGCTGACGAGCGGATGGAAGATCGCCTCGATCGACCCGCTCTGGTTCACATACGCCTTCCCGCCCCAGATCTGGATCCCGCCGTTCACGACCCACTGGACGAACCCGTAGCCCGTACAGGCCACGGTGCCGATCCGGACGACCGTGTTGGGCGCCACGTCGACGTACTGGGCGTCGATGTACGGCGTCCCGTTGAAGACGACGCTGCCGCAGCCGGAAGGGGCGGTGATGAAGCCGACGAAGTACTGGGGCGTCCCCAGACGGTACACCGCCTCCAGGCTGCCGGGTCCGTTCACCGACACGACCGAGCCGAGCAATGTCAGGTTGCCGGTGACGAGGAAGCCGATGAGGTACGAGCCGACACACGGGTCGGCGGCGATGGAGTGATCCGTGTGGTTCGAGACGTTCAACACCGCCCCTTCGGTCTCGGCCACGCCGTCCCAGAGGATCCCGCCGCACGCCGACGGGTAGGTGAGGATCGTGACGAGCGTCAGCTTGTAGTACGGGAATTCGACCGTCCCTCCGCCCGAGACGGTGAGCTGACCGCCCGCGACCGAGAGCCCGCCCGTGGTCGTCACGGCCCCGGCCCAGCCGTACCCCGCGCACGGGTCCGGCGCGATCGGATACGTCCCGGCGGCGAGGCTGAGCGTCTCGTTGTCGACGTAGCCGACGTCGCGGAGCAGGACGCCGCCGCACGACGTGGGCGAGGTGAGGATCGTGATCGGGGCCGAGGTCGAGGTCGGAACGAAGTTCGCGGTGAGCGTGCCGTTCCCGTGGGGCGTGATCTGCCCTCCGAGGATCGCGAGCGCGGCCCCGCTCGAGACGGTCCAACCCCCGAACGAGTCGCCGCCACAGGCCTCCGAGCTCAGGGCGTACGTCCCGTTGTCGAGCAGCGCCACGACGTCCGGACCGGGCGCCGGGTACGGGGTGCCGTTCAGGAAGATCTCCCCGCACGTGGAGGGGTTCCAGGCGAGCGAGACCGAGTCGATCGGCCGCACGTACTGCCAAACGGCCGTGAGGGTCCCGTTCCCCGCGAGCGTGACAGCGACCGCGGTCCCCGACCCCGAGACCGAGACGCCGCCCGTGGTCTGCCACCCGACGAACTGGTAGGAATAGCACCCGTTCGCGCGGCCTGCGTACGTCCCCGCTTCGAGCGAGAAGACCGTGCCATTCGGCCGGTAGGCACTGCCGTTCACGGAGACGCCGCCGCACGCGAGCGGGACCGTGTCTGCGGTGATGTGGAACGTCGGGACCGTGCCCCGGAAGACCGAAGCCGGCGGGCTCGCGAACGCGGGGAGGGCGAGGACCGCACTGGCGTTGTTCGTCGCGTAGACCCGGAAGGTGATCACACCGTTACCGCCGGTGGCCGGGACGGTCCCGTTGTAGATCCCGTTCGAGGCCGTGCCGGAGATCCGGGTCATGGTGGAGTTCGTGAACGCGCCCCCCGGGACCGTGTACGAGAGGTTGACGAAGTTCACGGTTCCCAGGTCCTGCACCCGCACCGTGACGTTCAGGACCGTTCCGGGCGCGAGGTAGCCGGCGTGACTGTCGTTCGCGAAACGGTCGAGGAAGAGCGGCGTGTAATCGTTCGCGGTCGCGGCCCCGTTGAACTCGTAGACCGCGCCGCCCCAGTCCTGGGTGGTCCAGGGCCAGTCCGTGCCGAAGTTGAGCTCCGTCCCGTTGAAGGAGAAGAATGGATACGCACCGGCCTGGGCGGCCGGCTCGCACGCGGGGATGCTGCCGAGCGCACTGCACGCACCGGTCACCGATTCCGGTGAGAAGTACCGGTAATCGCCCGTGTAGTTCATGCTCAACGCGGTGCCGGTCCAGTACTCGGGGCTCCCGACCGTGAACGGCGGGTCGCCGGCCTGCTGGGTCGCGTTGTAGGAGAAGCAGGCATGGATGCCCACCACGTCGCAGAGGTCGACCCCGACGCCGAGGCCGAACGGCATCGACCAGTTCAAGAGACACAGGTCCGGGCAGGCCGAGACGTAGTACGGGTGGAACGTGTCGGTCCCGGTCTCGGCCGCGGTAAAGTTGTACTGGATCGAGTACTTCGAGCTCGTGGAATCGTTGAGCCAGAGCCGTAGGGGGGTGGTCGAGGAGGTGGCGTTGCCGAGGAGGGTCAGGTTCGTGGATTGGCCACCGGGCACGCCCGACTCGATCGTGGCCCCGGCCCCCTTGCCGATCTCGTCCCAGACACACCCGTAGTACCCCTTCCACGTGAAGTTGAGCCCAACGATCGTCTTCATGCCCACGACCCTGGAGCAACTCGTGTTCAGGACGAGCGACCAGACCGCGACGCTCACGTTCCAACTGGCGGTCGTCAAGACCATCCTCGGCTGGAAGACGATCTCGGCGTACGATTGTCCGTCCACCGACGAGGCATTGCCGCCCACGACCATCCCGAAGTAGAAGTCCCCGTACGTCGCGGCCTGGCCGGGGACCCCTCCCTCCGGCAGGAGGATCGGCACCTTGAGGCGCTCTCCGGAACTCACCCCGTCCGACGAGAACGTGGCGTGGACCTCGTCGTCGATGACGTGGCAGGGTTTCTGCTGAGAATAGGCCGGGAGCGGTGGGAAGAGCCCGCTGATGTTGGAATAGGGGGGAGGATAGACCCCGGCGATGCAGGTGATCCCGGCCGACGGGGACACGGGGGACGCGGCGTGCGCGGGCTCTCCGCGGGGAACGGCGGCCGGGGCCGGCGTCGCGGTCGGGGCCGTAGCGTGGCCCGACGCGACGAACGCGGACGGGGAGAGAGCGGAGAGCACAAGGAGGCCGAGCACCCCGCCGATCAGCATCGCGGAGTACGGCTTCGGGCTCCGCCGGCGGAGAAGGCTCGGCGCGGGAGCGAGCTCCCGCTCGGGGGGCTCCTCCCGGCCCTCCTGGTTGGGCGAGTAGATCTCGAGCGACGGGAGCCCCGGGACCGGTCGGTTCGCCGGCAGCGGGCCGCGGCGCCGGGGCTCGTCCCTGAGCTGGTAATACCGGACCCATCCGACCACCGCGAGGTAGCCTCCGAGCACCGCGAGCGCGATGCGGAGGTAGCCGGCGTACGGGACCCCTTCCAAGACCGTGTACCAGATCGCGACGATGAGGAGCAGCACCCCGAGGGCGCCCAGGCCCGCGTAGGTCGACGGAGCGAACGGGGGTGGTACCGGGGAGCGGGAAGGTGCGGTCATGGGATTTCGCCTTCAGCGCTCGGGCCGGACCCCGTCGGTCGGGGGTGCGACCGGGACCGCCCGGCTACCCCCTCGTGCCATAGGACTGGATGAACTCCTCGGCCCAGGCGAGCGTTTCGGGTGTGATGCTCGACTTCGTGCGCGCGACGGCCGCGAGCAGGTCGGTCTGCCGGATCCCCACGAGCGTGGGGGCCGGAAGCTCCGCTCCCGAGGCCGAGGTCGTCACCGCGTCGGTCCCGAAGAACCCGGTGCCGGGCCCCAGGCCGACGGCGCGGGACTCCGTGCCCAGCTGCGAGCGGATCGCGATGAGCTTGGCCTCGTCGACCGCGTTGGCGATGTCGGCGCCGGACCAGCCCGGGGTGCGCCGGGCGAGGTCGGCCGCGTCGATCGTCCCGTCGGTCGGGACGCCCTTCAAGTGGATCTTGAAGATGTCCTCCCGCGCGGCGAGGTCGGGCGGCGGCACGTAGAAGATCTTGTCGAACCGGCCGGGTCGGAGCAGGGCCGGGTCGAGCGTCTGGGGTCGGTTCGTGGTCGCGATGATGATGACCTTGTCCTTGGGACGCAGGCCGTCCATCTCCGTCAGGAACTGGCTCACCGCGCGCGAGACCTCGGGGGTCTTCATCGAATCCTTCCCCGCCAGCGCGTCGACCTCGTCGAAGAAGACGATCGAGGGGGCGTTCTCCCGGGCGCGGTACAGGACGTCCCGGACCGCGGCTTCGGATTGGCCGGCGAGCGCGCTCACGAGCTCGGGCCCGCTCACGATCTGCATCGGGACGTTGAGCTCGTTCGCGGCGGCCCGCATCACGTGCGTCTTCCCGCATCCCGGCGGACCGAACAAGAGGATCCCCCGGCCCGTCTTGATCCGGTAGCTCTCCATCAGCTCGGGGCGGGTGAGCGGCAGCTCGACGTACTCGCGGAGCGCCGACTTGATCTCCGTCAGTCCGCCGACGTCGTCCCAGCGGACCACGATCTTCCGCTCCATGCGGACGGTCTGGTGCATCTTCCGCTCGTAGTCCATCTTCTGCGTCTCGTACTCCGAGATCTGCCGGAGCGAGATCGACGGCTTGATGCGGGGCAGGACGTGCTTGAAGTCGTCGTTCGTGATCGGGCTCATGACGCCCGTCGTCATCTGGCGCCGGACGGCCATGGTCGCGGCCTCCCGGACGACGTTCGCGAGGTCGGCGCCGGAGAAGCGCTCCGTCTTCTTGGCCGCGTCCGCGAGGTTGATGTCTCGGGAGACCGGCCGTCCGAGCAGGTGCACGTGGAGGATCTCCATCCGCTCGTTGAAGTCGGGCGGCGGGACGTAGATGATCTTGTCGAGCCGTCCCGGACGCATCAACGCCGGGTCGATGAGGTCGGGCTTGTTGGTCGAGCCGACCACGATCACGCCGGCCGACTTGTCGATCCCGTCCATCTCGGAGAGCAGGATCGAGAGCAGGCGGGGCGTGACGTCGTCCGCCGTGTACATATCGCGGCGCTTCGCGACCGCGTCGATCTCGTCCATGAACAGGATGCAGGGGGCCCGCTCCCGGGCGGTCCGCAGCAGGTCCGCGACCTTGTTCTCCGACTCGCCGTACCACTTGCTCATGAGGTCGGAGGCCTTGATCGAGATCATCTCGACGCCGAGCTCGGATGCGAGCGCCTTCATCAGCATCGTCTTCCCGCACCCGGGCGGTCCGAACAGGAGGATCCCCTTCGGGGGCTCGAGCCGGAACCGGGTCGTGACGTCCCGGCGCATGAGCGGGATGACGAGCGACTCCTTGATGTCGGCCTTGACGTCGTGGAGCCCGCCGACCATCTCGAACGTCACCTTGGTGAGGCCCTTCATCTCGGCGACCCGGGTGCCGACGCTGGTCCCGCCGAGCCGCGACGTGAAGTAGGCCTCGAACTGGTCCTTTAGGATCATCGAGCCGGTGGCCGCCGTCATCGTGGCCGGCACGAAGGCCAGCACGATCAGCATCCAGAGGCCGGTCCCGTAGTTGAACGCCAGGAGGGCGCCCAGGGTCGCGCCCGCGAGCGCGAAGCCGCCGACGACCGAGGAGGTCGTGAGCGTCGAGAGCGTCTGGGACTCCCGGTCCTTGAGGGCCCGGGCCAGGATCCAGACCGCCAGGCACCAGGCGCCGACCTCGATGAGCGGGATCGCGAGGGACCCGATCCCAGCCGCGCCGTTCACGAGGACGGTGAAGTTCGGGGAGAGGAGGTTCCCGTACGCCTGTCCGATGCTGTTGAACGAGAAGTACTCGATCGGGAGCGTCGGCAGCAACGCGGCCGTGTGGCCGGAGACGAGGGTCGAGCTCGAGCCTCCGCCGGGTCCCACGAGATAGCCGAGCACCGGCAGGTTCCCGAGCGTGACGAACAGGCTGATCAGGAGGCCGCCCGCGACCGCGACCGCGATGCCGAGGTAGAGCGAGAAGACGAGCCCCATGAAGATCGGCACGGTGAAGGAGAGGCCGATCGGCGCGAGGAACAGGCAGAGGACCGCCCCGACCCCGAACCGCCAGTCCAGGAGGGAGGCGAACAGCACCGGGATCATGGCGAACAGGAAGATGAACCCGAGCGCGCCCGACTGGTACGCCACCTCGGGCACGACCAGGAGCACCATGACCATGAGCGAGAGCTGCGGGAACTTCCAGGCCAGCAGGATGACCGCGGCGGCGAAGAAGATGACATAGGGCCACGGGTAGAACGGCATGAAGAACCCACCGAGCAGCATCGTCAGGCCCATCAGCCCGACGACCAGGTTCTTGGGGTCCTTCGTCTGGCGCTTGAACCACGTCTCGACCTTCTGGTGGAAGAAGACGGCGAGGAGGACCAGGAAGGCGCCGATGGCGAGGAGGAAGTAGAAGACCCCGTCGTAGAGGGTCGCCGGGTAGTGCTGGTAGTACTGGGACCCGATGGCGACCGCGCCCGCGCCGGTCGTGCCGGTCGCGATCGCGTGCTGGGTCGCGTCGGCCGAGGCGCTCAGGGTCACGTACGATTGGGCCGGGTAGTTGCCGCCGGGCGGGAGCGTGGCGGTCACGACGGTGAAGGTCATCACGACGGCCGTCCCGGCCGTGATCCAGCCGGGGTGGCCCGAGAGCGTCCCGAAGAGGTCCTGTGACAGGGTCTGGAGCGCCGCCCGGTCGCTCGCGGGCTGGTTATCGATCGATCGGAAGGTGAGCGCGGTCGTACCGGAGCTCGTATTGTAGGTCGCGCTCGAGACCGTGTCGTGGATGACGACGGTGTCGCCCGCGGTGTAGGAGTTGGTCGTCAGCTTCACTACGTTCACGGTCGGATTCCCGCTCCACTGCTGGGCGCCCGAGTCGGCCAGGAACGTCGCCGCATCGGTCGCGTGGACGACATCCGGGTAGAACGTGACGAGGAGGCCGGCGCCGACCGCGAGCAGGAGGATGCCCCCCAGGAAGAGCGCGTAGAAGGTCCGCGTCAGTCCCGCGGGCGCCGGTGGCTTCTTGGCCCCAGCCGCCCGGGCGGGAGGGCGGCGAGGCGGACCGGCTGGGGGCCGGGCCGTTGCGGGGCGCGTCGCGCCCGGCGTGACCGTACGCATGCCGGTCGAGGAGGGGGTCGGAGCGGACGTCTCGGGGGTCGAGGCGGGTGCCTCCGACCAGGGAGGGGAGGTCACTCCGGGCGGTACCGCCGGAGGGGTCGATGCGGCGGCCGACGGGCGTCCCGCAGGGGCGGGACCGGAAGCCGAAAGGCCACCGGGGCTCGTCGTCATGTTCGGGTCCTCCGCGATCGGGTCGCTCCTGCTCATGGTTTCCTTCCTTTCTCCGAAGTCGGTAGAATCGTCATCACAACGTCACCCGCCGCTGTTCCGCCTCGGCGCGGGCCTTCCGCTCGTCGAACCAGACCAGGAGCGGCAGGGTCGCCATGGCCGCGCCGATGAGGCCCATCGCCTCGATGATCGAGTCGACGTTCAACGTGCCGGTCGAGACGATCGGGACCGCGCTCGACTCCCCGTAGAAGACGACCACGGGGGTCGGGGAGCTCGGGGAGAGCGTCACGGTCGCGACCTGGGTTACGCCGAACGCCCGGATCGAGAGGGAGTACGTGCCGAACGAGAGCTGGTACGGGACGCCCGAGCCCGGGAGCAACGGGACGGCGAAGCCGAGCGCGTTGGCGGTCCCGCTCTCGGACCAGCTCGCGTTCGCGAGCGTGTACGGGAACTTGGCGAGCAGGCCGCCGCCGCTCAAGTCCAAGACCTCGGCGAAGATCAGCCCCCGGCCCGCCGGCAGGCTCGGGCTGGTCGGACCGTTCTCGGTGTAGCTGAAGTTGCCCGACGTGATCGGGTTCCCGAAGATGTCCTTCGCGGTCAGGGTGAACGAGAGCGCGGCGCCGGGGGGAAGTCCCGGGATCGTCGCCACGGTCGTGTTCGGGGTGAGGGCCGTCATCGGCAGGATGCCGGAGTGCGAAACGCCCTCATCGGTGTAGATGAACTGGAGCTGGGCGGACGCGATCGTCACGTTCTCGATCGGCTCGTGGAGCGTGATGTTCACCGGCGCCGCGGTCGGGAGCGTCGTCAGGCTGGAGCCCGACGATCCGACGGTGGGAGTCAGCGCCGGGGTGACCCCCAGCTCGAGGTTCGCGGTGATACCGCCGAGCGGGTGCCACCAGCCCCCGTTCGGGGACCATGTGAAGTTGATCTGGTTGCTCGTGATGCGGTCGACCTGGCCGCCCTCCCAGGGAAGCCAGGCGGTGACGTTGAAGGAGATCGTCGCGCCGGGGTACGGGCCGAGCACGTTGAGGAGCGTCATCGCCGTGTGGTTCTCGGGTCCGAACGCATCGCTGAACACGGTGCCACTGCCGTTGACGGTGACCGTACCGGTGAGGAGCGCGGTCGGGATCGGGGCGAGGGTCCCCCCGAGGTCGATCGCGCGCAGGCTCACCGAGAGGCTCTGCTGGGAGTTGGGTTCGTAGGCGGGGCTCGAGAGGATGTTCGGGGTCGTCGAGATCGCGATGTCGTTCGAGAAGGTGGTGGAGGACCACGGTCCACCGGTCGTGAAGATCCAGGTCGCCTCGTCGGTGTAGCCACCCGGATAGTACATCGGCACGCTCTCGTTCCAGGCCGACTCGACCTCCGACGGGTGGGTGTCCTGTCCGACGACCGAGATGTTGAACCCGACCGTGGAGCCGGGCCAGAAGAACCGGTAGTCGTCGAAGTAGAAGCTCGCCACCGAGGGGTCGGAGGCGTTGACCTGCATCGGTCGGACCGACGGGTCCGAGGGGGAGAACCCGTTGATCGGGAGCGCATTGCCGGCCTGGGGCCACTGGGTACCCCAGATCGTGAGGTTCGCGAACAGCATCGGCGCCGCCGAGCTGATGTTCACCCAGAAGCCCAGGGTCGAGCTGGGGAGCGTGTTGGCATAGGGAACGGTCAGGAACGGGCTCGTGAGTCCGGTGCCGGAGAAGCTGACCTGGACGTCCTGGAAGAAGTTCCCGCTGGTCCACGTGGAGGAGGCCGGGCCCGTGGGGTGCGCCGAGGGAGCGGGGCTCGCTCCGCTCGGGGTCGGGTGGGCGGAAAGGGATCCGGTCTCCGGAGCCGCCGACGCGGCCGGCACGACGGCGGGGACCGCGGCGGCCGGTGCTCCCGAGCGGGCCGACGGCGTCTCGGTCGAACGGCCGGCGAGGATCGACGAACTGAACGAGAGCACGACGAGAAGGACCACGACGGCGACGAGCAGGACGGCGGTCCCCGGTCGGACGGACGGGGCCCTCACAGCGTGATCCTCCGCTCCTGGGCCAGGCGCCGCTCCTGAATGCGCGAATACCACATGACGAGCGGGATGATCCCGAGCGAGAACGCCACGATCCCGATGCCGGCCGCCAGCACCGTCGGGGTGCTCAAGAGGGCGGGGGCGGAGTAGGTGATGGAGGGCGCACTCTGGTTCAGCCAGAAGAAGAGGGCGGTGCCCGATTGCGCGACCTCGTAGTCCCCGCTGTTCGCGAGGACCGCCTCGCCCGTCAGGTTGTGCGGGGCCAGGAAGGTGTACTCGACGCTCGGCGCGACCCCCACTCCGCCGGGGTGGAACTGGGAGTCGTTGACCCAGATCTGGTAGACCGTACCCGCCTCGAGGAGGAGGGGGACGAACGGTCGGCCGGTCTCGTTCGGATACGCCACGCCGTCGAACGTGGTCGCGTCCACGCGGACGAACCCGGAGGGGTTGACGAACTGGACGCTCGCTCCCGACACCCAGGTGTCGGTTCCGTTGTCGTAGACGTAGACGACGAAGAAGGTGGAGTTGGAGGGGACGTTCGGCACGAGCGAGGCCAGGGTCGGGGTCGCGTAGCTGTAGACGCCCGAGACGTCCCGCGTCTGCTGGAAGTCCCAGGCGTAGACCTGGAACGTGACGGTGGCTCCGACCGGCATCGCAGGCAGCGTGCCGTTGAAGTTGGTCGAGTTGTCCCGGTGCATCTGGACTTCCTGGGTCACGGTCTCCCCGGTGACCCCGTAGCTGAAGGAGTACACGACCTCGGCGGAGTAGATGGAGGTCCCCGCGTTCCGGCTGGTGAGGAGGAGGTGCACCGGCTGCCCGGCGGCGACCTGCGCGGGAACCCCACCGACCGAGATCCCGCCCGGCGTGGACGTGAGGTTCAGGTCGTCGGCGAAGATCTGCGCGACGAAGCTGCCGTTGCCGTTCACCGTGTAGTTGTACAACCCGGTTTCGATCTGATCGGGACCGAAGGTGTTCGTGTCCCAGGCCGTCACCCGGTACTCGACCAGCGCGCCCGGGGTCCGGGCGAGCTCGGACGATACCGTTACGTTCGCCTCGACCGCCCCGACGCCGGCGGCGACCGACACGGGGAAGGTCTTGGTCAGGGTCGTTAAGAGGGCCCCGTCCGGCGCGTACTCGAGCAGGTTCACGTACGCCCCCCCGATCGTCGCCCCGGTGACGAGGTCCTCGGGCGTCGTTCCGATGGTGAGCCGAACGCTGTCGTTGAAGTTCGGCCGGACCGGGGTCTGCGTGACGGCCAGGTCCTCGCCCGCCGCCGCGGGCCCAGCGAACTGGGACGCCCCGGCGTACGGCGAGTACGGCCACGCGCCCGCGAAGGTGAACTGGAAGGGGATCGAGAGCCAGTGCGCGAGGACGCCGCTCGTGTTCGTGACGAAGTAGACCCACCAGGTGAGCGTCATCCCGGCGAAGAAGTTGGGCTCGCCGTTCGGCGCGTGGGGGGTGAAGTTGAGACCGTAGAAGTACGGGTACGAGGAGTTCACGCCGGTCGGCCCCACCGTCCACCAGATCGAGCCGGGCGGGTGCCAGGTCGTCCCGTCCACGGTCGAGTAGTAGGGCACCCCGTTCCAGAGCACCCCGGTGGCGTTGAGGGACATCGGGGAGAGGGGTCCGTTCGCGTGGGCGTTCGGCCACACGAGCGAGAACTCGGATTCGATCCAGAGGCTGATCGTCGAGTTCGCGGAGGGCTCGATCGACGCGATATGGCTGCCCGAGCGAGGAATGATGTTGGGGTTGGAGGAGTTCTGGACCGCGATGCAGATGGTGGCGTTGAGACTGTAGCAGGGCGGCGCGACCGCCGGCGAAGCGGAGGAGGTGCGCTCGGTGGGGGCCGCGACGACCGGTGAGGGGCTCCCGCGGGCCGCGGCGGGGGCCGGGAAGGCGACCGTGCCGAGCACCAAGAGGGCCACGAGGCCGAGGGCGCCGAGGAGCGCGCGCACGCGGGGCGAGAGAAGGGACTTCGACGCGAGGCATCGAGGCCGCCCGCCCGCGCGTCGTCGACTGGGTTGCGGTGGATTCGCCGAGCCCATCGTACGGGGAGACCTCCACCCTCCGACCCTCATAAGCTCCGAGGTACTTTCGGGCGACGAATCCGACCGATTCGTCGCGACCGAGACACTCCGCGGGTCCCGGTGTCGCGTGAGGGACCCGGGGCCTCGATGGCTCACCCTCGGTGCGTCCGACATACTGTCTCTCGGCGAATGGGTCCCGGCTACTCGAATCGTCCGATCCCCCCGTCCTTGGAGGTGCCTTCCTCGAAGCGCGAGCGCACGGGTTTGTTCTTGCCGGCGAACGCGGCGATGGAGAGGGACATCGGGCGGTTCCGCACGGAGATCGTCGTGAACCCGGCCGCGATGAACCCGGCGGCCGCCGCCTGGAGCGAGAGGGACGCGACCCCGACCTGGGCTCCCACGCCGATGGGGGACAGGATGGGCAGGGGCGCCGGCGTCGCGATCGGCGGGGGCGGCGGGACGGGGGCCGGTGGCGGGAGGACCGGGGGCCCGATCACGGTCGGCGGGGACTCGACCCCGATCGTGCCGAGGGGGAACGACTCGACATACAGCGAGGTGTTGGTGACGGGCAGGTACGTCGCGGACGTGAACTCCCCGGCGACGGCATGACTCCCGCCGATCTCACAGTAGGCCGTGGTGCACGCGTCGACCGGGACGACCCCGTACGGGGGTCCGTTCGCCAAGACCCAGAAGGAGGCGATCCAGGTATCGCCGGCGAACATCACGTTGTCCGCGGGGACCGTGCTCCAGTTCCAGCCGTACATCGTGACGTTCGCGCCGGGGCCGAGCGGCAGGACGGTCTCGATCGGTTGGGTCGGGCAGTTGCGCGCGTCGGAGCCGTCCGGGAGCTCGCACACGGTCCGGAACTGGGCCGCGACGCCGGGCAGCACCTGGATCGCGCCGAACGGCACGTAGGTGAAGAGCGGGTGGGACGTCCCGGTGGCGACGAGCGAGCTCGTCACCGGACCGAAGCCGACCCCCCGGAGGGCGGCGAACAAGGAGGGGTTCTGGAGGTTCGGGTTGCCGTACGGGCCGAGGAACTCCGGCTGCAGGGTGCCGGTCTGGCCGCTCGGGCACGAGAAGAAGCTGGGCCCGTTCCACGTCCCTCCCGTGGCGGAGGCGAGGTCGCAGCCCGCGAGCAGGACCCGGGCCACGTTCTGGTCGACATTCACGCCGTTCGGCCCGCCCTGGAGCGCCGCGGTGGCGTCCGCGGCCGGCCATCCGGGGGAACTCGGGTCCGTGGGCGTCGACCAGAGGTCGATCGTGTCGACGGTGCAGACGCCGCCGATCGAGTCGGTGCACGAAGAAGCGGTCCGCGCGAGCTCCGCGATCGAGTCGGTCACGTTCCCGTTCTGGCTCGTGACCCAGCCCTCGCAGTTCGGGCTCACGATCGCGCCGAACGAGTAGGCGGGTTCGCACGCGGAGGACTGGCACGGGGGCCCATCGTAATCGGACGGGCTCACGCAGTAGTCCTGCGTGTAGCTCGGGTCGCGGGGGGCAGTGTCCCCGATCCAGACGACGACGTGGTGGGTGTCCTTGCCCCAGTTCAGGTTGCTGCCGATGATCGCCCCGTAGAGCGCGGTGATGGAGGAGGAGTGCAGGATGTTGTCCGAAAGGTCGGAGTCGCCGAACCGGTACCCGGACTCGAGCTCGTTGCTCCCGAGCGTGGCCTCGACCTGGGAGCCGAATTCGCCGGCCGGGATGAAGGTGCCGATGTCGACGTGGTACTCGGCGCCGTCCCCGTCGTCGTGCTGGTCCTTCGTCGCGAAGTAGTCCACCAGCGCGAACTTGACCCCGCTGTGCGGATTCGCGTCCTGGATCGAGTTCGCGATCTGCTGGGCGTCCGCGACGAAGAACGGGACGCCGTTTGACTCCTCGCACGCCGGTCCCGCAGGGGCATCCGATTGCGCGCACTGGTCGTGGCCGGGGTCGCCGGCGGTCGGGTCGTACACTCCGTCGTACACCGCGGTCTCGATCACGAAGGCGACGTCCACGGCCGGCCAGCTCTCGAAGGAGGTCTGCGGGGCCGAGGCCGTGAGGGTGACCCTCGAGATCCCGACGCCGGCGGGACAGGAGGTCTCTTGGAGGGCGCAGATCGAGTTGGGGGCGTCCGCCACGCTCAAATCGAGCGTGGGCACGGTGGAAGCCTGGGGCCCCGGCGCGGTGGGCCCGGACCTCGGGGCGGACAGGCTAGCGATCGAAGCCGGTGCGAACGTGCTCGGGACGTTCGGGGATTGGCTCGCCGCGTAGGGGGTCAGGAACATCACGAGGAACCCGACACCCAAGAGTCCGACTCCGAGCAAGTGCAGTCGGCGCTGGGAAGCGAAGCGGCGCCCGAAATCCAACGAACTCGCGACCACGGCTCACTCCGACCCACCGGACGGGGGAGAGGTCCGAGGCGGACGGGAGGGCGGCGCCCCGCGCTGGGCCGGGCGTCGCATCCACACCAAGAGGACACCGACCACGATCCCCACCGCGACCACCGCGCCGATGAGCTCCAACGTCCCCGTGTACGAGGTCGCGGACGCCGTGGTGGCGGAGAGCGGCGTCAAGGCCAACGAGACGGGCACGCTGGAAGCACCGGAGACGAGGGTGACGCTCACGTTCGAGGGGGCGTAGCCAGCGAGGCTCGCAGCGACCACGTACGTTCCCGGATAGGTCGGGACGGTGAAGCGCCCGTTGGCGTCCGAGGTCTGGGGCATGCTCCAGACGGTGTTCTCGGAGGTCTTGCCGGAGACCGTGATGGAGGCGCCCGCGATCGCCTGCCCCGTCAGGGAGCTCGCGACGATCCCGTCGACGAGGATCGGCGTTGGGAAGAGGTCGATGTTCCGGGAGACCGGCGCGCCGGTCACCGTGACGACGAACGGCACCGTTGCGTAGTCGTTCAGGTTGGAGGGCCGGGCCTCAAGCGTGTGCGTCCCGTTGGAGAGCTGGACCGTGTACGTCCCACTTCCGCCGGTCGCGGCGCCGAGCTGCGTCCCGCCTTCCCAGATCTGGACCCCGCTCAAGGACGATCCCGTGAGGCCGTCCAGGACCGAGCCGGTGACGGCGTAGGTCATGACCGGGAGCGCAAAGTCGACCCCCGTGAGGGGTCCCTGGACCGTGATCGTCGCGGTCTGGGTCACGTAGCCGGCGAGGCTCGCGCTCAGGGTGTACGTGCCCCAGTAGAGGGGGAAGGAGTACGTTCCGTTGACGCTCACGTAGGTGGAGCTTCCGCCGGTCGCGGTGACGATCGCCCCGCCGAGGGGGGTGGGTGCCGATCCCGCCGAGAAGACCGTCCCGGAGATGGGGAAGCGGTTCCCGGGTCCGATCGGGACGAGCAGGAAGGCCGGAACCGCGGTGGTCTTACCGCTGGTGAGCTGGGCCGACACGAACGCCGTCTGGTATCCGGGGGCGCTCGCCTGGAGGATGTACGGTCCCGGAGGGCCGCTCACCGCGTACCGGCCGTCGCTGCCGGCCGCGGTGGGGCGTTTGCAGAAGTGGGTCCCCCAGTTCTCGCACGCGTCGACGGTCGCGAGCGCGACCGGCGCGTCGGTCGTGCTGCTGTCGACGAGGCCGGTCGCGGTCCCGAACTCCTGGACGAAGACGGTGCCGACGGGGAGCGTGACGCCGGCCGCGAGCGAGACGGGTAGGTAGGAGTCGTTGTAGAAGGTGCCGTTGACCTCGAGTACGTACGTTCCCGCCGGCGCGCTCAGGTAGAACGAGCCGTCGAACCCGGCGACCACGGTCGTGAAGCAGGGGCCGGCTCCGGTTCCGGAGAAGGGCTCGGCGCAGAGACTGGCGTTCGCGCCCGCGAGCGGAGTCCCGCCGGGCAATCCGAGCACGGTGCCCGCGACGTTCGCATACTCGTAAATGTCGATGGGACCGAGCCAGTACCACTGCTCCGAAGCGACCGCGACGTAGTCGGGGGCGTTCGTCACGTACCCGACCGAGTTGACCTCGACGACGTCCAGCCCGGGCGCGGCGATCAGGGTGAAGAGGCCGGTGGCGTTCGTTTCGACCGTGTTGACGCAGCTCGGCTGGACCTTGGGGCAGACCGTCACGCTGGCGCCCGAGACGGGGAGGCCGCCGGGCTCCTCGAGCACGACGCCCTGGACGATGCCGTCCCCCGTGAGGTGGACCGGCGCCGCATTGACCCACTGCCCGGCGGTGACGTTGTACCGCGAAAGGTTCGTCGAGAACCCGGGCAGGCTCAGCGCGACCGAGTCGGCCGTTCCGATCGGGGCGTCCGACAGGTAGTTGCCGAGGCCGTTGGTGACGAGGCCGAGTCGCCCGGCCTGGTTGTTCGCACCAGTCACCGACACCGCGACCCCGGTGAGACCGGCTCCCGTGACGGCGTCGGTCACGACCCCGGCGACCCAGCCCCAGGGCTGGACCGAGAAGGAGTGGGCCGTGCCGGTGGTGTTGACCACGGTCGTCTCGCTCGAGTTCACGTGGACCGTGAACAGGTGGTACAGGTAGTCCGGCGCGCTCAGGTTGGCGGAGTCGTTGACCTTGAAGCTCGGCGGCGCGGTGAGGTTGATGTACCCGCCCCCGTTCGCCACCCCGGACGCGATCATCGTGTTCGGGGCGTTCCCGAGCAGGTTGGTCGATTGGACGGAGAGGGTCGCGTACGGGACCGACTGGCCGGTCGCGGCGTTCTTGACCTGCATGGCGACCCATCCGTAGTGTTCCAGGTTGAACCGCGCGCCCAGGTTGGTCACGTTCCCCGCGGGCAGCACGTCGGTCACGTTCTCGCCGGGCCCCGACGCGTTCGGGTTGATCGCGACCGCGATGGGCACCCACGAACCGAGTCCCCCGACGGTGACGTTCAACCCGCGGCTCTCGGGAAAGAACATGGTGAATCCGCCCGTCGTGTTCAGGCCCACGCCACCGGTCGCATCGACCGGGAACGTGGAATCGAAGGAGATCTGGTCGCCGACGACCGGGGAGACGCCCGTCGTGACGTTGTGCACCACCTCACCGATGATCGTCCCGAAGATCGCGAGGCCCATCAGGATCGGGGGACCCACGAGCCCGGAGGCGTTCGTCACGTTGACGGCGGTGCGGTTGGAGATGTAGCCGCCGGGATAGGTGCCGGGCCCGGTGCCCGTCGTGGTCGTGAGCACGAGGTCGTAGGTGCCGGCCGGGGCGCTGACGTTGAAGTCGCCGCCCGAATCGACCGGGGTCGTACCGCAGGGGAAGCCTCCGCCCAGGCACACCTGCACTTGCGCGCCGACGGGGCCGAGACCCAGGGCGTACGTCACGCCGTCGCGCCAACTCAAGGGGTCGATGACAAGCCGCCCGGTCACGGTCGGGAAGGGGGTTAGCGAGATCACGCCCGCGTAGAACGTGTTGAGCCCGCCCGTGACGTTGACGAACAGGCTCGAAGAGTAGTAACCGGTCTGGGACACGGAGAGGGTGTAGGATCCGATCGGAAGCGAATCGTTGAACTCGCCGCCACTGCCGCGGACGGTAGACAGGATCACCGGTGGACCCCCGTTGGTCGGAACGGCCGTGATCTGGGCGGTGGGGAGGCCGATCCCGTACTTCGTGTCGATCACACGGCCCGTCACCCAGGATCCGATCCCGGTCGGAGCGGAGGCCGGCCGCGGGCTAGAGAGAGCGCCGTGAAGGAGAGGGGGGTGGAGATGCGCGGGTCCGCCGATCGGCTGGAGGGGGGTCAGCACGATCGAGGGGACCGTGAAATTCTCCCCGGGGGTCGTGACGTTCACCCAGGTCCAGTCCGAGGTGTAGCCGGGCGCCTCCGCCCGGACCTCGTAGGTCCCGAGCGGGATCCCGCCGGCGGGAACCGCTCCGTAGTACCGTCCGTCCGTGGAGGTCGTTCCGTCCGCCCCGATCTCCGTGCAGGCGGAGGGATGGGTGACGGGGCAGCTCGCCACGGTGGCCTCGTAGATGCCGTTGCCCTCCGGGTCGGTGACCTGGCCCGCGAGGTACCCGTACGGAGTCAGGAGGATCGTGCCCGTCGAGTTCAGGCTGTTGACGTAGACCCACGTCTCGTTCGCGATGTACTGGGGGGCCGACACCTTGACCTGGTCCCATCCCGCCGGTGCGGAGACGTTGAAGAACCCCTCCGGGTTCGCGACGCCCGCCCCGCAGACGGCCGCCGCCGAGGAGGCGCCGGCCTCGCAGGCCTCCACGCCCGGAAGCCCGATAACGGGCGTCAGGCTCTGCGCCTGGAGCACCCGTCCCGAGACCTCGGATCTCGTGAGGTCGATCGATGTGACGTTCGGGTCCGTCACCGCCGAGAGATGCAAGGGCATCTGCTTCCATTGAAGGTACGGCACTTCCGCCCACGTGTAATTCTGGGCCGATTCCGAGGAGACCACAACGATCCTCACGGGTCCGGGTGGGGCCGGCACGCAGAACGTGTAGGCCGCCACGGCCAACGGAGGCTGGGGGCAATCCTGAGGAGCCGGATTGTTCGAGGCGGCAGCCCCGGTATCGTTGAAGGTCGTCTCACCGCACAGCGTGGGCTCGTCGGTCGAGCATGCGGAAACGCTCCAGTCGCCCGCGGTCTTGGGCAGCACCTCGCCTTGAATGTACGTACCGGGTAGAAGGTTGATCGACCCGGCGTCGACCAGTCGGTCCGGCGTCACGTTGGTCCAGCCGGTGTTGGGGAACACGGGCAGTCCGGGCGGGATCGGCCAGGTGGGGAAGCCGGTGCAGGTGCCCGCAGTGTCGGGAGAGACGGAGATCTCGTTGCGAAGAGGAAGGCCGGCGATGACGAGCGGGGTCTCGATCGGGGTGCACGCGGTGCCGCAGTTAGTGTTCGTCAGGTTGCCGGTCGGGGTCAGCGCACCCATCTCCACAGCATCGAGGCTGCAGGCCGAGACGGTGACGAGGCCGACGCCCCAGACCGAGGCCGGGCTGCTGGGGTTGGATGGGTCCGGAATACCGGTCAGGTTGATCTCGGTCTGGATCGCCCCGATCGGGACCAGGTCCACGACGCCCATCGCCACGGGCGCGCTCCCGTCCGGCACGGGGGGAACGACGCCGAGGGAGGTCGTGTTGATCACGAAGCCGACCGCCTCCACGGTCACCGTGTCCGGGCCCACGGGCGCCGCCGCCACGACGGTCGGCCCACCGGACGCCGACCCCTGGTTGGCGCATGCACCGGTAGCCTTCGAGCAGACCGTCAACGCGGCCGCGGTGCCGCCGATGTCCTTCCCCGTGATCGAGTTGACGATCTGAACGCTGACCGGCGTCGCCTTCTCCAGAAGGACCGTGCCGACGTTGAGGGTCTGGCCGGACGAGACGTTGACGAACGTGTTGTTCGAGGAATACGCCGCGTAAACGAAAATCGGGGAGAACGTGATGGTGGATGGGACCGGGGGAACGGCGACCGTGAACGCGCCGTTCGACTGGGAGTGGGCGGAGGGGGAGGCGACGAACGTTCCGTCCCGGGTCTCCGCCGTGACGTTGATCCCGCCGATCGGCTCCTGGGCGGGGTCGTCCGCGCGGACGAATCCGGTGACGAAGCCGTCCTCGACCAGTTCGATCGTCCCGACGTTGACGTTCGAGCCGGAGGTCACGTACGTCCAGGTCCGGTTGGTCATGTAGTAAGCGTCAGAGATGTAGACCTCGTTCTCGCCGACGGCGGCGGCGACCTTGAACGAGCCGTTGGCGGTGGTGGCGACCGGGACGCAGCCGACCGAGGGGCAGAATCCCGTGACCGGCTCCGCGGCGACGACCGCCCCAGAGAGCGCGGGGTTCGGGGGCTTCGTGGCCACGACCCGTCCCACGATGTAGCCGTAGTTGAGGGTCGGCGAGGCGGCCGGGGGCGCAGGGACGCCGGCGGTAGAGAGGGAGGTGGCCCGGGTCGAGGGGGTGCCGACGGACCCGAACGTGCTCGAGTTCCCATCGAACTTCTCGTTGGCCGCCTTCAGAAGTCGAGGATAGTTCTTGAGGGCCATACCGTAGGGAATAGGGTTGATGAGCGGTTCACCGGCCGGGTTCTGGCCGGAGGCACCGGCGCTCGTCGCCGAGGGCGGAGCGGGCGCAGCCGCCGCATGGAGGGAGAGGGACGCCGCGGGGGTGGAGGGGGCCGGAGCCGCCAACGCGGTCGCGGCCGAAAACGCCGAAAGGACCATGAGCGCACCGACGAAGACGGCCATCCCCCAACGTCGACCCTGTACGGGGGCGGTCACGTGGAAACGGAGCGCGGAAAGGAAGGGGCGACCCGACCTCGCGGGACCCGTGGGACCCGAGGGAGAGTTCATAGCGGCAACTTCGCGGAGAAAGGCGTGGCGTGCCATCACGTGGCGCGCGACCACGTATGCCCATTTAATCTAGTCCCTCGCCACGACCACCCTCGTTCCGATGGCCCACGGGTACACTTCCCGGAATGGGTGTCTCGTACCGGTCACCTGGGTCGGGGGGCATGGGGGTCCGCCATTCCCGATCCCCGGCCGCGCCCCTGACGAAATCGACGCCCCATGTGGCCCCCTTCGCCGACGGATCCGGACCGTCCGGCGGGGGCGGGCCCGGAAAGGGAGAGGTTTATCTTGCGCAGGGGTGTGGGGCGGTCCGGACGGGTCGTCGGAATGGACGTTTCGCTCTACGCGTTGGCGCTCGCGATCTTTGCCGTGCTCTACCTCGCGATCGGGGTCTTCCTGGCTTTCACGCTGATCTTGACCCTGATGATCATGTTCCTGTACCTGGTCGTGCGCTACCGGGACCTTCCGGGGAACTATCCCCACTCGGCCGGGGACGCCGTCCAGACGATGATCTTCATCGGGATCACGTGGGCGATCTTCACCTTCGTGGCCGACAAGAATCCGGTCCCGTTCATCGGCACGGGCCTCACGTACACCAACCAGTCCCTGATCCCCCTCGACGCGATCATCGCGATCGCCTTCGTCGTATCGATCACCTTCCTGATGATCTTCGCCTTCATCGCGGGCCGCCCCAAAGAGCCCGAGATGGGCGAGCAGACCCCCAAGCAGAGCGTCGGAGCCGGGTAGACCTCCTTCCCGGACCGGACGGACCGCCCGGCCGGTTCCGACCCCAGGGATCGGGGAGGCTCACTTCCGGCGCACTTCGCGGCGGACCATGAGCACGACGATCGCGCCCAGCACGGCGGCGCCGGCCACGCCGCCCACGAGCCACCAGGTCGTGGCGCCGGTAGTAGTCCCTCCCGACCCGAGCGGAGTGAGCACGAGGGAGACCGGCGCGTTCGCGGCGACCCCCAGGGTCAGCGAGACGTTCGTGCTCGCGTACCCCGCGTCGCTCGCCTCCACTTCGTAGACGCCTGGGTAGACCGTCACGACGAACCGGCCGTCGGCCCCCGACGTAGCGGTCGCGCTCCACTTGGGACCGTCCGCGGTCGTGCCGGTGAGGGTCACGGCCGCTCCCGCGACCGCCTGACCGGTCAGCGCATTGGCGACCAGGCCGTCGACGTGGACGACGGGCGGGTCCAGGCTCAGGTCCCAGACGAGGGGCGTGCCGGACACGGTCAGGACGAACGGAACCGGCGCGTACTCCACCGACGCCGCCAGGTCGGTCGCGACGAGGGGGTGCGTCCCGTTGGGGAGATCCAGCGAGTACGAGCCGTTCTCGGCGCTCGGGGCGCCGTCCGGGACCCCGCCCTCCGTCATCTGAACGTCGACGAGCGGGAGACCCGACAGCCCGTCGCGCACCGTGCCGGTGACGAGGAAGGTCATGACCGTGAGCCGGAACGTGAGGTCCGTCACCGGGGCCGTGACGTTCAGCGTGAGGCGACCGGTGACATACCCCGGCAGCGCGGCGGTCAACGTGTACGTTCCCCAATCGAGCGTGAGGGAGAACGCGCCCGTGGCCGACGTGCCGGTGGCGACCCCGCCCCCCGCCGCGACCACGGCGCCCGAAAGAGGGGTCGGGGTCGGCCCTGCCGCCTCGACGAACCCGGAGACGACGTACTGGTTGCCCGGCCCGATCGGGATCAAGAGGAGCGGGGGCACGGTGACGGTGGCGCCGCTGACCAGGGACACCGCCTCGTACGACGTCTGGTACCCCGGCGCGCTCGCCGAGACCGTGTACGGTCCCGAGGGTCCCGCGACGGCGTAGCGGCCGTTGCTTCCAGTGGTCGTAGCGCCCAGGCAGAGGTCGGTGCCCCACGCCTCGCACGCCGTGACGCTCGCCCCCCCGATCGGGCTCCCCGTCGGTCCCGCCTCGACGAGCCCGGTCCCGACCCCGAATTCGAACACGAAGACGATCCCGACCCTAAGCGTCTCACCGTTGGTGAGGGCGAGAGGGAGGGCCGTGGTGTTGTAGAACGGCGCGCTCGCTTCCAGTACGTACGAACCGGCGGGGCCGGATACGAAGAACGAGCCGTTCTCGCCGGTCTCGACGGTGTCGAAGCACAATCCCCCGTAGCCGGCGATGGCCGACGGGCAGAGGGTCACAGTGGCCCCCACGATCGGGAGCCCGCCGGGAATGGCGAGGACCTCGCCGGCGACGTTGGCGTAGGAGTACACCCCGATCGCCCCCAGCCAGTACCACTGGTCCGAGCCGACCTGGAAGTACGCGGGGGACGGGACCGTGAACCCGGGCGCGGAGACCGTGATCGTGTCGAGCCCGACCGCGGCGTCGACCACGAAGATCCCGGACGCGTTGGTCGAGACCTGGTTGGCACATGTCAGCTGGGGGTCCGGGCAGGCGGAGACCGTGGCGTCGTAGACCGGCGTCCCGCCCGGGAGCGCGACCACCTCCCCCTCGACCGTCCCGTCTCCCGTGAGGGCGACCGTGGCCGCTCCGAGGACCTCACCGGAGGAGACGGGATACGTCGTGAGGTTGAACGAGTACCCCGGTTCCTGGTGCGAGACCGAGTCGTTCTCTCCGACCGGGGCGTCGGTGAGGAAGAGCCCCGCGCCGTTCGTGGTGATACCGGAACGCCCCTGCTGGAAACCGGCCCCATTGGATTGGATGTTCACCCCCGAGAGAGCCTCCCCGGTCACGGTATCGACCACGATCCCCTGGACCCATCCCCAGGGTCGGAGGTCGACCCCCCCGTGCCGGACGGAGGTGTTCACGTCCGTCGTTTCGCTCGAGTTGACGAACACCGAGAAGTGTTGGTAGAGGTAGTCGGCCCCCGAGAGGTTGAGGGCCACGGTGGAGCTCGAGGGAAGGCTCGGGGGCGCGGTCATGTTGAGGTACCCCAACGCGTTGGCGACCCCCTGGGACGTGTACTCCACCGCCGTCCCCTCGAGCGTTCCCCCCTCGTTGGCGGACAGGGTCGCGTACGGCACCGGGGCGCTCGTCGCTGAGTTGGTGACCTGCATGACGACCCAGCCGTAGTGAGTGAGGGCGAACGCCGACCCCACCGCCAGCGAACCCGCGACCCCCAGGGCGTAGGTCGGGCTGCCGCCGGGTCCGCGTTCCGTCCCGGTGAACTGGGCCGCCCCGGGGATCCAGGCTCCCAGGCCGCCGGCCACGACGAGGAGCTTCGGGGTCGGCGGGTAGGCCATCACGAAGGCGCCGCTGGTGTTCAGTTCCGTTCCACCCGACACGTTCGAGACGGCCCCGCCCAGGTCGATCGCCGTCGCCCCGCTGAATTCGATGGCATCGTAGCGCACCGGCGACGCGCCGCTCGTGTTGGCCGCCACGACCGAGCCGGTGATGACGCCAAAGATGTCGAGTCCGATCACGGGCGATGCGCCGATGAGTCCTGTGGCGTTCGACACATCCACGTACGTCTGGTTCGCGAGGAACCCGCCGGCGTACGTGTCGGGTCCGACGAGGGCGCTGGGGGTCAGGTTGACCTCGTCGTACGTGCCGGGGGGCGCGCTCACGTTGAAATCCCCGGACGAATCGGTCAGTCCGGAATTGCACGTCGTCCAGCCGCGGCTGCAGACCGTCACGACCGCCGGGGCGCCGAGCCCGTCCGCGTACGTAACGCCCTCCCGCCAGGCGCCGGGGTCGATGACCGACCGGCCGGTGATCACGGGGTAGGGTTGGAGCGCGATCGTTCCGATATCGACGGGGTCGACCTCCCCGGTGATGTTCACGAACACGGAGGCCGGGAAGAACCCGGTCTCCGAGATCCCGATGTCGTAGGCGCCTGTGGGAACGGAATCGTTGAACTCGCCTCCGGTGCCCTGCGCGGCGGTGAAAGTGACCGAAGGACCTCCGTCGACCGGGGTGGCGTTGACGAAGGCCTGCGGAAGGCCGACCCCGCCCTGCGCGTCGATCACCCGCCCGATGACCCACGCCCCTACCGCGGCGGACGGGGTGGGCGCGACGGCCACCCGGGGCTCGAACCCACCGGGCGCCAACAGCGGCGCGAGCACGATGGTCGGGGCCGTGAATACGTTCCCCGGGGTCGAGACGTTGACCCAAGTCCAGTCGGTTCGGTACCCCGGCGCCGTAGCGACGATCTCGTACGTGCCGAGCGGGAGCGAGCCGGCATCCAGGGCGCCGAAGTACCGGCCGTCCGTGGACGTTTGCCCACCCTCGCCGAGGAGGCTGCACGAGTACGGTTGGGGCGCCGGACAGCTCTGGACCGTCGCCGAATAGAGGCCAACTCCGTCCGGGGTGACCACCTGTCCCTGGACGTCCGCCTCGGGCGTCAGGAGGAGCGTGCCGGTGTTGTTCGTTCGGTTCACGTAGACCCAGCTCGAGTTCCCCACGAACCCGGGCCCTGAGAAGGTGACCTGGTCCCAGCCGATCGGGGCGGAGGTGTTGAAGTATCCGGAACCGTTCGATCCCCCCTGCCCGCATCGATTCGACCCCGAGGAGAGCCCTGCGGGACAGACCGAGACGGCGGCGTACGCGACCGGGTCGAACGTCCCGGTTTCCTCGATGAGGCCGGTCAACTCGGCGGAGACCAGCCAGATCGACGCCACGCTCGGGTTGCTGGCGACGGTCAGCGGGAGCGGGTTGTCGGTCCACTCAAGATACGGGATGTTCGCCCAGGTGAAATTCGTGCTCGCGGTCGGCGAGGTCACCGTGATCCGGACCGGGCCGGGAGGAGCCGGCGCGCAGAAGGTGTAGTTCGCTCCCGACGCCGTCTCTCCGGGGCAGTCCGACGGGGGGACTTGGTACGGGTCCCCCAGGTAACCCGCGTCGCTCGTCACCGCGGGATCGCACTCCGAGGTCTCGTCCGTCGAGCAGATGTTGACGGACCATCCGGTTTCGTTCCGGGGCAGGACCTGCCCTTCCACGTAAGTGCCGGGTAACAGGTCGATACTACCGGCGTTCAGGAGGTGGCCGGCAGAGAGGTTCGCGTATCCCCAATTGGGGCCTACCGGTAGGTCCGGCGGGGTCGGCCAAAGGGGATGGCCCGCGCCACACTGGGACGAGATGTCGGGTGCCACGGCGATGAAGTCGCGGAGCGGAGGAGCCGGCATCTCGAGCGGGAGGCCGGGAGGTACGCAGGCCCCTACGCATTCGTTGGAGAGGGGGATGAGGGCGGCGCTCAACCACGTGGAGTATCCGTCCAGGCTGCAGACCTGCACGATGGCCCACCCGACCGGCCAAAGAGAGGTCGGAGGGGTGATGCCATACGGGGCCGGGACCCCCGTGATATTGACATCGATCGCGATCACGCCGTCGGGCACCATCTCGATCGTCCCCATCGGGAAGGGCGGCCCGGTCAGGGGGCTCGGCGGAACGATGCCGAGCGAGGTGTCATTGGTCACGTATCCGTTGGCCCCCACGGCCACGGAGTCGGGTCCCACGGGAGCCAGTGCGGTCATGGTCGGCCCGGTGTAGTTGTAGTTGGTGCTCCTCGACGCGCAGGACCCGGATACTTTCGAGCAGACCTGGACCGTGACCTCCACGTTGGCGACGGGTTGGCCCGTGACCGAGTTGACCAGGTCCACGCCGATCGGCGTAAGGTGCTCGAGGTAGACCGTTCCGATGTCGAGCGTCCGCCCCGCCGAGGCGTTGACGAACGTCACGTTCGGGAGGTAGGAGGAGAGGATGGGGGGATTGAAGTTGATCTGGGACGGCTCGGGTGGGACGGCGATGGTGAAGCTCCCGTTCGCCGCCGTCGACCCTGTCGGGAAGGCCTGGAAGATCCCGTCCCGGGTCACGGCGGTCATGTTGACCCCGGCGACCGGCTCGTGGGCGGGATCGTCGGTCAGCAACAGGCCCGTGATGTACCCGTCCTGGACCAGCCCTATCGATCCGATGTCGGTCGTTCCCCCGTCGGTGACGTTCACCCAGGTACGATTGGTGACATAGTAGCTCGCGGAGACGACCACCGTGTTCTCGCCGGTCGCGGCGGTGATGTAGAACGTTCCGTTGGAGCCGGTCACCGCCGTGATGCAACCGTCGGTGGGGCAGAAGCCCGCCACCGGTTCGATCGAAACGTTCGCGCCGGAGACCGGCGCATACGGCGGCCGGACCGAAACGATCACCCCGTCGACGTAACCGACCGTCGAGGACGCCGCCCGGGATAGCCGAGGAGGGGTCGCCGCCATGGGCAGGGGCGCCACGCTCGACCGGGCGGCCGCCAACGCGTCGGTGGCGTTGTGCTGCGCGGGGGCGATGAGAAACCCCGAGTGTTCGAGGGTCCGCAGCGCCAGGGCGGGATCGATCGACGGCTCTCCGGCGGACGATTGCCCGGGATACGCGACCGGCGGGGGCGGAACGGAGCTCGAGGGCATAGGGATGGTCGAGGCGAGGAGGGGGGGACCGGCCGCCCCCGTTCGTGAAGGTGGAGGGGAGGAGGTCCCGGGGACGAGCGGGACGATCCCCGCGATCACGAAGGTCACGAAGAGAAGCGTCCCGGTGCGGAGGATACCCGATCTCCAACGGGAGTCCTTGCGCCACCGGTTCCGAGCGGACCTTCGTATCCCCGGACCCCCCGGTAACGGAGGCTCCGCCGTGCGCGCCATGAGTTCGGGCGTGCCGACGAGGGGCCGTCGGTATTTAGTGACGGGCGTACGCGAAATGGTCCGCGTCCCTCGGGAACCCGTCTCCCTACGGGGGCCGTCGGAGAGCGACCCGAAGGAGCGCAGCACCGAGGGCCTCCGTGTTCCGTTTCGGAGGCCCGAACTCGGGCCGACTAGCCCGAGGGGGGCGACTCCTCGGCGGGTGCGGCGGGTTCGCCCGCCCAGGCCGCCGCCGGAGCGGGGCCGCGACCGCGGCCCCGCAGGAGCAGCGCCGCGAGAAGGATCGCGACCGCCACGACCACCAATCCGATCACGACCGCGTAGAACTGGGTCGACGTGAGGCCGTTGTTGGTGGTCACCGTGATCGTGGTGTTCCCCGTCGTCCCTCCGCCTCCGCCGGTTCCGAGGGCAGTGAGGTGAACCGCGAGCGTGACGGGGGTGCCGGGCTGTACGGTGACGTTGTTGAAGTAGGGAGCGTAGCCGGTCGCCGTCACTTGGACGGAGTAGGTACCCGGAGCCTCTTCGAGGCTGAAGGCACCGTTCGCGAGCGGTACCACCGCGCCGTCCACCCAGACCTCCGCCGTGGTGGGCGCGATGGTGGCGTTCAGCCAACCCGGGTTCGGCGTATACGGAACGGACACTATCACGGGCCCCCCGTTCACCGCGAACATCCCGCTCCCCGAGGAGAGGGAGTAATCGGTGACGGACGGGACGGAGTACGAGTAGCTATCGTTGACCGCTAGGAAGGCGATCTGAGTTCCGTGGCTCGAGTACGTCGTCGCGGTCCCGACGATCACCGACCACCCGGTCCCCGCGCTCAGTCCCGTCTCATCGAAGGTCACGAGGTAGGAGGTCGGGACCGTGACCGAGGACGGGGCGAAGGTGACCGGGACGGTCTTTCCCGCGTCGTAGATCGTCACGCTGCCGGAGGACGGGGAGACCGTAAGATCCAGAACCGCTCCGATCGTGTAGTTCCAGTTGCCGTTCGGCAGGGAGAAGACGATCGCAGTGCCGGCGGACGCGGACTCGGTCGAGCCCGCCATCGAGACCGACCAGGTGCCGGAGTTGTCCCCGGTCTCGGTGAAGGTGACGGAGTAGGAGAGCATCCCGCCCGGACCCGACGGACACGCGTCGCCGCCGGTCGCGATGGTCGGCCCTGTGATGGGACCACCCACGAACGGCAGATGATCACCGATCGCGTAGTCGTCCCACCAGTTGCCGCAGACCGTCGTCGCTCCCACGATGCTCCCCGTCAGACGGTAGCCGTTCACCATGGAGACGATGTTCGCGGGTTCGGCTGCGGCCAGGTTCCAGTTGTCGAGATTGATCTGGTGGTTCCCGCTGTACAGGTTCTCGCTCGGCGAGAAGGCGGTCTGGGTCGTGTTGAAGAGATTGTTGTAGAGCGTGTCCCCCGACTCGTACTCCCAGATCGCGAACTGGACCGGGAAGCTCGCCGCGTAGAGGAGCCCGTTGACGAACGTGTTCCCCCAGACCACGTTGTGGCTCCCCTGCATGAGCACGATCCCGACCCCCTGGTCGACGAAGTGATTGTCGCCGATGAGGGAGTTCGTGGCGCCCCAGAGGACGATCTCGCCGGTCGGGTTGAACGGCGGGTAGGCGAACAACGCCCCGTAGAGCCATCCCCCGATGTCCTGACCTCCCCACACGGTCGCGTGGTCGGTATCGTAGAGCTCGATCTGGAGCTGGTTCGTGCTGGGCAGACCGAGGTTGGCGAGCGCGCGGGCCGCCTCGGGTGGGAAGGCGACGCTGAACGGCGCCGGATTATCGAGCACGAAGTAGGCCGTGGTGTTGCTGATGAGAACGCCCGGGAACACCGGGAAGAGGAAGTCGTTCGCTTCGCTGTACAGTAGGGAGAAGGTGGTGTACTGGTTGTTCTCGAGCAAGTACGGGTCTTGGGCCGTCCCGGATCCGGCGCTCGAGATGGTCGCGAGTTGCGCGTTGGTCCAGGCGAAGAGGGGAGTGTAGACCCCCGCCGTGGAGTCGGCGGAGAGGGTGATGTTCTCCCAGAGGGTGTGGCCGGCCGTGCCGGTGTACGGGAGCTGGTACGGATCGTAATCGCTCAGCTCGAAATCCGCCGTGTACGACGCGGGCGGCAGCGAGAACGAGTACGAAGCCGCCCCGGGAGCGGTCGGCGCCCACGCCGCATCGAGGGAGTAGAACTTCGAACCGTTCGAGATGAACACGAAGCTGTTCGACGGCGTGAGCGAGCCCCGCAGGGTCGTCACCCCGATGTTCCCGCCCGGAGTGGCGTTCCACATCGGCTCGACGAAGGAGGGACCCGCCCCGAGCTGGATCACTCCGGGGGTCGTGTACACCTCCGAGACCCCTTCCGACGTCTCGCCGGTGTCCGTCCCGCTGGTCCACGCGGTAGGATCGTTCTGCCACTGGCCCGCGGTCAGGTTCCAGTAGCGGAGCTGCATCGTGGCGTTCAGGGCGTACGCCTGGGTCGTGCTGCCCCCACCGGGACCGCCGATCATGAGCTCGGAATCGTACAGGAGGAACTTCGTCGGGGTCAGCTTCCCGCCGTTCACCTGGAACTGCGGGTCCGGGAAACTCGACGAGGACGAGGCCTTCGAATTGAAGAGGACGGTGTCGAAGATCCCGTGGGCCAGGGTCAGTCCCGAGAGGTCGGCCAGATGGTAGCCGAATCGGACCACCGAGTACTCGTGACCCGAGATGTTCTGCGTCGTGGAGTTGGTGTAGAGGTTGACGGTGAAGGGGGTCGTGACGGTCCAGTTCTGGCTCACGTCGTAATAGTACGAGCCCGTTGGCGTTCCGTTGCCCTGGTAGAAGGTCGATACCGGCTCGGCGGTGGACGGGTTCGAGAAGTTCCAGATGTTGTCGAGGAACTCGAGGAAGCCGGTGCTCGGCTGGTAGAACATCACGTCCTGCGTCCAGAACACGTCGTTCGGGTTGCCGGCGACCGTGACGTTCGAGAGAACCGTGTTCAGTTGGACCCCGAAGACGTCGGGTCCGTCGTTGTCGATGTAGAACATGTCGCCGCTGTTCCAGGTGAACGTCCCTTCCCAGCTGGTGCTGTCGAGGACGTAGGGAGTGGGAGTGCCGGTCGTGTTCCGGACCCCGAAGTCTCCGATCCCCATCGGCGCGGGGGAGTTGTTGTGGATCGCCGAGACCGTGTTCCCTCGCATGACGCCGCCTCCGAGGAAGTTGGGAAGGTACACGTCCTTCTGGGGGACGTGGGAGGCACGGATCTCCGAGAGCACGTGCTGTTGGAGCGCGGCCCGCTGGGCCATCGAGCTCGCCGGGACGGTCGGGGGCAGCGTCGCAATTCGGGTCGGGGGCACCGCAACGGCCGTCGCGGAGTGGGTCACTGCGCCCGCCGCGGGAACGGACGCGGAGGGGGCGCTCGAGTGGGGCGCCACGACCAGGGCACCGGTTCCGACCAAGACGGCGATCATCACGGCGACGAACGTACGCGTCCGCATCGGGCGCGGGGAGGAGGCGGACGGGTCAAAACCTTTCCTGAATCCCGGGAGGTTCGGCGACAGAACCGGGGAGGACTGTACCCCTGCGATCCGTCGTCGGGGGCGGCCCCTCGAAGGGAGCCGAGCCGCCGCGCCTCCTCTCGGTTCGGTCTGCGTCGGCTCTGGATGGTGTAGAACCGCTAAGAGGGCCGCAGGTCTCGTTGGCGCGGGATGGGTCCGCTCGCCTGCCACCGCACCGTCGCGTGCGGGGGGGTGGTCGCGGTCGCCCTCCTCCTGCTGGGATCGCTCGCTGGCTTGCCGATCGGAATCCACCCAACGCCGTCGACGCGCGACCTGGCCTCCCTCCGAACGGACGCGAGGGGGGTCGGCCGACTCGATCCGACCGCGGGGTCAGCCACCGGGCGCGCGCGAGAGGGGCCCGTGTCGCCCGGAATCTCCGTCGGCGGCGACCCCACGGGGATCGCGTTCGACTCCGACAACGGGTACCTCTACGTCGTCGACGGGAACTCGGGGACCGTCACCGTGATCGACGGCGCCACCGGACATGTCGTGGTGTCGGGCATCCCGGTCGGTTCCTCCCCCCGCCAGATCGCCTTCGACTCCGGCACGGGCAACCTGTACGTCACCGACTCGGGAATGAGCGCGCTCACCGTGATCAGCGGCGCCTCCAACGCCGTGGTGGTCTACGCGATCGGCACCGGGAACTCGCCCCAAGGGATCGCGTACGACGCGGTCCACGGGTACCTCTACGTGGCGAACCGGGGCAACGACAATGTCTCCGTCATCAGCGACGCCCAGGAGGCCCAAGTGGTGCCCGGTCTTCCCGTCGGAAGCCAACCGACCGGGCTCGCGTATGACCCGGCGACCGGGAACGTCTACGCGGCGAACTCCGGCTCGAAGAATGTCACCGTACTTGACGGAAGCACGGGACAGGTGCTGATCGGCGGGGTCGGGGTGGGGACCGACCCCGTCGCAGTCGCCGTCGCCGGCTCGACGGGATTGGTCTACGTGGCCAACGAAGGTTCGAACGACCTCACCTCGCTCAACGGGTCGAACAGCGGGGTCGTTACGTCGTCGATCCCTGTCGGGACCGGTCCGGACGCCCTGGCCTACGTTCCGACCCATAACGCGCTCTACGTCGCCGACTACGCGTCCGACCAAGTCACGGTCCTGAACGCCTCGACCGGAGTCGGGGTCGCGACGGTCGACGTGGGGGTCGGCCCCGACGGGATCGCGTTCGACCGCGCCAACGACTACGTCTACGTGGTCAACGCGGGGTCGAACAACGTCTCGGTCATCAACACGACGACCCACCAGCTCGTGATCGCGGCCATCCCGGTCGGCGCCGACCCGATCGACCTCGCCGACGACCCGGGGAGCGGTTTCCTCTTCGTTACCAACGCGGGGAACGACAACGTCACCGTGATCGACGGCCCGAGCGCGACCGTCGCACTTCCCGGTCTTGCGGTGGGGTCCTTCCCCACCGGGATCGCGTACGATCCGGTCAACGGCGAGGTGTACGTGGCCGACTCCGGTAGCGACCTCATCACGGTCCTCAACGCAACGACCGACACGACCGTCACTGCCATCGTGACCCAGACCGGACCGGATGCCCTCGCCGTGGACCCCTCGAACGGCAACGTCTACGTCGCGGACCCCGCGGCCGGGAACCTTAGCGTGGTCAACGGCACGACCAACCGGATCGTCGGGAACCCTGTGCCGATCGGCACGGGAGCGGACGGGCTCGCGCTCGACACCGCGAACGGGGACCTCTACGTGGCGGTCGCGGGAACGAACCACGTGGAGGTCGTCGCCACGTCGAGCGACTCGATCGTCGCCTCCCTTCCCGTCGGCTCGAGCCCCTCGGCCCTCGCGTTCGACCCGGCAACCGACAGCGTCTTCGTGACCAACTCGGCGTCCAACAACGTCACGGTGATCGACACGCTCACCAACCAGATCCGGGTAGCGGGGATCCCGGTCGGCACGTTCCCGGAGGGGATCGCTTTCGACCCGGTCTCGGGGGCGCTCTATGTGGCGAACTTCGCCTCGGACAACGTCTCCGTGATCAACGGCTCCACCGACCAGCCGACCCCGGCCAGCTACATCGTTCCCGCCGGACCCCAGGGTCTGGTCTACGACCCGGGCACGGGGGAGCTCTTCGTGGCGAGCTCGCACGCCAACCTCGTCACGGCGACGCCCGTCGGTGCCCCCCCGCGGTACTCGGTGTCCTTCTCGGAGACCGGCCTGTCTCCCGGTACGGGCTGGAGCGTGACCCTCGCCGGGACGCGGACGACCTCGGGAACGCCCACGATCTCCTTCTCGGAATCGGCGGGGACCTATCCGTACCGGATCGGCCCCGTCGTCGGGTACCAGACGCCGGTTGGCGGGAACGTCACTGTCGTGCACAGCGCGGTCCCGATCGCCGTGACATTCCTCCCGAACTCGACGCGGGTCGAGTCGTTCCCGGTCACTTTCCAGGAGAGCGGGCTCCCGATCGGAACCCCCTGGTCGGTGAACCTGAGTGAGATCGCGAACGAATCCCAAACCTCGATCGTCGGCTTCTCCGAGCCGAACGGAACGTACCCGTTCACGGCGACCGCGGTCGGATTCACGCTGAATGGGTCGACCGACTTCCTTACGGTCGCGGGACGGCCGTTGACGCTGGACCTCGCCTTCGTACCGGTCGAACTCGCCTACCCGGTCGCGTTCTCGGAGAGCGGACTTCCGAACGGATCGATCTGGTGGGTCGTTCTCGGCCCCGGAAATGCGACCTCGGGCGACGCAACGATCACCTATCAGGCCCTGAACGGCACGTGGAACTTCCGCATCGGGGGACCCGTCGGATACGCGCCGAGCCCCTCCACGGGATCCGTGACCGTTCACGGATCGCCCGTGACCCGGACCATCGCGTTCAGCCCGACCGGGGGAAGCTCTTCCGGGCTCCCCCTCCTGCTGATCGTCGGGGTCGGGCTCGGGATCCTCCTCCTCGTCCTGGTCCTCGTCCTGTGGATGCGGCGGGGCCGGGACCGCGCCCCGACCGAACCGGACGAAGCGGAGGTCGTGGAAGGGCCGTGGGTCCGCCCGTCGGCGGACGAAGAATCGCCCCCCTAGGGGACGACACCGGGCCCCCGCTCGGGTCCCTAGAGGACGTGCCGGTCGAACTCGGGCGGAGGGAGCTCGAGCCCGATCGCGTGGGTGAGGCCGGTCGCCTCGCGGATGTACCGTTCGCGCGCCTCCTCGTTGGTCCAGCGCTTCAGGCCGTACTCGATCGCCCGCCGGCTGGTCTCCGAGTTCGAATGCCCGAACATGTCGAGGGCCCGGGGGTACCACTTGTTGATGGCGGCCTGGGCCTCCTCCTTGGAGCCGTAGTACTTGGCTCCCTCCTGGACCATCCGGCGGAGGACGCTCGCGCCGAAATTGAGGTGGAGCTGCTCTTCGGAGAGCATCAGCGGCATCGCGCGCGCCAGCGGGCCGTACGAGCACTCCTGGAACGCGCGGAGCTGGTAGACCCCGACGCGGTCGACGAAGCAGGTGAACGCTCCGACATCGCCCCAGGTCAGGAACGGCATGTTGAACGCGTCGAGCTTGTGCTGGCCCTCGCGCTTCGCGAGGAGCTCGTCGATGAAGCGCTGCCCCTCCTCCCCGAAGTCGCGTAGGATCCGGCACGCCTGCAGGCCGTGACGGGACTCGTCGGCGATGATCCGGGACTCGATCCACCGGTCCTCGAGCGTCGGGGCCCGGTCCAGCCAGGGTCGGTGTTGCTGGATCGACGCGAACTCGGTGTCCGCCTGGACGACCATCAGCTTCACCACGAGCTTTCTCATGTCGGAGTCGAGCTCCTCGGCGGTCTCGTACTTGTGCGCCCCGGCGTTCGACCCCCAGAGAATCTCCCGGACCGGTTGGACGGTGCCGCCGTCCTTGAGCGACTTCGCGCCGGCCCCGGTTCGGGGTGTCTCGGTCGTCATCGATGCCTCCTGGACGAGCTAGGGCTCAACGACCCTTAAAGCTGGGCTTGCGCTTCTCCACGAACGCCGCCAGTCCTTCCTTCGCGTCTTCCGTGATGAAGAGCCGGTTCTGGAGTTCCCGCTCGAGCGCGAGCCCGCTGGTCAGGGGCTCTTCGACCCCCTCGGCGACCGAGCGCTTGATGAGGCTCACCGCGCGGCTGGGGCCGTGGGCGAGCGCGCTCGCGTAGGCCTGCACGTCCTGGGCGAACGTCTCCTTGGGGTACACGTAGTTGACGAGTCCGATCGCGAGGGCCTCGTCGGGGTTCAGGAGCTTCCCCGTGATCATCATGTCCAAGGCCCGGGCGGTGCCGATGAGGCGGGGGAGGCGCTGGGTGCCGCCCGTGCCCGGGAGCACGCCGAGCGTGACCTCGGGGAGGCCGATCTTCCCGGCATCCTTGGCCATCATCCGTAGGTCGCACGCCAGCGCGATCTCGAGCCCGCCGCCGACCGTATGGCCGCTGAGCGCGGCGATCACGACCTTCGGGGTCTTCGCGAGCTTGTCGAGCGTCTCCTGGCAGTGGAGGCAGAACATCGCCTTGAAATCCGGCTGGCTCGACTTCAGCATCTCGATGTCCGCGCCCGCGCTGAAGAAGCCCGGGACCGAGCTCTCGACGATGATCACCCGCGCGCTGTCGTCGAACCGGAGGTCGTCGATCGCGGCCGCGAACTCCCGCATCATCTCCAGGTCGTAGGTGTTCGCCTTCGGCTTCCCGATCTCGATGTGCCCGACGTGGTCCTCGACCCGGGTGCGAATGTACTTGCCCTGCATCTTCCCTCGGCCCCCCAGCGGTGGGTCGACGGTCCCACGCCCCCGGACAGATAACGCCGACGCTTCCCGGAAGTTCAGTTGGGTCCGGACGCGGGCCGCGTGCGTTCCTCGGTGCGTCCGTCCGGGTGACCGATCACGATCCGGTCGGCGAGTCCGACGAAGAGGCCGGTCTCGACGACCCCGGTCCACGCCCTCAGCGAGCGGTCGGTCTCCCCCGGATCGACGAGGGGGCTCGCCGGGGTCAGGTCGAGGATCGCGTTGCCGTTATCGCTTCGGAACTCCCGACCCTCCCGGTCGAGGCGCAGGCGCACGCCGAACCCCATCCGAACGATCTCCGACTCCAGGACCGGACGGGCGAACGGCACGACCTCCACCGGGATCGGGGACCGTTCGCCCAGGCGGTGGACGAGCTTGGTGGGGTCGACCAGGATGACCCGCTCGGTCGAGAGGCGAGCCAGGAGCTTCTCCCTAAGGAGCGCGCCACCCCCTCCCTTGGTGAGAGCGAAGGAGTCCGCGACCTCGTCGGCCCCGTCCAGCATCACGTCGAACCGATCCCCGGCTCGGAGCGGACGGACCGCAAGACCGAGGGTTCGCGCGAGCTCCTCGGTCGCCCGGGAGCTAGCGACGCAATCGAACCTCCCCTCCGGGAACTGGGCGGCGATCGCTCGGACGGCGTGGGCCGCGGTCGAACCGGTCCCGAGGGCGAGGCGGAGCCCGGGTCGCAAGCGACGGACCGCATGCTCGGCGGCCGCGGCCTTGGCCCGCTCGAGGTCCTCCGGCACGGGGTCGGGGAGGAGCGCCGGGTATTCAACCCGGCGCCCGGGCGCCGACACCTCTAAGTTGCCGCGTTCCTGCTTCGAGCGGATGCCGACGCGCTCGCCCCCCGCGGTACGGCCGGTCGTCGTCTCGATCGGGGGCTCCGTACTTCGGACCGGGGACCACGATGCGGAGTACCTGGAGCGGCTCGGGGACCTCTTGCGTCGGCTCGGACGTCGGTTCCCGCTCGGGGTCACGACCGGGGGAGGGGGGACCGCGCGGGATTACATCCAGCTCGGACGCGACTTGGACCTCACTGAGGTCGAGCTCGACGAGCTCGGGATCGAGGTGACCCGACTCCATGCGCGCCTCCTCGCGGCCCGGATCGGACCCCCGACGCCGGCCCACCCTCCCGCTTCGCTCCGAGAGGCGGTCCACGAGCTCGGACGTTCCTCGCCCGTGGTCATGGGTGGAACCGAGCCGGGGCACACGACCGACGCCGTGGCGGCGCTCCTTGCGGTGCGGGTCCGGGCCGCACGGGTCGTCAACGCGACGAACGTCGACGGCCTCTACGACCGCGACCCCCGGACCCATTCCGGCGCGCACCGGATCGCGACGATCGCGTGGCCCGAATTCCGTGAGCGGGTCCACGGCACGACGACCGGGAAGGCCGGGGAGAACTTCCTCTTCGACCGCCTCGGGGCCGACGCGCTCGCGCGCGCCGGAATCCCGCTCGCGATCGTGCACGGTCGGGACCTGACTGCCCTCGAGGCCGCGATGACCGGGCGCCGCTTCCACGGAACGCGGGTCGGGTGACGCCCGCGGCAACCCCTTAAGGGGTCGGGGGTGACCCGGCGCATGCACCGCGTCGTCTTCCTCGGTCCCCCCGGGGTGGGGAAGGGAACGCAAGCGGCCGAGATCTCCCGCGAGTTCGGCGTTCCCCACCTTTCGACCGGTGACCTCCTCCGCGCAGCGGTCGCCGGTAAGACGCCGCTGGGCCTCGAGGCCGAGGGCCACATGAGCGCGGGCCGCCTCGTGCCGGACGACCTGGTCCTTAAAATGCTGAAGTTACGGCTCGCCCAACCGGATGCTCAGGGGGGCTTCCTCCTCGACGGGTTCCCTCGGAACCCGGCCCAGGCCCTCGCGCTGGACCACATCACCGCGGTCGACGTGGTCGTCTCGTTCGACCTCCCCTCGGACGTATTGATCGCCCGTCTGGTCGACCGTCGCGTGTGTCCCGTGTGCAAGTCGACCTACAACCTGACCACCCAGCCCCCCCGAACCAGCGGCCACTGCGACCGCGACGGCCAGGAGCTCGTCCATCGGCCCGACGATCGACCCGAGGCCGTGAAGACCCGGTTGGAGGTCTATGCCCAGCAGACCGAGCCGCTCCTCGAGTTGTACCGGGGCCGGGGACTTCTGCGCCCGGTCGATGCCCGGGGAACGCCTTCGGAAGTTCGGACCCGGGTCCGTCAGGCGATCGGTTAGCGACCGACGCGACGAGGACGCGGAGCCACGGGCCCCGGAGGAGACGGACGCCCCCCACGCGACGCCAAGTTTATAGTCCGAACGCCGCTCGGACGAGATGTCCCGGCTTAGCTCAGTGGTAGAGCGGGGGACTGTAGGCGAGACTGCCGGACCACCGGCGGCCCCCGTAGATATCCTCAGGTCGCCTGTTCGAGTCAGGCAGCCGGGACCTGAGGCCGCGCGAGAGTCTACCACGCCGCGCCGTCCTCGGTGTCTCGAAGCGCTCAAGTAACGGGGCCGTTTGTATCGACCGACCCCCCCGCATCCATGCCCGGTACTTTCTCCGACTCCTGGAAGCTGACCAAGACCTCGTTCCGCCTCATTCGCGAGGACCGGGCCCTCCTCGTCTTTCCGGTCGTCGCGGGCCTTTCGATCCTGGGGGTACTCGTCCTGTTCCTGCTCGGCGCCCTGTGGTTGTTCCCGCTCGTCCTCGCGGGAGGAGCCGCGACGACCCATTACGAGGTCCTGGGCGCCCTCCTCTTTGTCGCCCTGTACTTCGCCATCTCGTTCATTTCGGTCTACACCACCGCGGCGCTCGTCGGAGCGGCCACGCTGAAGCTCAACGGGCAGCAGCCGACGGCGGCCGATGGGTGGCGGATCGCCCGATCCAAGTTCGTTCGCCTGCTCGCCTGGTCCTTGATCACCGCCACCGTCGGACTGGCGATCCAGGTCATCTCCAGCCGGGTGCGAGGGGTCGGCGGCATCCTCATCGGGGCTGTGGGCGGAGCCACCTGGGGCGTGGTCACCTACTTCATGATCCCGGTCCTGGTCTACGAGGACCTCGGGGCGTGGAAGTCCCTCTCCCGCTCGGCGCGGCTCTACATCTCGAACTTCGGACGCTCGATCGTCACGAACCTTGTTCTCGGCCTCCTCATCGGCGCCGGCATCGTGGTGGCGGTCGTCCTGGGGACCGTCGGTCTCTTGGTCCTGGTCGGTGGGTCGGTGATCGTGGGGCTGGTCTTGATCGTCGTAGCGATCGCCGTCGCCGCGGCCGTCCTCCTCATCGGCGCGACGGCGGAGGGGGTCCTCCAGGCCGCGCTGTACCGGTACGCGACGACCGGGAAGATCGACCCAGATATGTTGCCGGCACCCCTCCGGAGCGGCGGCGTGCGGGCGGACCCGACGGTGCTGCCGTAGGCCCTCCGGATCCACGGCCGCCGGGGATGCGGTTGTCGGGATTCGAACCCGAGTAGGTAGCTTGGGAAGCTACCGTCCTAACCACTAGACCACAACCGCGCGACCCGTCCGGGAGGATGCTCGGTTCTTACCCTTTGTGTGGGCGGGCGCGGCCCGCTAGAGGAGCAGCCCGACGGATTCCCCCGGAATGGAGGGGGCGCTCGCGAGCAGGTCGGCGTTGGAGACGAGCCGTTCCGCGGCCGAGCTCGCGAATCCCGCCTGGCGCAGGATCTTCCGGGCCCTCGGGAGGTCGTTGGCCGAGAGCGCGACCAAGGAGTGGCCCCCGTCCCGGGTCACCAGGATCGCCACGCTCTGGACGTTCACCTTCGCGCGGGCGAGCGCTTCCAGGACCCTAAGGAAACTGCCGGCGCGGTCCTCGATCCGGACCGCCATCATCTCGCGCACTTCCGTCTCGTAGCCCGCCGCCGAGAGGAAGGTCATCGCCCGGTCCGGGTCGCTGACGACCAAACGGACGCGCCCCTTGGTCGCGGTCGAGTCGACGCTGATCGCCGCCAGGTTGATCCGTTCCCGGGCGAGCGTGCGGGCGACCCCCGCGAGCGCCCCGGGACGGTTCGGAAGCGTGAGCGAGATCTCCCGGAGGGTCATGTGGCCAGCCGTACCCGTCCCGGCCTAAAGGTTCGATGCCGACCGCCGAGCCGCTGGGCTGTTCTGCTGTAGGTATTTATACCCGAATCAAACCTAATTCTCGTTGTCACGTTCCCTCGCGGGAATGTGGTGGTCTGTCGGATGGGGGGAACGCCACCTCGGAACGCGAGCCGCCGCTATCGCCGGGCCCGGCGCCGATTGCGCGGCGAACGGGGCGTCGTCGCGGTCATCGGGACGTTGCTGGCCCTCCTGGTCTTCTTCACCCTGTTCGGGGTCTTCATCACGGAGTACCTGCCGCTCTGGATGACCGAGAACGAGGCGGCGTTCACCTCGGCGGTCGACCTCTCCTTCGCGAACTTCAAGTCGAACGTCGATACCCAGTACCAGTTCCCGCTGGCGGTGCCTTCGTCGCTCGCGACCCCCTTCACGATGAGCTCGCAAGGCGTCCCCCTGCTCGCCCAGCCGACCGAAGGCACCCTCCTGTTCCTCCCCTCGACGTGCCCGAAGGCGTTCATCGTCGCGCCGGCCGTGCTCAACGTCGGCCAGCCGGTGAACGACGCCTACTGCATGTTCGCCAACGTCACGCTCTCGGCCGGACCGGGTGGGTCCGGCCCCTTCAGCCAGCACTTCGCGACGGGGGCCCTCGAGATGAACCTGCCGAACCGATACTACACCCCGGAGAACTTCTTCTTCGAGGACGACGCGGTCATCCAGTCGCAGATCGGCGGCTACCAGGTCATGACCGCCAACGCGCCGCTCAACATCACCCACAGCGCCACCGGCAACACGACGGTCACCGACAGCATGCTCCAGCTCTACGGGAACTCCTCGACCTACGTCGCCCAGGGCGGGACGGTCGAGTACAGCCACTTCCGCTACAGCCAGCCGGTCACCTCGAGCGGCGCCCTCGGCGCGGTGAACCACACCGCGATCCCCTTCGTCTTCACCTTCGAGATCGGGACCCAGTTCCCGTGCGCGTGGAATGCGTTCCTCCGGCAGACCATGGCGGTGAGCGGCCTCTCGAGCAGCAACATCACCCTCGCCTACACCCCCTCGACGTTCGTGCCGACCCCGGCCGCATGCATGAGCACGGGGGGGGCCACGACCATCCTCACCTTGACCGTCTTTAACGTCAACTTCGCCAAGTTCTACTACGCCGGAGTGCAAGTGAGCAACGGCGTCGGAGGAACCTAGAGCGATGACGAGCACCGGTTCGACCTTCCGGGTCAAGATCCCCCGGCCCCGCACGGCCGAGGTGAACGCGCTCGAGACCGCGCGCCCGATGGAACAGGCGACCGACGTCCCGGGGACGTTCATCACCGCGCTCCCTCCGCTCGCCGAGTCCTCGATGCGGGAGCTCGAGGTCCAGCCGGTCAACCCCCCGTACTCGTACTCTCGGATCAGCTACAACGACCGGACGAAGGAGTACCTCTACGAGGTCATCGAACCCCAGCTCTCGGCGCACGAGAAGGGGCTCGTGGCGCACCTGAAGTCGACCTTGAACCAGATCCTGGGCAGCGAGACCGCCAACCTCACGACCGCCGACAAGCGGGCCTACCTGCGCGGCGAGACCGAGGAGTACTTCCGGAGCCGCGGCGTCCTTCTCTCCCCGCTCTCCACCGAGCGGATCGTCTACTACGTCCTCCGGGACTTCGTCGGCTACGGGCCCGTCGACTCGCTCATCCTCGACCCGGAGGTCGAGGACATCTCGTGCGACGGGATCGACGTCCCCCTGTTCATCTTCCACGGCAAGTACGAGTCGATGAAGACGAACGTCGTCTTCGCCGACGAGGACCCGCTGAACTCGTTCATCGTCATGCTCGGCCAGCGCTGCGGGAAGTCCGTCAGCGTCTCCTCGCCGATCCTGGACGGCACGACCCCCGAGGGGCACCGCATCCAGGCGACGTATGCGAAGGAGATCACCACCCGGGGAGCGAGCTTCACCATCCGTCGGTTCAAGGAGCGGCCGTTCACGCCGGTCGATCTCGTCCTGATGGGCAGCGCCAACGAGGAGATGGTCGCCTACTTCTGGCTCGCGGCCGAGCAGGGCGAATCGGTCATCATCTGCGGCGGCCCCGCCGCCGGCAAGACGAGCACGCTCAACGCGATCGCGCTCTTCATCCCCCCGACCTCGAAGATCGTCTCGATCGAGGACACCCGGGAGGTGAACCTGCCCCACGAGAACTGGATCCCCGGCGCGACCCGGACGGGGACCGGCGACCGCGGCGCCGACGGCAAGACCGCGGGGGAGGTCGACATGTTCGACCTCGTGCGGGCGGCCCTGCGGCAGCGGCCGAACTACATCATCGTGGGCGAGGTCCGCGGCAAGGAGACCTACACGATGTTCCAGGCGATGGCGACGGGCCATACGACGTACTCGACCATGCACGCCGACAGCGTGAAATCGATGGTCAACCGCCTCGAGAACCCGCCCATCAACACGCCGCGTATCCTCCTCTCCGCGCTCAACAACGTCATCATCCAGATCCAGGCCCGCACGGAGAAGGGCGTCGTCCGCCGCTTGAAACAGGTGCTCGAGATCGTCGGGTTCGAACCCGAGACGAACGAGCTCATCACCAACACGGTCTACGAATGGGACCCGGCGACCGACGGGTTCGTGTTCAAGGGCCACTCGTTCCTCTTCGACAAGATCACCGAGCTTCGGAACTTCACGACCGAGGAGATGGACGCCGAGTTCCAGCGCCGCGTCCAGGTGATCCAGTACCTCGTGCGCAACAAGATCACCGACTACCGCCAGCTGTGGCGGATCATCGCCCAGTACTACCGGGACCCGACCGAGGTCATGGTGCGCGTGAATTCGGGGCTGCCCCCCCCGAAGGCGGTCTGACCCCCATGCCGGCCACCCCGAGCCTCACGGCCCCGAGCGTGTCCGTCGCCACGCCGGGCCGCCCCGGACCCGGGGCCCGCGCGGTCCGCCTGAAGCGGGGCGCCCAGCCGACCCACTCCTCCCTCACCGGATTCCAGCGCTGGTGCTGGAGGACGTTCCGCAACCGGGTGCTCGCCCGGCCGCCGGACCCCTCGCTCGAGGAGAACCTGCTCAAGGCCCACACCCGGCTGCGCGCGGACGAGTACATGACCATGGTCTACGGCACGACCCTCGTGGTCGCCGCCGGTATGGTCGCGGCGGGGATCGGCGTGGCCTTCTTCCTGGTCGCGCTCGTCGGACTCCCGCTCGTCTTCGGGATCGGAGCGGCCGTGGGGTTGCCCGTGGCCGGCGCGGGCCTCACGTTCGTCGCGATGCCCGGCGTTCCCGGCAGCACGGCGAAGGCCCGGGGCCGCAAGATCGACCGCAAGATCAGCGCCGCGATGAGCTTCGTCAGCGCGATGGCGTCGGCCGACGTGAACGTGGACCAGATCTTCAAGGAGCTCGCCCGGCAGAAGATCTACGGGGAGGTCGCAGAGGAGGCGGCCTGGATCACCCGCGACACCGAGCTCTTGGGGTACGACATCTTGACCGCGATCCGCACGGCGGCCCAGCGGAGCCCGTCCAAGCGGTTCCAGGACTTCCTGCAGGGCGTCGTCACGACCGCGACCAGCGGCGGCCAGCTGAAGCCCTACTTCCTGCTCAAGGCGGAGCAGTACGAGCAGGAGAACAAGCTCGAGATGCTCTCGCGCGTCGAGACGCTCGGCCTGCTCGCGGAGACGTTCGTCACGGTCGTGGTCGCGTTCCCCCTCTTCCTCGTGATCATCATCGCCATCTTCGCCGTCATCGGCGGGGGCGGCACGTTCATGATCGACATCCTCTGGGCGATCGTCGGGCTGATGATCCCGATGGCCCAGTTCGGGTTCATCTTCTTCATGTACAGCCTCACGCAGGACATGGTGTAAGATGGCGACCGTGAACGCACCGGCGTCGGTCCGCAAGGTCAGGGCCCTCGCGGCCCCGACGGCCGAGCAGACGGAGGGGGGCCTCACTACCGACAAGTGGATCCTCCTGTTCGGCTCGATCGCGGGCATCGCCTTCTGGATCGTCGCCGGCCTCGCGTGGGCCGGCACGTTCACCTTCACGATCACCTCCGGCGTGGCGCCGGGGTTCGACGCCGCGCTCGACTGGATCGTCTTCGGCCTGATCGCGATCATGGGTCCGTACGGGTTCGTGCGGAGCGCTCAGCTCACCCGCGTCGAGAAGATCGAGGACCGCCTCCCCGACTTCCTCCGCGACGTCGCGGAGGCCGGTCGGTTCGGCATGACGCTCCCGGACGCGATCATCGTCGCCAGCCGCGGCCGCTACGGCCTCCTCACCGACGAGATCAAGAAGATGGCGAGCCAGCTCGAGTGGGGCGTCCCCGTCGCGACCGCGCTTCGGCTGTTCGAGGAGCGCGTGCCGACCCCCCTCGTCCAGCGGGTCGTCTCGATCGTCACCCGCGCCAACGAGGCGGGCGGCAACGTCGCCGACGTGCTGTCGATGGTCGCCCATGACACCCGCGAGGCGCAGCTCCAGGTGAAGGGGCGCGAGATCTCGATGCTCACCTACCTCACGGTGATCTACATCTCGTTCGGCGTCTTCCTCGTCACGATCTACATCATGGCGGCGATCTTCCTGCCCGACATGATCACCGCGGGATCCGGCGTGGCCAACTCCTCCCTCTCGGGCCAGGGCGGGCTCACGCTCGCGTTCGCCCTCGTCCCCGAATTGTTCTTGGCCTTCTTCGTGGCGGTCATCGCCCACGCGGTCGGCGACGGGATCATGGCCGGGATCCTCCAGAAGGGCCGGATCGCCTACGGGCTCCAGCACGCTACGATCATGCTGATCATGGGCTACCTCGTCATGCGCTTCCTGGTGCCGGTCCTCGCCGTTCCCGGCGGGAGCGGGTGACCGTGGCCGGCGACGCGCTCGAAGCGCCGGCCGTCGACGCGACGGACACGCTCCCCGCCCACAAGCGGCGCGGCTTCTCGCCGTTCCTTCGGATCGGCGCCGCGCTCCGCAAGGGCGGCTCGGACACGCACCCGGTCAAGCTGGCCCGCCTGGGTGTCTCCGGCCAGGGCGCCGAAGGCGAGGTCACGCCGGTTCCGGCGCTCGCCGACCCGGCCCAGAAGCAGCTCGACCTCGCGACGATCCGGCCCGGCGTCTCCTACGTGCGGATCAGCTACCACAACACGCGCAACGAGTACCTCTACGAGGTGATCGAGCCACCCGCCTCGCCGCTGGAGAAGGAGCTGACCTCCCGCCTCCACGAGGTCCTGATCGACGAGTTCGAGCCGCTCCCCGAGCTCGACCCCGCGACGAAGCGCACCGAGCTTCGCCTCATGGTCGACCGGAAGCTCCAGGAGTGGGAGCTCGCGCCGGGCCCTGTCACGAAGGGACGGATCCTCTACTACCTCGAACGGGACTTCATCGGCTACGGCACGGTCGACGTGCCGATGACCGACAGCGAGGTCGAGGACATCTCGTGCGACGGGGTCGGCATCCCGCTCTACATCTACCACCGGAAGTTCGGCTCGATCCGGTCGAACCTGAAGTTCCAGGACTCGAAGACGCTCGACGATTACGTCATCTGGCTCGCCCAGCGCTCGGGCAAGCACATCTCCGTCGCAAGCCCGATCCTGGACGCTACCGTCCCGGACGGCTCCCGTCTCCAGGCGACCCTCGGGGTCCACGTGACGAAGCGCGGCAGCTCGTTCACGATCCGTCGGTTCCGGGACAACCCGTTCACCCCAGTCGACCTCCTCAAGTTCCGCACGATGAGCCCGGAGATGATGGCGTACCTGTGGATCGCCATCGAGACCGGACAATCGATGATGGTCTGCGGCGGCACGGCGAGCGGGAAGACCACCACGCTCAACGCGACCCTCCTCTTCATCCCGCCCCAGATGAAGATCGTCTCCATCGAGGACACCCGCGAGCTGAACCTTCCGCACGAGAACTGGGTCCCTTCCCTCACCCGCGCCGGCTTCGGCGCGAAGAACGTGATGAGCGGCAAGGCCCCGGGCGAGATCGACATGTTCGACCTCCTCGCGGCGGCGCTGAGGCAGCGCCCGCAGTACCTGATGGTCGGGGAGGTGCGGGGCGCGGAGGCGTTCATCGTCTTCCAGGCGATGGCGACGGGGAAGACGTGCTACACCACGTTCCACGCGGAGAGCGTCAGCGCGATGGTCCACCGGATGGAGAACCCGCCGATCTCGCTGCCGCGCTCGCTCGTCAGCGCGCTCAACCTGGTCCTGCTCCAGCGCCAGGTGAAGGTCGGCTCGAAGATGACGCGACGCGTCCAGTCGCTCACCGAGATCGTCGGCTTGGACCCGGAGACGAACGAGCTGATCACGAACTCGGTCTACTCGTGGAACCCGTCCGACGACACGTTCCTCTACTCCGGGCACTCGTACGTCTACGAACGGGTCGCCGTCGCGAAGAACTGGACGATGAAGGAGATGGAACGGGAGGTCCGCCGGCGCGTCGAGATGCTCGAGTACCTCGAGGCGAAGGAGGCCCAGTCGACCCGGTCGCACCCGTTCACGCACCGCGACGTCGGCCGCCTCGTGTCGTTCTACTACAAGGAACCGGACAAGGCGCTCCAGGAGGCGCGCGAGGAGATGGTCAAGCTGAAGGCCGCCCCGCCGCCCGCGCCGCCCCCGGCCCGGTAGGCCTATCCGTCCGCTCGGGCTCCGCCGGCCGATGCCCCGGCCCCGCCCGTTCGCCCGCCTCCGCGCGGGGCCCCATCGGAGCCCGGTCGAGCTCTGGTGCGAGGACGCCGTCCGGGGGATGCCGGCCCGGCTCCAAGCGGGGTCGGTCGACGTGGTCGTCACGAGCCCCCCCTACAACCGCCGCGTCCCCTACCGGAGCTACGCGGACGACCGGCCGCGCGCCGAGTTCCTGGCCTGGGTGGGGGACGTGCGCGACGCCGTCGACCGGGTCCTCTCGGACGCGGGCTCCTTCTTCCTGAACGTCGGCGGCTCCCCGTCCGACCCGTGGTTCCCCTACGACGTGGCGCGGGAGGTGGCCCACGGGTTCGTCCTCCAGAACGTGATCCACTGGGTGAAGTCGATCGCGATCGACCGGAGGGCGGCCGGGCGGGCCTCGGGGCTCGACCGGGACCTCGCGCTCGGGCACTACAAGCCGCTCGCCTCGGAGCGGTACGTCCACGGGGCCCACGAGTACGTCTTCCACTTCACCCGTCGGGGGGACGTCCCGTTGGACCGTCTCGCCATCGGCGTCCCCTACCAGGACAAGTCGAACGTCCGACGTTGGCGGGGCGCGGGCGGCGACAAAAGGTGCCGGGGCAACACCTGGTTCCTGCCCTACCCCACGATCCGGTACGCCCGTCGGGACCGCCCGCATCCCGCCACCTTCCCGCCCGAGCTCCCCGAGTGGTGCTTCCGCCTCCACGGCGTCGGGCGGATCCGGCGGTCGGTCGACCCGTTCGTCGGGATCGGTTCCTCGGCCGTGGCCGCGGTGCGGTTGGGCCTTCCGTTCGTGGGGTTCGACGTCGACGCCGAGTACCTGGCGACGGCCGTCCAGCGGGTCCGATCCGAAGGAGTTCCCGCAGCCGGGGGTTCGCCGCGGCCGAAGCGCGCCGGTTCAGCGCGCGCTTAGGACTGCTCGTCCGAGCTCGCCGAGTCGGACGGGGCGCTCCAGGTCTTCATCGGCTTTCGGTTCACGCCGGCCGCTGAGGCGAGCGCGTTCCGGGTCCCCTCACGGGTCCGCTTGCCGGCCGCGATGAGGGCATCCCGGGTGGCTCCGCCCGCGCGCGAGGCGCCGTCCGCGATCCGCCCGGGGAGACGACGCATCTCGTCGTCGATCTTCCTCCCGAGGTTGGACATGCCGTCCTCGATGTCCGAGGCGAGATACTTGGCATCCTTCGCCGTGGCGTGGCCGAACTTCTCGATCTTCACGTCCAAGTCGGTGATCTCCGAAGCAAAATCGTGGCCGAGCCCAGAGGCCGCCCGCCGCATTTCGGCGAGATGCTCCCGGAAACGAGCCTGGTCCTGATAGTCGCCCATCTGTCCACCGAGGGCGATAGGGGCTCGTTCGTCAGATAAACTTTTGTCGGCAGAGGAAGGCGGATCAACCGCCCATCCTACGGTCGGCACGATGTCCCCGGCGGCGGCCGGCCGCCCCCGGCCCGGGAGCCCCGGCGCGCGGCGGGGGGGCGGGGGGGAGCAGGCGTCGCTCCGTCTCGACCCCATGGGCCCACCGCACGAGGAGCTCGACCCCGAGCCGACCCGGGTCGGTCACGACCAGGTCGCCGCCCATCGTCCGCGCGATCTGACGGGCGGCGGGCTCGTACTCGGGGTTGGGGGATTTCAGCAGGATCATCGTGGCCCTAAGGGGGCGGACGGTCGCGAGCTCGGCGGCCCTCAGGAGGGCCTGTTCCATCGCCCGGTCCAACTGGCCCGAGTGGACCCGCCCGTCCGGTCCGGTGTACGCCTCCGGAAGGCCATCCGTGAGGAGATACACCTCGCGTCGGGTGGCCCGCGAGGCCCTCAGGAGCAGGTGTGCCGCGCGAAGGGCCTCCGCGGTGTTGGTGAACGATCCCGCACGGCACTCCCACAGCGTGACCAGGTCCAAGACCTCCACCTCGTTGTCGAACGCGAGCAGGTCGATGGTCGCGTCGGGATGGCGGCGGCGGATCGCGACGTAGAGGGCCAGGAGGGCCTTCTTCGCGGCGTCGAGCTTGCCCGCCTCGGCCATGCTGCCCGACCGGTCGAAGGCGAGGACGACGTGGACCCGCTCGCTCGTGATCTCCCGGTAGACGTAGCTCGTCGACTCGTCGATGTGCCGCTGGCCGGCGAGGCGGGCCGCCAGCAGCGACCCCGGAACGTCCAGGTGGGCGATCTCCACCGCCCGGCGGAGACGGGCCTTCTCGTACACGCCGGTCGACCCCTCTCCCCTCAGGGACATCCGCGCGTCCGCCGGCAGCCGCCGGGTCTCCTCCTCGAGGAGGAGTCGGGCGAACCGCTCCACCAGGCCGAAGGTGACGACCAGGCTCGAGCCGCGTTCTGCGACGAACCCCCGCTCCTTGAGCTCGCGCTCCAAGCGCCGGGCCTCGCCCTCCTTCACCCGGTTCTCCGTCTCGGCCGCCGCCCTTCGTACGGCCTCCGCGCGCTCCTCCTCCAGGCGCCGGCGCTGGGCCTCGACGGTCCGCCGTTTCTCCTCGGCCTGCTTCTCGAGCTCCCGCTCCCGGGCCTTCAGGGATCCCGCCACCTTCTCGGAGAGTTCCTCGCGCTGCGGGGGGGAAAGGCGGGCGAGGGCCTCGCCGAGCTGAGAGGTGCCGAGCCCCCGCCCGCCCGGGTCGGGGATCGCGAAGGTCACGGTCCGGCCTTGGTTCGCGGCGGAGGCGGGGCGAGTGCGCTTTCGCGAGAATAGCGAACGCAACCAGGCGACGAGGCGAGCGAAGAACGCTCGGATCCGCGCCCCGATCCCCGGGGGCGGCGGAGGACGGTTCCACGAGGCGTCGGGGAGGAGGAGGGCCCGGCCCAGGTCGTCCAGGAGGTCCGCGGGAGGCAGGCGGGACCAGTCGAGCGCCCGGGCGCGCGCCAGACGCGCCTCGAGGGCGGCGATCTGGTCCCGGACGTCCGCGTCGGAGCGGATCCGGATCTCGTCGAGCGCCTGCGCCTGTCGGGTGTAGTCGGTCGCGATGCGTCCGACCCGCCGCTCGCCTTGGCGCCGGAGCTCGGCCCGGATCCGCTCGAGGCGCGCCCGGAGCTCGGCGTCCTCCTTCGCCTTCTCGCGAAGCAGCCGACGGGCTCCGTCGACCCCCTCCTCCGCGAGGGCGCGGACGAGGTCGGCGGAGGGGACCGCGTCCAGCAGGTCGTCCGACCCGACGTCGTCCTCGAAGGTGGTGCAATCCGGGAGGCGCAGCGCCTCGCTAGAGGGGGGCGTCGTCGTCGTCCTCGTCGCGGCACGCGAAGAGGGAGTGTTCCTCGAGAAGGCGGTAGACCCCGAGGGCGGCGTCGTACGCCGCCACCGAGTCGCCGGGCTTCTCCCGCTCGGCGACGTACCGGGCGAAGGCCCGGAACCGGGGGAAGAGCGAGGTATCCGAAGCGGCCTGGGCCGCGAGGCCCGCGTCATCCTTCAGGCGGCGTCCCTCGCCGACGAGGGCTTCCCCGTCGGAGGCGCTCTCCTTCAGCGGCCCGCGGAAGTACCGGCACCAGTAGACGCCCGCGCTCCGTTTGAGCGACGAGCCCAAGTACTGGTCGATGAACTCGGCGACCCGCTTTTCGTTCTGGCGGAACGATTCCCCGCTCCGCGCCCGAAGACGCCCCCGCATCGCGTGGAGGAGCCCGGCCTTGAGGTCGGCGGACGTCGGGATCGCGCGTTCCGAAAGGACCGCGACGGCGTGCGTGCGGGCTGCGACATCGAGGAGGGTCCGGTTCGACCCGACCTCGCCGATGTCGGGGTTGTCGTCGCTGACCCTAAGACGCCACGCCTCGATGACCCGGACCCCCGCGTCGGTGAGGATCTCGGGGACCCACCCTCCGCCGGTCTCACGTCGGGCGAGTGCGACGATGCGGCGGTTGTCCGCGTGGTGCTCGTTGTACCCCACGTGGAGGCTGGTGAGACGGTCCGAGAGCGGGTCGTTGATGTTGTCGAGGTCGGAGAGGTTCGAGGTCCCGACCGCGACGAACGATCCGGGGAAGCTCTCCCGCGACTTCGACGGCGTGACGACCCCCTCCTGCAGGGCCTGGAGGAGCACGTTCTGGGTCCCGAGCGGGAGCTTCCCGATCTCGTCCACGAGGAGGAACCCCCGGTTCGCCTGGAGGAGCTTGCCGGGCTCGAGCACGAGGGGGCTCATGGGGTCCCCGATCTCCTCGAGCTTCCGGAGGTTGATGTTGCCGGTCAGGTGGTCCGGGAAGACTTCGGAGCTCCCCTGGAGCCGAGCGAACCCGAACCCCTCGCGGAGGCGGACGTACTGCGCGGGGACCTTCGACGCGTCGACGGAGGCCGGGTCGAATCGGGCGATATCCCCCCCCGGGGAGAACCGTCGCATGCAGATGGGGCAGGGAGGGAACTGGTCGGCCACGTCCGGGACGACGAGGCTCAGGGGATGGTCCAGGACGGGGCATCCGTCCACGACCCACGCTCCCTTGGGGAAGAGGGTCCAGAGGTCCTTCGCGAGGCTGGTCTTGCCGGCTCCCGAGGGGCCGAAGAACAGGACGTGGGCCCCCGAGACGATCGCGGTAACGACGTCCTCGTACGTTCCTTCCGGCAGCACAGTGAGCGGGAAGAGGGAGCGAATGGCCTCGTCGTGGGAGAGCCCCTTCGTGCGGGCGGCCGCGATCTGGCGGAGCACTTCCGAACGGAACTTCTCGCCCGGCGATTCGACCACGACCTTCGCGGCGCGGAGTTCGGCCGCCGTCGCGCGCGTGCCCGTCGCCGGTTCTTGGGAAGCCGCCACGGCGCGCGCAGTTGGGGTCGGGTTATGTACTTTGCCGAGACGGCGGCCGACCCCACCGGTGCGTCGTCCGGGTCGTCAGGGACGGAGCCGAGCGTCCCTCCTCGACATGGTTAAGTAGGGTACCCCGCTCGGCGGCCGCGCGAGCCATGGCGGAGAAGGAGGCGTCCGGGAAGAAGGCCCCGCTCGCCCGGACGGTCAAGGACAAGTGGAGGTCCAAGCACTCGTACAAAGTGCGGGCCCCCGGCCTCTTCCAGCACGCCGACCTCGGGGAGACGGTCGCGACCGAGCCCGAGCAGCTCCTCGGCCGGACCCTCGAGATGACCCTCCCGGAGATCTCCGGCACGCAGGACGCCGGGAAGGCCCACGTGAAGCTTCGGTTCAAGATCGAGCGGATCGGGGGCGATGGCGTCGCCGAGACCCGGTACATCGGCCACAACCTCACCTCGGACTACGTCCGGCGGCTGGCCCGCCGCAAGCGTTCGAAGGTCGACCTCTCGCTGCTCGTCACGACCAGGGACGGGATCCAGGTCATCCTCAAGCCCGTCGCGGTCGGCGAGCAACGACTCCAGACCCGCCTCCGCGCCGAGCTCCGCCACAAGATGGTCGAGATCCTGAAGCAGGAAGCGGCCTCCCATACCGCCGCCGAGTTCGTCCGGGAGATGCTCCAGGGGGAGCTCGCGAAGGTCCTCGCCCACGGGGTTCGAACCCTCTATCCGCTCAAGAAGATCGAGATCCGCAGCTCCGAGATCCTCGGAACGATTGCGGACGAGATCCCCACCAGCCCACCGGCCGCGGAGGTCCCCGAGGGTCCCTCGGCCCCGACGCCGGTCGCCGCCGAGGGCGGCGACGAGGGCCCGGTCGCGTAGGAGCGACCGTGGCACCTCCGATCCTTGTCGGAGTGGCTCAGCCCGGTAGAGCACGGGACTCATAGCGGGGCGCTGACGGCGCCCCGGGAGAGATCCTGGGGTCGGGGGTTCAAATCCCCCCTCCGACACCTTTCGTCGATTTGTCGCCGAGAAGCAGCGATGGTGGACCCGTCCTCTGTCGGGGGGTTGAACCAACGGCGGCGCGCTCCCGGAAATGGGTTCGTCCACGATGCTCACGCGCGAGATTCCTGCTGAACTGCTCAGAATCCGGAGCGATACTTCTTCATAGCACTCGACCTTGCTGCGGCGTGGATCTCACCGACGTCGAGATGTGGGTGAGCATCGCGGCGTCCACCGCGCTGGTGGTTTCGGTATGCCTCTTAGCCTACAATCTGAGAGCGACCCGGATCGACGCGAGGAGGAACTTGGCATTCTCCATGATGGAGCAACTCACGTCGGCGGACTTTGCCTCGCGGCGATGGAAAATGCATCGTTCTGTGGATGCCGCCTCTGCTTCCGGTTGGAAGGGTTTCGACAATACACTCGAGGATTTCGAAAGCAGGGCCTTTGCCTACCAGTACGAGCTGATCGGTCAAATGGTGCTCTCCGGGACCCTCGACTACAAGCTGGTCCGCGACTTTCTTCAGTACAGCATTGTCGCCGACTGGAATGCGTTCGAACCCTTGGACGCTCGCCTGCACGAGCGATACCCCGGTCGCCCCAGTCCTTGGACTCGCTTTCGGCAGTTGGCCCTGCGCGTTACCACTGACCTAAAGGGTCCTGAAATTCTGGGACGGCCCCCTGCCCCATGAACGAGGGCTAGCGCCCCTCACTTCACCGCGAGAGCAGCGCGGGCGTGCAGGGCGTTGAACCATTCCGCCGTTCCCCCCTCCGACACCTCGACCTGGTTCCGGCAGGGTGAGGCGCGCGTGCCCCGGCGTTAACAAGGTCCGTGGCGGGGCGCTCGCCCTGATCGAGCCGCGGGGGAGTTCAGTCAGCTATCCCATACGACGCACGGGCCTTCCGTAGCAGGCCCGGGAATCGCGGGTCGGCTTTCATGTTCTGGTACGTCGGATCTCGCAGCTCGCCCGGTCCGATGCTCTTGCGGTCGATGAGGTAGCCGGCCAGACGGAAGAATCGCTCTCCGTCGTTCACGAGGGAAGATGCATAGCAGAGCTGCACCCGCGCATCGAGCGCCTCCGGGGACTCGTCCTCGCCGATGAGGGTCAGCGCGGCGTCGGTGAGCCGCGACGCCGCTTCCCGGTTCCCGAGGTGACCTTCGATCCGGGCCTGGAGTCCCGTGAACTGCATCTCGGTCGTCAACCGTCGGTAGGTCGCGAGGTCTCGGTACGCAGCGTCCCGGTCCCCCTGGGTGGAGGTCAGCACCGCCCGGCCGAGGTAGGCCCAGGCGAACCCGGGTTCCGTCTGGATGAGTTGGGTGCAGACGGCGAGCGATTCTTCGTTCCGCCCGGCAAAGTAGTACGAGACGACGAGCAGCCACGCCCGCGTCGGCGGAAGGGGGTCGAGTTCGTAGGCTCTCTTCGCCTCCTCCAACGCTTCCCCGACGCGGCCCATCCCCCGTAGGATCGCTCCGTACGACTGATGGGCGTCCGCGTGACTCGGATTCAGCGCCAGCGACCTTCGGACCTCATCGGCGGCCGCCGTGTAGTCGTTGATCGCCAGCACATTCCCCAGGGCCAGGTGGGCCTCGGCGAGCTGATCGTCGAGTTCGAGCGCGCGTCGCGCGAACTGCCCCGCTTTGTCATACGCTTCCTTCCGGTCCATCCAGTCGAAGTCCAGAGCCGAGCTGTAGCAGTCGGCCAGCCCCGCGAACGCCCGGGCCGACTCGGGGTCGATGCGCAACGCCTCGTCGAACAGGATGATCGCCTGCTCGTTCGCCTCCCGGGTCCTCTTGTTCCACAGGCCGCGGGCCCGTAGGCAAAGCGGGTACGCCGCGGGATCCTCGACCCGGTCCCCCGACGCGGGCGACGGGAGCCGCAACGCGGCCGCAATCTTCCGCGCGATGTCGGTCTGGGTCTCGAAGACATCGTCCAACTTCGCGTCGTAGCTCTGGGCCCACAGGTGGGCATCGCTCTCGGCGTCGATCAGCTGGACCGTGATGCGGACCCGATTTCCGGACTTCCGCACACTGCCCTCGAGGATCTTTCCGGCGTTGAGCTCGCGTCCGATCTCGGGGATGCCCTTCGACGTCTGCTTGTATCGCATCACCGACGTCCGCGAGATCACGCTGAGACCCCGGATCCCGGCCGCCGTTGTGATGATCTCGTCGGTCAGGCCGTCGGCGAAGTACTCGTCCCCCGGAGCCGGACTGAAGTTGGTGAGAGGCAGGATTGCGAGACGATTCAGGTCGGCTCCGGGGCGTACTGCAAGACCGCCGTCGGTCCACGGCAGCACCACTCGGAACACCTCGAGGGGCACATCCACGTGCTTGAGCGGTTTTACACCGAGGCTTTCGAGTCGCAGCTCGAACTTGTTCCGTACCTGGTCGAAGACCTGGCGGGTGAGGCAGACCCCTCCGGCGTCCGCGAGCGGTTCGATCCGGGAGGCGACGTTGACCGCGTCCCCGGAGATGTCGCCGTCGGCTTCCACCACATCCCCTAAGTGGACGCCCACTCGGAGGAGCACGCGTCGCTCCGGCGGCCGGGAGAAGTTGACCTCGCGGCTCGCGCGCTGGACCTCGTAGCCGCATCGCACCGCCTCGAGGGCGTTCGTGAACTCCACGAGGAAGCCGTCGCCGATCGTCTTCACCACCCGACCTCCGTGCCGTTGAAAGACCGGTCGGAGGAGCGCGCGCTCCTCGTCGAGCAATGCCAGGGCGAGCGCCTCGTCCCGCTGGCCCAACGCCGTGAACCCCACCATATCGGTGAACATGACAGCAGCAAGGCGACGGGTCGTGGCCACGACCCGAGAATGGCGATTGTTAGATTAAGCCCCGGTCCACGAAGGAGGAGTTGATCTAGTTGGTGGACTGGGTGTATTTGGTGCGGGGAAGCGCGACCGCCCCGGGCAGCCTCGCCACCGCACTATCCCGATTACGGGTAGTCGCGTCAACGCGTTTCCCGGCGGTCCCCAAGAGGGGATGTGAATAATTCGGTAGTGCCCCCCATCGACACTCCCTTTTGGTTCAAATCCCCCGCCCGTCAGCGGCTTTATCGAGAGTCGAATCAGTCGACGGTCCTCCTAGTCGAGGGGGGCGAGCCCGTCGGTAGAACGACTCTCCGAGGTGGGTGCGTGGTCCGTTGAACCCCGTCGCGGAGCCGGCCTCAAGGCAGCGGATATCAGACCGGCCAGAGAGGGTGGGTTTCCACGTGCGGGGCGATGCTTGCCAGTCCTGCGCTGCGAGGTCAACGAGGAATGAATGTGGTGCGTTAAGACGTGAAACTGGCTTCCGGGTTTATGAACCAAGCCCCGCGCGTCAGCCATTCGGGGAACGCGGCCAAGATCCTAACGCTAACCGGACTCGCGCTGCAAGCCGCTCAAGTCGGCGTCTGGTTCTTGGTGGGCTTCTACTTCTCGGCAGAACCGACGCTCCGGATCATTTCCTCCTTCCTAGGGGGAATCGGAATCCTCTGGTTGTTGCTCGTCTATGTGCTATCCTACCGACGGATGGCCACCGGAGACTTTGCCGGAGCGCGTACACCTACCTTGGTGTTCGCCGTCCTATCGGTGTTCACGGTGAGTCTTCTTTCAGGACTCTTCTACGTCCTGGCATACAACGAACTCGATGGGGCCGATCCCGGTCGTAACCGATCCCAAGCAATGCTACAGCCAACACCGATTCAGTTCGGGTCCAAGGTGTGCCCAATCTGTACTCGGGCGAACCCGCTGTCCACCACGTATTGTCAGGGTTGTGGGTTCGCTCTGGCGTAGAGGGCGCTACGCGTCACACTGGGCGAATTCGTTCCCCGGCGAACCCTACATCTTCTTTTCGAAGTCCAACACCGTGGCGAACAGTGCCGAATACAGGTGATTGATCTGCGGGTTAAGCTCGAGTTGCCAGACGTCGCGGATCGCGAGGATCTTGTGTCGGACGCGACCCACGGATTTCCCGTCCGGACCGATGATCTCGTACTTCCGGCGAATGATGTTTCCCTTCGAGTGCATGTACACTCGCCCGTCCGGGGCGACCCAGCTGGCCTTTAGTCCACCGATGAGGCTCCGCTTCATGTCGATCTTTCCCAGGATGACGTTCGTCTGCGGATCGGCGATCTGGAACTCCGCCTTGTTCCCACCGCTGCTCTTGCGGATCTCGAGGGCGGGATTGTCCTGCGCGTCGCGGACGATGTAGGTATACCTGAGGGATCGTTGTGCGAACCGCCCCACGTACCCGCCGGCAAGCTGGGAGACAGCCGAACCGACCACAGCCCCCTTGATGTTCTGCCCTGCGTCGAGACCGACCCTGCACAGCACCTGCTTCTGTTCGTCCATTACGTCGTAGTTCTTGCCGAGCGACAGGATCTGCATCTTCATCAGCAGCATCGAGTGACCGGAGAGGCTCTGGACTACCGCCTGCGCCGTCGGGTTAACTTGGGCCGCCATCGCCGGGCCCAGCAGGACCCCACTACTTGAACCTGTCCAGAAAAGTAACCGGGTTCGAGAGGTGCACGGTCCATTGCAACTACACTCTTCTCCGCCCAAGTCCCGTGAGGCGGCGGGACACCCCCCTGGTTATCCCCCTCAGGGGCCCTTCCTGGGGTGGAGACCAAATTGACAGCGCTAACAGAGCAAGACGCCCGCCTTTTCTTCACCGAAGTGAACAGTCGAAACGTCGCCAAGATCGTGGAGCAGTACGCGGAGGACGCGACCTTCCAGGTCCCGACTCTCGAGGCCCCGATTAAAGGTAAGGAAGCCATTCGATCGTACCTCACGAGCGCCTTCGCGGCGTTCCCCGACTGGACGATGGACATCACCAAGGTCATCGTCTCGGGCGACGAAGCAGTGGTCGTCAACTCGGTGCACGGCACCCACACCGGTCCGTACACCACGAAGGACGGCAAGTCGATCGTCCCGACGAACAAGAAGCTAAACCAAGAACAACTGACCCGCGTGGTAGTCAACGCAAACGGGAAGGTCTCGCTCCTCCGTTCGTACGGCAACCCGTCCTCCATGAACCGCATGCTTCGACCGCCGAATGTGACGCCCACGGGCACCCCACCCGTCACAACCGCTACCCCCGCGCCCTCGAAGTAGAGACTCGTTTCGTCTCAAAGGCGACCCCTAACCACTTCCCGGCTCGGTTCTCCGGGCCGGCCTCGATCGTCCTTTTAGAAGTTGATCGGGGATTTCGCCGAGGTACGTTAGGCACAGTCGGCCTGGCAACCACCCGCCGGGCTCCCCAGGCGTTCCGATGAAAGGGAGGCCGCTGGGGCGTCTGGGGTCGTTGCGGCCGACCGGTTACGGTCCGGTTGACCCGTGAAACCGCTAAGCTCGGAGCCGGTTTCGGGTCTCGAAATGGTTGGAACTCCGATCACCACATCTCTAGACGCGGCTCGTCGACTTGCTGTCGTCAAGCAGCACCTTGCCGGGAAGCCGCCCGCTCGGGTAACCGGAAAATCGATTGTTGACCTCGTCCGCGACCTAGGGTACGTCCAGTGGGACCCCATCTCCGTCGTCGCACCCTCTCACCTTCTGTCCCTTCGGAGTCGCTTGGGCAACTTCGATCCGGCAATCCTCGAGGGACTCCTGTGGGATGAAAAGAAGCTATTCGAGCATTGGACCCCCATTGCATCGCTCGTCTTGACCGAGGACTACCCTCTGTACTACTCGTTGATGCAACGCTACCCGGAATCCATGTCCCCTTCGTGGGGCAGCCAGGGAAGTCGCGCCGCGAAGTTTCTACGCGACCACGCGGAGTTGAAGAAGCGAGTGCTCAAGGAACTGCGGAAGGGCCCCCAGACGTTAGGAAGCTTCACGGAACATAGTCATACCAAACGGAACATTGGCGAGTGGAATCCGACGAGCGATGTGTCGCACCTGCTGTACCACCTGACCATGAGCGGCGACGTGATGGTCGTTGGACACGAGGGAAAACAGAACCTCTGGGGCCTTGCCAAGGACTTTCTGCCGAGTTGGGCGAAGCGAGAGATGCTGTCTGAATCTGAGGTTGAAGAGGTCTCCGCAGAAAGGGCGGTGCTAGCCCAGGGGATAGCAACCCCACGCGAGATTCTGTTCTACTTCGTGCGGGGTCGCTACAAAGCCCTCGACAGAACCCTGCAGCGATTGGAGGACCAGTCGAAGATCGAGAGGATTCAGGTCGATGGATTGGAGGATCGGAAGGTGCGTTACATTCACCGTCAGGATCTCCCGCTCTTGGATTCCCTGAGGGAGGGCAAGGGGTGGCAACCCCGAGTTTCGTTGCTGCCGCCGTTCGACAATCTCGTGGGCAATCAGGACCGACTTCACCGTCTCTTCGGCTTCGATTATGTTCGCGAGCAGTTCTTTCCTCCCGAGAAGCGGCGATTCGGCTTCTACGTGCTCCCCGTATTGCGAGGGGAGAGGTTCATCGGTCGGATCGACCCTCGACTCGACAAAGGATCGAACACCCTGGTCGTCAATTCCGTTCACGCAGAAGCGGGGGCACCGATGGACCGATCGGTGGGGAGCGAAATCCACGATGCCATCGCAGATCTTGCGGATTTTGTCGGGGCGAGCCGAGTGAAGTACACGTCGAAGTTTCCCAGTCCTTGGAAGGGCCTTCTCAACTGACGCTTACTCGAGGGCCATGTCCCCACGGGTTGAAATCAGCCTTACACCAGCCCTACCAGCGAACTTCGAAATTGCGAATGGGCCCCACGACCCGAAAGCCACGCCGTTTGAGGATCGGTCCCGAGGTGCCGATCCGTGCGGTTACGAGGGCGATCTCGGCCCCCTGTCCGGCTGCATCCTCACATCGTGTGCGAACTAGGGCCCCGTATGCACCACGGTTCCGGTACGCGGGCAGGATGCCCGAACCCCAGAAACGGGCGACGGGTCCCACCACCTCCAATCCGCCGTGCCCGATCGGCAGAGATCCCTGCCAGACCACGTAGCGGCCCGAGTGGCCGGTATCCGCCACGCGCTTGCGGAACTCTGCCTCCAAACCCCTACGCACTTCCGCGGGTGGGTCAGGACTATCCCAGATTGGGGCATTGAGCCCGACGAACGCTGCGTAATCCGCGTCGCTCCTCACCTCTCTTGCCGAAATTTCGGCGGGGAGGGGGAATTCTGGCAGCCGGGGTCGCCCGGACTCGTCGCGGAAGTCGCACACTAGCACTTCCACTTCATCGAGCGCCAAGTACCCCCTTCGGTCGAGCCGTTCCCCCAAGTCCAGGGGTCGAGCGGTCGGTAAGATCTGGAATCGAGTACCGGTGGCTTGGTTCGAGCGGGCCAGACCTTCCACTTCGTCCAATGCATCGTCGACTTTCTCCGGATCCTCGACGAGAAATCCGTACACCGTGGTCATGCTGTACGAGCCCGGTGTGACAATCAGATCGTAGCGGTCGGTCGTAAACCGGCGTGACGATGGAGGGATCCACCGCCATTCAGCCATTGCCTCCCAAACCCGGCGGTCGTCCCAAACGTTCGTGCCGGGGGTCCCCATCTCGCTCACGAGACAAGAATCAACTAAAAGTCCTCTTCGAACCGGCCGAAAACGAATCTGAGACTCGGACCCACCGTCCTTCCGGTCCTGTAGGTGCAATCAGTCTTGCAACCACCCTTAGAGGTGCGGAAAGCGTTGCCTATGCATGGTATGTGGAGGTGGTCACCACTAGTTTCGTTTTGAGATTGACACGGTAATATTCTTGAACTAAGATCGGCGCGGCCTGGCATTGGGGCAATCGGCGGCCCAAGTGACGCCCTTCATTGTCACAAGCTAAATCGGCTGAGCCAGTGGCAAGGCCCTCCATGAGCGGGTCCGAGGAAGCGCTTCCAGGAGCCTCAGGGCTTGGGATCGACTGGCTCGAAGTCGGCGAACCTCCCGATTCGGTATCGGTGCCCCTTGCGGCGAGTCGCAAGCGATACTTTGACTGGGTAACAAGGGTCGGGGCGATTGTGTTCGGCACCGTGGTAGGATACGTCGTTCTCCAGCAGATTGCTCCTGGGTTTCCGGGATGGCCACCCGGGGGTCGCGTAGAGATTTGGATTGGGGTGGGAGTTCCCGCCGGAGCAGTGGATTTTTTCCTGACGCGATGGTACTTCGCACTTGCGCAACGTGCAATGAGGCTCCACATCCGACGTCTCTCAATTTCGGGTGGGGAACTCCATCTGGAACCCGTGGTTGGGCCAGCGTACTCCGTTTCAATGAAGCGGGTCTTGATTACTAAGACCTCAGTCGGAGAGGGCTGGTTCCAGGTCACGATCTCGCGGGGGAGGTATTCACCCAGTTTCCCAGTTCCAGGGAGTGTCGCAGCCTTGATCGCGTCGGAACTCGCACGTGGCCGCAAGAGCTGACGACGCGATGTCCCCAGGGCCCATCGAAAGACATGCTAGAGTGGGTGCGAAGTCCATTGCACCCAGGGCAAGGGGGGAGTTTCCGACCTCAGCGACGCGACTCGAATTGCTGGTAGACCGTCGCGCGATCCCCGAACATATAGAAGCGGACGACTTGGCCATCGAAGTGGTAGATTCCCCGCCATTTCCCTACCGTGAGGCGCCAAAATCCTGGGTGCCCCCTCATCTGCTTGATCAGGAGCTGAGGAGACGGTCGTGTGGGAGCTTGCCCGACAAGACCCGAAACAAAAAGGAAGCGCAGCTGGGCGTTTCGCGGTAGTCGGGCGAGGTCCCGAAGTGCGTCGGATTTGAACAATACTGGGTACGGCACGTCACAAACCTAGTTTGCGCCGAACTTCGTCCAAGGACAGGTCGGGCTGCCTCGACCGTCGTTCGATCTCCTTCCAAAAGCTGGCCGGTGGGTTCGACTCGATGAAATCGAGAATGATCTCGTCGTAGCTCTTGCCGCCCACTCGGTAGGCCTGGAGGGCGTGAAGGGTGGTCGCTCGAACTGGGACACTCGTATATCGGGAGGTCGCGGCCATGTGCAATGTACGGTAATTAGTCTAATAACTTAAGCTGCAGACGTGAACGATGATCCGTCGCAGGTGTCGCCGACCCATTTCTCCGGACCCCCTTCTCTATCAGGGAGTGCAAAGCCCATTGCACTCTCGTGTAAGCCGGAAATCACGGAGGCGTACTCCATTCTACGCCAACCGGCGGCGCCTCCGAGACTTCGGTCGACGTCAAGTTCGGAAGTAGAAGTCGTGCTCTAGGTCGACCAGGAGACCGGGTTGCTTCGGTTCCCAGTTCAGCAGACTGCGCGTGTGCTCGCTCGACGTAGGCATACCGACTTGCACAAAGGTGGCCAGGAAACCAAATTTCTCGGTTGCCTCCTTGGGAGTAATCGAGACCACGGGAACCTTCAGCCGACGCCCGATCACACCGGCAATGTCCTTGAACGGGACACCCTGGTCCCCGATTGCGTTGTACCTGCCGCCTACCGCGCCGCGCTCGAGCGCCAGTCGGAATACGCGTGCCGCGTCAAGCCTATGTACGGCGGGCCAGCTGTTACTCCCCTCGCCGACGTAAGCAGAGACCCCCGTCTTCCGGGCAGCGGCGATCAACCGAGGAACGAACCCGTGCTGATCACCCTCACCATGGACCGAGAAGGGAAGTCTGACGACCGATGCACGCACGCCTCGTTCGGCGAGCGAGGCAGCGGTCGCCTCGGACGCGCGCGGAATTGCGTCGCTGGGCGGCAAGGGAGGATCTTCTTCAGTGGCGACTGGCCCGCGCGCGATGACGCCAGCGCCTGTGGCAACGATTAGTGGACGACTCGAACCCTCGAGCGCGGCGCCGAGAGTTTCGATGGCGCGCCGATCGATGGCGCAGCACTCCTTGAAATTAGAGAAGTCATGGACGAAACCTGCGTGGATGACCCCGTCCGAAAGGGCGGCCCCCTGACGAAGTCTTTCGAGGTCCTCGAGCCTGCCGCGGTGAGGTGTTACCCCCGCTGCGACCAGTGACTCCGCTGCCGCATCAGAGCGTGCCAGACCAATGACCTGATGCCCGCCCTCTTGTAGTTCCCGAACGACCGCCGATCCGACGAAGCCAGTAGCTCCGGTCACGAAGACCCGCATGTTGCCCTCACCCACAGGAAGCTGTGGAGAGGGTATCAGGGTTGTAGCGGATATGCTCGCCATGGATCCAAGTTTTCTACCCTGACGGTATCGATCCCCCATGCGGCGCATCCTGATCGAGATGCCCCTGGATGACTTCGTTCGCCTGAAGGGCGGGGGGCCCTTCTATCACGCGATCCAGTCTTTCTCAGTCGTTCAGATCCTTCGCTCGGGTCCCGAGGGAGTCACCATGATCGTGCGAATTCGACCTAAGGACCCAACGGCGGCATTCGATGCTCTCGCCCGGCTCACTCACGTTAACATGCAGTTAATTGACAGTAGTGGGGACGTGTTCACCTGTCTGATGAAGACCGGCCGCGCGACATCGCCACTGCGGCGCTTGGGGAAGAAGGCCGGAGGCGGCTACCTGGTTCCTCCAATCGAGGTAGAGGGCGAGAGGGCACGATTGACATTCGTGGGCAAGTCTCGCGACATCGAGAGCATAATGTCCAGGCTCAGTAAGCACGGCTTCCACTACCGGACCGTGTCCATCTCTGATCTGCGGCTCCCGGCTACATCCCCGCTTACGGCGTTGACCGACA
>DATGZO010000010.1:0-81875 GCA_035297105.1 Thermoplasmata archaeon
CAATTTCAACGACAATGTCTCGGTGATCAACCCCGTCACCAACCATGTGGTCGCCGTCATCCATGTAGGGATCGAGCCCTACGGCATCGCGTACGATCCGGCGACGAACAGCATTTACACCGCCAATTTCAACGGCGGCGACATTACCGCGATCAACCCGCTCACGAATTCCACTACCGGCTCCGTCTTCCTGGGTGTGGGGACAGGGCCGGACCAATTGGCGTACGATCCCGCGAATCAGCAACTTTACGTTACCCTCTTCGGCATGCACTCTGTCGTCGCCCTAGATCCGACCACGAGCACTTCGGTCACAATAGAAACCGGCTCCTTCCCGCTGGGGATTGCCTACGACCCGGCGAACTTCGACATGTATGTCGCCAACGAAGGGAGCGACAACGTATCAGTCATCAGTAGCGCGGCCGACGCTGTGGTCGCAACGCTGCCGGTGGGCACCGCCCCCTGGGGAGTGGCGTACGATGGCCAGGATCACGATATGATGGTGACCAACGAGGGGTCGAATAATGTCACCATCCTAAACAATGCGACCACCTTCAAAGGACTCCAGTGGCCGGATGCCGCGGCGAATATTGGCACGGATGTAGGACCCCGTGGGATCGCCTACGACAGCTACCATCACCGAGTCTTTGTGGCGAATTGGCACACCACTCCGCCCCCGTACTTCTCTGGGTCCATCACGTACTTCGGAGGAGAGAGCTTCACGGTGACTCGAACGGTCTCGTTCCCTCAGGGGAACGCGGCGGCGTTTGCCTACGACCCGGCGAACAAGGATTTCTACGTCACCTCCTTCGACGTCGGCGTCGTCGTCGTCTCGGCCACCACCTACAAGGAAGTGGCCACGATACCTATCGATCCGGGCTTTTTCTCTGGCAACGCCCTAGCGTACGACCCCGCCACCAAGCAGGTGTTCGTCGCGGGCCTGCTCTACCCCAACGTGTCCGTAATCAATGGGACGACGAACCGCATCGTTGCCAACATCTCCGCTCCCGGTGCGAACGCGATCGCCTACGATCCGATCGACCGAGCGATGTTCATCACGACGTCGGCCCCCTCCGGGAGTGGCAACGTTTCCGAGATCAATGGCACGACGGACCAAGTCGTCCAAAACACTTCCCTCCCGTATCAACCGGACTCCATCGGGTACGACCCCGCGGACCAGGATCTGTTCGTTGGCGGAGGTACGAACAACGTGACCGTGTTGAACGCCACTACCGACGCGTTCATCACGAACTTGACCGCTGGATCCCTGCCCTTCGCGATTACGTACGACCCGGCCAACGGGGCGCTGTATGTGGCCAATTTCGGTAGCGCGAACGTCACGATCATCGACAGCGGAAGTCTACGGTCGATCGGGTCCCTCACTCTCCCGCTTTTCCAAGGGAACCCCAACCCCGCGAGGGGCGTCGGCTACGACCCGAATGACCAAGCGCTATTCGTCGGAGGCGAGTCGTGGGCGACCGAGTTCAACGGCGCGGGGGAGATGATTGGTCAGACGACCAGTATATCGATCCTGCAGGCCGACACCCCGGTGTACGACCCCGTCACCCACGCGATGATCGTGGGCGAGGACGGGTACGCGTACTTCACCGTCATCGCAAGTTAGGCGCCCCGAGCCCCGGAACCCCGGCCGCGACCGACGGCCCGGGCACCGGTCGGCGGCGTGCCAGGCACATTGCACCCAGGACCCGTGGTCGCTAACCCCAACCCAGCCCGCTGGGGAGGGACAGGGCAGCCACCAACCATCGCGCGGTCGGCCCCGATGCCAGTTGGAGCACGGGGTTGAACGGCCAAGCCGTCGCCACGATGTGGCGCTTGCAATCGGCTCGCTCCGGCGAGGTCGGTCAGGGCCGCCGGCGGGCCAGGAAGAAGACCCCGGCCACGACCACGACCGCGAGGCCGGCGAGCCCCGCCCAGAACCACACCGGCACGGGCGAGGAGCTCCCACTGGAGCTGGACCCCGAAGCGATGCCCACCACGAGAGACGTGGTGGCGTGGGCGCTCGCGCCCACCGAGTCGTTCACCCAGACTTCCACCGAGTAGGTCCCGGCCTGGGCGTAGACATGTTGCGGGGAGGCCCCGGAACTGGAGTTTCCGTCCCCGAACCGCCAGGCGTAGGTGAACGGCGCGGTCCCCCCGGTCGCTCCGGCGCCGAACCCTTCGGGAGTTCCCGCTGTCGGCCCCGGGAGGGTCGTGATGGCCGCCGCAAGAGCGGGAGCGATCTCGACCAGGACCGAGGAGGAGGAGGTCGCGCCGACCCCGTCGGTCGCGTTGAGGTAGACTTGGTACGAGCCCGGCATCGCGAACGCGTGGGAGAGGTTGGCTTCCGAACCATTTGTCCCGTCCCCAAACTGCCACGCGTAGGTAAGAGGCAGGGTGCCGGAGGCGAGGACCGTCTCCGAGAAGGAGAGCGGGATACCGACGTCGCCGGACGAGGCAGTGGCATACGCTCGCACCTGCGGTCCTGCCGAGATGGTGAGCGTGAGAGTGTTCCCGCTGGTCTGCGCCCCGACCCCGTCGGTCAGGTTCGTTGAGACGTTGAACGAACCGACGTGGTCGAACGAGTGGTCGAACGTGAAGATCGCCCCGGTTCCCGAGAACTGCTCTACCGAGCTGTCCCCCAGCTGGACGGCGAGTTGGTAGGGGGCCGTCCCACCGTTGACCTGGAAGGTGAAATGGACGCTCTCCCCGACCTCCGCGTTGGAAAGGTTCTCGGACGCTCCGAGCGACGGGGCCATCTCATACGCCCAGGTGTCCCCGAACGTCTCCGTCGCGTTCTCGCCCCCCGTTAGAACCGGAGTGGTGCCGGAGCCGTCGAGCGCGACCTCGGAGGCGGAACGGGGGGCCAAGGCGGATGGAGTGGAGAGTGCGGCCCAGGTTCCGTCCGAGAAGAGCCAGGTGGCGCTCGAGTACCCGAGCGAGGCGTTCAGTCCGCCGAACAGGAGGACCCCCGAGAGCCCGGGGTCGTACACGGCCGAGGCGTCCGCCACTCCCGGTGGGGCCAACGGTGGATTGGCCGCCCACCACTGGCCCGAATAGAACTCCCAGGTCGAGTTGAGGACGCTGAAGGATCCCACCAATCCTCCGAACAGGAGCGCGTACCCGTCCGCCGGGTCATACGCGAAAGCGGCGAACCCCCCTTCGGGCGGCGCGATCGAGGTGCGGATCGGGACCCAGCCGCTCCCCATCTGCCAGACCCAGGTGTCGTTCGTGCACGCGAGAAGGATGAACTCGGGCACGCACCCGCCGAAGAGAACGCTCCCTTCCTCCTCGGGAGCCGGGTCGAATACCAGTGACGCACCCTCCCGCGGCGAGGGACCGAACCCCAGGTAGCCCACGTTGGTCCAGACCCCAGCGTGGAACAACCAGGTGTCGTTGAGGAGGCCCGAGGCCCCCTTCCCTCCGAACATGATGACCCCGCCGGCGTTCGCGTCGAAGTCCATGCTGGCATATTCGCGGGCCGGCGGAGCCGAGTGGGGGTTGGTGTCGTCGGCCCATCGACCGCCGGAGAACACCCAGGTCTGATTGCTGGGGCAAGCCCCTCCGGCGATGCATCCGCCGAAGTAGACCGTCTCGTTGTCGAGCGGGTCCATCGCGGCGCTCCCTTCGGATACCTTCGGGGGAGCGCCCACGGAATCGGTCACATTGACCCACCCGGGCCCCGCAATCGCCGGGTCGACCCCGCGAGAGGGCCCGGTTCGCTCGGAGGGAGCGGCGACGAGCGGGAATCCAGCCGACGACGTGGGGATCTCACGGGAGAACGAGCCCGTCCCTTGCGCCGGCAGGGACCACGCCACCAATAGGAGGAAGACCAGAGCGCCGACCATCAGCACGCTGCGCGACCCGACGCGCGAGAGGGGAGTCGCACCTCGAAGGGGGTCGAACATCGGATTACCCCGTTGGAGGCGGGCTGCCCGGGGCTGGGGCGGATTCGGCCATCGGGGGCGGGGTCCGACTTCGCCGGTGGGTCCAGATCGCCACGCCCGCCAAGATGAGGACGGAGGCCGCCGCGGCGATGCCGAGGAAAAGCGCGTAGTCCGGGGCGGGCGCGGCGGAGGTCGGGGCGGCCCCGGGAGCCACGCTCGAGACCGCTGGGAGGACGACCCCGATCTCGAGCAGGTACAGGTCCTTCGTCGGACGGGTCGACGGGCCGCTCACCAAGAGCGCGTAGACGAGCAGGGAAGTTCCTGATTGGACGAGCCCGAGGTTGGTGGGGTCCGTCACCCGGGCGGAAGTGAGGTTGGTCCACGTCCCTCCGGTCTCGCTCCACGTCTCGATCCCGGACGGGGTCGCCGCCGCGAGATAGTAGATCCCGTTCGACCAGAGAGCCTGAACCTGGGTCGTCGCCTGGTTGAGGGGGACCGTCGCGATCAGCGTGCTGCTGGAGAGGTTGACGAGGTTCGCCAGCATCCCGGTCGGGGTCCGGTAGAGGAGGACCAATGTCGAAAGGCTCCCGGCCGCGAAGCTCGCGGAGACCAGGGTTCCGCTCGCCGGGGTCCCAACCGGTATCGCCACGTCCGTCCCGGACGCCACGTCGACCACCGAGTAGTTCCCGTCGAACGTCTGGGCCGCCACCCAACCGCCGCCCGCCCGGTACGCGAGCAGGGCATCGAGGTCGACGACGCTGGTGTTCGAGAGCAATGTGCCCGAGTCGAGGTTGAAGGTAACGAGGCGCTCGGGCGAAGTGTCGCTCGGGAGGGCGACGTTCGACAGGAGGGCGATCACCTGGGGAGTTCCCCCAGTTGCGTCGACCAGGTAGGAGTCCGCGATCCCCCAACTGGTCCAGGTATGGACCGGGCCCCAGGTGGAGTTGCTCGGGTAATAGTGGGCGCCCTGCAACTCGATCTGGTTCAATGCGGTGGGGCCTGCGGCGCCGGTCTCGCTGTCCGGGATCCCATCCCAAAGGACGTACAGGCTCCCGTCGGGGAGGTGCGTCGCCTGAGGACGGGCGAGGATGAAGTTGGGGTGCGGCGGGCTCGGTATGGCCGTCAGCGAGTTGTCGGCGCCGTTCAGGTTGAGACCCGAGACGGTTAGGCCATTAGTCTCGGGGAGATTTACCTGGTCGTTCGTGAAGAACAGGTCCGCCCCGGCCGCGGTGGGGGCGGCGGTGATCCCGGCGTTCGGGTAGATGTCGGAGACGGCGGTCCCCTGGGTCGCGTGGGCGGACCAGACCACCTGGTCGTATCCTGTCACGTTGTAGTACCGGGGGGCGAGCGACCACGGAGCGCTGCTCCCGTTGTCGTACGGGGCGGGTACTGGAACCCCGAGGCGGCGCGCCGGTTCCTGTCCCTGGCCGAATGGGAAGGAGCCCATCCAGAAGGTCCACATGGTACTGAAGAACAGGAAGGAAGCCGCGACGAAGAACGACGCGTTCAGCCAGCCCCCGGAGAGAGCGAAGGGCGGGGGCTCGATCTGGAAGTTCAGCGCGATGGAGGCCGTCCCGCCGATGGACACGGAGGCGATCGCGATGCTGAACGCGATCGCGATCGAGAGAGGCAAGGTGAACACACCGAGCAGGCCCGAGAGCATCAGGCCGAGGCCGGGGATGAAGTCCTGGGACGCGTTGGTCGAGGGGAGGAGCAGGAGGTCGAGGGCGATGGAGGGGGCGATGCTGATGTCGAGCGTGAACCCGACCTTGACCCCGAGGATATCGAACCCGTACAGGGGAATGCTGGCATTGACGGTGGCCGTTAGGGACAATCCGACGGACGCGCTGACCCAGACCGGGTTCAAGCTTCCGTTCGGGTCGGTCGAGACCGAGAACTTGCCAGTGACCGTGAGGGCCGCGGTCAGCTTGAGACTGACGATACCGAGGTTGACGCTGGGCGGGGAGAGCGAGAACTCCCCGCCGAGCGTGATCACCCCGGACGAGGTCTCGCTGTAGGTGAGGGTGACGGAGGGAATCAGGGAGTAGTTCCCGCTGACGAGCGGGATCGGGATCGAGAAGTTGAACAGCGAGTTGAAATTGAGGGTGACCTTCTCCGTGACCGAGTACGTCAGGTTCCAGGGTCCGGTCCCGGAGGACTTGAACAGGTTCCCGTTGGTCGCGAGCGACCCCAACTGGACGGCGATCTGCAGCCAGGGCGGGGTGTCGATGCACTTGATGGGGAGAGTGACGTTCTCCGTCCAATCGGACCACGTCGCGGTCACCACGAGGGAATCGCCGGGATAGACCACGTCCATGTCCACGGCCGAGGAGTTGAACCAGAGCCCGTCCGAGTTGTTGGTGGTCGCGGTGAAGAATACGTTGTACCCCCCCATGTTCCCCGAGATGCTGTCGGGAGCCGCGTTATCGAGCTCGGCGTAGAGGACGAAGATGTTGTTGATCGAGAACCCCTCGTAGAAGTCCGGCCCGTACTGGGACCAGACCTTCAACTTCTCCTGCGGAATGACCTCGACGGTCCAGTTCGACGTAATGAAGGGGTGGGTGATGTTGCCGATGTCCGTCACCGTGGCGGTGATCCGGAAGTAGTTGTAGCTGCTGGCGGCTGGAGAGCAGTCGATGAGCGCCACCCCGCCCGAAGGGACGGGGTAGCTCGAGTTGCCGAAGAACGGGTCGCATCCGGTACCGGCCAGCTCCCGAGTGTCCCCCGCCTTCAGTTCCTGCGTGTGGAACTGGTAGATCAGATCCCCCGTCCCGCCGTAGGCGGCCATCTGGAACTGGTCGAAGTTGATCTGGTTGACCTGAATGGTCGCGGGCCCGTTGAAGCGGGCGCTCAAGGGAAGATAGAATCGCCAGACGTCATTGGCCGCGCCGCTGCCAACGTATCCGCCGAAGACCAGGAAGAAGCCGGCAGAGTCGTCGCTAACGTATCCCATGGCGTCCCGCGCCGGAGGAGCGCCGACCGCGCTGGTGTTCAGCCAGGTGAACATTCCTCCCGAGGCGGTCGGGTCGAACCAGGTGTCGTTGAGGTAGGAGTAGAATACCGAATTGCAGCCGGCCCCGGTAGCGCCAAACCCGCCAAAGAGGACGAACAAGTGGTTGCCCGGACTCCAAGCGAGGGCCGCGTCCGTCCGACCGCAAGGAAAACCGTAGGTGACGGCCGGGCTGGCGGCGAGGGCCCCGGCCGGTCCCTCGGGGCGGGGGATGCACCCGGGACTGTACAACATTGGGGCCCAATGTCCGTTCTCGAACCACCAGCCCATGTAGGGTCCCCCCGCATAGCAGCCGTTGCCCGAGAGGTTGCCGTTGTCCTCCCCCCCGAAGAGGAGGATGTATCCGTTCGGCGAGTCGGCGATCGACGCGCCCGCTCGAGGGTCGGGCGCTGTCGTGAGGCCCGCCGTGACGTTGGTCCAAGTGTCGTGCGCGAAGACCCAGGTATCGCCCAAGGTGTTCCCCGCCGCGTTCTGTCCCCCGAACAGGAGGTCGAGGTTGTCGGCCGTGTCGAACACCATCGCCCCGTCCAGCCGGGGGGACGGGGCTCCGGTGATCGTCGCGGTCAGGTTGACCCAAGCCCCGTTCGAGTACGCCCACGTGTCTCCGAGGGCGACTCCCGATACACCATACTCCGGGACCCCTCCAAACAAGAGCACTTGGTGATCCGTAGGGTCGTACGCCATCATCGCGAGCGCCCGAGCCGGAGGGCACAGGGTGGCTCCGCAGGCCGAGGCGTTGATGAGCTGTGTCCAAACCCCCCCACTGTACAACCACGTGTCGTCGGTCACCTCGTAGCTTGGGGAGGCGACGACCCCGCCGAACAGAAGGTCCCCGCTGAGCGCCGGATCGTACGTCATCGCCGCTTCGAACCGTTGCTGGGGGTAGCTGCTCGGGAGGGGGTTCGGGGTCACATTGCTCCAGCCGGAGGGTGAACTCGTCGCCTCAATTCCAGCGGAAGGGTTGGGACCCTGAATCTTGGGACAGCCGGGGAGAGTGAGCGCCTCCAGGAGGCACAAGCTCCGGGAGGGACCTCGGGGCGTCGCGGAATGGACCTTCGCCACCGGCGCGGACTTCGCGAAGGGGTGGGTCGGGGCGACGGGCGGGGGGGGTGACGAGGAAGCCAACCCGTTGATCGGTATCCCTTCGCCCAGGAGAATGAAAATCACAAAGATCGAGATGGCCGCGGCCCCCAGGGCGCCCGTGCGTCGCCGGGATAATCGAGCAACCGTTGCGCTTCGGAAGGCGAGGCGATGTGGTCCAGTGGACCGGGTCGGAGCCCCGGTCGGCACCGGCTGCGGGGTTCGTACGTCGAGGCGTACGGTCACACGTGTCTGTTCGGAGTGGAATGTAAGAGGCGCCGGCATGGCGATCGGTCGGCCACTCTCGGCCTTCTCCCCTTCGACCAAACGATTCCGCCTCCGTCCGGCTTGATTTCGACCCACGGGTATATCTGGGATAGGGGTTGGGTCAACCGGATTGACCAAAAGTGCCAACCTCTCGACCTATGGGGCAGGGGGAGACTCGGGGTGGGATCGCGAACGAGTGATTGCCCGCGTGGATGGGAGGAAGCCCGGCACGGCGAAGAAACCGCCCGTCCGGGGGCAGCTTGCTAGGGGCAACCAGGAGTCCTCCGGAAGTCTTCATCGAAGGCTGGCCAAGACCTACCTTTACTACTCCCCAAAGGTTAGGCACGGCACCCGGCACCAGGACCCGGCACGTGGAGGTCGGACGTAGCATGGACCAGCTCGATATCCGGATACTCCGGGAACTGAACCAAGCCTACACCGTCTGGCCCGGCCGACCCGGGCTCTTCTCTTCCTATCGGGAGATCGCCCAGAAACTCCGGGTCTCCCCGGGGACGGTTCGGAATCGGATCCGAGAGATGGCCCGAACGGGATTCCTCAACGGCACGTCCGTTTACCCGAACCCTACGCTCCTGGGGCTTGAGTCCGGGTCGCATGCGATCGAGATCGGTGCTGGGGTTCGGAAGGAGGACGTCCTCCGCCGATTGGGTGCGCTCCCGGGGGTCGTGTTCCTCGAGAACTTGCGCGGGAACCTGCTGGGGATTGGGTTCGTCTACGAACCGAGCACGAACCTCCGGGCGCTCCTCGACCGGTTCGAGCGAGTCGCGCACGCCGCGCCGGGGATGTTCAGCCATGTTCGCCAACCGACCCCCTCAAGTGGGCTCACCCTAGCGGAGTGGCGGCTGGTCAGCCGACTCATGAGCGGGACCGTCCGCTCGTACCTTCAGCTCGCCCACGAACTTCAGGTCTCGACGCGGACCCTGAAGCGACGCATCCGAAGATTGACGGGCTCCGGAGCCATGTTCACTTTTCCCCTCCTCGAGTTACGCGCCCTCTCCGGTGGAGTGACGACCGAACTCCTCATCTCGTATTCACCCGAGTCGCCCGAAGTACGAACCCGCGCCCTTCAGCGCCTCGACGATTGGTTAATCTTCGCGGGGGTCTGGGACGAGTTCGACATCTACCGCCTGATCCTCCCCAACGTCACGTTGGCCGGCGACCTGGCCAAGGAGGTCGCCGGGTGGGACGGGGTGCGTTTCGCCCGCGTCGAACTCGTGGAGGGACTGATCAACCAACTCACGGCCCTCCGGCCCTACGTCCTCAGGGAGATTGCCGCCCTGGAAGCGAAGGCGAAGCGGACGGTTACCCCGTAAGCGCGCACGTCGGCCTTCTATCATCGGCCAAGGAGTGAGCCGACACCAACGAGTCAATCTTGCACCCAGGTTCGGAAGCGATAACACCGGAGGAAGCGGTGGTACTCTCCTAAACCCCAAAAGGCCAAGCGACCTGCCCTCCGTGGCTGGGTCCGAGTCTCGGCCCGGGCCGAGAGCTCGCCGCTCAAGTCCTACCGGTGGAATGGCGACCCAGGGGCCGAGCCTCCGACCGGGCCGGTCCACGCGCCCGGGTTAGGCGGGGCGCGATCCGTGCCGCACATACTCCCCGATTTGGTTCACGATCTCCTCTATGGGACGAGTAGTGTCGACGACGAGTACTGGCTCGGTCCAAGGCTCGAACTCCCGGTGCGCCGTTTCTTCCCACGTGGGGGCAGGAAGGGGGGGCGTCGGAGGCGCCCGCGATTCAACTCGCCGGCGATGCTCTGCGAGGTCCGAACAGATCACATGGATCGTGGATCGGTCGGCGGGCGATTCGTCCGAGAGTTCCCGCCACATGCGTCGGGGCGGTTCTACTCCGTTGACGGCGTCCACGACGACATTTCGACCGAGGCGGAGCTGCTCTCGGGCGACATCATGACACCCCAAGTAAGCGGCCAACCCCGTTTCGAAGGAGTGAGGGAGACCGGCCTGCAGCATCGAGGCTTCCAGAACATCGACGCGCAACCAGACTGCCTGAAATTTCCGGGCGACCCTCTCTGCCAAGGTCGACTTGCCCACTCCGGGTAACCCCGAAAAAACGATGAGTTTCGGTCGATCGCTCATGAGACGACCCCCGTCGATCGACCGTGCATCACGATCCGGCTCGCCGGACGAGGACCGTGTTCGACCGGACACGAAGCCGCATCTGAGCTACCCCCGGTGGCCCGCCGGCGAGGGGGGTCCGTTCGATGATCGGGGTTACGCGTCCGACGACGGGGAGGCCCCAAACGTCGGGGAGGAATCCTTCCACTGCGGCGCGCGACGCGGGGCGGTGGACTTGGGCTTTCCCGGTGCCGGGGGCGGGGCCGAGTCCGGATTGCTGCGCTCACCGGAAAGGAGGCCCGCACCTTCCAGCTCCTCGATCACTTTCTCGACGGCGAGCTGGATGTCGGAGGGACGACGAGCACCCGTGCAGACCATCTTCCCGCTGCCGAACAGGAGTAGTACAACTCGGGGGGTCTCCATCCGGAGAACGAGTCCGGGGAACTGCTCGGGCTCGTACTCAACGCGGTCCAGTCCCAGGGTGACCGCAATCGAGTTCAGGTTGATCTCGCAGCCGAGGTCCGACGTCGCGACGATGTTCTGGACCTCGATCTTCGGGTGCATCGTGATCTTCTGACCCATCTTCTTGATCTCGGATGCGACCGTGTGAATCGACTTTTCCACGTCCAGCATGCTCTTTCCGCCCGTGCAAACGACCTTGCCGGAGCGGAACAGCAGGATGGCGGTCTTGGGTTGCTTTAGACGATAAATCAGACCCGGGAACTGTTCGGGCTCGTATTCCGCACCGTTGAGTTGGAACGCGATGGACTGCAAGTCGAGCTCATCACCCAGCGAAGTCGAGGCCACCACGTTCTCGATTCGGATGCGCGTCATGTCGTTATTTATACTATATATATCGGTATTTAAAGAAGCGCTGTCGCCTCCTCGGGCCCAGTCCGCGACTCGGGGGCCGCCCAACTCGCCCTCACGGGTCTTTCGACTACCCGTCCGACTCTTACGAGGGCCGCTCGTCGAGGGACTCCCCCTCTCGCTTGAACGGGGGCGGCGACGATGCATTTCCCTCCGAGGGCAGGGTCGTGACTTTATACCCCGGGAAGTCGATGTATGACTTCTCCTGCCCACCGGGCCCCGGGGGACCCGCCAACCTGCCTCCCCTCTGGAGAAAGTACCATTCCGACCAAACCACGATCCTACTCTCAGGATTGGAAAGCGCCGGCGTCGTTCGCTATCTGGGGCGCCACCGCTGCGGACCGCTCTCGACTGGCCTGGGCGATCGCCCATCGGATCGACCCGGACCTGTACTGGCTCCAGGTCGAGAATCCCCAAGCGGCGCACGACCCTGCGGAGTACGCGGTCATCGATCGGGTGCCCCCGGACCATTGCTTCTTTCTGGACCCTTCCGACCTCACCCCCGACACCGATCTCGGGAACATGGCCAGTTGGTTCGTCCGAGACGATATTGCTCCGGATGATCGGATTCGTACTCTCGCGGATTTCATGCGGCTGCCGATCCTGGGGCGACATCTTCTCGAGGGCCGGAGCAGTTTCGACTCGACGAAAGCGGTCGTGACCGCCAATTCGGATCGGGCCGCCAAGTTGTATACGGCGAAGGTCGGCGGGGTCCGCCCGTTCGTGGAAGCCATCAACTCGAAAGCGGCGACCATCATTTTCACGATCTCGACCGCTCCCCAACGACAAAACGCTCCCGCGGTCGACTACCTGTTCCGGCTCGAAGACCAAGATCCCGGCGGGATCTCGGTGGTCAAGGCCGAATGCGTGCAGGGAGCCCCGCGCGGGGTTCCGGGCCTGTTTTCAGCCGGCTATCGGCGCCCCCTGAGCGTCCTTATCGAGGAGATCGAGCGCATCTGATCCGCGCAGTCCGATGCGGGCGCCGAGGACCTTGCGAGGCGAGAGGAGCAGCCCACGGGATCGCGCCTGCTTGGATCCTGGAGGGACATCGACCCTCCGCGACGAGGGGATGGGCGACCCGATTCAACGCGGCTCGTGCGCGGTGACCGACCCAACGGAGGGGTTTCGGAGAGCTGTTCTCCGCCCGAACAAAGCCGGAGCCGACCATCTGTCCGATTCGATTCCGGATCGTGCCCGGTGAAACCCCGAGTTTTCGGGCGATCTCTCTGTACGAGGCCCGGAGGCGGGGGTGGCGGGCCAAACGGTCTTGGCCTGAGTCAGCTCTTGCAGAATGCGGATGTCCAGTCGATCCATTCTCCCCCCCGACCTCCCTGAGCCGGTTGGTCCGCACTCCAGGCAGCTAGAGGAGTTCGAGATTGTATTACATGCTCTCCCGACCATTTCCACCGCCCCAGCCCTCCTGGGATTGGGGGACGTCAGTTCCGTCGGGGCCGAGCCCCGGAATCGACCCGAGTCGGACTCCGTCATTCCCGGAGGCGGCACAATTCGACGCGAATCAGGGCGAAGTCCCGCCCGGCAGCTTCACGATCACTTGAAGGGTCAGTACCCCGGAGTATCCCCCCGGAGGATTGCCTAGGGTTACCGTCAGAATCCCCCCCACTCCCCCGCCCATCTTGGCCGGGGCGGTGAAATTCTCCACGGAAAACCCTCCCGTGACGGAATCCACGCCGGCGATCTGGCAGGGTCCCGAGCTGGAGGGGGTCGTGAGAGAAATGGAGACCTTGATCTTCCCATTGCTGAGACCCGTGGCCCCGGCACCGGTCAGGTTCGACCAGCCGCAGTTGGGCGCATCCGTGCCCGTGAACTGGTATCGGACCCCCGTGACATTGACCGGTCTCGGTTCCAGCAGGATGTACGCGATGACGGCGCCTCCTACTAGGAGGACGACCAGGACGGCCGTGATGATCCCCAAATGTCGCTTCCAGACCCCGTCGGATCGGCGCGGGGGATCGCGCGGGTCGCTCGAGCCACTTCGTGCCATCGCTGTATAGAGCTCGCGGGACGGCTTACAAATATCTGTCTACGGCCGGGGCCATCTGGAGGGCAGCGGAAATCGACGGGTCCAGCTATCGGAACGATTATCCCGATCCCGCTTTTCGAACGGCCGGTGCAGAGCGAGGATGTCGCGCCCCCACCGTGGGGTCCCGGGTTCCTGCGTCTCAGTTCGTGGGTCTATCGTGCGGAATATGGGGCGGCCACGGTCGCCATCCTGATCCTCCTCTTCGGATGGCGTGACCTAGTCCTCGGGGACCTGCCCTGGACCAGCCTGCTCCTCGTGGTGTTCTGGGCGATCTGGCCCGATCTCGCCGCCTTCGTTCCGATCGGCATGGCGGTGAAGGGCTCCCGGGACTGGCCTTCTTGGGGACCGACCCTCTACAACTCCACCCACAACCTTCTCGTCTGGGGGATCGCCTTCGTTGCTTGGAGCTTCCTCGCCGGGCAGATCGAGTGGCCGCTACTGGCCTGGGCGGGCCATATCACGGCAGACCGGGCAGCAGGCTACTACCTGCGAGCCCCCACTCGGAGCGGATCCGACCCGAACTAGGGAACTCGCGGACGGACCCGGACAAGGGGAGCTAGATTTCGGTAGGAGTGCCGGGGTGCGAGGGTCGTTGCGCCCACTCTCCGGGAACAATCCCCTCGGAACGACTCCTCTTCGGCCCTCCGTCCGAGGAGGCGTGTTCTTCTATAGGTGCTAGGGTCGATACAGGGTACGGAGTACATGACTACCGAGTGCGAGACCCCCGGCTGCCTGCACCAGCGGCGACTGCACCTGGAAGACGGCAAGTGCCGCGCGTGTGCGTGCACCGTTTACACTCGCACGGGCCCGGGCCATCAAACCAAGGCCGCCCGAAAGCAAGTGGCCCAAGCCCTTCGCAGCTGGTGAGCCGAAACGAGACCCGACTAGATTACAAAACTTTCGGGTTCCGGAAGGCATCCTGCAGTCGATGTGATTACGGGATACCCACGCTGGCTGTGCCCGAGTAGGCGGTCACCCCGATCTCAACCAGCGCAAGGTTTTGGCCAGTGGTCGGGCTGGTTTGACCCATATCGACGATCACGGTGTCCGTTGCGGTCAATGGACTTGCGTCCGATTCGCCGGTCGAGTAGGTATGCCAAGTGGAGGTCATCGAGAAGGAGCCGGCGCCGACCACATAGCTCGCGATGACGTCACCGGTGACATTGAGGACCGTGAACGATGCGGAGCCCGTGGCCGTGAATGCCGCCCCCGTGGGCCCGGCTACCTTGAGTTCGAAATCGTCCAATGCCACGGTGGAGCTCTCGACCGTCACCGTGTATGACCAATCGCCCGCGGTACACCCACCTGTGTCACCAGGCAGGACCCCGGACCCTGTGGGACACGACATGCCGTGAGCGTTGCCTAGGGCGAGCGCGCTACCGATCGGCGGCAACAGCTTACCGCAGGACGAAGAGGGTGCGCCGGCGAAGTACCTCGAGGACAGGACCGTCCCGTTGGTGGCGTAGACCTCTGCGCCGTAGCTCGAGGAGTTCCGGCCGGAACAGCCGTTGAAATAGATCAGCCAGACCGGTACGGTCGATGCCAAGGTCCCGATCAGCGCGTGCTCCAGGAAGTAGGAAGCGTTCGATTCGGCCACTTCGGAGACGTACTTCGAACCGTTCGGGGTCGCCACCGCCGCCTGGGCGGCCGCCGAGCTGTCCACGAGGCTACCGGTAAGCGTTGCGAGACCACCCGGTACGCACCCGGGTCCTATGGTTTGACCCGCCTCCACGGCGCTCCCGTTCTGGACCACAAGGATCAGCTGGGCCCCGCCGGTGGAGGTGAATACGAACAACCAGACGTGGGCCAGACCGGTGGAGTAGCTTCCGGTATAGCTCGGATAGTTGACCTTGGAAATGGTCGACCCGTGAAGAGGGCACGAAGAATTGCTGTAGGTGCTGACGTTGTTAGTCCAACCCGTGGTGGAGTCCATCCCCGACGCAAACTTGAGGGACCAGGGAGCTCCCGTGATTCCGTTCGCAAAGCTAGTGGCGGTCGACGAGGCCGATTGTTCGGTCGTGAGGCCGGACGAACTGGTGCTACTGCCTCCGAGGTGGAACCCCGGGATCAAACCGGCCAAGAGGAGGGCGACCACGACCAGGATGATGACCACGACGACGCCGATCCCGCCCAACATCGTCTTAGACGAGCCACCGGGCTCGGGGTGCACAGGGGTAGGAGCCGGCGCCTCGGTCGTCGAGGGAGTGGGAGTCGGCGAAACCGGGGAACCGGACGGAGGGGTGGTCATGAGGAAGACCCTCCTAGGGACGCCAAGATTTCCAGGGTTATCTACCAGCCGTCAAGCGGGGTTGACGGTCGCCACCCCGGGCGGGCCGGCAACTCACCCACCCGCCCCTCGGGCCGGGACGACCTCGAGTGTTTCGAGGAAAGCTTGCACGTTCGTACCCAGGACCACTCCCTGCACCGAGAACTGGACCGTCGGCCCGGGGAACGAGACGTTGAACGTCACCGCCGTCCAACCGTCCGGCGAGAAGGCGGAGAACGGCAGGCTCCAGCCGAAGTAGGGGGCCTGCGCGTACGCGCTCGCTCCGATCCAGAGGGTCGGTTCCGAGGCCGCGGGTGGAGGTTCGCCGGGAATGGCCGAGGCGTTGACCAGAAGGGTGATCGTGAAGGTTCCCGTGGGCAGGGTCGCCGAGGGCCCGTAGAAGAGCGTTCCCAGCGCCCCGGGAACGCTGGCGGCCACCGGGGCCCCAGGAGAGCCGGGGACCGTGGTGGCGTAGCCGGCCTCGGCGTCGACGAGGGAGGCCCCACTGACCGAGAACGGCACGCTCGGCCCGGTTCCGTAGGTGGTCAGTGGGCCGGTGTACCCAGATTCGAAGAGTAACACGGCTCCCGCGATCGAGGACCACACGACCGCTCGGACCCCGAATGCGGAGGGTGCGTAGAGCTCGGTGGTCAACCACGCGGGGACCGCGTAGGTCCGGTTCTCCGCGAGCAGCATGTATTGGGGTAAGTGGGTGGAATTGAAGGGTAGGGCGAGGAAGTTGTCCTGGACCCAAGAAAGTGTGTAGGCGTTCTCGTCGTTCGCGACCAGCGGAAACAGGTTATCGCTCGCGATCACGGTCGCTCCCGAGGGGACCAGGGCCGCGAGTTGTTCCACGTTCTCGAACCCGGCGGGTGGCGAGTAGGAGACCCGGTAGGCGGAACCGAGCCCCTGGTTCTGGAGGAGCGGGTCGACCGGTGAGAGGGCGAGGTTCACGGCCAGGAAGACCACGAAGCCTGCGACGAACAGGCCACGGGGTCGCCCGGCTCGGGCGGCAGCACGGGGAGAAGGGGGAACCAGGGAACTCACGTTCGCAAGGCGGGGGAGGGTCGCGCTCAGGGACTCCAGGAGGACGACGGCGCGCGGCAGGCCATAGGCAAAGGCGACCAGCAGGGGGCCTCCGGCGATGAATCCGTACTGGAAACCGAGGGTGACGTAGTTCAGGTTCGAGCTCAACATCGTGAAACCGAACCAGGGGACGCTCAGGAGCAGGGCTCGAGGTGATAGGAGCGGCACGAACCCGAGCAGGGCGGCGATCACGACCCAGTAGGTGATCTTGTAGTAGAACCCGATCGGAACGTTCGAGAAGGAGAGCCCGAGAGCGGACGGCGTCCCTCCGATCACGTAGCCGGTCGGCGCATTCGGGAGAGGAGTGACCCCCAGCGAGGGGTTCAGAACATCGAGACGAAGATAGACCAGGAGGAAATAGACGGCCACGCACCCTCCGACGAGGGCGAGCGAAGCTCGGACCCGGGGAGAGGACAGCGCTGGCCGCAGGTCGTGGACCCACGTCGTCCAGGGGAACCGACCCCCCGAACGGTTTCTCCAGCGTTGCCAGGTCTCTCGGGACGGAAGCAGGAAGAAGAGCCCGACGAAGAAGAGCAGGACCGGAGCGAGTTCGAGCGTCGCGAACGAGATCGCAACGGCGACTCCTCCCGCGAGGTAACGCCCCCTCTCCCATAGCAGGACGACGACGATCAGCTCGAGCGGGAGGAACGATTCGGCATGGAAGTCGTACAGGTTGGACGAGAGCGTGGGGGTCCAGACCAGGTACGCGACGGCGGAAACGAGTCCGAGCCAGGAGGAGCGGGTGAGGTCCCGAGTGAGAAGGTAAAGCGGGATCGCGGCCGCGGCCACGACGAGGGACTGAACCACGAATAGCGTCGCTTCGTACGGCAGGGCGGCGTAGAGGGGTGCCAGCAGGTAGAGCAGGAAGACGGTGTGGACCTGCAGAAGCGACCTGTAGCCCCCGGTCTCGAGATCCGCGGTCTCGAAGAAGTTACGTCCGTGGGCCGCAGACCAGAGCGCTTGTTGGTAGATGCCTTCGTCCCAGGTGGTCGTCTGAAGCTCGACGGATCTCAGCCAGGAGAGTGTGATTGAAACCACGAAATAGATCGTGACGGCGACGAGCAACCAGGTGGTCGGGGAAACACGACGGAGCCATCCCGAGGGGGCCGGTTCCGAAGGCCCCGGGGTCGGGTGATCCACACCCGCACTCATGCGAGCAACGACCCCCACATCGCGAGGGAGGTCAAAACCCGCCGTCCTTTAGGGAGAAGGCAGGGCCGTTGGGGGGAGCGACCCGGTGGCAATCAACGGCTAGTGGGGCGTGTCTCCTTGTTTCCATCGGATAACCCCGTCGGGCACATACCGAAGGTCGAGCACCCCGTCCCGCCGGCGTCCCCGGAAGGAGCATCGGGGGCCGACCACGCTCTCTTCCTCCAACCCCCGTTCCATCGGCTCTCGGCACACCGGATAGGCCAGGATCCCGTCGCGCGCCGGAAGCGGTTTCATGGCTCCCCGGGGCGACGCCAGGGCAGCAAAGGGCATCGGGAATCCTGGGGCGCGTCCGAACGAGGTGCGGTGCCGAACGAACCATCGCGTTGGTACCTGCTTCATCAGGTGATATTCCTCGAATCCCGAGACCATCTTCGTTCGGGGTTCGAACCCGGCGGAACGCACGATCTGCTCGAACTCCTCCCTCGGCCCGACGTGAACGGGAAACGGATCCGGCCGGATCTCGCTCATGGGCCCACGAGGCTCCCCGGGGTGCCCACCACCGTCTCTCGGACTGCCGGGGCGGCCGCGGGGGTCGCGTACTGCTCTCGCAGCCGTTCGAATCGTCGGGAGGAGAACACGAGCCGACGTCGGGAGGTCTCGGTGCGGAATCCGCGTTCGGGCATGCCTCGGTGCCGAAGTTTCGAGTTCCGCGCGAGACCGGCGAGCTGCAGATAACCGGCGAGGAACGGAAAGACCACGAGGTTGAGAAGCTGGACCTTCAGGGAGGCCCGCAGTGGGGCGATAGCTCCCGGCGCGCCGCTGCGGGCACCGTAGAGTCGGGGCAGCTCGGAGCGCATCCAGGGAGCGGATGCGACGAGCCCACGGTAGTAGTCGTCGCCCCGGAGCATTTGCACCGTGAGCGCCTCTCGAGCGAAGAGGAGGTCGCGGTGGCGGGCGAACTCCGCCGTGACCGGCCCGTCCTCCAGGACGTAATTCAAGCACGGGGTCGGCTCGCGCAGGGTGGGGTCGCGTCGCCGTGCGAGAAGCAAAGCGAGGTACGACCGAGCCAGGAACCACCAGAGGGAACCGGAGCGGGTAACGACGAACAGGTCGAGGTCGTCTCCCGGCCGCGGTTCGCCAAAGGCGACCGAGCCCGTGATCCCCCCGCACCGAACGAGGTCCTGGGCGAACGAAAGAGGTCCGTCCCACAGCGCCTCGGCCCGCTTCCGGTACTGCCGGGCGCGTTCCATTCGGTCGGCGGCCGGCGTAACGACAGCCGTCGGAGCGAACGCCCGCTGTCCGTCCAAGCGCGCCAGGCCGGGCCGCTCCTCAAGCCAGGACCGGAGCGCTTCGACGCTCTCGGGTCCGCTGGACGGCAGGAGCTCCCGCAACTGGCCGAGCGGAACTCCCGTCCCGAACGTGCCGGCGACCGTGAGAAGAGAGGCGACGCGATCCTCAGCAGTGGGGACCTTGGACGAGGCCGCAACAGATCCTGTCGGACCCGGGGCCTCTCCCATCACGATGGCCGAGGGCGTGCGGATCCGATGCCAGTGAACGTGGTCCGCTCGGGGTGGGAGGCGGTCCCAGATGGCCAGGGCGTGCGCGGCGAGCTCCCACACCGCGATCCGCGCGAAGTGGGCTAACCCGTCCTCCCGGGCGATCATCCGCCGGAGGATTCGCACCGTCTCGCCGGGCCTATCGAGGAATTGCCGGGGCACGCTCGATGGGGCGACCCCGAGAATCGAAGCGATCTGTCCGTTCCCGACATGGATCCGGCGGCGCTGGTAAAGGTAGTCCCGCACCGTGTCAGGGATCTGGATCCGGACGCGCGCGGCGGGACAGTACCATCGGCCGCCCTCGTGCTGAGAAAGCCACACGGCCAGGTAGGCACCATCGTTGATGACGCCCTCGGGAATCTGGGGGGTGCTGGCCAAACTGAGCATCAACAGTTCATCGGAGAGGTGGCTCCCCTGTCCCTCGGCCAGGGACTCGGCGTGGATCTTATGGTGAAGGTCCCACATCCACCGCATCGTGTGCGCCCAGCGGCCGGTCGCCGCCGTGGGGACCACCGGACGCGCCATCACGGCATAGGGGGCGGCTTTGCCCGCGGCGGTGCGAACCAGCTGATCGACCGCGAGGGGTTCGGCCTTCGCGTCGGAGTTGAGCAGGACAAGGGCATCCCCGGTGGCACGGCGGAATACCTCGCCGAGGGCTCGCGCCTTTCCACCTCGATCCAGCTCGACCACGAGACGGACCCGCGGATCCTCCCGGGCGAGGGCTTGGGCGACTCCGACGGTCCCATCCGTGCACCCGCTCGCCACGACCCAGACCTCTCCCCATGAGACTCCGTCGGGGAGCTCCTGTTCCAGGAGGGATCGCACGGCGGGCCCCAAGTGGTGTTCCTCGTTGTGGGCCACGATACCAGCTGCCAGATTCCGGGGCCACGTTCCCTCGGCGGGTCCGGCTACCGACCAGGTCCCCGTCACGTGCCCCCTCCCCACCGACCTAGTTCATGGCACGTCGGCTGGGGAACCGCCGGCCGGTCGAATTGGACCGCGCGAGCGATTCCAGGGTGCGAGCTCGAGGACATCGATGGCCCAGAGGAGGGTGGGATTACTCCCGTTTTGGTTCAAACACGGAATTGATTGGTCCAAAGCCGGCGACCCGCCGGGCTCTCGCCGGCGTTGCCTTCGCACGGCCGTCTTCGTCCTTGGGACCCCGGCGCCGGCGGAGGTTGACCACGGCGCTCGCGCGTCTCTGCCGCGTCAATTCCGTCGTGGAGTGTCGGGAGGTCTTCCCTTCTATCGAAGGGCCAGTGGGTGCTTCGGCTGATACAGACCCAACGTGCTGCCGCTCGGCAACGTCACCGTGGAAATCGTGCCCCACCCTTGGTCCGAGGGGGGTGTGCACTTGATTCGCTTCGCCTTGAGTCGTGCCATGGTCCTACGGAGGTCGTCACACATCAGATAGAGTTCGTGCGATCCCTTTCCCTCGGTCGGGTGGACGGCCAGCTCCGCCGGTGGCAGCGCGAAGATCAGCCAGCCCTCACCGGCGTCCACGTGCGGGAACTTGAGGACGTTCTTGAAGAAGTCCCGGTCGGCCTCGGCGTTCTTGCTAAACAGGATGACATGAGCTCCGGAGATCATGGGTCGTCGCTACCGGCAACATCGCGCCCGCCATAACAGGCTACGTTCCGCCGGCGGAACCGGGAACGGACCCCCACCCCAGGTCCTCACTACGCCTGGAGGGCCTGTTCCAATCGGGTCAGGGCCGAACCCGTGATCCCGAAGATGCGCTTTCCATCCACTCGCATCTGGACGACACCGTCTCGGAAGACCACGATCGAGGGCGTGATCTTGATGCGGAACGTGTCCCACAACGGGTCCTTGAGATCGGTGATATCCGCGATGGCCAACGTTCCGGGAAGCTTCCCTCGCTCCGCCACCAACTTGGGTATGAACCGGCGGGTGGGCGGACACCAGGTCGCTCCGAAGCAGACCACATACACTCCGGGGCGATCCTGCCTCTGGTCCGAGAAGTCGGACCTGTGAAGGACCTCCAGTCCTGACGTAGCCCAGGATCGTTGAGCCATTTTTGTCCCACTGCTCCGCGGGCGTCCTACCGTCAGGGATTCCTCCCCGTGTATGACTTCTCGCCATCTCCCTTGTAACCGGCCGCGAACGGCGGACCGAGTCGTCACGAACGATGGATCGACGACGAACGCGGAGCCACGTCATCCCCCCGCTCGCGAGGAGCACGAGGGCAGAGTATCAGGCGGAGAGATAATTGCGGAGGGGAGTCCAGTACGACTTCTTCCAACCGGGCGACAGGTGTCCCACGTGTTCCTCAGGAACCCCGGAGTGGGTGAACCTCACCCGGGTTCCGCGCGGGCTGGCCGAAAGGTCGAACCGAACTTTCGACACGTGCCCCTCAGGCCACGTCTTGTCGGTGGGAACCCACGACTGGATGATGGTCTTCCCGGGAACGAGCTTAAGATTCGTTCCGTGGATGTACCCGCCCCACGCCATGAACTTCCCCCCGACCTTGGGACTGATCCGGGCGCCGGCCCTCGTGAAGCCGCGATGCCCCTTTGAGGTCATCAGCGCGTCATAGACCTCCCGCGGCGTTCCGGGCAGGACGACGGTCTGGCGGATCGTTCGGAACTTCATGGCGGATGGATCCGGTGGGGAGTAGGCTGCCCGACTGATAAGCGGAAGCGGGCCGGCGATCCTCTACCCGTTGAGCTCGGGTCCAAGGGGCTTTAGGCCACCGTTTACCTCGGGCTCACGGGATTCCCCGGTGAGCGCGCCGATGAAAATGGAACAGGTGGGTCTGCGGGTCACGAACTTCGAACGTTCCTTACGATTCTACACCAAGGCACTGGGTCTCAAGGTTCGGGCCCGCGGAGATACCCGGGGATGGGGAGGAGGATTGTGGGCCCAGCTGGAGGACCCCCGCTCCCACCGGTTCGTCGAATTGAACTGGTACCCTCGCGGCTCTCTCTTCGGTTCTCGGTACTCCGTGGGAGATGGGGTGGATCACCTGGATTTCACCGTCGGGGTGGCCCCCGTATCGACCCTCGAGCGCGTGCACGCCCGCCTTCTGCGACAGGGTGCCCGACCCACTCCCTTCCGGCCCGAGACCACCGGCGGGTGGATGGCCAGTGTTCGAGACCCCGACGGGATCTGGATCACCGTGGGGCGCCGACCAACGGCCTCAGAGCGGCGCGCTCTCACGCGTGCGAAGGAAAGGAAGAAGAACCAGTGACCCAGGTAGCGCGGGCGGCGGGACGGCCGTAGCTGCGATGTCGGGGAAGCGGCGTCCCTCCTCCGGCGCCCCTCGGATCACCATTCGTTCGGCGACAAGTCCGGATCAGGTCGAGGTGGCGCGGGCCCTCTTTCGAGAGTATCGCGAATGGTTGGTGGAACATCGAGAGGTCACGGCGTTCGGGGACGCGATCCTGAGGCGCGGTCTGCAGTACTTCGATCGAGAGATCGCCGACCTCCCCGGTGACTATGCCCCTCCCGGGGGAGCGCTCTTCGTTGCCTTCGAGGGCCCGACTGCATTCGGTTGCGCCGCCCTCCGCCGGCAAGGGCGCGGAGTGGCCGAGTTCAAGCGGCTCTACGTTCGCGCGACGCATCGGGGAACCGGCATGGGTCGACGGCTGACGCGTCGCGCCCTGGAGAGGGCTCGACGACTGGGCTACCGACGGGTCGTGCTGGACACCTTGCCCACGATGGTCGCCGCCATTGCCACGTACCGGAAGATGGGTTTCCGGCCGACCGGAAAGTACTGGCCTCACCCGGTGAAGGATGCCCTCTTCTTCGAGTACCGACTGAATCCGACGAAGAGGGCACGCGGTGCGGTCCGGGCGCACCGTTAGACCCCAGGGTTCCCGGGAATCCGATCTCCGTTGTCGAGTGCAGCTCACTCCACGTTCTTATGGCCCTCCCGCGTTCGAGACGGGCTGAGATGGGAGCGGACGGGCGTCCCTCCGACACTTCCGAACCCACTCTCCGCAATCTGACGCTTCCCGCGCTCTCCCGCCACCTTCGGGCGCCCCGCCGGTGGCGCGGTGGGCCGGCGTGGCTCGTGATGATCGCCGACGTGGACGCGGCCAGCATTCTCACCGCGTTGGCCTCCGGGTCGAGCTACCGGTACGACTTCATCTGGGTCCTGGTCCTGCTCACCCTCCCACTCTTCTTCATCCAGGAGGCCGCCGGCCGCCTCGGTGCGGTGACCGGAAAGGGGCTGGGAGAACTCGCGCGGCAGGGCTTCCGGCCCCGGGTCGCAGCGACCGCGGCGGTCTCGATGGCGATCGGGGATGTCGCCACCTACGTTGCCGAATACGCGGGCATCGCTCTCGGCCTCAGCGTCTTCGGGATCCCGCCGATCGTCTCCCTTCCCATCGCGTTCGTGGCCCACATCGCCCTGGTCGCGAGGGGACCCTACGCCTGGGTGGAGCGCATCCTCATCGGGATCTCCGCGGGCGTCGTGATCGCGCTCGCCATCGTCGTGCTCCATCGAGGGCTGCTCCCCTACTCTCCCCTGGGAGTCTCCGGAGCGCCCCCGTTCTTCCTCCTGCTCGCGGCGACCGCCGGCGCCGTCGTGATGCCCTTCATGCTGTTCTTCCAGTCGTCCGCGACGGCGGTCAAGCGAACCACCCTCTCGGTCTCCCGGCAGTCGACCCTCGTGGGGGCGATTGTCAGCGAAATCCTCATGATCGCGGTCGTCATGATCGGGGCCGGTCTAAGCGGTTCCATCGACCTCACTACACGAAGTGGCTTCTCGGCCGCGCTCTCCGCGGGTCTCGGCACCGACGGGGCCTACGTGATGGGAGCGGGTCTCGTCGCCGCGGCGTTCCTCGCGCTGGTCGTGATCTCGCTCGGAAGTGCGTGGGGTGTCACCGAGGCGTTTGGACTGTCACCGAAGAGCACGATCTGGATCTACGCCCTCGAGAGCATTCCGGCGGTCTTGGTTCCGCTTTTCGATCCCCAACTCGTGAGTCTCGTCCTAGCCCTGATGGTAGCCATGGTCTTCATTCTCATCGTCCCGGGCGTCCTAGTAGGCAAGATCGCATCGGATGCTCGAGTGATGGGGGCGCAGGCCCTCCGAGGTCTGTGGCGGTGGGCTTTCTGGGCGAGCCTCGGGTTCGTGGTATCCGTGGGTGTCGTCGCGGTCGCTGTCTACGCATAGGCGCGATCTCATTTTCCCCCGGGGCTCTGGACGGGAGGGATCATGGCAGGGTATTCGGGAACCCCCATTCCGAAGAAACTGGGGATACGGCCGGGTTTCCGGGTCTACCTTTCGAATGAGCCACCCGACCTGCATGTGAGATTACGCGCGGCGATGACCGAATGCGAGCTGATACCGGAACTCGGAAACCCGCTGGATTTCGCCATGATCTTCGCCTTGTCGCGGACGGAGCTGGGAAGGTTGCTCCGCCAGGCCGCGGATTGCCTGGTGCCGACCGGCATGGTGTGGGCCGCGTGGCCGAAGAAGACCTCCGGCGTCCTCACCGACTTGGATGAGCACCAGGTACGCGAGATCGGATTGAGGGTAGGATTGGTGGACGTGAAGGTCTGTGCCATCACGGACATCTGGTCGGGGTTAAAGTTCGTTCGAAGATTGACGGATCGGGATCGCCTTGCCCGCGGCACCAGGTAGTGGCCGGCTGCGACCCAGATTCGTGCTTCTTTATAGACGGAAGAGAGTTTTCCTTCCGCTAGAAGGCGGGAGAGAGTCATGAATTCGGACCATCGACCCCGATTCCACGGGTCGACACGGGGAGCCCTTCGCTGGGACTCGTGAACCCGAATCCTGATCCTCACGATCCTTCTTCTGGTCGCGGGGTCGTTGACCTACATCGCCCTCACTCCGACCTCCCCCACGGCTCACTCGTCCGGCCCCTCGTCGGCGAGCTGTACGTCGTCCGCGGCCACCTCCATCGCCGACGCCACGGGGACGGGGGTGGACGGAAACTGGTCCACGTACCATGGCGACAACTCTCGCGCGGGCGTCGGACCGTCCTCGGCCATCACTTCGGCCTCCCCCGCGTGGGCCGGATCCGTCCGCCTCGACGGACAGGTCTTTGCGGAACCCCTCGTCTGTGGCAACTCGCTCTTTTTGGCCACCGAGAACAACTCGGTGTACGCCCTGAATGCCGCGACGGGCAGTGTTCTGTGGCGGACCAACCTCGGCACTCCGGTCCAGGGATCCACCCTCCCGTGCGGGGACATCGATCCGAGCGGGATCACGGGCACACCGGTGATCGACGGCGCGACCGGAGTCCTCTACGCGGTGGCGTTCCTGAGCACGGACACCCACGAGCTCTTCGGTCTCAACATCCAAACCGGCAACGTGGTCTCCCACACGGTTGTGGATGCCGTCGGGGCGGATCCCCACGTCGAGCAGCAGCGCGGAGCCCTCGCCCTGGAGAACGGAATCGTCTACATTCCGTACGGGGGCCTCGCCGGGGATTGCGGCGATTATCATGGCTGGGTCGTCGGGGTCAACACGTCCGGGTCCGGTGGCCTCCTCTCCTACCAGGTTCCGACCGGTCGCGAGGGCGGGATCTGGGCCACCGCCGGTATCTCCTTCGCAGCGAACGGGGATCTCTACGTGGCCACGGGGAACAGTGAGGCGACCACGACGTTCGACTACGGCGATGCCGTCATCGAACTCTCCCCTTCCCTCCAGGTCGTGAGCTACTTCGCTCCAGCGAACTGGGCCCAGCTGAACTCCGGCGACGTCGACGTGGGCTCTCTCGCGCCGACCGTCCTGCCGACCGGGAACCTCTTCCAGGTCGGCAAGGAAGGGGAGGGGTACATCATGTCCGGGACCCAGCTCGGGGGGATCAACGGCCAGATCTTTGAATCGCCGGTCTGCTCCGGCGCCTACGGCGGGACCGCACGCGTCGGTTCCTCGGTGTTCGTTCCTTGCACCAACGGTATCTTCGAGGTGAACGCCACGACGTCCACGTTCTCGCTCGGGTGGCACACCGCCAACTTCGATGCGGGTTCCCCCATCGTGACCGGCAACATCCTATGGGCGGTGGACATCTCGAACGCGACGCTGCTCGGGTTCAGCCTGTCCTCGGGCGAGCAACTCTTCGCCTTCCCCCTGGGAGGGGTGGACCATTTCATCTCCCCGTCGGCCGCCCCGGGGATCGTGTACGTTGCCGGTGGGGACACGGTGTTCGCCTTCGCCTTGGGCTAGCGCCCGAACGTGGGTGCAATACGGTGCGCACCGATCGATCCCGACGGCCGCTACCGGTCTACGCTAGCCCTTCTCGATCCGTCCCGTTCGACCGAGAGAGATCTGGGGCCGGCCGTTGTAGTCCTTGACCCAACCTTCGACCACACGGACCTGGTCCCCTTCCGCGACCAGCTCCACCTCGTCGCCCCACAGGACGAGGGAGATCTCTCCCGTGCCGTCCTTGAGCAGGGCGTTCCGCACCTTCTTGCGACCCCCCGTCCGGGGTTCGATCTCACGGATGGCCTCCAGCTTGGCGACCGTGGCCTCGAAGGTAGCGACGCGCCCCGGTCGAAGGTCCGAGATGAACGTCTTGGGAGGCGCGCCGATCGACATCGAACCACCCAACCCCCGGAAGGGAAAACCCCACCGGTTCGGCCGAGCCGGGAGGAGCCGGGCGAACCTGCGCCACGGGACGACGGGGAGTTCCGACCGCCTAGGGCGGGATGCCGCAGACTCCCGCTCCGGTCCTACGAGCGAAGGTAGATCACGCGACCCCCTCGGATGGTCGCGCGGACCCGCGCGAACGCGCCGACCTCACGGATCGGGTCCGCGTCCAGGAGGACCAGGTCCCCCCGTCGCCCCGGACGTACGGTCGCCTCGTCCGCCCCGATCCCGAACCGGCGGGCGGGCGCGGTGGTCAACATCCGCAGGACGCTCGACCCGTCCAACCCGCATCGCGCCAACGCTTGAAACTCCCCGTCCGTGGAATAATCGCGCAGGTACCCCACGTCCGTTCCGAACAGCAGGTCCCCCCCCAGGGCGTGGAATCGCTGGACCACCTCGTAGATGGGATTCAGGTAGGCGGGGCTATCGTTCGCCGTGTCGGAGAACATCTTCAGGGTGGGTGTCATCGCCATGCGGCGTTCCACCAGGCTGTGGAGGATCGACTCATCAATCCCTTCCGTAGAGTCCGGCGGATGGGCGAGGACATCGACGCCCGCCCGGATCGCCACGCGAGTGCCCTCCAGGTTCGACGCGTGGCTGTACACGAGCCGTCCGCGAGCATGCGCGACCTCGACGGCCGCCCGGGCGACGGGCTCGGGCATGTTCTTCACGACTCCCCGGTCGATGTACGACCCGGTGAACAACTTGATCAGGTCCGCGCCCTGGTCGAGGTTCCGTTTCGCGATGCGTCTCGCCGACGCGGGAGTGGACGGTTGGGGGACCCGGAGACGAAGCCAGAACGGGAGATCGGCCCGGAGGTAGTACGGAATGCCTCGAGGGGGGAACATGCCGGGACCCGACGTGTAGATCGCGGGACCGGGGAGGCGCTCGGACTCGATTATCCTTCGAATCGGGAAACTGGTTCGAGGGTCCGAGCCCGTGTCCACGACGGTCGTGAAGCCGTGTCCGGTCAGCATCTCGCGGAGCTGCGACTCGAGGAGCTCGCGGTGTTGGCTCCCCGGCCTCCGCCATTTGGCCTCCGTGAAGTGGATATGGGCATTCCAGAACCCGGCGGTAAGGACCCGGCCTTCTCCCGGTACGACTTGCGCCTCATCCGGGATCGAGAGATCCGGCCCCACCGCCAGGATGCGACCGTCCTGGATCAGGACCGTGCCGCGGGGGATCGGGGGCTCCTCCGGAGAAGGGTAGATGCGGGCGTTCCGGACCGCCAGGGTGGCCCGGCCGGGCGACCCGACTCCACCCCCGGGGGAGGCCTCACCACCTTTGGGGTGGTCGACGGGAGCCGGGGATCGGGACACATTGGTGAGAAGACGCGACGGCCCTTATCCTTGCGTGGAGGGGAAGCGGAACCCCACCGTCCATCGTGAGTCGGATTAGGTTGAGACCCGGTGGGATCGCGCTATCTGGGCACGAAGTCGCCGTTCGATCTCGGCTTCATTCATCCCATCGACGACGAGCAGCTTGGCCCGGGATGCGCCCGCCCGCTCCCAACGAACCGACGACCGAGGGACGTGGAGCCAATCCGCCACCAGTTCCGCGACCGCCCTGTTCGCCCGGCCGTGGACCGGGGGCTCACGGCACGCCACGACCCACCTCTTGCGCCAGGGCTCCCAGGAGAGCGCATCCGCCGGGCTCCCGGCCCGGACCCAGATAGGAACCCTCGTCAGTGTGAGCCCCTCGCGTTTGTCCGTAGTCGTCCCACAGGCATGTATTATTCCCCTGGAGAAGGGCGGAGCCGGTCGTGTGGAAACCTACCATCCAGGGAGAAACGGGGAAGTAGCCCGGCGACAGACCGGGACCGATGGCCGAACCGAACCGGGTTGATTTCCTCAACCCGCCCACGATGCATCCTCCCGTCGGATACTCTCATGTGGCTCGGGTCCGCGGCGGTGGGCTCGTGTTCATTTCGGGCCAGGTGGCCATCGATGAATCCGGAGCGGTCGTGGGTCCCGGCGACTACACTCGCCAGGCGGAACAGACGTTCAAGAACCTCGGGCTCGCGCTCGAGGCCGCGGGGACGACCTTCCGGTCCGTCGTGAAACTGTCGATCTTCGTTACCGACATTCGGGGTCTTCCGGAGATCCGGGCCGTTCGAAACCGACACATCGACGTGACCCATCCGCCGGCGAGCACGGCCGTACAAGTAAGCCGGCTCTTCCGCCCCGAGCTCCTCCTCGAGATCGAGGCCGTCGCCGCCTTGGAGTAACAACGGACGGGGGAGGTTCCCCCGGTCGCCTCAGCCGTGGGTGATCGTGTGCGAGTGGACACCGGCGGATCCGCGCTCCTCGAGGGCGGCCGAGCTCACCAGCTTCGCCGCGACCGCGAACGCGTTGATGGCCTCGTTAGCGCCCGCCTTGCGGAGCTTCGAAAGGCTGTTCGGAGCCGTGGCGACGGCGACGATCCGTAGCTGGCTGTCGATCCCCCGCGCCGTGATCACGGTCAACAGGTTCTCGGCGTCGGAGTCGTCGGCCGCGATCAGCGCCCGGGCCCGGTCGATTCCCACCGCCCTGAGGTCGTCCTCGGACGAGGAGTCGCCCCGATGGGAGACGTATCCTTCGTTGCGGAATTGCTCCACGTCCGCGGGATCGGAAGCGAGGATCACCGACCGCACTCCTTCTTCTCGGAACGTCTCGGCCGTGGCCCGGGCGGTCGTCGAGGCCCCACAGATGATCACGTGGTCGCTGATGTCTTCCATTTGAGCCCGTTGCAGGCGTTGCGCGATACGCTCGAGCCGACGCTCGAGGAAGGGCAAGAAGAGCACCACGACAGCCGATAAGAACGTTCCCACGCCGAGGAGGATGAGGACCACGACGAAGGACCGGGCCGAGTCGCTCAGGGGGGAGTACTCCGACCCATTCGTCGAGATCGTCGAGACGGTGAAGTACAGCGCCTCGCTCCATCCGTGGATCGGAGGCGCGAACTGGTCGCCGAGCTTCTTCGCGCCCGCCATTCCGAACAGGAGCGAGAGGAGCGCGGCCACGACCACGATCAGTTGCGTCGACGCGGGGCCGGTGACCGCCCCCCGGTAGAATCCCCCCCGGAACGGGAAGATGAAGACGACCAAACCGGTCGCGGCGGCCGCGGCGGCCAGGGAGTAGGCGTTGGGACTGAAGGCGGCGATGAAGATCGTGAGCGCGGGAGCCAGCAACGAGAAGAGCCACGCCACGACGCTCTGTTCCTCGATCCGGTAGGAGAGGACGATCAGGAGAACGCCCGCGATCGCATCGAAGGGGGGGTCGTACCCGGTCAGATAGTCCCGGTAGAAGTCAGGAAGGACGAACAGGGACGACGCGAATCCCATCACGACCAGGAAGACGCCGACCGTGCCCGTCGCCAGGGCGAGGTGGGGGTTGTGGAACATCCGGTGATCGGGCGGGCGCGCGGCCGCGCGGGCGGGGGATTTCACGGCGGTCGCTCTCCCGCTCCCCGATGCCATCGCGCGGACCAAGGCATGGAGCTAGAAGTACCCTCGTTCGAGGTGGAAACGTGGGATCCGAAGCGGCCCGGCCGGGTCCGCCGGCGTTTCCTGCGACCGGGCGCGGGGAGTGCCGTCGACCCCTCCCGGGACGAATGACAGGCCGCCGCACGGCGAAGCGAGGCTTCTTTAACCACGCCCGGCTCCCTCTCGTTGACGGAATCGCCATCGACCTACCCAGATCGGGGCGCCCGAAGCGAACATGAGCGACCCCGATAGTAGAGAGACAAGCCCAGCGGCGAGCACGGCGACATTCGAAGACCTGCCCCTCAACGCGCAGCTGCGCGCGGGCATCCGCGAGATGGGGTATTCGCAGCCCACTCCGATCCAGCAGGGCGCGATCCCGGACGCGGTACGAGGACGGGACCTGATCGGTACCGCCCAGACCGGGACCGGCAAGACCGCTGCCTTCCTGCTTCCGATCCTGGAGCGCCTCATGAGTCGACCCCGGGGTCGCATCTACGCGCTCGTCCTGACCCCGACCCGGGAACTCGCCTTGCAGGCCGAGGGGTTCCTGCACCAACTCGGTCGGCATACGGGTCTCCGAGGGGCCGCCGTGTACGGCGGTGTGGGGATGGGCCCCCAGGAGCGCGCGCTCCGGAGCGGCGCCGAGATCATCATCGCCACCCCGGGCCGGCTGCTCGACCACATGCAGCGCGGCTACGTCGACTTCCGCGCCCTCGAGATCCTGGTCCTGGACGAGGCGGACCGGATGCTCGACATGGGCTTCCTTCCCGATGTCCGGCGGATCCACGACCGCCTGCCCCGGAACCGTCAGACCATGCTCTTCTCGGCCACGATGCCGCCCGAGGTCGTGCGACTCTCGCGGGATTTCCTTCGGGACCCCCGAATGGTCCATGTCGCGGCCGACACGGTGGCCGCCGTCGGTGTCTCGCATCTCGCGGTCCCGGCCCCCTCTCCGCAAAAGACGGCGATGCTCTGCCGCCTCCTCGACGATGCGACCATGACGAGCGTGCTCGTTTTCGTCCGCACCAAGCGCCGCGCGGACCGACTCGTTCGTGACCTGGCCCGGGCGGGCATCTCCGTCGGCGTCATCCACGGGAACAAGAGCCAGAACCAGCGGGTCCTCGCCCTCGAAGGGTTCCGGAGCGGCAGCCACCGCGTGCTGGTCGCGACCGACATCGCGGCGCGCGGGGTCGATGTGGAGGGAGTCTCCCACGTCATCAACTACGACGTTCCTCACGAGCCGGGGACGTACATCCACCGGGTCGGACGGACCGCGCGCGCCCAGCGCCGCGGCGATGCCATCACCCTCGTCGCCCCGGAAGAGGCCCAAGATCTGCTTCGCGTGGAGCGGTTGTTGGGGGAGAAGATCCCGCGGGCGAACATGCCCGGATGGGACTACAACGCCCCCGCCCCCCTTCCGGTCCTCGTCGAGAACCCCCCCGGCGCTCGACCGGAGCGGAATCGACGCGACCACGGTGGCCGCTCTCCGACCCAGGGTCGCCGAGAGTACCGACCCCGGGGCGGCGCCCCCGGCGGCGACCGGTCCCGCTACCGCCGATCCCACGGTTCGCGGTACTAAGCGGACGGTCGGGCGCTCTTCCTGCCCCTCTCTCGTGCGAGAGAAGGTGTTTGAACCACCGCGCGTAGCATCGGTGGGCGTACCGAAGAGCCGTGACGACGAACCTGCGGATCAGCCTCACCGTCCTCTCGATCGGGTTTGCCATCGAAGGGGGAGGAGAGCTGTATACCCTCGCGACCCCCGGAGTGGCGCATCCGGGCGCCAACATCTGGTTCGTGGTTCCGGCGGTCCTCAGCTTGATCGGGGTCCTCTTCGTCTGGATCGGTCGCCACGAGTGGAACGAGGTCCATCTTCATCGCGCCCAGAGCGCGACCCGGATCTTCGCCCTCAGCCTCCTGGGAGGCGTGGTCACCGCTCTGCTGCTCGGATTGCTGGTGGCGTACCCTTCGATCGGGACTCCCCTCTGGGCGGAAGTGCTGTTCGGGGCCGGACTCGCGTCCCTCCTCTTCGGGACGTTCGTGACGTACGCCTACCTCGTCTTCCACCTCGTCACGGTGCCGAGCAAGGTGGTCCTCGCCGCCGCCGTGGTCTGGGCCTTGTTCATCTCCGCGTTCATCACCCTCTCCCTCGCCTCGGACCTACCGACCATCCTCGGTCTCATCCGGAACCGGACCCTCTCCGTTCCATCGTTCATTTCCCCCGTCGAGGCCCTCGTCTCGTACCTGTTCGTTTCCTACTTCCTCCTGCTCGCCGCGTACTTCGAGGCCCACGTACTGGTTGCTCGCGGGCGGGTGGCCGACCCGGGCGGAGCGTCCCCGCCGAGTCCTCCAACGACACCGAACTGAGCACGAAACCCAATTTAACCGGGTCGTGGATGCCGTGAGGATGCCGTACGTCGAGTACGATGAGGTGGAGGCGGTGTGCGCCGACTGCGGCCGCATCTTCCGCTCGGAGGAGGCCCTCGCCCTGCACCGTCTCGAATCGCATCAAACCGCGGTACGGCCGGTACGGCGGTCGCGCTCGAAACCTGCGCGCGCTCCGCCACCCGACCCGCCCGCCACGCCGTGACCGGTCGAGAGTCGAGGGTTCCCCGGCTCGTGGAACGAGGCGATCCTGCGGAGAGGATCCCTCCCTCTACATCGACTTCAGTACCAAGGGCAGGCCGGTCCGGCAGTCCGGAAAGCGGGGAACCCATCCGAGAGAGCGCAATCGTCGGTTCGAACCGGCCCGGTTGGCCATCAGGTGATGGGCGACATCGTTCCCCACGTCGCGCCGGAGTGCCTCCTCCCCCGCGTTCGCGGGCACGGGAACGCCAAGCTCACCCGCCACGAGCTCCAGGAGGGCCTGGAGCGGGATGGGGTGGTCGTCCACCACGAGATACTTCTCGCCGCAGACCCCCCGTTCCAGAACGGCACGGAACGCCGCAGCGGTATCGTCCAGTTCGACGAGGGACCAATGGTTCTTGCCTTCGCCCGGCACTCGATACGATCCGGCCCGGATCGCATCCACCATGCCCCGGAACCAGGACCCATTTCCGTAGACCATGCCGGGTCGAACGACCATGACGTCGAGGGACCCGGGCGAGGCGAACTCAAGCCCGGCGAGCTCGGCCTCACGGTTGGTTCGAGACTCGCCCCGTGGATCGAGAGTGGATTCCTCCGAGAGTGCACCGGTCTGGTCGGCGTACACCCAATACCCCGAGCCGACCACGAGGCGTCGGGCGCCGACGGCCCGGGCCGCGGTCGCAAGATTCCGGGTCCCGTCCACTCGGATACGCCGGGCCCTTTCGGCCTCCGCGGGAGAGTCCGGATACGAAGCCGCGACGTGGATCGCGGCGGAGCACCCTTCCATCGCCCGGCGGACCGAGTCGGGGTCGAGGACGTCTCCGAGCACCGGCTTGCCCCCTGAAGCGAGGACGACCTCGGCACCGGCGGGCTTTCGCACGAGCCCGCGGACCGGGTACCCCTCGGCAGCGAGGGACCGGACTATGGCTCGACCCAGGTACCCCGCCGCACCGGCCACGAGGACCGGGGCGGACGCGCGCCCTTTGGTCTGCCGGGTGTCCACGACGTACCCCTCCCCGCACCCACGCCACGCGACCCGATGAAGTGTCGGTCGGGGACCCCGAGGAACCGGCGCACCGGCGGGGCGGTTGTTCGAGCCTACGTCGAGGTGGCGCGAGCGGCCGTGGGCGCCGGGGCGGGGGCGCTTTGCGGGAGGCTGATCAATCCGAGGAAGAGGCAGACGATCCCGAGGAACTCGGCGTAGTAGAGGGCGACCGGGAACGAGGCGATGTACAAGGTCCCTCCCGCCCCGAGGACGACCGCCCCGGCGATCATCAACAGGGTTTGCCAGCGCCGGTCCCGTCGAAGCGAAACGACCGAGGCCGTGATCAGAATCACCGTGGCCGGTGCGGTGACGAGGGTCGAAAGGACGATGAGCATCAGGGGCGGGTCCCCGGCAATGATCCCGTTGCTGACCATGCTGGTGGACAGGGGGGTCACGAAACTGAAGACCCCGACCACGGCGCAGGTCGCGGCCGTGTACCAGGTGTAGGCGCGTTCGATGCGCGGGCTGCGCAACACCCGCGTGGCGCCGAGGGAAAGTACTCCGACGATCGCTGCCGAGAAGAACACGTACGCTTGGAGCAGCGGTACCGACACGTAGCCGAGGTAGACGACCCCCTCGACACCCATCGCCGCGGTCGCGAAAGCGATGCCTCCCCCCCACATGAGTTGGACCCGCATCCGGGTCTGGAAGTATCGTCGGAGGCCCCGGGCACCCAGCACCGCCAGCATCGCGGTGAGAGTGAACAACGAGATCGCGATCGCATAGGACTGCGCGATCATGAGAATCCCTCGGTCGCCTTGGGAAGACTTCGCAGGCCCGCTTCCGACCCGGTCACGGTGTGTTGGGTCCCCTGTGACGCGTCCTTTAAAGACGGAGGTGTACGAACTTTTCGAGGGGCTGACATCTCGACCTACGGAGGAGATGTCTCCCACCGGCCCCTGCGACGAGCCGACTTTCGGGGGGCGGGCCGCGAGACAGGGGAAGGATCGAGCAAGACCATAATTCAAGTAGGAAGTGGACCTATGTACGAACGCTATGCCGAAGAAGACAAGCAAGGCGAAGGCGAAGAAGAAGAAGCGGTAACGCCCTCGCCCGCTGCGCCCTCCTGGAAGAGGGGGATTGCATGCGCGGACCTCTCACCACGATCTCGGGATCGCGGGACGTTCGCGGATCCCCCACGAGAAAGAGTTCCCTCTGCGATTCCTTGAACCGCGTTCCGACCGGGGACCCCACCGGTTCGAGACCCACCACCCTCTGGACCGGGGGCGACATCTTTCCCGCGGTCCCCATTAAATCGCCGACGTGCCTGGGTCGTCTACCGTGTGCGACCTAGCCCCGGAAGAGCAGGCGGAGTACTTTCGGTGGCTCGAACTCGCCTCGTTGAGGTCGAAGGCACCGGGGGCCCCGCGCCGGGAGCTCCCGGTCTACTTCCCGAGCCGGGAAATCGCGTCCACGACCACGTAGCTTCGGAAATCCGGACTCCACCTCGAGAACGGCGCGAGTGACGTGCTAGTATCCCGCAGAGCGATGGCGACCTTCGTCTGCCGGCATAACCTCAAGAGCCTCTGACGGCCCAAGAGGTCATGAAGCGAATTCACGTCTGGGAAAACCACGTCTCCATCCCGCATATCGACCTGGTTCTCGTACGACCCGCTACCGAGACCTTAACCGAGACCTTGGGCTCGCTGTCTCGAATGGGGATCTCGGTGCGGGAAGACGAGGTCGAAGTCCACGGCGATGTCCGAAGCGAGTGAACCCGTTGGCCGGGACGAGCGACTTCCCAACCGCGGGCGCCCCACCGGTCCCTGCGAGCTTCGCCGGGCCTTGGTGGATATCGAAGGACCGAGTGCCGCCCTCGAGACCGGTCCGTGCTCGGGGGATGCTCCGGAAGAGCGATCGTTCCCCCCCGCGCCGGCCGGTACGCCCGCGTACTTTCTGTGCAATGCCCACCTGAGGGATGTGTTCTCCGCCCTCGATCGCGCGCGGTCAATGCGGCCTACCCACTGAACCGAAACGGGCGGCCCTCGCCCGCCCTCGCGATTCTTAACCCCGTACGTGCTGGGCCCCCCCGGTGGGTCCCTTGGTACAGCGAGTAACCGACGTGGTGGGAACGGACACGGAGAGCTTTGCCGGCGCGGTACAGAGTGCGGTGCGCACCGCCTCGAAGACGGTTCGGGGCATCCGGTCGTTTAGGGTGGCCGAACTGGAGGGTACCGTGGTCGGCGCGAAGGTCACGGAATTCCGCGCCCACGTTCGCCTCTACTTCGACTACGAAGAGAAGGTATAGCGGACTCCTTCTCCCGCTGCGCCCAGGCCCTCTTCCGACGGGGCGCGCCGGGGAAGGCCGCGCGCAGGACGCTGCACGACCGTTCCGACTCAGTCGCCGCTCGGGAGATGACTCTCGAACGCCGCCGCCAACCCCGGAATGTGGGCCAATGAATACGACTCCCCGCGGTGGAACGCGGTCCCCACCGGGGACTTCTCGACGATGAGCTGGCCTGCTTTCCACGTGGCCAGGCTCTGGGCCTGCACCTTGAACACGAAGTCGAAGGCCATCCTTCCTGCCCCGGGCGCGCCCACGGCCGTGAAGATCGCGAGCATCTGGTTCCGACGGAAGGGGTCGATCACGTGGCGGACCCCCTCGACATCGGTGGGGTAGTACGCCCGGACCCGGTCCGAGTCGGCGACCACGAGGACCGGTCGGGGAGGGTCGATTCCCGAGCGGCTTACCGCGTCCTGGATCACTCCGGGGAGCCGGATGAAATCGGTGATCTCCGAGAGCGTGGACTCCGGCTCGTCCGAGCGAACGATGGTTCCGAGGGCCATGTTAGCGACCGCATCCTGCGGGCGCGCGTCCGGAGTGGACAGAACGTAGTGACGGTCCTCGCTGACCCAGCCCAACCGGATCGGGTCTTCGATCTCGGGCACGCGGCCCTCGTCGCAAATGCTGACCCAGTACAGGGTCGGATGGGTCGCGGCCCCGAAGGCATAGGCGACCCGGTGGAGGACCTCCCGGCACGGACCGTGGAGGAACGTCGCCCATGGTCCCGCTCCCACGGCCTTGAGATCGGGTGGGAGGGCGGTCCGGTACGCCACGGAGAGAGATGGACCGGTCGAGGGGATAAACCCTGAGGTCAGAGATTTCCACGTTTCGCATCCCGGGTTCCGTACATGGGATCGCGATGGAAGCGAGCCTTCCCCGCGAGGCGGTTCGCTTCAATCGACCGAACGGCTGCCGACCCAGTCGTGAGCCCGCTGCTCCACGTCGCGGAGCGGGAGCGCTCCTTCCGCGAGCAGCATGTCGTGGAAGGCGCGGATGTCGAACCGGTCCCCAAGGCGTCCCTCCGCCCACGTTCGCAATTCCCGGAACTTCAACTGCCCGATCTTGTAGGCCAGCGCCTGGCCGGGCCAGACGATGTACCGGTCGACCTCGACCGCAATTCCCGTATCGCTCATTCCCGTATGCTCGTGGAAGAACTGGATCGCCCGCTCCCGGCCCCAGCCGAGCGCGTGGAGGCCGGTATCGACTACGAGCCGGATCGATCGCCACATGTCCAGCGTCAATTGGCCCATCTTCGAGTACGGGTCCTGGTAGCATCCCAGCTCCTCTCCGAGACTCTCGGCATACAGTCCCCACCCTTCGCAGAATGCGGTCGGCCCCGACTCGCGCCGGAACGTCGGCAAGTGGTCGAGTTCCTGCGCCAACGCGATCTGGAGGTGGTGGCCCGGTACGGCTTCGTGGAGGGTCAGCGCCTCCATCTCCCACCGGGGACGGATCCCGACCTGGTAGGTGTTCGCGTAGAACGTGCCCGGCCGGCCGGTCGAGGGGACTCCGCTGAAGTAGTAGGCGGCGGGGGAGGTCGCCTCTCGGAAGGCGGGCACCGGTCGGATCCCGTACGGAAGGCGCGGCAGTCGGCCGAAGAGACGCCCTAGCTCGGGGTCGATCTTCTTCGCGATGATCCGATACCCGTCGAGGAGGTCGCTGGACTGAGACCAGTAGAATCGAGGGTCCTTCCGCAGGAACTCCCTGAATTCGGAGGCGGTGCCCGAGAACCCGGTCCGGGCCATCAACTCCGCGGTCGCGGCGTCCAGCCGTCGTACTTCGGCGAGGCCGATCTCGTGGATCTGTTCGGGGGTCAGGTCCGTCGTGGTCGATTGCCGAACCAAGAATCGGTAGGCCGCGGGCCCGTTGGGGAGGGCCGACGCACCGACCTCCTCCCGACACGCGGGGTAGTACTCCGACTGAAAGTACTCCCGTAGCCGTTCGAAGGCCGGAACGACTCGCTCGACGTAGGTCGCCCGCGCCTCCGCGATGAAGCGGGATCTCTCCGCGCCCGGGATCGTGCTCGGAACGTGCGCGAACGGTTCCAGGAGGACGCTCGACGCCGGGTCGGATGGGATCAGGTTCCGGATCTGAGCGGGGACGCCTTGGACCGATACTCGCGGAGGGGTGTACCCCCGGGCCCGGCCCGCCACCAGGAGGATCCGGTTCTGCTCGATCGCGACCGGGAGGGCCTTGAGACGCGCGAGGAGGTCGTCATAATCCGAGCGGGTCGAACGCGGTTGGAGCTCGACCATGTCGCCGGCCAACACGGGGATTCCTTCGAGTTGGTTGAGGGGCATCCAAAGGCTTCGGGGGGATCCGGTGACGAAGGGAAACGGGTCGAGGCCGTACTGAATTCCCTCGGTAGCCGCGGCGAGAAGCGAGCGGTAGAGGTCAAAGCTCAACCGGTCCGAGGGCGGAAGCTTCTCTCGCTCGAAGGCACGGAGCTCGGTTACGCTTTGGGCCAGGTGGTGAGTGCGCCGCTCGATGCCCTCCTCCGAGTCGTCGGTCCACCGGTCGTTCATCCCCGGCATGCCGAGGACGGTGCCGGCCTCCGGGTAGGCCCGGATCCAGGCCTCCCAGTCGCGTGCCAGGAAGTCGCGGAACTCCGCTCCCCACCCGGCCTCGGTGCGCGCTCCCGCGGACATGTTGTGGGCGACCCCCTAGGGCCCCGGGGAACATCGTTCACGGTATAAGATTCGAGGAGGCGCCCGTGGGAAGGCGACCGACCTGCCCGACGGCGCGGAGCGCGAATCCCCGGACGGGGTCTCACAAAGCTCTTGACCGAGGGAGGAGGTGGTTAAGGACGACAATCCCTTCGACGAGGATCGCCCTTTCTTGGGAGGTTCCTTCGCGGGGCGGGTCGACCATGGCGATCTCCGTACGAGCCACCAAATCCGGATCCGCCGGAAGTTCTCGCGCGAAGCGCTACGCGAACGGCAAGGCCCTCCGCGGACAGGTCCCACGGTCCGCGCACGCCGTCTGGACACCGGCCAAGGATCGACCGGACCCGGTCGACCTGCTCCTGGACGCCGACGCCCACCGCGTACCCTCGCTCGTCCCCATCCGGTACGGCCGGATGTCCCTCTCCCCGTTCGCCTTCCTTCGGGGTGCGGCGAGCGTCATGGCCCACGACCTGTCGGCCACCCCGACCACCGGGATCCGAACCCAACTTTGCGGGGATGCTCACCTGAGCAACTTCGGGGTCTTCGGCACACCCGAGCGGGACCAGGTCTTCGACGTGAACGATTTTGACGAAACCCTGCCCGGCCCTTGGGAGTGGGATGTCAAGCGACTCGCGACCAGCCTCGTGGTCGCCGGCCGCCAGAACGGCTTTTCTCCGGGGTTGAACCGAAAGGCAGCCCGCACTGCGGTCCGCGCCTACCGAGAGAGAATGGGCCGGTTCGCCCGCGAGCGGTACCTCGACACGTGGTACTCCCATCTGGACCTCGAGAACCTGGGGTGGGGGCTGAAGCGGGGGGGGCGGAAGCTGATGAGCCGGGCCGTGAAGAAGGCGCGCCGTCGTACGGGCCTCCACGCGTTCCCGAAGATGGTCAAGGTCGTCAACGGGCGCTACCGGATCCGCGACGATCCGCCTCTCATCGTGCACTACACGAACCCCGCCCACGACGAGGAATCCCGGGTCTTCTTCGACCGTTACCTGGCGACGTTGCCGGATGAGCGCCGCATGCTGCTCGACCGCTACCACATCGTGGACGTCGCGCAGAAGGTCGTAGGGGTCGGCAGTGTCGGCACCGCCTGCTCGGTCCTCCTTCTGATGGCGGACCGGGATGTGGAAGACCCTCTCTTCCTCCAGCTGAAGCAGGCCGGCTCCTCCGCCCTCGAACCCTACCAGGGGGCGAGTCCCTACGCGAACCACGCCCAGCGGGTCGTGGTCGGCCAGCACCTGATGCAGGAAGCCAGCGATATCTTCCTCGGGTGGAGCTCGGTTCGGTCCGAGGACTTCTACGTGCGCCAGTTGCGGGACATGAAGTTCTCCTCGGACGTGACCACGCTAGGCCCGAAGGCACTGCTCGGACAGGCGGCGTTGTGCGGAACCGCTCTCGCCCGCGCCCACGCGCGCACCGGGGACCCCGCGAGCATCAGCGGCTACCTGGGGGAGAAGGACGTCTTTGACGAGGCGATCGCCGGGTTCGCGGTGGCGTACGCCGACCAGACGGAACGGGACTATCGGACCCTGATGCAGGCCGTCCAGAAGGGTCGGGTCGTGGCCCGGCCGGATGTGTAGGTCGTCTCTTGCGACCGGTTCCGGACCGGTTACCTCAGGAGGAGGTACCAGAACCAGACGATGACGAGGACGGAGCTCCAGATCACCATGAAGGTGAGCGGAAGGACCTCCACCAGCGCGAGCGGATCGACCCGATCCATCCACGAGACCTGACGCAAGTGGGCGAATCGCGCCTCGTGCGCGAGGTACGGTCGTAGCAAGTTCACATTCATCGTCTCCCCCGATCGCAGGGTGATCGCACCCGTAAGGATCCCCTCCACGGGAGGGTTCTCCCGTTCGAGCAGACGGGCGGCCTCACGCCAGAGGTTCTGCGCATCGTTCGTGCGATGCAAGAGGACGGCCCAGACGAGGGAGATCAGGATCCCCAACCCCGCGAGGAAAGTGACCGAAACGACCAGGAGCGAGGGTTCGTTGAGCAGGTCCGCGAGAACGACCAGGAGCCCGGTGATAAGTACGGTGCCGATCGCCGCGTAGTACGTGGTCCGTCCGGTGGCGAGTTGCCCCTCCTCCGCCGCGAGCCGTTCGAACTTGTCGTGGAGCCAACGGCGGTCGGCCGAGTTCACGGGGGGATCCGGGGGCGTTCCGGGGGCGGGGGGGTCCGACGGGAGCACGCGTCCCCCATGGGCGGTCCGCCGTAAGGCTGTCGGTGGGCGCCGCGAAACTTCAAATTCTCGAGGAGGGCGCCCCACGAAGGGCGTTCCCGGGAATCGGAGGAAGCTCTATGGGGCCCTTGGCCCTCCCCCCTCCCGCCGTCGGTCGGGCGGGCGCGAACTGAGCAGGGTCCACCGACCGAGCGGGAAGGAGGGAACGATGAGCGATCGAGGCACCTACGTCGTGATCGAGGGGATTGACGGAACCGGTAAGACCGAGCTCGCGGCCCGGCTCGTTCCCCCGCTGTTGCGCCGCGGTCACTCCGTCTCCAGCTTCCGGGAGCCGACCGACAAGTTCCTGCGCGGCCAGTTCTCCCGGCTCGTCAAGAACGATTCGCTCGCCGCCGCGCTCTGTTACACGGTCGATCGGGCGATCCTGCGACCGCAGATCGAGCGGGCGCTCGACCTGGGGGACATCGTGATCCAGGACCGATCGTTCTACTCGAGCCTCGCCTACGAGTCGCCGGGACTGGACGGCGAGACGGCGCGGGAACTGGAACGGATCGAGCGGGGTCTCGCGATGGAACCCGACCTCGTCCTGTACCTGGACGCCCCGATAGAGCTCGCCATGAAGCGAGTGGAGGCAAGCGGGCAGCGCAACGCGTTCGAGGACGAACCGTACTTGCGCCGCGTGAAGGCGAAGTTCGAGCAGATGTTCCAGGCCCCCCGTTGGGTGCGGGTCGATTCGACCGGCACTCCCGACCACACGATCGAGCAGGCGATGAACGCCCTGCTCGCCGCGGGGCTCTAGGGCCGGGGCATCCCGCGGGCGGGGTCTACCAGTCCATCCAGGTCCGGGCCTGGCGGAACCCGAACGAGACCCAGATGCCCGCCATCACGCCGAAGAGGACGAGGATCGAGACCACGAACACGACGATGTTCTGGAAGAGACTGAAGCCGTGCGCCCAGAACCCGATGTAGAGCAGCGTAGCGCTCAACCACGCGACGGGCACCAGGATCGAAGCGACGATACGGTGCTTGAGGCCGGTGAGGGTCGTCGAGATGGGTGCGTCGGACCAGACACTTTCTGGGCCAGGTGGGGGTGCCATGGGGAGAGGGAGGTCCGGGGATGGTAAAGGGACGACTCACCTCCGGTGAGCACCGCAGGTCGGGTCGAGACCGAACGACGGACCCGGCGGGGGTGGCAAGTTCCATAGCCGCACGCACGTCTCCCCGTTCGTGCCACGCGAGCCGGCAGACGCGAATCGTTGGACCCGACCGGCTCGAGTGGGAGGGCATGCCGTCTCGCCCCCCAAGGTCGGAGCCCCCTGATGTCCGATCCACTCCCTTCCGTTCCCGTCGATCTCGCCGTCTCCGACCGGGAGCAGGCGGTACCCGTGATCATCGATTCGTTCGAAGGCATCTACCGCTGGCACGCGAAACGGACCTTACGGGAAGCCTCCCGGGTACGGGCGATCCATGCCGAGGGACGAGTGATCGCCGTCTCGATGCTGGAGCAGCTGGTCCCCGAGGTCGGGTACGTGTACTATCTCGCGGTCCTGAATTCCCTCCGCGGCCAGGGACTGGGAGGGGTTCTCCTGGACGATGCCCTCCGCCTCTTCGAGCAGGACCGGGTCGAGGTGGTGTACGCCGCCGCCGAGGAAGGGAACGCACCCTCGATCGCGCTCTTCCGATCGCGCGGGTTTCAGCTGGTCGAGCGAAAAGAACTCAGCTACCGAGAGGGAGGGCTCGGCGCGTGGGGTCTCCGGAGTCGAATGCGGATTGTGTGGGGGGAGGTGTTACTGGGAAAGCGGATCGCTCCTCCCCCGAAGCCTCGTTCCTCCACCCCGTCCTGACCTTCACGGATCCGTCGACCGAGGAACCGGGATTACCGGCCCGGAGGCGGGGGTGGGGGGAATGAAGGATAGCTCGGCGGAGGGCCGATGGGAGAGGCCGGGGACCACGACGGGGGGCCCAACAGCATCGAAGGGCCCCCGGGGCGCTCCAACCGGGCGGCCATGATCCCCAGCATCGTCATCACGACCAGCGCCACGCCGACGCCGGCCACGATGAGACCCCCACCGATGACGTAGGTCGCGTCGACGCTCGTGTTCGCCGCGTTCTGGTCGGTCGACCGGCAGTTGTTGGGGGCGTTCCCGAACTCGCAGTTGATCGTGGTCTGGTCCGCATTGGAGACGATTACGAGCCCAGCGCCTACCAGAATCAGCCCCACCATCACCAAGACGGCGCCGACGATCCCGGTGCTTCCCCCGGCTCGGGCCATGTCCCGGCCATGACGCCGGGAGAGATACAACTTCTCTCGGAGCCTCGCCCCCCGGGGACCGCGCTCCGTGCCCCTAAACCGGGCTGTGCTGAGGGGGGCGAGAGTCCTCGGCACGCCTCCGTTCGCTCCGCTCCGGGAGCCGCCGAGGAAAGTCGAGCGCTAGGGGGGCCCAACGGAGGGAGGAACCGGCGGGGACGGGTACAGGGAGCTCCCGGCCGTCGGGGGGGGCGGCCACCGTCCCATCAGCACGATGGCCGCGGCGAGAGTGCAACCCACGCCGACCCCGCCGGCGACGAACCCAATCCCGAGGAAGGTTTCCGACTCGAACGTCGCGTTGGTCGCGTTCCGTGCGTCAAATTGGCAGTCGTGCCTGCAGTTCAACACCTGGCTCTCGGCGAAGCCTTCGTTGAGGTAGCCGAATCCGGCCAGGGCAAAGCCGGCGAAGATGAGGATGGCCCCGACCGTCCCCAGCAACCGAAGTCCGGAGGCCATGACCCGCCATCGGCTCCGGTCAGATAGAGGTTCCGGCGGGGACGATGTCGACCCCTCGAGGGGCCGCAAATCCGCGGGAGGGACGGGAAGGGTCCCTTACGGAACGATCGCGATCTTCCCCGACCGCCCCATCGAAACCTGGAGCTTGCCGCGGAAGTCCTTGACCCAGCCGTCGGTGATCTGAACCTTCTGGCCCACCGTGTACTTCTGGATATCGTCGCCCCAAAGGGTGAGGGTCGTCGTTCCCGTCTCGTCCTGGAGGGTGGCGTCCGCGACCTTCGAGGTCCCGCGCGAGGTAGTTACTTCGCGGGGTGCGGAGACGGCGGTGATCGTGGCGGTAAACGTCGCATTCGAGTTCGCTCGGAGGGTCGCGATGCCTGGCATGACGGCGTGGCGAACCGCGGGAGGGTTTAGCTCCTTTGGGTTCCCGTCGGGACGCGGCGAGGGCAAGAAATCGGGCCAGGTCGGCCTCCCTTCGAGCCGCGGGGGCTCCTCGACCGGTTCGGGCGAGGTCGCTCTTCCGACCCGCCCACAACGGTTTCGCTCCCCCCTCGAACCGAAAGGAACCCTCGCCTCCGACCCGACGTGGTGGCTCGAAGGTAACCTTCCCTTGCAATCCAGTTAAGGGTTCGACGGTGGCGCGGCCAATGCGACCCACCACGGATTCCCGCGCAGTGGGTTCCGGGTTCCCCCGCCCTCGGTCATGGAACGCCCGGAGGAGTCGATGAAGCTCGACGAACTGCCGGTGCCCGTCGGCGCGCCCGAGATCGAGCCGGAGACGGAGGCGGGCCGCGCACGCCGGACCGGGGTGCGCCGCCCGGCCCTCGCCGTCGCGGTCGTCGCGGGAATCATGCTGTGTCTCCTGATGGGAGCCCTCGACAATTTCGTCGTCCTCACGGCGCTCCACGCCATCCTGACGAACCTCTCAGCGCCCCCTACCGGGTCGACCTTCATCGTGAGCGCCTACCTGATCACGTCCACCGTGGCGGTCCCGATCTTCGCGAAGCTTTCGGACCTGTTCGACCGGAAGCGGATCTTCATCGCCGGGCTCGGGCTTTTCATCGGGGGCTCGATCCTCGCGGGCCTCAGCCAGACGTTCAGCGAGCTCGTGATCTTCCGGGCGGTCCAGGGATTCGGGAGCGGGGACTTCTTCCCGGTCGGCCTCTCGATCGTGGCGGTCATCTTCCCGCCGGAGACCCGGGCGCGCGTGACCGGCCTCCTCTCGGGAGTGTTCGGCATTGCCACGGTCGCGGGGCCGTTCGTCGGAGCGTTCATCGTGGAGCATACCACCTGGCGCTGGGTGTTCTACGTCAACATCCCCATCGGGTTGATCGGCCTCACGCTCCTGCTGGTCGCCCTCGGGCCGATCCGCCCCGAGCGGAAGGGTCGGTTCGACATCCCCGGCGCCGCCCTCCTGGCGGGGTGGGTCGCCGCCCTCATGTACACCTTGGTCGAGGTCTCCGAAGGAGTTTGGACGTGGAGCGATCCCCGGGTGGTTCCGCTCCTGCTGACCGCGGGAGTCCTCCTCGTCACGTTCGTCTGGTGGGAGGTACGGCGGGCGGTGGATCCCCTGGTCCCGCTGCGTCTGTTCTCCCGCCGGATCGTGGCGTCGAGCGCGGGGACCACGTTCCTCGTCGGGCTCGTGCTGTTCCCGCTTGCGACCTTCCTTACCTTTCTGGTCACGTACGTGACGCTCGGGAACACCGGGGACGTCGCCGACACGGTGCGCGACGTGCTGTACTTCCTCGTCATCCCGCTCGTCTTCGGGGCCGCTATCGGCGGCAACCTGTTGACGCGGGTCCCCTACCGTCCCTTGGTCCTGGTCGGGATCGGGATCTCCATCGTAGGCCTGCTGCTATTGACCCAGGTGCGACCCTCGACTCCCGTGTGGGTGTTCGCCTACGGCTTCCTGCCGGTCGGCGGGATCGTCGCTCCCCTCATCCCGATCGGGTTCGGGGTGGGCATGACCTTCCCGGTCTTCCTGCTCGCCGTTCAGAACCAGGTCCCCGAGGCGGAGGTCGGCGCGGCGAGCGGGCTCGTTCAGTTCTTCCAATCCCTGGGCGGAGCGATCGGGTTGACCCTGCTCGCCTCCTTCCAAGCCCAGCGACTCGCCGCGCTCGATCCTTCCGAGGTCGCGGCGGGTCTCTGCCCCCCGTACCCCGGGTTTCCGACGACCTCAGCGTGCGCGGCGGCCGTCTCGGAATCGTACGTCCAATTGTTCGAGGTCCTTGTCGTGCTGGCCGTGCTCGCCTTCGTTCTCGCGCTATTCCTCTCCGGCCGTCTCCCGAAGGGAAAGAAACCCCTCGGAGCCGGACCGCCGTAGTACCGGACCTCCCCCCTCCGCTCGACCCCGACCGGTCGGCCAAGCTCACTCGTCGTCGAGCTCGGCCGCCGGGTCCACCGGCCCTTTGGTCATGGTGAGGAACTGTTCCGCGATGGTCGGGCCGGTCGCCGACCCGTGCCGGACCCGGACCTCGTCCCCGGGTCTCAGCTGACCCGGTCGGACGACACCCAGGTAGAACCCGGACCGACCGGCGTGAGCAAACCGTCGGACCATGTCCTCCCGCCCGAACCGGACGTTCATCTTGAAGCACGGGCTTCGGGGCCGGGTCACCTCGAGGACCGCCGTCCCGATCTCGAGTCGGTCCCCCGACCGGACGTCCTCCTCCGTGACCCCGCGCAACGAGAGGTTCTCCCCGAAGCTGCCCCAGGTGAGCCGGTCGAGGCCGAGCTCGGCGCACCAGAACGGGTAGTGTTCTACCGGATAGGCGTACACCGCCTTGCGAGGGCCGCCGTGTACTCGGGGGTCCCCGACCTCATCCCCCCGAAGGCCCTCCGGCCCCACCGGCATGGGGCCGACCCTCGGTTCCTTGAAGAACGAGGTTCGGATCCGTCTCCCCCGCCAGGCGATGTCCCTCGGGAGGGAGACGTTCACGGACACGACCTCCGCGGGAGACATCGAATCCTCCCTTAGACGTCCCGCGTCGTGGGGGTCTCGGCCGTCGATCTCGGGGGGCGCGGCCACAGCGCTCGGGCGGCCACGACGTGCATGATCTCGGAGGGGCCGTGGGCGATCCCTCCGCTGCGCACGTCCCGCCAGCGTTGCTCGTGGGGGAGCTCGCCGGAATACCCCCGTCCCCCGTGGAACTGGATCGCGTGATCGATCGCCTCGAGGGCGGTGTCGGTCGCCATCCACTTCGCTACCGCCGCGTCCGCGTCCGCCTCCTCCCCGCGTTCGAGCCGCTCCAGAGTGCGAGCCACATAGAGCCCGGTGGCCTCGAGGTGGGCCCCGTCTTCGACCAGGGGAAAGGCGACGCCTTCCTGAGCCGAGAGGGGCCGGCCGAAGACCGACCGTTGGCCGGCGTGCACCACTACTTCCTCCCACGAAGCGCGACCGACCCCGAGGTAGATGGCCGCCAGAAGGGCCCGCTCACGGGTCAGCTCGGGACGAACGTAGTGGAAGCCGCGTCCTTCCTCCCCGAGACGGTGGTCCGCCGGGACGCGCACCCGGGTATAGCGCACCGTCCCCCGCCGTTGCCAGCGCTCCCCGAGGTCCGTCGCCGATCGGGAGCGCTCGACCCCGGGCCAGGTTTGGGGCACGAGGAAGGCGGTGATCCCCCCGGACGGGTCGTGGGGGACGCGGCCGTAGACGATCGCCGCCTCCGCGTCCTCCGCGAACGCGACCTCGGACTTCGCCCCGGTCAGAAGATACCCGTCTCCCTCCCGAGAGGCTTCGAGCGCGATCGCCTGTGCGTCCGAGCCGGCCGTGGGCTCGGTGATCTGGTTGCTGACGAGTCGGCGTCCCTGGCACAGGGGACGGAACCACGTCTCCACCAGCTGCGGCGTCCCTCTCTCGCGGAGCACGGAGGAGAACTCGGGCTGGAGGGCGAGCTTGGCGAAGACGGTCCCGGATCGGTACGCGAGGCGGTAGAGCAGCGCTCCCGCCCGAGGGAGAGAGAGGCCGCGCCCTCCGAGCGCGGACGGCGTGGTGAGACCGAGCCAACCGGCGGCCCCCATCGCCTCGTACTCCGAGCGCGGGAACTCCGGGGCTCGGTCGAGCTCGATCGCTCGTTGGGCCAGCCGATGCCGTTCGATGAACTGGTCGAGCTCCCCGGCGAGCGGATCCGGCGGCAACTCCCCCCGAACCAGCATCTACCGCTTCTCCCGGGCAAAGTACGCCGGAGTGCGTGAGGGACCCCCCACCGGGGGATGCTCCCCGATGATCCCGTCCCGGCGGAGTCGGGCGACCCGCTCGGGCGAGTAGCCGAGCACGCCGGTCAAGACGGCGGCATTGTCCTGTCCGAGCCACGGAGCGCCTCGCCACACCCCGCCCGGGGTCTCGGAGAACCGGGGTGCAACCCCCGCTCCCTTCACGCGTCCCGCCACCGGATCGTCCCATTCGAGGAACATGCCGCGGGCTTGATAATGTGGGTCCCGCGCGATGTCCGCGATATCGTAGATCCGGGAGATCGCCACGTCGTGCTCGTGCGCAAGCCGTTCGAGCTCCTCCCGGGACCGAGTCCGACAGAACGCGGCGATCGCCCGGTCGACCGGCTCGCGGTGGCTGAGACGGTAATCCCGGTCGTCGAAGGCAGGGTCGTTGAACTCGATCAGCTCGCGGAGCCGCACCCACCCGTCGGGCGTGGGGGCCGCCACGACGACCCATCCGTCCGCGGCGCGATGGAGGTCGTACGGATGCAGGCGGGAGTGGGCGGTTCCGTGACGGCCCCGAACGACCCCGCGAAGGAAGTAGTCGAGGGCGAGGTTCTCGAGAAGGATGAAGAACACCTCGTACTGCGCGACGTCCACCGATTGACCGCGCCCGGTCCGCTGCGCGGAGAAGTACCCCATGAGCCCTCCCATCGCGGCGGCCAATCCGGTCACGGTGTCGTTGAGCGCGGTGCCGCTGCGCGCCGGCGGCGCGGGCTCGGGATCGCCCTGGAGGGCGAGAAACCCGCTGAAGGCCTGGGCGGTCAGGTCGTACGACGGGGCGCGCACGCGCTCGGGATCGCCGGTTTGGCCGTACCCCGAAACGTGGACGATCGTCAATCGGGGGTTGGCCGCCCAGACCTCGGCATCGGAGAGTCGCATCCGGTCGTAAATCCCGGGCCGCGACGATTCGATCCAGATGTCCGATTCCCGAACGAGGTCGAGGAAGACGTCACGGCCCTCGGGAGCCCGCAGGTCGAGACCGACCGAGAGCTTGTTCCGGGAATACTGGACCCACGACTCGGAGACCTGGTCGGCGGCGTTCTCGCCCGCGACGAGCGGACGCAGGGTGCGGGTCGCATCCGCATACGGGGGTTCGAACGGGGCCCCCTCCACGTGGATCACGCGGGCCCCGAACTCTCCGAGGTACGTCGCGGCCCACGGACCGGCAACGAATCGAGCGGATTCGAGGACCCGCAATCCGGCGAGGGGGCCGAAGCCGGGGACCGGCGGGGCCCCCGAAGCGGACGTCGACACGGGCGCACGAGCCGACCCGGTCTCGATAACCCGGGGGGTTCAGCACGGAACCTCGGGGACCAAATACGCCGCCCCGCTCGAAGCCCCCATGACCGAGGCTCCCTGGGTTCGCTTCGAGGGCGAGAAGTTCCGCGACGAGCTCACGAAGTTCAAACTCGCCAATCACCCGTTCGCGACCCATCCGTTCTTTGCGCGCCTCGAACGGGGCGAGGTGCCGAAACCTGTCGTCCAGGCCTGGGTCAAGCAGTTCTACCCCTGGCTCGCCTCCGTCCCGATCGCGATGGCGGAGCGATTCGCGAACTGCTCATGGGAACCCGGGAACGACCGGTACCGCCGCATGATCCTCGACCAGCTCGTGGAGGAGGCCGGCGACCCGAAGGGGAAGGAACCGGGTCACCCGGAACTCTGGCTCCGATTCTGCGAGGGTCTTGGGGTCCCCCGGAAGGAGGTCCAATCGACCCCCCTTCTTCCGACGACGATGCTCGCCATCGACGATTTCCTTTACACGAACCGTACGCAGACCTTCTACGTCTCCGCGGCGGGCTCTTCCGAACCCCCGAACGTTCCGCTGTGCGCTCGCCTGCTGCCGGCGTTCCAGAAGCACTACGGCGTCGACGATGCCCATCTCGAGTACTACAAGCTTCACGTCACCGCGGATGTCGAGCACAGCGAGTGGATCGGCCAGATCGTGGCGGGGTTCGCCTCGACCCCGGAGATCCGTCACCTCATGTGGGACCAGATGCTCCGCGGCTTCGCGCTCCACGCGCTGCTCGTGGACGGCGTGCTCGCTTCGACCGGCGGCCCGAACAAGCCTAAATAGAACCCGGAGGATGGTTTTGCCGATGACGGACGCGCCCGCGACCTTCGCCTTGGACGGCATGGGCCGACGGGCCGTCCGAACCTGGCTCTGGTGAACGGGAGGCGCCGGGAGGGCGCCCCCCCGACCTACCCCGCGCTCCCGCGGGCCGGGCCCCTCTCGCGTCTTCCTCGAAAGCAAACAAGGAGGGGAAAACCACGTACGGAAAAACGATCCGACTGCGCCGACTGTTCCCGGACCCGCGGCGGCGGCTCTTCTCGGTGCCGCTCGACCATGCGGTCACCATGGGGCCGATCGACGGCCTCGAGGCACTAGCCCCCCTCGCCCAGGAGCTCCAGGGCGCGGGGGCGGACCTCCTCATCGTGACGAAGGGCGCGGTGCGTGAGGTCGCCCCGATCCTCGCCCCGTCGACGCTGCTCGGGATCCATGTCTCGGCCTCGACCGCCCTCGGCCCGACAGCGAACCGTAAGGTCTTGGTCGCGACCGCCAGCGAGGCGGTCAGCCTGGGAGCGGACGTCCTATCGGTCCAAGTGAACTTTGGGGTCCCCGAGGAACCGGACATGCTGACCGACTTCGGCGTCGCCTCCGATCAGTGCCGACAACTCGGACTCCCGCTGCTCTGCATGGCCTACGTGAAGAAGGAGAACGGCGGCACGCCGGACGAGCTGCGCCACGCGGCCCGCGCGGCGGCCGACTTGGGGGCGGATATCGTGAAGACCAGCTACCCCGGCTCGCTCGACGAGTTTCGGCGACTCTGCCAGACCACCCCGGTGCCCGTCCTGATCGGCGGCGGGGTCCGCGTGGAACCCGAGTCCGCGTTTCTCCGATTGGTCGAGGAAAGCGTGACCGCCGGCGGAGGAGGGATCTGCATCGGTCGCAACCTCTTCCAGCGCCGACCCGTCGGGCCGCTGGCCGCTCGTATCGCCGCCCTTCTGCACGGGACGTCGTGAGCGGAGGACGAGGGCGATGTCGCGGGATCGGGTCGCCATTCGGCCGCGACCATCGACCCCGCAGGGCCTTCCCCCGATCCTGGACCGCGCTCATCAACGGGGATTCCATCGGTTCGTTCTTGTCGCCGGCGACGCGGGCCCGACCCTCGGGCCGGACACGGTCGTGATCCGGGAGAGGGCGGGATTCCTCGAACCGACCGGAAGGCAGGCCCCCATCCCGATCGCCCGAGTGGACTCGGAAGCGGGACTTGCCCAGGCGCTGGAGGGCGCCCCGTCCGGAGGAGTCCTCGCCATCGAATGGACGGCCGATCGCGTGATCCCCCTCGAGAACGCCGTCGCCGCCCGGGGTCAGCGGTTCGCGCTCTGGGTGGTCGCCCGGTCACCGGCCGAAGTGCCGGGAGCTCTCGGCGCCCTCGAACACGGAGCCGATCTGGTCATCGTCGATGTAGGGTCCCCCGAGGAAGTGGACCAGCTGGAGAGCCTGGTCGAGGGCCCCCTCCCGTCACTTCTGAAGTGGTCGACCGCTCCTCTCCTCTCGGTAGGTCCCGCCGGCCTCGGGGACCGGGTCATCGTCGATACGACGTCGCTCCTCCGCCCCGATGAGGGACTCCTGGTCGGCAGCGCTGCCGCCTTCCTGTTCCACGTCGCGAGCGAGGCCACCGGTTCGAAGTTCAGTCGCCCCCGGCCGTTCCGGGTGAACGCCGGTTCCGCACATTCGTACGTCTTGCTCGCGGACGGCTCCACCCGCTACCTCGCCGAACTCGCGTCGGGGGACGCGGTCTTGATCGCGACACCCGACGGGTCCATCCGCTCGGTCCGCGTCGGTCGGATCAAGGTCGAACGTCGTCCGATGGTCCTCGTACGTGCGGACGACCAAGGTACGGTCCGCACAATCTTCCTCCAGGAGGCCGAGTCGGTTCGCCTGACCACGGCCGGAGGGCCAACCCCGACGACCGAGCTCAAGGCGGGTCAATCGGCGCGAGGAGTTCGACTGCCTGCCGCCCGTCATTTGGGTCATCCCGTGGACGAGACGATCGAGGAGCGGTGAGCGCCGATCCTCCCCAGCTGGTCGTCACGCTCCCGGCGCGGTCCGTCGACCAAGCCGCCGATCAGGTCGAGGAGGCGCGACGGGCCGGCGCGGACCTTGTGGAGATACGTTTCGACCGGTGGAACCCCGCCGAGCGACACCGGGCCGCGGGGCTCTTCCCGTCCTCACTGCCCTTGATCGCGACCCTGCGCTCCCGCGCGGAAGGGGGTGAGGGCCCCGATGATCCCAGGGAGAGGGCCGCGATCCTGGCCCGGCTCCTCGAACTCCCGTTCCACTGGGTCGACTTCGAAGCGGGTCGAGATGACCCGAGCCCACCTCCCCGCACCGCGGACTCGAGGCCCGGCGTGATCTGGTCCACCCACTTCCCCAAGGGAACCCCGGTGGCGGACGTGCTTCGCGCGCTCGAAGCCCCGGTGCCCCCTCGCACTCTCCGAAAGCTCGTACTCCCTGCGACGACCGGTGTCGCCGTCACACAACTCGTCCCGGCGATCCGAGGTATCCGCCTCGCTCCCGATCGGGTCCTCCACACGACCGGGGGCTCCGGCCCCTTACTCCGGGCGCTCGGCCAGCGCCTCGGCATGCCCCTCGTGTATGCGTGTCTTCCCGAGGAGGCGCGATCCAAGAACCCCGACGCGGTCGAGCCCGCCCAGATCCCGGTCGATCGGCTCCGCCGGTTCTTCGGGGGTAGCGGCGAACGACCGCTCTACGCCGTGTTGGGCCATCCGGTCTTCCACTCCTTGAGCCCCGCGATCCACGATCGCTGGATGACCGCGACCGGGCGGGTCGGACTCTACCTTCCTCTGGACATTTCCACCGAGGAGGAATTGGAGGGCGTGATGTCCCGGCTGGGAGGCCTGGGATTCCGTGGCCTGAACATTACCCACCCGTGGAAGGCCGCCGCGCTCGCTCTCGCCCGGGGATCTTCCACGCTCGCGAAGGAGTGCGGCGTCGCGAACTGCCTCACGTACGTGGGGACGGGCTGGGAGGCCGACAACACGGACGTCCTCGCGATGACCCGCCGCCTCGAAGAACTTCGGTCGGACGGAACCTGGGATGGGGATCGGTTGACCGTGCTGGGGGCGGGAGGGGCGGCCCGAGCCACGCTCCTCGCCGCACGGACCGTGGGGGCACGAGCCACGGTCGTAGCCCGGCAACGGGCCGCTGCGGAGGGGATCGCCCGCGCGTTCGGGAGCGAGGTGGGCGAGCCGGCACACCCCGTCCCCACCTCGCTCGTGGTCCACGCGACGAGTGCGGGGGGAGAATCGACCTCCCCGCTCTCGATCCCTCTCGAGGGACTCGTCCGCCCGGACGCACTGGTTCTGGATTGGGTGTACCGGGCCGCCGACCCGCATCTCCCCGAGATGGCGCGACGGGCCGGGGCTCGGTACGAGAGCGGGGAGCGGCTCCTCGTCTACCAGGCCGTGGCGAGCTTTGCCCGTTGGTGGGGAGCGCCGCCTCCGACCGAGTCCGTCCGCGCCGTGCTCGAGGAGGTCGGATGCGCGGCGTAGGCCGATCTTCGGCGGCGATCTCGATCGTGAATGCGCTCCCGACGGGGATCGGGTGCGCCCACGGGGTTCGGCTCTACGCGGCTGCCACGGTAGAGCTCCAGGCGAAGGCAACGATGCAGATCGAGGTCGAACCGGATGCCTCGCGAACTCCCATCGTCGTCCGGTCCCTGGAAGCCACCCTGCGCCGCCTCCGGCCCGAAGCAGGGTTCTTCGCCCGTCTCCATCTGGATTCCGAAATACCCGTCGCAAAGGGGTTGAAGAGCTCGAGCGCGGTAGCGACCGCCACGATCCGGGCCGTCGCCGACGCGCTCGAGACCGACTTGGGTTCGATCGAGATCGCCCGGATGGCGGCCGAGGTGGGGCGAGAGGTAGGGGTGAGCGCCACGGGGGCGTTCGATGACGCGCTCGCGGGACTCGTCCCCGGATTCGTGGTCACCGACAACCGCACCGGGGAGCTCCTCCTCCGTGAGCCGGCCGACCCCGACTGGACCGCGGTCGTGCACCTTCCGAACGGAACGCATCCCGCTTCCCCGTCGGTTCGGGATCAGTTCCAACAGTCGGCGCCGGAGGCGGAAGGTGCGGCCCGGTCGGCACGCCGCGGAGCATGGGCCGAGGCCATGCAGCAGAACACGCTCCTCGTCGAGCGGGTGATGGGGTACGACTATCGCGACCTGCGGGATCGGCTCCGGCGCGCCGGCGCCGCCGCCAGCGGAGTGAGCGGCTTGGGACCGGCGCTGGTTTCTCTGGTCCCGCACGCGCGAACCCAAGCCGTCCTGGACACTCTCCCTCCCGAACGATTCGTGGTCCCACTCACCTCGGAGGAGCACCCGTGACCATCGCCCAACTCCGTCCCGGGCCGGTGGCGGGCCGGATCCGTGCCCCGCCCTCAAAGAGCTACACCCATCGCGCGCTCGTGGTCGGCCACCTTTCCGGACACCGGTTCCGAGTCGATCACCCGCTCGATTCCGAGGACACGCGGGCCACGGCCGTCGCGCTCGCCCGGCTCGGTACGCCGGTAGAGTACCGAACCGATTCGTGGACCGTCCAGCCCGGGAACGGGACTCGCGCCGGTTCCATTTCCATCGACTGCGGCGAATCCGGCACGACGCTCCGGTTCCTCTCGGCCGTGGCCGCTCGTGACGCCGGCACGACCCGGTTCACCGGCCGGACCCGCCTGGGCGCCCGCCCCATGCGGGGTCTCCTCCACGCGTTGACCGCGTTGGGGGCCACGGTTCGGGTCGCACCCTCCGGTCTGCCGATCGAGGTTCGCGGTCCACTCCGGGGAGGACTCGTCCGTGTCGACGCTTCGAGCAGCTCCCAATTCGTATCCTCGCTCCTGCTGGTCCTCCCCACGCTCCCGGAAGATTCCCGGGTGCACTTGACGGGAGACGTCGTCTCGGGCCCCTACATCGAAGCCACCCTCGCGGTCCTCGACCATCACCGAGTGAACGTCGCTCGGCGGGGACGAGACTTCTCCCTACCCGGCGGGCAGTCGTACCGCGGCTCCCGGTTCCGCGTCCCGGGGGACGCGTCCAGTGCCGCGTACCTTTGGGCGGCGGGTGCGCTCGCGGGCGGACCCGTTCGGGTCGATGGGATCCCGAAGTCATGGCCCCAGGCCGATCACCGCATCCTCCCGCTCCTTCGGGCGTTCGGGGCCCACGTCGCGTCCGGGAACGACTGGGTGAGCGTCTCAGCGGGGGATCGACGCCCGTTCTCGATCGACCTGACCGACGCGCCGGACCTCTACCCACTCGCGGGGGTCCTCGCTGCCTCGGCCCTAGGCACGAGCCGAATTCGCGGTGCCGTTCATGTGGCGCACAAGGAATCCGATCGTCGTGCGGGGACCGTCCGCTTGGCAAGGGCGCTTGGGGCGTCGGTGAGCGAGCACCGGGGAGGTTTGCTCATCCAAGGGGTTCGAGAGCCCCGGGCGATCCACTTGGGCCGGCTGGCAGACCATCGCATGGTGATGAGCGCCGCGATCGGGGCGCTCGCTGCCGGCGGGCCGAGCCGGATCGGAGAGGCCGGGGCGACCCAGAAGTCGTTCCCTGGGTTCTGGGACGCGTTGCGAGCGATCGGGGTCGAGGTTCGGCCGGTATGATGGAGTTCGGGAGTCGCCTTCGAATGACGGTGTTCGGGTCGAGCCATGGTCCGGAAGTCGGGGTCCAGGTCGAGGGGCTGCCTCCGGGAACCCCGGTCTCCCTCGCGGGGATCCAGGACCAGCTCGACCGACGACGTCCGGTGGGACGCCGATTGGCCACCCGGCGCCAGGAGGAGGATCTACTGATCGTCGACCGCGGCGTGGTCGACGGTCGTTCGGATGGGGGTCCGTTCCGAGCGCACGTCGCGAACACGGATGTCCGGCGCGAGCCGTACGATCGGTTGGCGGATATCCCCCGACCCGGCCACGCGGACTTCCCGGCTCGGATCCGGTACGGGACGGACGCGGACCTCAGCGGCGGAGGCATCTTCTCGGGCCGGATGACCGTGGGGCTCGTGATCGCCGGCACCCTCGCCCGGGGCCTGCTCGCGGCCCGGGGCGTCGACGTGGTCGCGTTCACCCGGTCGATCGGCCCGGTCGACGCGGACGTACCGGACGACCTCGACCTCGTGACCTTGCGCGCGCGGGCCGCCACCAACGAGGTGGAGACACCGGATGCGTCGGCTGCGGCGCGGATGGAGGAGGCGATCCTCTCCGCCCGCCGCGACGGGGACAGCCTCGGTGGCGTGGTCGAGATTCGGGCCGAGGGCCTCCCCGTCGGACTGGGCGAACCGTTCTTCGATTCGATCGAGAGCGTGGTAGCGCACGCGCTCTTCTCGGTGCCGGCGGTGAAGGCCGTCGAGTTTGGGGCGGGATTCCGAGCCGCCCGACTGCGGGGAAGCGAGCACAACGACCCGTTCGTCTGGGAGGGGGAGAGGGTCCGCACCCTGACCAATCACGCGGGAGGGATCCTCGGCGGGCTTTCGAACGGGATGCCGCTCGTCGCTCGGGCCGCGGTCAAGCCAACCTCCTCGATCGCTCGACCCCAGCGTTCGGTCGACTTGGCCCGTCACACCGAAACGACGTTGACGGTGACCGGGCGGCATGACCCCTGTATCGTCCCGCGCGCGGTCGGGGTGCTGGAGAGCGTCACCGCGTTCGCGCTCGCCGACCTGGGTCTGCGAGGGGGATTCCTGCCGTGAGCGACGATCGGATCCCCACCGCCATCCTCGGGGCGAGTGGGTACATCGGACAGCACTTCGTGCGGCTGCTCCACGACCACCCTCACTTCGCTCCGCCTCAGCTCCTCGGGGGAGAGCGCTCGCGGGGCCAGACGCTCGGCGACGTCTGGCTGCTCCCGGAGGCACCGCCCCCGGAGCTCGAGTCGGTGCGGCTCCGTTCCGAAACTCCGGCCCGGCTCGCGCGGTCGGGGGTCGGGGTCGTTTTCTCCGCGTTGCCCTCCGGAACCGCGGGACCCCTCGAGAGCGAGCTCGTTCGGAGGGGGGTGTCGGTCTTTTCCAACGCCTCCGACCATCGGCTGGACCCGGGGGTAGCGCTGCTGGTGCCCGAGGTCAACGGCGACCACCTCGCGCTCGCCGCGACGTCGCGCCCGGGGCGGGGGCTGCTCGTCACGAACCCGAACTGCGCGACCACCGGACTGGTACTGGGACTCGCGCCACTCCTTCCTCTCCTTCGGCCCCGGACCGTGCACGTCACGACCTTCCAGTCGATCTCCGGTGCCGGCTACCCGGGGGTGCCGTCGCTGGCGATCTCGGACAACGTCATCCCCTTCATCCGAGAGGAAGAGGAGAAGGTCGAGCGCGAAACCGCCCGCCTGCTCGGTCGGCGTCGGCTTCGAGGAGTCTCTGCGTGGACCCCCCGGGTAGTGGCCCATTGTGCCCGGGTCGCGACCCGGGAGGGACACCTGGAAGCGGTCACCGTCGAGGCCACCGCCCAGCCCACTCGCTCGGCCCTCGAAGGCGCGTGGACCCGGTTCGATCCGCTCTCGGGCCTCGACCTCCCGACCGCCCCGCATCCCCCGGTAGAGCTCCGCACCGCGGTCGACCGACCGCAACCCCTCCGTGACCGCTGGGCGGGTCATCCGATCCGGGCACGCGGGATGGCCGCGGTCGTGGGCCGGATCCGCTGGGACCCGCCGTTCCTTCGGTTCTTCGTCCTTTCGCACAACGCCGTGAGAGGGGGAGCCGGCGGCTCGGTCCTGAACGCTGAGTACGCCCTCGCGCGCGACGCCCTCCCTCGTCGGGGACGGTGAGGCCCATGGCCCGGCGCCGCCCGATCGTACTGAAGTTCGGCGGCGCATCGCTGACCGATCCCGTCCGGGTCGTGTCCGACGTCCGTACGGCGCGGGCCGAGGATCGTCCCCTCGTGATCGTGGCCTCGGCGCGCGAAGGGGTCACCGACCGGCTGATGTTGGGACTCCGGCACGGTCGCTCCGCGGCCCTCCACCGCACGATCGTTGAAGACCTTCGGGAGATGCACCCCGACCTCTCGGCGACCGGCCGACGCCACCTGACCCGGCTCGAGCGGCTCTTCGAACTCGCGGAACGGACGCACGGGAAGGACGCCCCGCTCGCCGATCGCATCCTCAGCCAGGGCGAACGACTCTCCGTCGATTGGCTGGTCCAGACCCTCCGCCGGGCCCACGTCCCCGCGGTCGGCGTCGAGGCGGATCACCTGGGGCTGATCACCGACAACGCCTACGGAGCCTCGTGCATCCTCTTCGACCGCTCGGGACCGGCGGTGCGTCTCGGTCTGGGCCGTATTCTTCGGCGGGGCCAGGTGCCGGTCGTGACCGGGTACTTCGGCCGCAGCTTGGAAGGTCGGGTCGCCACCCTCGGCCGCGGCGGTTCCGACTACGCCGCCGCCGGTCTCGGAGCGATCCTGCGAGCCGAGCGGGTGGAGCTCGTCAAGCGCCACGTCGCCGTCTTCTCGGCCGATCCCCGAGAGGTCCCTTCGGCCCGGCCGATCCCCGAGCTCTCGTACGAGGAAGCGGAGGAGCTCGCCCAATTCGGGGCGCGGGTCCTTCACCCGCTGACGATCGAGCCGGCCCGTGCCCAGAACATCGTGCTACGGGTCCGGTCGCTCGAGGACCCGCGCGTGGTCACGACCATCGGCCCCTCTCAATCCGAGCGCCACAACCGCGCCCTCACCCTCCTGGGCCCGCTGAGGCTCCTCCGGCTCCGCGTCCCCGGAGGGCGGCAGCGCCCCGGGATCGTCGCCGAGGTCTCCGAACGCCTGGCCGCGGCGAACGTGAACCTCGTCCAGCTCTACACGTCGTCCGCCCTCCTCTGCCTCGTCCTCGAACCGCCCCAGGTCGTGACAGCCCTCCGGGCCCTGGCCCCGCTCACGCGGGAGGCGGCCGCGATGGTCGAGGGACCGTTCCGCGTCGCGCTCGTGACCGTCATCGGGGACGGAGTCATGGCCGATATCGAACGAGTACCCGCCTCGGCCGTCGCGTCCGCGGAGGGGTTCAGCGCGACGCCCCGCGCCCTCTCGCTCGCGGTCCCCGAGGAGCGGGGTCCCGAGGTCTTGCGGCAGCTGCATCGAGTGTTGGTGGAGGACGCTTCGCCGTGACGGACCCCTGGACACTCTTCGCCGAACGGGCCGACCGCTCGGAGTGTGCGGGGTACTTCGAGCGGGCCGCCGGGCACGCCGGGTCACGAGGTCGGGCGGTCTGGTTCGACGACGGAGAGCGGCTTCCCGCCGTGACGCCGCGCAGTGGTCTGGCCGCGGTGCGTCGGTCGGTCAATACGCACCTCGCCCGGGGTCGAGGAGCCACGGCGATGGGGTACCTGGGGTTCGATGCGGTGGGTCTGGTGGAGCCCGCGTTGCGCCGGTACCCGGACGGTGCTCCCTTCCCCCTCGGAGAATTCGTGCTCGCCGGTCACCCTCGGACCGCCGATCTGGGTCCTCGTCGGAGCTCCCCTCGTCTGGCTTCGCTCCCTTCTCCGGGGACACCGGCGTCCGACACGGTCCCCCGCGCCCGATTCTGCCGGAGCGTGGACCGGTTGCGGGATGCGATCCGGTCCGGCGAGGCGTTCCAGGTCGTCCTCGCGCACCGACGGGCCTGGAGACGACCGGCCGATCTCATCGAACGGGCCGGACGGCTCCGGGCCGCGGAGCGCTATGCGTACTTCTACTACCTTCGCGTGGGCGACCGGGAAATCGTCGGGGCGTCGCCGGAATCGGTCGTCGAGGTGGAGGGCGATATCGCTCGCGTGAACCCGATCGCGGGCACGCTCCCCCGAACGTCACCGGCCGGACGACTGCCCCTTCCCCAGGATCCGAAGGAACTCTCCGAGCATAGGATGCTGGTCGACCTCGCCCGGAACGACCTCGGCCGGGTCGCACGGCCGGGCTCGGTCCGCGTGTTGTGGAAGGAGCGTCGGGTCCGGTACGCCCAGCTCGAACACCTCGTGAGCCGGGTCGGGGCCCGCTTGAAGCCGGGGTTGGGTCCGTGGGACGCCTTGGCCGCCACGTTCCCGGCCGGTACGGTCAGCGGAGCGCCCAAGATCCGCGCGACCGAGCTCCTCCGCCGGGAGGAAGGCACCTGGCGCGGGCCGTATGGTGGCTCGGTCGGTCTTCTTGAGACGGGGGGCCGCGCCGACTGGGCGCTCACGATCCGGAGTGCGTTCGCCGCCGGACCCCGTCTGTTCACCGCCGCCGGGGCGGGGATCGTCCACGCCTCCGACGGCGACCGCGAGTTCGACGAGTCCCTCACGAAGCTCGAGCAGCTCGAGTCCTGCTTGCTGGGAGGGGGCGCGTGAAGGTCCTCCTCATCGACCACGAGGACTCGTTCGTGTACAACATCTCGCAGGCGCTCGCGGCGCACGGGGCCGAGGTGACCTGTTACCGGTCGACGAGGTCCCTCGCCGGTGCGCTCCGGGTGGATCCCGACGCGATCGTGCTCTCGCCGGGACCGGGCCATCCCCGGGACCGTCGTCTGACAGGATTGTCCCGGGAACTGCTGGATCGATGGCAGGGCGAACGACCGTTCCTCGGAGTGTGCCTGGGACACCAGCTGATCGCCGACTTCTACGGAGGGAAGGTCATCCGCGCCCCGGCACCGGTCCACGGAGAAACCTCCCCGGTCCGACACGACGGCCGCGGGATCTTCGATCGCGTCCGTTCGCCCCTCATCGGGGCGAGGTATCACTCGCTCACGGTCGATCCGGAACGGGTCCCGGCGTGCCTCGAAGTGTCCGCGACGGACGACGCAGGACTCATCATGGGCCTCCGTCACCGAAGGGTGTCGGTCGAATCCGTCCAGTTCCATCCGGAGTCGTACCTGACCCGGGCCGGACCGCACCTGCTCTCGAACTTCCTCGCCGAGGTCCGACGATGATCGCGACGTACCTTGAACGACTCCACGCTCCGCGGCCGCTCATCGTGCGCGAGGTTCGAGGGATCTTCGACCTCCTCCTGGCCCCGTCCACGTCCGAGGTCGAGCGGGTCGGGCTCCTGCGGGCGCTCACGCTGCGCCACGAAACCCCCCATGAATTGGCCCTGCTCGCGAGCGAGATGCGGCGCCGGGCCCGGCCGTTCCGGGTTCCCCCCTCCGACCGGGCGGTCGACCTGTGCGGGTCGGGCGGCGCGCGGCGACCTTCCTTCAACGTCTCTACGGTCAGCGCGTTCGTCGTCGCCGCGGCGGGGACGCCCGTCGTCAAGCACGGCAACCGGAGCACGCGTGGCCCGTGCGGCTCGAGCGACCTCCTCGCGGCGCTCGGACTCCCGATCGACTCGTCGATCCCGTTCGCTCGAGCGAGCTACGCCCGCTATCGGATCGCCTTCCTCCATGCTCCTCTCTTCCACCCCGCGACCCGAGCGGTCGCCTCCGCCCGGCGCGCGCTCGGGATCCCGACCATCTTCAATCGGCTCGGTCCTCTCTCCAACCCGGCCGGAGTGAGCGTTCAAGTGGTCGGAGTTCCGAACCTTTCGGCCGCCGGTCGGGTCGCGACCGCTCTGCGACGGCTGGGCGTCCGACGCGGCCTCGCGATGACGAGCGAAGAGGGATGTGATGAGTTCTCGCCCCAATACCGGACCCGGGGAGTTCGCTGGGACCCTCGGGGGATGCACCGCGTGACCGTAGTCCCTTCCCGCTACCTCGAACCCGACGAGCGGCGGGGCGACTGGGGTCCGCTGCCGCCGCCCGCCGCCGCGGAGGAGACCGAGCGGATCCTCGCGGGAGGCGGTGGGGCGCGACGGGGCGCCGTCGTGCTGACGAGCGGGGCCGTCCTGTGGGTCGCCGGACGCACCTCCTCGCTCGCCCAAGGAGTGGACCGTGCCAGGGAAGCCCTGGACGGAGGGGGAGCGGAGTCCCTGTTGGCCGACCTTCGTCGTCTGGCCCGTCGGTTCCCTGCCCCAGCGGAGGCATGAGCATGGGGTTCCTTGCAGAAATGGTTCAGGCGACGCGGGCGTCCCTGGACGATCCCGCCTACCACGAGGGCATACCGGCCTCCCGACCCTCCGGGCGGACGAGTCTACGGGCCGCGGTGGAACGGGACCGGATGCGCGGAGGCCTGCTGGCGGAGTTCAAGCGAAGATCCCCGGGGGCCGCCGCACCGGTCCTCCCTCCTCGCACGCCCGCGGGCTTCGTCCAGAGCCTCTCGAGGGCCGGCGTGGCGGCGTACTCGTGCCTCGCTTCCATCCCCCGGTTCAACGGACGTCCCGCGGACGTGGCCGCCGTGGTCGGGAGCACCGACCGGCCCGTCCTCTTCAAGGACTTCATCATCGACCCGGCCCAGATCGACACTGCGGCGCGATGCGGGGCGAGCGCGGTCCTGCTGATCGCCCGTTTGGAGACCGAGGGCCTGCTCAAGACCCCTCTCGCGTCGCTCGCCGACCGGGCCCATTCTCTGGGACTCGAGGTCCTGCTGGAGTGGCACGCGCGCACAGAGCTAAGACCGACAGTGGACGTGTCGGCGGACGTGTACGGAGTGAACGTCCGCGACCTGGACACCCTGGAAATGCGACCGGACGTCGCGGCCGAAACGCTGGAGGCCGCCCTCGGGCATCGTCCGCTCCTCGGGCTGAGCGGGGTGGAAGGGCCGGAGCAGGCGCGCCGATTCTGGGACCAGCACGTCGACGGCATCCTCGTCGGGACCGCGCTCGCCCGGGCGCCGGACCCCGTTGCCTTCCTGGCCTCCCTACGGCGTTCCCCATCCATCGGTGATCGATGAAGACCTTCGTGAAGTTCTGCGGACTGTCCGACCCGGCCACGGTCGCCGAGATCCCCGAGGGAGGGGCCGCCGGTTTCGTGGTCGACGTGCCCGGCTCGCCGCGCAGCGTATCAATGGAACGCGCCGTCGAGCTCGTCGGTCAGGTTCCCCCCGAGGTCGAGGCCTGGGCGGTGGTCGTAGCGCCGAGCGGAGACCTCGTCCGTCGCTTGTTCGACGAGGTTGGCGTCGATCGCATCCAGGTCTACGGTGCCGTTCCCGCCGACCTCGACTTCCTCGAGACGCACCATCTGGTGCCCTCCGTCGCCGTCGGCGTGACGGGAGCGGGGGGCCCCGACCCGACCGTCCCGCCGGCGGAGAGCTTCCCCCGGATCCACCTCGACGCCGCCGGTCAGCCGCTGCCGGGCGGGAGCGGGGTCCGCCCGGATTGGGAAGTGTGTGCGCGCCTCATCGACTCGAACCCCGGCCGCAAATTCGTCCTGAGCGGGGGCCTGACCCCCGACAACGTGGCCGAGGCGCTCGCGACGGTGCACCCGTGGGGCGTGGATGTCTCCTCCGGGATCGAGAGCGCCCCGGGCCGAAAGGATCCGGAGAAGATGCGGGCGTTCGTCCGGTCCGTCACGGAGTTCGAATCGACCCATGCCTAGGCGGTTCGGTCCGTACGGGGGCGCGTACGTCCCCGAGACGCTCGTCCCGGCGCTGGTCGAGCTCGAACGCACCTGGAAGGAGGCCCGCCGCGATCCCGCCTTCCGGCAAGAGCTCTCCCGCCTCTCGCATACGCTCGGCGGCCGACCGACCCCGCTCTACTCGGCCCGTAACCTTACCCGGCGGGCCGGCGGGGCCGAGATCTGGTTGAAGCGCGAGGACCTCCTCCACGGCGGGGCTCATAAGTTCAACAATGCCCTCGGACAAGGTCTGCTCGCCCGCCGCATGAACAAGCCCCGGCTCATCGCCGAGACCGGCGCGGGCCAGCACGGCGTCGCGACCGCGATGATCGGGGCCGCCCTCGGACTCCGCACCGAGGTCTACATGGGGTCGGTCGACATGGAACGCCAGCGGCCGAACGTCGAGCGCATGCGCCTGCTCGGGGCGGAGGTCCACCCGGTCACGACCGGGAGCCGAACCTTGAAGGACGCGATCAACGCGGCGTTGCGCGATTGGATCGCGAACGTGCGCACGACCCACTACCTGCTCGGGTCCGCGGTCGGTCCGCATCCGTTCCCGTCTCTCGTGGCCGATTTCCAGAGCGTCATCGGCCGCGAGATCCGGACCCAATCGGTGCGGTCCTTCGGCCGCCTCCCGGATCTGGCCGTGGCGTGTGTCGGTGGAGGCTCGAACGCGATCGGGACGTTCCATCCGTTGCTTCGTACGGACGTCGAACTGCTCGGCGTGGAAGCGGGCGGACGCACGGCTCGCTCGGGGGGGGCGGCCTCCCTGACCCGCGGACGCCCGGGGATCCTCCACGGGGCGTTCTCCTACGTGCTCCAGAACTCCGACGGACAGGTCGCCGACACCGAGAGCATCTCCGCCGGCCTCGACTACGCCGGGGTCGGACCGGAGCACGCGTGGCTCCGCGATTCCGGTCGGGCGCAGTACGTCTCGGTCCGAGATGCGGACGCGTTGCAGGCGTTCCACTGGCTGGCCGAGGACGAAGGGATCCTACCGGCCCTCGAGCCGTCGCACGCCCTCTTCGCCGCGGTCCGGGAGGCCCGCCGCCGGCCGCGACGCCAGCACGTCGTCGTGACGCTCTCGGGCCGGGGCGACAAGGACTTGGAGGTGGTGACCCGTGCGGATCGGTGAGGCCCTCGACCGCACCGACCTCCGACATCCGCCCTTCCTCGTCCCGTACCTTCTCGTGGACCGGGGCCGTCGGCGCGAGCTCGCCGCGACCGTCACGGCCCTCCGAGACGGCGGGGCGACCGCGATCGAACTGGGATTCCCGTTCTCCGATCCGATCGCGGACGGTCCCGTGTTAGAGGCGGCGAGCGGTAGGGCGCTCCGCGCCGGAACCGACTGGAGCGACTTGCTCGGGTCGCTCCGGGCGGCCTCCCCGATCCTCCCGACGGCCGTCATGACCTACGCGAACCCCGTCTGGCGGCATGGCTTCGCTCCCGCGCTCGCGGGCCTCCGCGACGCGGGCGCGAGCGGCCTCATCGTTCCCGACCTGTCGTACGAGGAATCTGCACCGTGGCGCGCCGCGACCCGGCGCGCGGGCCTCGACCTCATCCTTCTGGCCGCCCCGGGAGCGTCACCGGACCGGGTGGAGCGGATCGCTCGTCACTCACGAGGGTTCCTGTATCTCGTCTCGCGGTACGGCACGACCGGCGGAGGAGCGACCCAGGCCGCCCAGGAGCTCGCGCCGCTCATCGCAGCGGCCCACCGCGCGGCACCCGGGCTCGCGGTACTGGTCGGGTTCGGTGTGCGGAACCGGAAGAGCCGCGACGCGGCGCTCGAGAGCGGGGCGGACGGCGTGATCGTAGGGACCGCGCTCGAGGAGCGACTCGCGCGCGGCATGAGCCCTCGGTCGGTCCGACAGTGGACCGCCCGCCTTTCGGGACGGGCGAACGTACCCGCCCCGGACGGCGTCGGATACGGCCGAGAGCACGACCGATCCGACACCCCGAAAGCCGGGCCGCACTAGGGACGGATCCGCTCGAGGGAGAGGAACCGGACCGCTCCCGCGGTCCCGACGCCCGCGAGGAGGAACTCCTTCCGGACCCCTTGGGCCACTCGGACGCCGCCGGCGACGACCGGCCATCTCGAACGGTGCGCGTCCGGCACCGCTTGCACGAGGTAGCGCGCGTGCGCGTGCTCCGGGTTCCGCGGGTACGCGCGGAAGTGGGCTCCGTACTTGAACCCCGTCTTGACGACGAGCTGACGGGTGCGGAGCTCCCGATACGCCGCGAGGCGCTCGGCGAACCCGGGGTCGAGACGGCGGCCGCGCGCCTCGAGCCGGTCGAACGGTACGGCCCGACCCGTGCGCGCCTCCTTGAGGGTCAGCTGACCCGTCGAGCAGAGGTACGCCGCCTCGAGGAGCGACAGCTCGAGACGCTCTCCCACGCGGCTCCCGTAGGCGAGGGCCCGGCCGAGCTCCTCCACCGCGGCGGGCTCATGGACGGTGACCCGGTCGACCGAGAGCCACCCCTCGGTCGGGTTCGCGAGCGGGCGAGGCGGCAGCGCCCCGGTCGGGGACGGTCGGCGAACGCGGTAGTACGTGAGGTCGGACTCCTCGTCGACCAGGGCCAGCAGGAGCTGCTTCTTCGCGGATTGGGACCGCGCGGCGAGGTCGAACAGGAGCGCGAGGTCGAACGGTTCGCGCTCGCTGATCGCCTCGACCCAGAATCGGGAGGGGGTCTTGTGCAGGATGCCGCCCCGGGGCAGCACGGTGAAATCGACGGGAGGGGCGCTCGCCCGCACGACGTACCCCCGCTGGCGGAGGTCGCGATAGACCAAGTAGCGGACCGCGAACTCGGCGTCCGCCCGGACGGCCTGACGGAAGACCACCGGCCAGGCGACCGGTCGACGCCCGTGCGCGACCTCGACCCGTCCCATCTCGGCGAGGTAGACCGATTCGTACCGGTCGAGGACGAGGCCGCCGCCGGACTCGGGCGTGCCGAAGAATCCCTTTCCGTAGACCCCGCTCGCTTCGGTGGGGTCGTCGAACCGTACGGTAGCGTCCGGAAGCAGCCGACCGGTCACGACCGGGCTCCGCGCAGTTCCCGGAGCGTCGCGAGGGCCTCCAAGCGGACGCCGATCGACGCGAGCCGGGCCGTCGCGCCCGCCTCCCGGTCGACGACGACGACGGCCCGGTCGACGATGCCACCGGCCCCGCGGATGATCTCGACCGAGCGCAGCGAGCTCCCGCCGGTGGTCGCGACGTCCTCGATGAGGAGCACGCGCGAACCATTCGGGATCGGTCCTTCGAAGGCATTCCGGGTCCCGTGCTCCTTCGCCACCTTGCGGAGGATCACGTACGGCCGGCCGGTTCGCAACGCGGTCGCGACGACCAGCGGCACCGCCCCGAGCTCCATGCCCGCCAACCGGTCGGCCGCCCCGACGCGGGCCGCGAGGGCTTGCGCGAGCAGGTCGAGGCGCTGCGGGTCGCACCACGCCCATTTCACATCGACGTAGACGTCGCTCTTCTCGCCGGACGCGAGGGTGAACTCGCCGAACCGGACCGCCGCGGCTTCGAGGAGCATGCGGACGATCGCACTCCGTTCGGGAGCGCGCGCGGGGTTGCTCACCATGGTACCTTCTTCAGCCCCAGCTTGAAGCCCACCCAGTTGAAGGCGGCGTGCAGCCCCAGCGTGTACACGAGTAGCCATAAGACGCCTGCCCAGTTGCCGAACACATCGAGGAAGAGCGTCGGGTAGAGGGCGAACCCGAGCGCGATCGGAACCAGCACGAACGGGAGCTGGTCCAAGAGCAACGTCCGCGCCCCGCTCTCCCGCCCCAGACGCCGCTTCACGAAGGAGCCGAGCGCGTCCCCCGTCATCGCCCCGAACGTGAGCATGACCGCGAGCGGGATCGCGGCCGCAACGGACGGCGCGAGGGTGGGTACGAGCGCGAGGTTCGGGGGAGCGAGGAGGATGAGCCACGCTTCGAGGAGGCAGAACGGGATCCCGGCGAAACCGCCGAACAGGAAACCGGACCAGGTCTTGGAGGGACCTAGTATCCGGCGGCCGTCCGCCTTCCAGCTCCGGCCCAAGTCCATCGGTGGGCCGCGGCCCCGGGGGAACGTGGCGAACGCGTTGGCGATGTAGGCCGGCAGCAACAGCCAGAGGACCGCGAGGGCGCTCGCGAGGAAGAGGTCGAGCACGGCGGACTTCCGCTACGGTTCGCGGACGAACCGCTCGATGGCGGTCGCGATCCCCGCAAGCAACCGCGGGTCGACGCTCTCCTCGGCGTCGTGGATGTGCGACTCCGGGTCCATGCTGCCGAACACGATGGCCGGCAGCGGGGCCCCCGCCGGGGTCGTCAGTCCCCGGATCGCGCTCGCGTCCGTCCCGCCGTACTCGCCCCGGAGACCGGGGGAACCGACCGTTTCGGCGAGGATCCGCTGCAGGCGCGCCGCCGACGGGTCATTGGACGGCAGGGCGTATCCGGAGCGGCAGCGGGCCGGGGGCGCGTCGATCCGGGCGTGCGGGAGCCGGGCGGCCGTCCCCGACCGGACGTAGTGGAACGCGGCCTTCAGACCGTCCTCGAGCTCCATCTCGGGCGTGAGTCGCAGGTCGACGGTGAACGTGGTGCGGGCCGTGGCCGACGGGTCGACCCATCCCCGGTCCGACGCCGCGCGTAGGAGTCCGAGGGCGGCGGGCACCGGGTTGTGCCCCCGGTGGGGGTAACCCCCATGGGCTGCTTCGCCCACGACCTGGAGAAGGAGGGCGCCCGGGGGCACCGCGATCGAGGTGGTCCCGCCGGTCTCGAGACGGAAGGGCGGTGCCAGAAGAGGGGCGAGCCGCCCGGCGAGGGGGTCCAGCTCGGGCCGAGGGCCCGCGAAGAGGAGGGTCACGGTCCGGGCGATCTGGTTGGCGGCGTCGCTCTCGGCGTGAACTCCGACGAGCAAGACGCCCCGGACCGGTGGATCGGGGCTCGAGCGGTCGAACTGGGTCACGCTCGCCCGCCCCGTGATCACCGGTTCGGGGGCATGGCGGTCCGGCCAGTCGGGAGAAGGAAGGGGAGACCGCCAGGTCCGGGCCAGCTCATGGAGTCCGACCAGGAGGTCGCCAAAGGCGATCGCGTCGCGGAGGGGGGCGGGCCGGTCGAAGGACGCGTCCATGAAGGCGACCCCGCTCGAGCCCGCCACCAGCTCGGGGCCGGCGTCCGGAATGAGCGCGACATCGCCGACCAGGATCCGTTCGGGGCTTCCGACCGGCAGTTTCGCATCGTGGTGCTTCACCGCCTCCACGCCTCCCTCGCCACCGGTCTCCTCGTCGCAGCAGGCGACGAGTCGTACGTTTCGGGGAGGCGGGGTCCCGGTCGCGAGGCGGGCGAGCGCGATCAGCGAGCCGACGATCCCGCTGCCGAGGTCATCGTTCGACCCCCGGGCGTAGAGACGTCCGTCGGCGCGGGCCGTGAGGGTGTGGGGAGGACTCTTCCATCGGACGAGCTGCTCCGCGGGCACGGGGACCACGTCGTAGTGGGCGAGGATCAGGACGGTCTCCGCCGCACCGACGTCGAGGTCCGCGACGACGTTGGGTCGGGCGAGCCCGTGCCAGTCCCCGGGGACATCCCCCGCGGTCAACGGGTCGTAGACCCGCGTGGAGAGGCCCCGGGCCCGGGCAGCCCGGACGATCACGTCCGAGGTCCTGAGGTAGTTGGGCTTCTCCCACCGACCCTGGCCCGGCGCCTCGAGGTTCGTCGGCGCCGTCGCGACGAGCTGCGTGAGCAGCCTCAGGCCTTCTTCGCCGAGCAGGTGGATCGCGTCTCCGTTCGCGGGCGTCGTCACGGGCGGCCGCTCCTAGTGGAAGGCGAAGACCACGACGAGCGAGCCGGTCAGAAGGAGGAGGAAGGTCGCCACGACCATGTTCTGGAACATCGTCAGGGTGTCCCCGAGCGAGGTCAAAAGGCGTGCGGTGAAGCCCGGTCCGAGGGTCGGCACGGCCAGGACCTCCCGAGAGCCGAAGCGAACGTCGACCGGGCCCAGGTCCGCGAGCGCGGCGCGAACGGCCTCCGTGGCGCCCCGGGTCAGGGCGTCCGTCGTCATGCGCTCGCCGACCGGATTGATCCCGCCATCGACCTCGTGGACGACGTGATTGTCCGTGGTCATGACCTCCGCCGTGTCGACCAGTTGCTCGAGCGCGTGCACGATCGGGTCGCGGCGTCCGAGGAGGAGGTTGTTCCCGTCGAAGAGCACGTAGGCGGTCGTCACGCCTGCGGCGCGGACGACGAACGCGCGGATCCCCTGGGGCCCGATCCCGTCGCGCCCGATGTTGTACCCGTCCCGCACCCCGGCACCCACTTCGATCGGCCCGTCCGCGGCAGCCGCAACGGCGGCTCGGGTCGCGGCCTTGCAATCCCGGATCAGCTTCTCGGCGGCGGGGGTTCCGTACGTGATGTCCCCCTGCCCCTCGACGTAGGAGTTGTGGGCATCGATCAGGGCCACGCGGGGTCCTCCTTCCAGGGCGATCTCGCGACCGATCCGGTCCGCGACGCTGAAGGCGATATCATCGGTCGCGTTCGGGGCTTGCGTCACGAGGACAAGGGCCACATCGCCCAGCAGCTGGGCACGCGCGAAGCTCGACGGATCGGGGCGCACGAGCCGGCTCGCCCGCGAAGGGCCGGCCTCCGTCATCGTGTCGAGCAGCCCGCGGGCCGCCGCCCCGACCCGCGTGACCTCCTCCCCCGACGGGAGGTCGAGGTCGTGGTCGCACGGAGTGTGCGGGGTGAGGACGGTCCCGGCCGAGGGCCCGAGCTCGTTGGCGAGCTTCCGGGGCAAGTCGCTCGCCCCCAGCGCCGCGAACGGCCCGGGGTGCACCGTCGGCAACGCGACCGTGACATGGGCGCGTCCGTTTCGGAAGAACGAGAGCAGGCTCACCCGGAGGTCGACCGGCTGAGCGAACTGGCGGAAGAACCCTTCGAGCGCTCCGGTCGCGATGGGGTCCCGGTCCCGCACGTGGTCGAGCAACGGCCGGATCAGCCGGACTCCGGAGCTCCGGAACTCCCGGCGGAGCGGCCGGTCCGCCGCCCGGAGGAGTGCGACGGCGCATCCGAAGCCGATGAGCCCGCAGAGGAGGAGCGCGACGGTCCATCCCAGGGTCACGGGAACCACGAACGGAAGGACGAGGGCGTAGAGCACCGGCTGTAGGAGGGTCGGAGGAAGGCTCCGCCCGTGTTGGGGGCGGGACACACCGAACAGCGTCAGATGGCGGAACCAGACCATAGGCCCCACTAGGAAGGCGAGGAGGAAGGGGATGCCGGGGGTCCGCCCGGGCTCGAGGAATAGGGCGACCCGCCAAACGGCGGCGATCGGGAGCAGGACGATAAAGATCGAGAGCGCGAGGAAGGCCGACCGGTGGAACTCGAATCGACCGCCCAGGGCCGTGGCCAGGGGCCCGGTCGCGAACGCGGCCACGAGCGCCGGCATGGCGAAGATCAGGAGCCAGTCCTGGAGGAAGGGCATCGGAGCCGTTCCGAACGCCAGCGCGGTGAGAGCGGCGCTGGCCAGCAGGATCAGCCCGAAGGCGATCGGGGGTCGGGGGGCGCGGAAGAAGTAGCGGGGAGGGTGAGGCTCGATCGGAGGCGGGGGCGCCGAGGTCGGGAGACTACCGGACACGGGAGCGGCGCACCTCCTCCAGGATCCCCCGGAACGCGGAGCCGATCCCCTCTTGCTCGGTGATCGTGCCCGTTACGAGCGCGTCGGCGCCTGCGTCGAGCAACCCGCGCGCGTCCGCCGCCGTCCGGATCCCCCCTCCCACGATCAACGGGATCGAGCAGACCTCCCGAACCGCTCGGAGCAGCTCGGCGGGGACCGGGGCCGGGGCGCCCGACCCGGCTTCCAGGTAGACGAACCGCATCCCGAGGTACTCGGCCGCTAGGGCGTACCCGACCGCGCTCGGGAGGTCGTCCCGGGCCACGGTGTCGACCTCCCCGACCTCGCCCACCCTCATGCCGGGGGCGATGACCAGGTAGCCGAGCGGGATCGGTTCCAGACCGAGATGGCGGACCAGGGGGGCCGCCTGGGCTTGGGCCCGGACGACGAGGTCGAGTCGCCGGGAGTTGAGCAGGCTCATGAACAGGACGGCGTCCGCCTCGCGAGCGAGCGAGCCGGGGCCCTCGGGGAAAATGACGACCGGGACGCGGACCGAGCGCTTGACCGCCGTCGCGGCGATCCCCATCTTCTCCGGAGAGATACCGGTCGAGCCCCCGAGGAGGATCACGTGGCTCCCCGCCTCGACGGCCTGGGCGGCCGTGCGGGCCGCCGCTTCGCCGGGCGACTTGTCCGGGTCGATGAGCGTGAAGTGGATCGGCCCGCGGTCGATCTCCTGCCGGAGGTACCGCTCGACCCGGCCCGGACCGGAGAGCTTCGTCACCGGAACGCCACCACCAGGAAGGCGACCAGGGCGACGGTCATCGCGACCTTGCTCATCGTCTGCTTCCAGTGGAGTCGCTGGGGGAGGCGGGATACGGTGACGACAAAGATCCCATCCGCAGCGAGGACCAAGGCGGCGTACATAATCCCGACGACCGAGTCCGCCGACACGAACCACACCAGGGGGACCACGCTGAGGGCCACCGCCACGACGACCGCGCCCTCGGCGACGTGCGATGAGAAACCGAGGCCGCGGATCATGGGGAGCGTTCTTCGGCCGACGTCCCCGGCGACGTCCTCCATGTCCTTGATCACCTCTCGGCTCAAGGTGGCGAAGAACGCCATCGCGGCAAACGGGGTCACGAGGAGCGCCTGGCCGGCCGCCGCGCCTCCATAGAGGAACACCATTCCCGTGAGGAACCCGACGACGAGGTTGCCCACGAACCCACGCGCCTTGAGCCACAATTCGTAGCCCAGCAGCGAGGCCACGGCGATCGCGAGGAGGACCCCGACGAGGGGCTGCAGCAGGACCACCGGTATGGCAACTGCGACCCCCGCCACAAACAGGGCGGTGACGAGGGCGCGCGCCGTTCCGACCGATATCGCTCCTGAGACGAGGGGACGATCCGGGTGGTTGGTCCGGTCCCCTTCCCGGTCCAGCAGGTCGTTGAGCACATTGCCGCCGGCCGTCACGAGGGAGGTCGAGACCGCGGCCAGGGCGATGACGACCCAGAATCCGAGCGGGGCGGTCAGGCCCGTCCCCCGGCCCGCGAGTCCGCCCACCACGGTCCCCGCGAAGGAAACTCCCAGGTTACCCACCCGCACGAGTCGGAACGCCGGATGCACAGGGGTCGATGGCCGAGGCAGTCGCTTAACCATTTGGTTGAAGCGGCCCGGCCACACCGATCGGAACGGCGGCTTATCTACTGGCGCGTCGGTGGCTTGCCATGGCCGTTCGACCCGCGACGTGGATACTGGCCCTAGCGATCGTCGTGATGGTCCTCGCTGCCCCGGGACTGGCCGGATCGGTCGGTTTCTCCCCCCCGAACGGATCCGCAGTCTCCCACCCGGATTCGGCGGGGGGGGAAGTTCAGTTGCTGACCGCCGAACAGTCGGTCGCTCGCGGAGCGGGGCCGGCGCACTCCGGGGCTTCCTGCCTCTCCGAGGGTTCCGGTTCCGACCGGTGCCTCGCCCTTCCCTCGGGGGGCGCACCCACTCCCTACGCCTGGAACAATGTGACTTCGGCCATCAGCGGATCGCCGAGCGCCCGGTACCAATTCGGAATGACGTTCGACGTATCCGACGGGTACGTCCTCCTGTACGGGGGATATACCGGGACGGTGGTCCTCAGCGACACATGGACCTTCTTCAACGGGACCTGGACCAACATCACGGCGTCTGTAACAGGGCATCCTCCGGCAGACACTTACGCCTCTCTGGCCTTCGACCCCTCGACCTCCAAGGTCATCCTGTTCGGTGGGGTCACCCTCTCGGGAGACTTGGCCCAGACCTGGACGTATCACGCGAAGACTTGGACCAACATCACATCGACTGCAGGGACGTCTCCGTCTCCCCGGTGGACCGCCAGCATGGCCACCGATTCCACCGACGACGAGGTGGTCCTGGTGGGAGGGTATGTGAGCGGCCCGGTGGCCGGTACCGCCCACGACACGTGGACCTTCCACGACGGGACGTGGACCAACGTCACCGCGGTGGCGCCGATTCCCGCGTACTTAGAGCTCCCGACCATTTCGGACGACCCGGCGGCGGGCGGGGTCCTGCTCACTTCGGTCGCGGCCAACGTGTCGGGGTACACGCCTCCATTCTACGCGGCGACGTTCCTCTACCACGGTGGAGCCTGGGAGAATCGGACCACCTTCGGACCAACGGCCCCCCCGCTGACCCTCGACGAGGAGTCGGGTATGACGTACCTCCCCTCCCTCTCCAGCGTCGTTCTGGTGGCGGGAGCCGTGTTCACCACAGCGGGGGGTGGTGTCGATATCGGCGTAACCTGGGAGAACTCGGGCGGGACTTGGCTCAACCTGACTCCCCGGGTGACGGCCGGGCCCGGTGAAGGGTCGGGCTTCGGGGTGGCCACGAATCCGATCGACAACACGGTTCTGGTCTTTGGGGGATTCCGCATCAGTGCGGGGGTCAGCTCGACCTGGGCCCTCTCGGCCCCCCCGTCGGTCACGGCTTCGAGCTCCCCGACGGTCACGGACGTGGGAGTGAACGTCGCGTTCAGCGGAACGATTTCCTATGGGATCGCGTCGAATCACCCGACCTGGAAATTTGGCGACGGGGCGTCGTCCTCGACGGAGTTGGCGACGCATTCGTACTCGACCGCGGGAACGTTCAAGGCCGTTTTCTCGGCGAACGACCTGGCCGGACAGAATGCGTCCGCGTTCGCCTCCGTCGCGGTCAATGCCCGCCCGACCGCGGTCGCGACGATCGTCCCCACCTCCCCGACCGTCGGCTCGTCGGTAGGGCTCTTTGCCTCCCTGACCGGAGGGACCGGCCCCTTCACCTACGCGTGGACCCTCGGCGACGGTACGACTGCCTCGACCGCCACGGTGGCCCACACGTACTCCAGCGCGGGACCCTACAAGGTGTCCCTCGTGGTCACGGACTCGGTCGGGCAAAGCGCGTTCTCCAACGTCAGCCTGTCCGTCGGCTCGGCACCCGCGGGATCGAGCGTGAGCCTGACCTCGGGAACGGGATTTGACCTCCTGCTCCTCGCCGTGGTTCTGCTCGTGGTCGTCATCGCGCTGGCCGTCCTCTTGATGCGCAAGGGTCGTCCCCCGCGGGGACCCCCGACTCAGTACGACGGAGCCCCAGCCGGGGCGGTCCCACCGGGTGCGAGCGGACCCGCCAGTGGGGGCGGCCCCCCACCTCCGGCCTAGGCGACGGCTCAGACCCCGTCCCCGGCCCGCAGACCTAGCGGGTTTTCGCTCCGTCCGACTCGATCGAGCCCCGGCAGTGATGGCTCACTCGGGGAGTCGGCCCGACCCCCGAGGGAAGACCGGGTAACCGACCCACGGCGCGTTATATGCCCGCCCGGCTGGATAGTGTCGGGATGGTGACTCGGAGCGTCGTGCGGCCCCGGCTCTCGTCGTTCCGGTTGACCAACGGACTCCGCGTTCTCCTCGCTCCGATCGATTCCAGCCCCACCGCGAGCGTCTGGGTCTGGTATCGGGTCGGCTCGAAGAACGAATACCCGGGGATCACGGGGGCCTCGCACTGGGTGGAGCACATGCTGTTCGAGGGCTCGCCGAGATACCCCAAGGGAGCCATCGACAAGGCGGTCGTCCAGGTCGGAGGCGAACTGAATGCGTTCACCGACACCGACTTTACGGCCTACTTCACGACCGTCCCCCGCGAGCATCTTTCCATCCCCCTCGACATCGAGTCCGACCGCATGACCCGGGCCCTCCTCACCGACCGGGAGGTGGAGCGCGAGCGGACGGTCATCCACTCCGAGCGGGAGGGCAACGAGAACTGGCCCGAGTTCCGCGTAGAGGAGGAGGTCTACTCGCTCGCCTTCCGGATCCATCCGTACCGCTGGGACGCCCTGGGTCGACGGGAAGACATCGAACGGCTCACGCCCGAGGAGCTCAGGACCTACTACCGGAAGTACTACGGGACCCGCAATGCTGTGCTCGTGATCGCCGGCGGGTTCGACCGCGCCTCGATCGCGCGCGAGGTACGGCGACGGTTCGGCCGCCTGCCGGCGACCGGGGCTGATGTCAGGGTCGGGCCCACCGAACCCGCCGCGCGCGGAGAACGACGGGCAGAGCTGTCAGGCCCCGGGACGACCCCGTATCTCCAGATGGCCTGGCGGGCTCCCGCGCTCGACGACCCGGCGACCCCGGCAACGATGATCCTGGATACGATCCTGGGCGGCGAGAGTCGTCTCTTCAGCGCCGGCGCCGGTTGGGGTCGCTCGGCCGAGCATCCGAGCGCTCGTCTCTACCGCGCCCTCGTGGATACGGCTCTCGCGGTCCGCGCGGGGAGCGAATGGCGCCCGCGGGTGTACCCGGGCCTCTTCACGGTGCAAGCCCTGGCGGTAAAGGGGATCTCCCTCGACCGCCTGGAAGATGCGGTGGACTCCGTCACCGAGCGACTGGGGCGCACGGGGCCGACTCACCGGGAGCTCGACGACGCCCGGGTGCGGATCCGGCACGGCGCCGCGCTCGCCTACGAGGGAGCCTCCCGAACCGGCTTCCGCCTCGGGTACTTCTCGGTCCTACGATCCCCCCAGTACGAGGACGAGATCTTCCATCGCCTCCTCCGGGTCACCCGCGTCCAGGTCCGGGATCGCGCGCGGGCGCTCTTCCGCGCCGAATCCCGGGTGGTGGTCCGGTACACCCCGACCGTGGAGGCGCCCGATGCGTGAGACGAACGACCCGCTTAGGCTCGAGACCGGCGAGGGGCCCTCGGGACTCCGCGTCGTCAGGCAGGCACCGCCCGTCGGGTCCGTGAGCTTCGCCGCCACCTACGTGGGTCCGGCGGGTTGGGGCTTCGACACGACGGGAGGAGAAGGGACCGCGCGGATCCTGGGCCAGCTGGTGACGAGCGGGGCGGGGTCGCGCGACCGGCTGGAGCTCGCGCGCTTTTTGGATCGAATGGGCGCAACGCTCACGACGCAGGTCGACCCCGAGTCCGCCGAGATCAGCGTCTGGGGCCCCTCGGAAGTGTGGGAGACCCTCCTGGGCGTGCTGGCCGACACGGTCCTCCGTCCGCGCTACACCGAGTCGGACCTCGCGCGCGTCCGTCGTCAGCTCGCGGAGCGCCAGATGCGGGAGCTGGTGCAGCCCGGGAGCCGCGTCGATCGGGAATTGCTGCGGGCCCTCTTTCCCGAGGGCCATCCCTACCGCGGGACCGGCATCGGAGATGCGCGCTCGGTCGCGCGGATCCGCCGCGACCAAATCGACCGTTTCCATGCGGAACATTTCACGGGGGACGGGGCGGTCGTCGTCGTGACGGGCCGCCCCCCGAAGTCGACCGTCACGCGGGTGGTGAAGCGCCTTTTTTCGAACCTCCCCACCGACCGCGCCCCTTCGCTCTCGATCCCGACCGTGCGGCTGCCCCGCCGACGTGAGGTTCGGGTCGACCTGCCGGGGCGATCCCAGGTCGAAGTTCGGCTCGGAGGGGTGTCGCTCTCCCGCGGGGACCCGCAGTACGCCGCGGCCTACCTCGCCAACGAGGTGCTCGGAGGGGCCGTCCTGCTCAGTCGACTGTTCCACCGAGTCCGATCCCGCGGGGGGCTCGCGTACCACGCGTCCAGCCACTTGGAGGCGATGCGCCAGGGCGGCTACTGGAGCGCCCAGGCAGGCACGGGGGCCGACCGGTGGCGGAAGGTCGTGCCGATGCTGCGGGAGGAGATCGAGCGGCTCTCCTCGGAGAGCATTCCCGGCGACGAACTGCGCATCATGCGCGAGAGCCGGATCGGGGAGATGGCGCTCTCCCTGGAATCCACGTCCGAGGCCCACGAGCTCGCGGTCGACGCCGCGTACCACGAGCTGCCCGCGGACCACTGGAAACAGTGGCCCTCGCTCCTCCGCGCGCTCACGCCGCGGGAGGTCCGCGCGGCCGCCGAGACCGCCCTCGACGCCCGGAGTTCGGTCACGGCGCTGGCGGGGCCGATCGGGTCCGCGTAGAGGATCGCCTCCTCAGAGGGACGCGCACCCATACGCACATATACGCCCCCGGTAGTCCGGAGTACATGCCCGGCCGAACACGCCCGGAACCGTCCGTCCAAGGGATGCAGCGGAAGAACATCACGATCACACCGGAGGAGAACCAGTTCTTGGACCGCCACCCGGAGATCAATCAGAGCGCCCTGTTCCGACAGGTCGTCGAGAGCCTGATGCTGGCCGAGCGGAACCCGGGATCGGTCGGCACCCAGCCCGTTCGTCTCGGACGCGGGATCTACCGCTCCGGGGCGATCATGTACCAGAAGCGGCAGCCGTAGGCGACGCGTCCCGGCTCCGCCGCGGTGCCTCCGCATCCCGCATTCGGGGGGCGACACCAGCGAGGGCCGGGAGGTTCAGGTCCTCGACCCGCGCCGCCACGATTCCCTCGGCCCCGGGTGTCGCCTCGTACGCCCGGCGGGCGGTTTCGCGGTCCAGTTCTAAGAGGGCGTGACGGGAGAGGATGTGCCCGAACGCCCAATCCCGTTCCTTAACGAGTTCCGTGAAATGCGGCGCGTAATGCCCGCCTCCGACGGCGAGGGCCACGCGGTCCCGGCCCGAGATCTCGAGGTCCGGAAGCACGGCGGCCAGAGCTCGTACCGCCTCCACGGGAGGCGCCGCCAGCGTCCCGTACCCGATCTCCACGAAGAAGGCCGGAAGCTCGAGGTACGGTCCGTGGTGCGTCGCTTCGAACGTCACCTTCAGCCCGACTTCGCCTTCCCGCTCGTCGAGCCGGCGGAGCGCGTCCGCCATCCGGTGAGGGTCGGTCGGCACGAGCGCGCGGGGTCGTCCTCCGACGTCCGCGTTCGGGCCGGGATTCCCGAGCGGATGCACCGTCAGGCAGGGAACGTTTCGCTCGCTCCGGTGGATCGAGGGGAAGACGAGAGTGGTCCCCTGCCTCCTCAGTTCCTCCGGGAGCAATCGGTCGAGTTGCTCGTCATGGATGTGGTGCGCGGCCCGCCGAAGTAGGAGGGCCCCTGAGGGCAGTGTCCGGATCGGAGCCCCGTCGACATGACCGCCCGTGGCCGGGAGAGTGCCCCAGAGCTCGGCGACCCGCTGTGCGACCGGATCGGGGTCGGAGACGACCAGGAGATACGGAGGGCGCTCCATCGTTCACTCGGCTCCGGGCCCGGAGGACCGGCGTGGGACGAAGGGTCCGTTCGCTAAGCCTCTTCTCCCCGCCGGGGCGGGAAGGTTCTCCCCGGGACCGGGTCCTCCAGAAAGGACCGGTGGTCCCGACGGAAGAGCTGAGGGGTCGGGGGATCGGGGTCGATCAGGCGAGTTCGACCGCCCACTCCCGTACCGGGGCACGGGCGGGGGCCGAGCTCAGGGACGACATCCCCGCGCCCAGCGAGGTGGGGGCCGCCCGGTTCGGGGCGGGCGTCCAAGAGGTCCAATTGAACGGAGTGAACACGATAGTGATCTCCGGTGGAGAGGTGCCGTTGACGGTGAACGTACCGGACCAATTGCCTCCGGTAGCCGCCCAGCCAGGGACCCAGCCGAGCCGGTAGAAGTAGGTCCCGTTGGGCAGGTTGAAGGTGAGGTTGGTGGTCGAGGAGGTGGCGTTCGTGGCCATGTAGCCGCCCCCGCCCGTCGCGAACCCAAGGATCCAGACGCTCCAGTTGGTGCCGGCCGGAAGCCCGCTCTCGTTGAACGCGACCCCGTAGTTCACGAGCGGCGTGAACGTCACGTTGATCGGGGGCAGGGAGGCACCGGCGACGCTGACCTCACCCCACGAGCCGTTGCTCGCGAACCCCGGTACTTGGGAAACTCGGTAGGGGTACGTGCCGTTCGCGAGGAGGAACGACAGAGTCGAGTTGTTCGAGGTCTCACTCTGGACGTGGTGCTCCCTGCCGCCGCCCCATCCGTCGCCGAATTGGAACAGCGTGACGGTCCAATTGGTCCCGGCGGGCAGGCCCGTTTCGGCAAACGTCACTAGGTAGCTCGAGATCGCGCTGAAATTGATGTTGATCACCGGTGGAGAGGACCCGTTCACCGTGAAGGAGCCCTGCCCGTCGGTGGTCCCGAACCGCGCGTAGAACCACGCCGCCTTGCGCCAGTCGCGGGCGATAGTCTCGACGAGGCGCCTGTAGGGTGCCGTTCCGCGTCCGTCCGCTAACCCGGGCCAAAAACCGACTCTGGGCAAATGAATCCGCTATCGCTAGACGCTTATGGTCGTGCCGCCCGTCTCCGTTTGAGAGATGGGGAGCAGCGCGCTTGGAAACGGAATTCGCCGGTTCTCCATCGAAACCGAGTCCGCGAGCACAAATCAGATCGTGCGCCAATCGGCCCGTATCGGCATCGGCGGGGCGTGCTTCCTCATGGTGTTCGGTGCGATCGCCCTGTACTTCGTGGTCGTACCGGGTTTCGCCCACCCGAACTATGAGGTCCTGGTACCGTCCGCCACGGCCATCGGCCTGGCAATCGCGCTCCTCGTCCTGATGCTCCCTACGCTGCGACCCGGACCGACGATCCTTGAGACACAAGGAAGTGTAGTCCGGCTTGTACCTCCTGACGGCTGGACGCGAGAACTCGATCTCGCCAACAGCCATGTCAAGCTCGAGCTACTCGATCGGCGTGGGAACAAGACCGACGCGTTCCACAGCACCTGGCCACCGTGTCTACTGAACTTCGGAGTGAGGTCGTATGGCTTGTCGGGACCGGCCTGCGACGAGGTCATGGCCGTCGCCAACCGGTCCGGTGCCAGAATCGTTTCCAGGAAGAGCCCAAGTGAAGTCTCCCCCTACGACAGGCTCCGGGTACGGGGCGTTGGGTAGGCATATTCGGGGCGCTATTCTCGTTGCTGCCCGGAGAAAAGCCCGATGTGGGCCGATGTCTCGGGGCTTCCCGTGGGGACACCGTAGTAGAACATCCCCTCCATAATCCCGAACCGCGCGTAGAACCACGACGCCTGCCGTCAGTCGCCGCGGAGGGTCTCGAGGTACGAGTGAGTTGCGAACGGAACGAGCCGGGAGGACTCGCGCCTTGTGAGGCGCCTCTTCAGCTCAGCATCTCGCTTCGTTGGTCGATGACGCCCAGTCGCCAACTAGTCGCGGATGATTTTAGTTGAGTCAACTACAGAATACCGAGTATTCATATCGAGTCACGACCATATTTCTTGGATGGCCAACCTCCCAATGAAACCACGATTGCCCGCTTGGCAGAGGTCGCAAGGTCTTGCGCTCGCAACCGTGCTCTGTATTGTTGGAGTGGCAGGGATTGCTGTGATCGTCTTACATCCAATTCCTCCCGACAGGATCAACATCGGCACAATCACTACCAACTTCAGCCCCGACGGACAGAGCAAAGCAGCACCGAATGGGACAGCGACGGTCGACGGTACCTGTACGAACAGCACGTCGTGGACCGACGATGATTCACCGAACCTCACGGTGGGTCCGCCGTTCAAAACTGCCATGAACGTTTCGTGCGTCTTCGTGTTCCTAGATTCCAGTTTGAATCACCTTGGCCCTAACGGGTCGAATTACTTGGTAACCGTCACCTTCGCCGAAGTTTCGTCTCCATTTGTGTTTGTCCAATCGATTCCGTACGAAACGGGTTGCTCACCGCGAGGCTGCCCATGGCAAGCTGTCGGACAGGAGTTCCAAATGCCAAGCCAGCCGGGAACATACAATCTCGTGTTCACTCTCCTCTACACTTGGGTCTACCTTGTCCCTCCATCATGAAGTGGGTTTAGCCGCGCGCGCATTTGGCGGCTCATTTCGCATACGAAGATAGGGTGGCAGGCGCCATACTAGGGGTGTCAAGGACTCGGATAAACCTCGTAAATTCCTGAGTCGGGTTCCAGGCGGGACGCACTCGGGTCGCCCTCAAGTTCTTGAAATCAAAGCGGCGGAACCGGGTGGAAGAGGCCAAGAAGAGATCCCCCGTGAAAAGCAAGTCCGCGAGCGTCCAGCGATTGGACCTTCCGTTCCGCTACTCCTGCCAGACCTTTGCTTGCACTCTCGGCCTAAGCAGAATAATCAATGTCGAAAGAAGTCGAAGTTGCAGATATACTGGTAGGCGTGGCGTACTGCTCCCCGCACCCACACCCGCTGTCAGACAACTCAAAGTCACCAAAGGAATCGAACAGATAGTAGTTGGTCCCCCTCTGATCGGCCCAAGATATCCCATACCACTCTAGCGGGCTGAACCCGGGTATGCCCTGAAACGACCCTTCCACGAGCGCAGGTTCCGCTATCCAATCCGCGGTCGACGCGTTCGGATAGAAGTTATGGACTTCCCCCTCGTAAGTGTTCTTACCACCTGACACCGAATAGAAGGACAGAAAAATGTCCACTCCAGTCTTTT
>DATGZO010000011.1:0-19442 GCA_035297105.1 Thermoplasmata archaeon
GCTACTACACCTTTGGTTACTGGGAGAGTGACGTTGGCACGTTCGCAAATGCTAGTCAATCCGCGACGATATTCACACCCCAATCAACGTCGGCGATTGGGACGGTTGCAGGGATAATGCAAGACGTCCAGCCGAATGACAATTTCTGGGCAGGTTACCTTTGGAACGACGCCAATGCGGCCAATTACAACAACGTGAGCTGCGTAAGCGGGTCGTTCTACGTTGAGCCCTATGCATACGTCGGTAATCGTTACTCCACCGACGACGATCTGTCTGCTTGGATCGGAGTTGGCGGCTACGGTTCGACTCCACTTTGGCAGGCGGGCGTCCAGGTCTTGTGGACTGCTACCTTCCTCGGGGGCCCTGCCGCTGTCCCGTACTGGGAACCCTTCACAGAGTCCCTTAACTCTACGAGCCAGCCCCCCGCATGGACTGGACCCCAAGAGAATGGATCGAGCGGCTCAATCTGGCCCAACCTGTGGATAGTAACTATTTGCGACAGTGGGAAGTACCCGACCGCCAGCATCGAACTTTGGGATCAGAACCCCGGCGGAAAACCGTATTCTCAATGGTGGAATGAAACAGGCCCGCAATGGTTTACGGCAGACACACACGAGGCAGATTGGGTCGTGGAGGATCCTTGCACATCGGTCGAGTTCACCTGTTCATCCGGACATTACCCAATCGAAGACTACTCCGGATTTCAGATCAAATTCACCAATCCAAGCTTCACCATTGATGGGTCCAAGACATCCTGTTTCCTCGGACCGTTCGCCTGGCTGTCTATTTCCGACGGGGCGTACGGAAATCAGTACATCAGTCCCGACCCCATCAGGAGTGGATTCCAAACTTTCTTAGAGACCTACAGCACATAGCACGACGAGGGGGGCGGCAGAGAGCGAGGGCAGCCACATGTGCTCGAGAAAAGCCTTTGTCAATTCGGGAGGGTCCAGCACAAAGACTCGGCCTCAGCGGCGGTTCATATTCGGAATTCTCGCGATCGTGCTCATTGTTGGGACCTTTGGATTCTGGTACACCGCGGCCGTTCAGTGTCGTTACACTTCCGCGGGAGGCCCGGGAGTCTTTTCTAGCCCTCCCCCTGCCGGGGATTGCCTGCTCGGTCAGCTCCCCTCGTTGCTGCTGCTCCTATTGATTGCGATTGCGGCGATTTCTACGGCGATGGCGGTTCTAGTCCCGCTAGTCCGTAGGTGGCTCCCGCTCCCGGTAGCCTTGGGTCTCGTGAGCGCAATCCAACTCCCCCTTTACGGGATATTCTGCGGCTGGGCTTACCCTGCAAACGGACTGAGCCCGGTTTACCTCTCGACACTGGCAGTGGTCGCGGGTACGGGGGGGGCTCTAATGGCATGGTCACGGGGAGACATCTCGCAGAGCCCTCCCCCCCCAGTTGCTCGCCTCTCCGTTGGAGGCGCCCTCATTCTTGGTGGGGGTTTGCAAGCTTACTGGTTTTCCACACCCGTCCCAACGGGTGAGAATCTCCTATTTGTCCAGCCCTACTCAGCCTGCGTCGCTTCTTTCGTGCCGGATGTGCCGCTCCTGTGTCTTGCGCTCTTCCTCGTGGCGACTGCCCTTGTTTGGTTAGGATTGATCGGCCTGAGATTCGGCGTTATAAGCCTTGTCGGGGGTGCGATCGCTCTGATTACTTTGGGCCTCACTGTTAGTCTGGCGGGGCCAAGCTTTCTCGCGTATTCTCTTGCGGGCCCGCTTGTAACGTTCGGTGTCATTGTTTCATGGTCCGGCTCTGTCCCGGAAGCGCGGAGGTACTTCCACACCCCCCGTTTGCCAAGTCGGGCCTCCTCCACCTGACGCCGATTTACTAGCCTGTTCGACTCACTTGATCGCTTGCTACATACGAATTTCTTTCTTATGAGAGTGCTTGAGGCCATCGGGCCCCTGAGCGCCTGATCAGCGCCATTCCTTACGGCGATAGCTCACGCAGCTTAGAAGAGCCAAGCACGGAGTTACAACGGCAACATACTGAAACACCCCCCGCCACATGAGCCTATGAATTTGTCCTCCCCCCTCGGTCGATTCGATAAGCTTCCGCTACAACAAGGGGTGTTTGCGAGACAGCTCTAGTGTACCTTACGAGAAACCACAGACCCACCAAACCGGCAACGATTGCACCGATAGGTAACACAATCCAGTAACCGAGCCACGTCCCGTCTAGGAACACAAAGTTGATCGAGAGCGGCAGGTAGGAGCTAATGAACAGGAGGAGTTTTGTTGGCCAGCTCAGCATCGCCCCACCTCCATCCCTCCGAACCCGCTTGGACGCAGACCTCCATGTAACCCTACGGGTCGACGGTCAGTGACCGCAAGAAGCCCCCACCGAATAGTTCCTAGCTTTGTCGGGTCTCTTGAAACGCCGAAACTCCTGCTGATCTCCCCAGTAATGGAGGGATTTGTTTCAGGCCCCAGGCGGGCCGGCACGTTCTGTTTCAAGACGGCCTCCCGCCGAAGTTAAGTTTCAGAGCCTACGGGACCCAAGCCGTGATATAGCGCGTTCCGGTGGTCGAGCGGACCTCGATAGAATGCCCGATTTCTCGTTGTCCCCGGAGCAGGAGAGCCTCAGGGACCTCGCACGGAAGTTCGCCCGGACCGAGATGGCCCCGCACGCCGCAGAGTGCGACAAGAACGCGCGCTTCCCCGAGGAGATCTACCGAAAGGCGTTCGACCTCGGCCTCATGAACCTGAACGTTCCAGCCGAGTACGGCGGGAGTGGACTCGGCGTCTTCGACCAGTGCCTGATCGTCGAGGAACTCGCGTACGCGTGCGGCGGAATGACCACGTCCGTCATCGCCAACTGTCTCGCCCTCGAGCCCATCCTGCTCGGAGGGAGCCCGGAACAGAAGCAGCGATTCCTCGCCCCCTTTTGCGCCGAGTATCAGTTCGCGTCGTTCTGCTTGACTGAGCCATCGAGCGGGAGCGACGCGGGCGGGCTTCGCACCCGGGCCCGACGCGATGGAGACCACTACGTCCTCGACGGCGAGAAGTGCTTCATCACGAACGGCCCGCACGCCTCGCTCTACACCGTATTCGCGACCATCGACCCCGCCCTGAAACACAAGGGGATCACGGCCTTCGTCGTCCCGCGCAGCACTCCGGGCGTCGCCCCGGGCAAGGACGAGGACAAGATGGGCCACCGCGCCTCCTCCACCAGCACGGTCCGGTTCGACCAGGTCCGGGTGCCCGTGGCCGACCGCTTGGGGGCTGAAGGGGATGGGTTCTCGATCGCCATGCGCACGCTCGACCAGACCCGCACTCCGATCGGGGCGCTCGCGACGGGGATCGCGCAAGCGGCCCTGGACCACGCCGCGGGCTACTCCTTGAAGCGCCAGACCTTTGGGAAGCCCATCGCCGAGCACCAGGCCATCCAGATCAAGCTCGCCAACATGGCCCAAGCCGTTCACGCCGCGCGCCTCCTAACGTGGCACGCCGCGTGGAAGATCGACCACGGGTCGAAGGGAACGCTCGAATCCTCGATCGCGAAGTGCTTCGCCTCGGACGCCGCGCTCCACGTCGCCGACGAGGCAATCCAGACGTTCGGCGGGTACGGCTACATGAAGGAGTATCCGGTCGAGAAACTACTTCGGGACGCGAAGCTCACGCAGATCTACGAGGGCGCGAACGAGATCCAGCGGACGGTCATCGCCCGCGAGCTGCTCCGGGCGTACGCCTAGCGCGGAGGCACCGCGATGGAGATCGCCGTCTGCGTCAAGCCCGTCCCCGAGTCGGAAACGCGACTCCGCGTCGCTCCCGACGGCCGGACGCTCGACCCCGAGGGAGTCAAGTTCGTCCTCGGCGGATACGACGAATCGGCGGTAGAGCAGGCGCTCCTCCTCAAGGAAACGGTCCCGGGTTCGACGGTCCACGTCCTCACCTGCGGCCCGTCCCCCCGCGCGGAGGAGGTCCTTCGTGCGTCGATCGCCCTGGGCTGCGACCGGGCGACCTGGGTCGAAGCGACCGCCCCGCTCGCGGCCGACCCGGTTCGGGCCGCGGTCGCGATCGCGGCGGTGCTCCGCTCGGCTCCCCCGGGCCTCGTGCTCTGCGGCAAGCAGGCCGGGGACGATGAGGCCGGCCTGTTTGCGGGCGCGCTCGGCGAGCTGCTTGGGGTGCCGGACCTGGGATACGTCGTCGACCTCCGATGGGACGCCACCACCCAACGATTCCGCTTCCAGCGGGTCACCGAGGCGGGGCTCGAGCGCTGGGAGGCTCCGCTCCCGGTCGTGATCGGACTTCAGCAAGCTTGGAACGACCCCCGGACGGCGAAACTCCCGAACATCCTCAAGTCCCGGAAAGCTCCCATCGCGAAGTTCCCGGCGGACCCCGCAGCGTCGACGTCCCAGAGCGTGCCGGAGAAGTTCGAGCTCCCCGCTCCTCGCAACGGGGCTCGGATGATCGAGTACAAGACCCCCCAAGAGGCCGCCCAGACGCTCGTCCGCATCCTCCGCGAGGAGGCGAAGGTCTTCCCATGACGGTCCTCGTGGTGGGCGAGACGGTCGACGGACACCTGGTTGCCGCGACGCGCGAGACCGTTTCCGTCGCCCGATCGCTGGCGGGCGGTCCCGGCGGGGTGGTCGGGTTCGCCGCCGGAGCCCACGCGAGAGCGGGGGCCGGTGAATTCGGCCGTCTCGGAATCTCCCGGGTCCTCGTTGCCGAAGAGGGGAGGCTCGACCGGGCCCCCGTCGCGGCGACCGCCCACGCCGTCGCACTTGCCGCCGACGCGGCGGGCGCCGACACGGTGCTGGTGGGGGGAACGACGTTCGGACGCGACCTCGTGGGTCGTTTAAGCGTCCGCTGGAAGGCCGCGGTCTCGAGCGGGGTGACCGAGGCGACCCGGGTGGAAGGCGGGATCCGCGTCCGTCGTCCCGTCTTCGGAGGACGGGCCACCGAGACCCGACGGCTCACCGGCCCGCACTTCGCACTCGCACTCCGACCGCATGCGTTTCCGATCCCGGAGGAGACGCCCGGAACTCCTCAGATCGATACGATCCCCCCCGCGAATCTCCCCGAAACCCTGTTCGCCCCGCAGCGGACCGCGCTGGAAGGGGCTAGTGCGGGTCAGGGACCGTCGCTGGGCGACGCCTCCATCGTCGTCTCGGGTGGCCGGGGCGTCCGCACGGCCGAGGATTTCCGCCTCGTCGAAGAGCTCGCCGCGTCCCTGGACGCCGCGGTCGGGGCGTCGCGCGCGGTCACCGACGCGGGGTGGAGACCGGCCTCGCTCCAGGTCGGCCAAACCGGTCGGTCGGTCTCACCGCAGCTCTACATCGCGGTGGGCATCTCGGGCGCCATCCAGCACCTGGTCGGGATGGTCAGTTCCCGGGTGATCGTCGCGATCAACTCGGACTCCTCCGCGCCGATCTTCCGGGTCGCCGACTACGGGATCGTCGGGGATCTCTTCCAGATCGTCCCGGCGCTCACCGCCGAGATCCGGCGCGCGCGCGCGACCTGACCGCCCCCGACGCCGGCTGCACGCCGACCGGCGACTTCAGCAACAATCGCATCTCTGTGGTCGGCTCGAACCCGAGGCGCTTGTACACGGGCCGGCCCTGCGTCGAGGCGTGGAGGAGGGCCCGAAACGCACCGCGTTGCCGAGCCCGGTCGAGCAGGGCGAGGACGATGTCCGTAGCGAGACCGGCGCCTCGGTACTCCGGATCGGTGTACATCGACATGAGGTACGGTTCGACCGGGTCCGGGAGACCCGGCCGGGGGTGGGCCGGCATCCACCAGAGCGCGCCGGAGCCCACGGGTCGGCCCGGCACCTCCGCGATGACCGCCTCCACCTCGCCCCGGGCGAGCAGGGCCCGTATCCAGCGTCGGTAGACGGGCGCATGGTCGCGGAGCGAATCCTCGCTCCGCGTGCCGATGTCCCGCCACATGGCGAGCCGGTGCTCCACGAGCAGGTCGAGGTCGGAGAGGGCCGCCCGGCGGAACCGTACGTTCTGTCGAAGGCGGCGGCGCGCAGCGGGGGCCCGTCGCGTCATCCGAGACCGCGCACCAGGTCGAAACCGTCCTGGACGAGACTCAGGCTCGAGACCCCCGCGGCCTTCTGGGCGCGCCGCACGAGCGTGTGCATCCGCTGCTTGCGCCCCTCGGTCTCGCTCATCATCGCGTGGAGGAGCTCCGTGGCGAACTTCGGGTAGGCGGTGTAGATGCGGGGATTCCATTTCACGCGGTCCATCGATTCAAAGTCACGGAAGTCGGCGAGCACGCCCGTCTCCTCGAGGCGGCGCGAGTAGTCCGAGAGCCGGTCGGCGGACGGGTCCTTGTCGGCCTTGGCCCTGAGCGCGGTCTCGGCCGCCAGGAGGCCGCTCCGGATCGCGTAGTTCATTCCCTGGATCACGATCCCGTTCGAGAACACGAATCCCGCCGCGTCGCCCGCGACCATCCACCCGTCCCCTTGGAATGCGGCGGGCCGACTCGCCCAACCCGAAGCGATCAGCTTGGCCCCGTACTCGACGAGCTCGGCGTCCTTGAGCCGCGCCGCGATCGCCGGATGGGCACGGAACCGCTCAATGAGGTCGTGGGAGGCGACGCTCCGCCCGAAGAGCGATTGGATGTTGACGATGAGGCCGACCGAGATCGTGTCCTGGTTGGTGTAGAGGAACCCGCCTCCCATCACGCCGGGAGGGAACAGGCCCGTGACCCATTCCTCAGCGTGCCCTTCGCCCGGACCGACCGCGAAACGTTCCTCGATCTTCCCGGCGTCGAGTCGATAGACCTCCTTTATCCCGAGTTCGGTGGCCTCGCCGTTGAGGCGGGCCTCCGGCCGGATGGGCGTGCCGAGGCTGACGCGGGAGTTGGTCCCATCCGCGATGATGGTAACGGGCGCGGTCATCGTCTCGCCCGCCTGGACGATCCCGTGGACCCGGGTGCCCTCCCAGTTCAATCGGTCGACGGGCACCGAGGTGACCACGGTCGCGCCCGCTTCCTCCGCCTTCTTCGCGAGCCACGCATCGGTCTTGGCGCGCAGGACCGTATGGGCGACGTACGGGGGAGTACGCCACGCTCCGTAGCCGAGTTCGAACGAGACCGCACTCTCGGAGGTCAGGAACCCGAATCGTTTGCGGACGAGATGTCGCTCGAGCGGCATTTCGGTCGACCAGTTCGGAAGGATGTGGTCGAGGTCACGGCCCCACAGCACTCCACCCGAGAGGTTCTTGCTGCCGGGCTCGGCTCCCCGCTCGAGGAGGAGGACGTTCGCCCCGCCCTGGGCCAGCCGGATCGCGGCGGACGAACCGGCCATTCCGGCCCCGACGACGATGACGTCAAAGTCGTCCTCCATGAGCGTCAGCCCAGAGGCCGACATTCGGATTTAACGGTGCGTGAGCGTACCCGTTCACTCGCGGTTAGTGCGGCGGAGGTACGGTTCCCGCCGGGACGACCGGCTGGTAGGCGCCCTGCTGGGCGTTCTCGATGATCTTCTGGAACTTGAACGGCTTCGGGATCCCGAGCCAGTCTTCGTTGCCGACCCGGCTTCCTCCCTCCGAGCTCACGCGGATGGTCCCGTACCGAAGGATACGCTGCCCGAAGGACATGTGGACGTCCACCCCTCGCACCTGCGTCACTGGGATCTCGTCGAAGTCCCGGCTGAAGATCCCGTGCTGGACGATCACGCGGCGGTTGGTGACCGCGTACACCGTGGAGCGCCACCGGAAGTAGCGGATGAGAAGCCAGAGGAGTCCGATCAGGAAGAGGAGAGTGAAGAGGTCGCCAACGTAGGCTTGAAGGTTCGAGGGGACATTACTGAGGATCCCGGGCCACTGGTCGGTGTTGAAGCCGATGGAGGACCCCTTGGTAATCAGGGCGAGCACCCCGAAGATCAGGGTGAAGAAGAACGGTCCCGGAAAGTAGAAGAGCTTGGTCGCCCGGGTCTCGTCGAGAAGATACTCCTGGTCCGCCAGGTACGTCGCCTTCAGCAACTTGGGCATCGAACGGACCGGGGGCGTCGTGGCCATCGCCACTCCGAGGTGGGGAATGGGTCTTAAGGCCACCGATGCACGCGACCCGGCCCGTCTTATATCGGGAGCCCGGGTGGGGCCGCCCGATGGGCGTCACCGACTGCCACATCCACATCAACCCGATCTGGGAGATGCACCCGGACGCGGTACAGCTCCTGGGATACTCCGAAGGGACGACAGGTCGCTACCTCCGGGATCCCTCCGCTTTTCTCGACTACCTGGACACCTCGGGCGTCGAGCGGGCCGTTCTCGTCAACTACGTGGCGCCCGAGGTCATCGGGTACACCGAGAAGGCCAATGACTTCGTCAGCGAGTACTGTCGCACCGACCCAGACCGACTGATCGCGGTCGGCGGCCTGAGCCCCGACCATCCGGATCCCGCGAAGGAGATCGCCCGACTCGCCGAGCAGCTCCATATTCGCGCGATCAAGCTCCACCCGCCCCACCAGCTGTTCCGTCCCAACGCCTACGTCGACGGGGAGCGGCCGAAACTTCGGGAGCTGTACGCCGCCTGCGCACGCCACCAACTGCCCGTGATCTTCCACACGGGAACGTCGGTGTTCCCCCGCGCCCGGAACCGGTTCGCCGACCCGATGATGGTCGAGGATGTCGCGTTGGATTTCCCCGATCTTACCATCGTCTTGGCACACGGAGGGCGACCGATCTGGATGGAGAGCGCGGTCTTCCTGACCCGTCGCTTCCCCAACGTCTGGCTCGAGCTCTCGGGCATCCCTCCCGCACGCCTGCTCGACTACTTCCCGACGCTGCCTCGGCTCGCGGACAAGACGATCTTCGGGACCGACTGGCCCGGTCCGGGCGTGAAGGAGATCCGCACCAATTTCGACGCGTTCCGGGCGCTGCCGATACCGGCCGACGCGCAGCAGCAGATCCTTGAAGAGAATCCGCGGCGTGTTTTCCCCCGGCGAGCACCGACTTGAAATACTGTCCTCCTCTCCTTACGCCGTGACGCTCGCCACTCCTCCTTCCGACGCGGAAGGGGCTCCGCCCGCCCCCGAGGGAGAGACGCCTCCCCCCACGGTCGAGGTCGTGGAGGGCGGGGAAGAGGTCGGCCGCCTCCCGCTCCCCCGTCGCCCCCGTGGTGAGGTATTCGGGATCGCCAGCCAGCTCTTGGGTGCGGCCCGGATCCGGGTCATGTGCGAGGATTCGATCTCGCGGATGGGCCGGATCACGGGCAAGATGAAGAAGAAGATGTGGATCCGCGAGGGCGACCTCTTGATCCTCCGCCCCTGGGGATTCCAGGAGGGAAAGGCCGACATCCTGTTCCGGTACAGCCGGACCCAAGCGCAGTACCTGGCCCGTCGCAACCTGCTCCCGCCCTCCGTGAATCTCTTCCAGACCGGCGACTCCCGGACCGAAGCCGCGCCGCCGCCGTGAGAGTCGCGATGTGGGCCGACCTCGGTCGCCCGTTGTCGTCGGCCGAGATGGAGGTCGTCGAGGCGAACGCCGGCGCGCTGGGGGTCTCCGTCGACGCGCTGATGGAACGCGCGGGGCGAGCGATTGCCGAGGAGGCGATCCACCATCTCCCGGGCCCTCGCGCCCGCGTCGCGATCCTGGTGGGGTCGGGCAACAACGGGGGAGACGGAGCCTGTGCGGCCCACTACCTCTTGGAGTGGGGATACCGCCCGGAGCTCTGGCTCGTCCGCCCCCCTTCGCAGATCTACGCGCACGCGGCCCGCCGCTGCTTCGAGCGGGTCGCGGCGCGCCTTCCCGTTCACCTAGGCGTTCCGACGGCCGAGGAGCTCGCGGCGTTCCCTCTCGTTCTCGATGCCCTCTTGGGCACGGGCCAGACCGGCCCGTTGCGGTCGCCCTACTCCGAGACCGTGGCAGCGATCGCCGCGAGCCGCGTCCCCACGCTGGCGGTCGACCTTCCCACCGGCGTTCGCGACCCGGCCGGTCTGGTTCCCACCTGGACGGTCACGCTCACCGCGCCCAAGGCCGAAATGGACGCCACTCGCGCCGGAGAGGTCGTGGTTCGCGACATCGGAATCCCGGCGGCGGCGTGGGCCGAAACCGGTCCGGGAGAGTTCCTGTTCTTCCCGGCGACGAGCCTGACCGCGGAGGGCCGCCGCGGACGGGTCGTCGTGATCGGAGGCGGTCCGTACGCCGGCGCTCCGGCGCTGGCCGCCCTCGCCGCGCTCCGTTCCGGCGCCGAGCGCGCGACCGTGCTGGCTCCGGGCGGCGCTGCGGAGCAGGTGCAGTCGTTCAACCCGAACCTGGTCGTCCGTCCGTTCGGTACGGGAGCGTTCGCCGCCCCGGATGTCGAGCCCATCCTCCACTTTCTCGACTCCGCTCCGCCGGAAGCGATTGTGCTCGGCATGGGAGCCGGCGCCGACCCGGCCACGCTGGGGGCGCTCGGACGCTTGGAGACGGCGCTCGCGGGCCGCTACCCCTTGGTCGTCGACGCCGACGCCCTACGGACCCTGCCGTCCTCCGTCCGAGGAGGTCCTCACGCCGCCCCGCTGATCGCGACCCCGAATGTCGGCGAGTTCCTCCGCGACTTCGAGGGCACGAAGGACAGCCCCCCCGAGAAGACGCGGCACCATGTCGCCGCGGTGGCGCAGCGGTTTGGGTTGACGCTCGTGCGGAAGGGGGATCCGGACGTGATCTCGGATGGCGTCTCGACCTTCGAGAACCGCCACCACTCCCCCTTCCAGACCGTGGCGGGCGCCGGGGACGTCCTGGGCGGGGTCTTGGGCGCCCTGCTCGCCCAGGGACTCCCGGCGACCCACGCCGCACGCCTCGCCACCTACTGGGTCGGGGAGGCGGGGATCCGGGTCGCCGGCAGTCGGGGGGCCGGCCTCGTCGCGACCGACCTCATCGAAGAACTTCCCGGGACGCTCGTGGCCGGTCTGGGCCGGGTCCGTCACCCCGAGTGACCGACTAGGCGTACCGGACCCGGCCGCGGATCTCCTTCGCCCGCTTCCGGACGTCCGCCGACCCGGTCGGGTTCCCCACGGCGTACCCCTCGAGGAAGACCCGGACCAAGTGGTCGGCGTTCGCGTGGAGGGCCCTTAGGTCCTCCTCGACGAGATGGAGATCGATCCCGAGCTCTTCGACGCCCGGACTTCGGCTGCCCATCGACAGGTCGAGAAAGGCCGGAGGGCCGTTCGGGCCGGCGGGGTAGAGGACGTTCGAGCTCGTGAGGTCCCCGTGGGAGAGGCCGCCGGCGTGGAGGCGCCCGAGCGCGTTCCCGAAGGACCGGATCGCGGACTCCAAGTCGTCGGAGGGGAGTGCCGGGTCCTCGAGCAGTTGCTTGAGGGTGGGCCCGGGTATCTCCTCGAGGGTCAGCCGGTGATGGACGAGGTCGATGTCGTAGAGGATCGGGGTCCGGACGCCGAGGCGGCGCGCGTCGACCAGGAGCCGGGCCTCGGTGCGCGTTCGCTCCCGACGCAACCGGTCGTCCAGGGCCTTGGGGCGGTAGCTCTTCGCATCCCGTTCCTTGACGAGGGCGGGGAATCCCCACCAGTCGACGCGGCGGAGCTTGGCCTCCGCTCCCCGGTGGACTGGCGGTCCTTCCGTCGGTTCCGCCATCGGGTGCCTCCCTAGGCCCGACCCAGCGCGGCGGCCCGTCGGACGATCGCCTCGCGGGCCAGTCGGGCAGCGAGCGCGCTCGTGTTCCCGTTGTCGTAGTGGGGACTGACCTCCATGATGTCGAGACCGGCGAGGCGGGGGGCGGCCTGGTCGATCACGTACTTGACGTCACGCGGCGTGAGGCCGAACGGTTCGGGGGTGCCCGTCCCGCCGGCGTACGCCGGGTCGATCGCGTCGATATCGAGCGAGATGTACAGCCGGTCGGTCTTCAGCATGTTGAGCGCGCGCTGGACCGCGGACTCGATCCCCTCGCGGTCGATCTCGTGCGCCGTGATGTACGACATGCCGATCGCCTTGTTGTCATCCATCTCCTCCGCCGAGACGGAGCGGACTCCCATGACCACGATGTTGCGGGCCCCCACCTTCTCGAGGATCCGACGGGAGGAACAGCCGTGGCTCCTTCGGTCGCCGAGATAGCTCGACCGGAAGTCCATGTGCGCGTCTAGGTAGAGAACGCCTAAGCTGGGGGCCGAGTCGGGGTACGCCTCGACCGAGGGAGGGGAGCAGGCGTGGTCCCCGCCCAGCACGATCGGCACCTTGCCGGCCGCGTACAGCGGCCGGATCTCCTCTCGCAGGGAGGCGGCCATCTGCTCGGCGCTCCCGAACTCCTCGGTGTTGCCGAGGTCGTGGATGGCGAGATCGCTGAGACTGAGGCCGGTCTCGAGGTCGTAGGACTCGAAGTTCCAGGAGTGCATGCGGATCGAATCCGGCCCGAACCGGGCGCCGGGGCGGAACGACGTCGTCCGGTCGAAGGGGACGCCGACGATCACGTACTCCGCCTCTTGGAGCGGGGTCTCCGCGTCGGCGAAGGTCGTGGGGCGCAGCACGGCCGTGCGACGCTGCCCGCCTATATAGGGGTCAGCCCGGCGGGAGAGGGGGGCTCGCGAGAGCGTCGGATGCCGGGGCTCCCCCGGCGAGTCGCCTCCGGATCCCCATTTCGCCGTACAGGAACTCCATCCAGATCAGGGAGAGGACGGTCGTGCCCACGGCCATCGCGAACAATCCGTCGTACCCGCCGAACTGGATCGCGACCGCCCCGACCAGGGGACCGAGGCTCCAGAGGGTCGAGTTGATCAGGGCGAACATCCCCAGGTACTCGGCCCGGTGACCCTCGGGGGCGGCCCGCGCGACCCACGCCTGCATGCCCGGACCGACGAACGAGAGACCGGCATTGCGGACCGCTTGACCTGGGACGGTCTCGACCCACTCGGTCGAGAAGGCGAAGATGCCGTAGGAGGCGAGCGAGAGCGCCGTCCCGTACCAGATCCCCTGGATCTCGCCCCGACGGTCGATCCAGCGTCCGATGGGGACCGAGACGACGGTGCCGGTGAGGAGGCCCGCAATCGCGACGATGCTCACCTCGATGTCGTTGGCGCCGAGGCTCGCCGCGAGGTATCCGTAGAACGCCGCGACCGCCCCGCTCCCGATCGCCCGGATCGAGACGGCGAAGGAGAAGATCGCCACCGGCCCCATCTCCCGCATCGGACGGCGCTTCGGGGTGGGGGGGACCCGGATGTCGGGGACGAGGAACACGACGACCGACACGGTCCCGATCATGACCGCGATCACGAAGGGGATTAGCGTGGCGAGGCCGAACTCGAACGTGACGATCCCCGCCAGGACGAACCCGATGACCGCGCCCCCGTTCGAGGTCGCGTTGAGCAGCCCGTACCCCTCGCCCCGCTCGTTGGCTTGCGTCACGTCGGCGACGTAGGCCGTGTACGCCGGTCCGCCGATGGCGAGCGCCAGCTCGGCGCCGATGAATAGGGCACCGGCGAGCTCCCAGCCGGGAGCGAACACGATCAGGAGAAAGAGGGGAAAGGCCGCCGCCTCGCCCAGCAGGAGGAACGGGCGACGGCGGCCCATCCGGTCGGAAAGACGCCCGACGAGGGGCCCGATCAGGCTGGCGGGAACGTAGGCGAGACTCAGGATGACGAGCGCGATGGGAAGGGTCGCGCCCTTCACCTCGACGAGGTAGAGCGGAAGGAAGACGATGAAGAGACCCCCGCGATTGCTCGCGAGCAGGGCGTAGAGGGAGAGTGAGACGAGCTCCCGCCGGACCACGGCCCTCGAGCGGACGCGGTTACATGAGGTGCGCGGCGACCGGCCCGGGTTCGCTCCGGACCGTCACCTCCGCACCGCGGGGAGATGGGTTAAGAGCCTCGCGACGCCTTCGTCACGGCGAGGGAGTCGGATGACCGAGAACGGGCTCGTGGGCCGAAAGAGCGAGGAGGACGGTGTCGAGATCCTGATCCTTAAGAACCCGCCCGTCAACGCCCTCAGCACGGCGCTCCTCTCGGACCTCGACCATGCGGTCGAGGCGATCGAGGCCGACGGGCGCGTGCGGGCCGTCATCCTGACCGGGGACGGGCAGTACTTCAGTGCCGGCGCGGACCTGAAGGAGATGGCGACCCTCGACCTATCGACGGCCCCGCAGGTCGTACGGAGGGGCCATGCCCTCTTCGCGCGGATCGCCGGCCTTCGTCCCCCCGTGATCGCGGCGATCAACGGTCTCGCGCTCGGTGGAGGTCTCGAACTCGCGCTGTCGACGGACCTGAGGATCGCCGGGGAGTCCGCGAAGCTCGGGGCCCCGGAAGTGAACTACGGGCTCATGCCCGCCTACGGCGGGACGCAGCGGCTCCCTCGTGCCGTCGGGGTCCCCAAGGCCAAGGAGCTGATGTTCACCGGCGCGATGATCCCCGCGACCGAGGCGCTGCGGATCGGGCTCGTGAACAAGGTGGTCCCGGCCGGGCAAGAGCTCCGGGCGGCCCGCGACCTCGCCCACACGATCGCCCAGAAGGCCCCGAAGGCGGTCCAGGCGGCCAAGCGGGCGATCACGGAAGGCCTCACGAAGCCGCTCGCCGAGGGGATCGAGATCGAAGCCCAACTCTTCGCTTCGGAGGTGCTCCCGTCGGAGGACTTGGGGGAAGGGATCATGGCGTTCGCCGAACGCCGCCCTCCCAAGTTCCAGGGGAAGTGACGATGCCGATCGAATTCAGCTTCACCTCGGACCAGGAGGCTTTTCGTGCCGCCGCCCGAGCGTTCCTCCAGAAGGAGGTCGCCCCGATCGTCGCCGAGATGGACGAGCGGGAGGAGTTTCCGGCCGCCTCCGTCCGTCGCATGCAGGAAGAGGGCTACTTCGGCATCCCCATCCCGGAGGAGTACGGGGGCCTCGGCCTCGGGAAGGTCGGCTACTGCATCTTTCTGGAAGAGCTCGGCAAGGTCGATGCCTCCCACGGCGTGATCGTCGGAGCCCACACCTCGCTCGGCGCGACCCCGCTCCTCTGCTACGGAACCGAAGCCCAGAAGCGTCGGTGGCTCGTTCCGGCGGCGAAGGGCGAGAAGCTCCTCGCCTTCAGCCTCACCGAACCCGGATCCGGCAGCGACTCGGGAGCCGTCTCCACGATCGCGGAGAAGAAGGGCGACGGGTGGGTCCTCACCGGCAACAAGATCTACGTCTCCAACGGCCGCGAGGCCTCGACGGTCATCCTGATGGCCGCCAACGATGCGAAGCTCGGTGCGAGTGGCGGGGTCACCGCGTTCCTCGTCGACACCGACCGCCCGGGGTTCAAGGTCGGACGGTGTGAGAAGAAGATGGGACTGCACGGGACGTCGACCGCCGAGCTCATCCTCGACCACGTCGAGCTCGGACCCGAGCACGTCTTGGGCGAGGTCGGCAAGGGCTTTCACGTCGCCATGACCGCGCTCGACGTCGGACGGGTCTCGCTCGGCGCGGCCTCGCTCGGCGCGATCGAGGTCGCGACCACGCTCGCGCTCGATTTCGCCCAGAACCGGACCCAGTTCGGACTTCCGATCAGCGAGTACCAGGCGATCCAGTTCAAGCTCGCCGACATGGGGATGCGGGCCCAGGCGCTCCGCTACCTGGTCTACCACGCCGCCGCCCACCAGGACCGCATGGGCGCGGACCCGAAGGCGTGGAGCCGACTCGAACGGGCCGAAAAGACCCGCGAGGCGGCGATCGTGAAGTGCCTGGCCTCCGAGTGGGCGTGCGAGGTCATCGACGAGTCGCTCCAGATCCACGGCGGGCTCGGCTACATCCGCGGGACCCCGATCGAACGGGCCTACCGGGACGCACGGATCAGCGAGATCTTCGAGGGAACGAACGAGATCCAGCGCCTCGTGATCTCGCGCGACCTCATTTCGAGGGGCCTGTAACCGACGGGGGCGGGGCCACGGCGGCTTCGGCGGCGGCCTGCTCGCGAAGGACCCGACGCAGGACCTTCTGCACGCCGGTCCTCGGCAGGGCGTCCCGGAACTCCACCGAGCGCGGCGCCTTGAAGTGGGCGATCCGCGCCCGGACGAATTCGCGGAGCTCGTCCTCCGTGACCGGGACACCGGACTTCTTCACGACGAACGCCTTCACGACCTCGCCGTGCTCGAGATCCGGGACCCCCACGCACGCCACGTCGGCGACCCCGGGGTGTTGGAAGAGGACCTCCTCGACCTCCCGGGGGTAGACCTTCATCCCGCCGACGTTGATCATGTCCTTCTTGCGGTCGACGATGTAGGCGTACCCGTCGGCGTCGATCCGCGCGACGTCGCCGGTCCGGAACCAGCCGTCCGAGAGGAAGAGGGCGGTCTCCTCCGGTTGGTGGTAGTAGCCGAGCATGACCTGGGGGCCCCGGACCGCGAGCTCTCCGACCTCTTCGGTGCCCAGCACCCGACCGGGGTCGTCGAGCGCGACCACCCGCTCGTCGGTGTTCGGGAGCGGGATCCCGATCGACCCGGCCCGTCGCTCGCCCTCTACCGGGTTCACGTGGGTCACGGGTGAGGTCTCGCTGAGTCCGTACCCCTCGACGATGATTGCCCCGGTCAGTACCTCGAATCGTTTCGCGACCTCGAGGGGCAGCGGCGCCGAACCGGAAAGACAGTACCGGATGGAACGGATCCGGTACTTCGCCAGGTCCGGCTGCTGGTTGAACGCCTGGTAGAGGGCCGGGACTCCCGGGAACTGGGTAGGGCGGTAGCGGTCGATGAGCCGGAGGAGTTCTCGGATCTCAGGACGGGTCTGGATGATGATCGTGGCGCCGTCGGCGAAACCCATCAACATCGCCACGGTGAGCCCGTAGATGTGGAAGAACGGGATGCTCGCCATGATGATCTCCTCGCCGGGCCGCCGCGTCGTGTTCCAGGAGTTGGATTGGGTGACGTTGGCGACGAGGTTTCGGTGGGTGAGCATGGCGGCCTTAGGCCGCCCGGTGGTCCCGCCGGTGTACTGCAGGATCGCCACCGTCGTGGCGGGGTCTCCCGTCCAGGGTGGAGGAGTTCCTGGGGCCCGGAGGATATCGTGCCAGGACCGGACCCACGGGTCCCGAGGGAACGCCGTCGACATCTTCTGACGCTGGACGACGCTGTTGACGAAGAGACTCTTCGGAAAGGGATAGAATTCGCGCAGTCGGCCGACCACCACGATGGGAGGAGCATACTCGCTCCGGACCTGCGCGACGTTCGGGTAGAGAATCTCGAGCGTGATCAGGGCCTTGGGCTCGGAGTCGCGCAGGATCCGGGTGAGGTCCTGGCCGAGATACAGCGGGCTGACCTGGACGACGATCGCGCCCAACCGGAGCACGGCGAACACGGCGATGGGATAGAGCGGGCCGTTCGGCAGGTAGATCGCCACCCGGTCGCCCGGTCCGATCCCGTCCCGTGCGAGGGCGGCGGCGAGTCGGCCACTCGCCTCCCAAAACCGACGGTACGTCCACGTGGCCCCATAATAGACGAGCGCGATCCGGTCCGGATATCGCCGGACGCTGGCTTCGATCAGGTCGGGAAGCAGGAGGTTGGGGATCTCGATGGTCGGAGGAACACCCTGTCCGTACTTCTTCAGCCAGACCCGCTCGGGGGTGGATTGCAGCGATCCCCCCATCGACGATTCACTCCGGGGGAGCATCCTTGGCGAACTGGACACCGGGCTTGTAGCCCGGCACGAAGTGGACCCGTTGGTGGATGGTGAGGTCGTCCACCGACTTGACGCTCGGCATCCAACCGGTAATGCGGCCGCCGGCGTCGAGCTCCACGACCACGTACGCGTACGGGGCGTCGTTCAGGAATTCGTCGCCCGGCACGTTTAGGATCGTAAAGGCGACCACTCGGCCGGTGCGACCGAGCGTGTGCTCCTCCAGGGTACGCTGTCCGCAGCGGGGGCACGCGAGGCCCCACGTGGCCGTGATCAAGGAGCAGTGGGTGCAGCGAAACCCCCGGAGGATCTCCCCCTCCTCGTACCCGTGGATCCATTCATCGACGGTGTGCGATGCGCTCGGAATAGCGTCGTCCATGGGGCCCCTACCGACGGGAGAAGATGTGAACCGAGCAGGATCCGCCGGTCGCGCCGACGTTGTGAGCCAGAGCCACCTCGGTCTTGGGGACCTCGCGCCCCTGGGCCCGTCCGTTGAACTGTTCGAAGATCTCGACCACCTGGGAGGCCCCGGTGGCGCTGACCGGGTGGCCCTTCGCCTTGAGGCCGCCGGAGGGGTTGACCGGCAGCTTGCCGTCGTGCGCCGTCACTCCCTCGAGCGCGGCCGGCGCCGCCGTCCCCCGGGGAAAGAACCCGAGATCCTCGAGCGCGAGGACCTCTGCGATGGTGAAGCAGTCGTGCAGCTCGACGAAATCGATGTCCTTCGGCTCGAGGTGGGCTTGGCGGAACGCCTTCGCCGCGGCCGTCCGCGTCGCCGGCAGGCCCAACAGGTCGGGCCGGTCCTGCATCTCCGTGATCGACCCCGCGCGCGCAGAGGCTCGGATCACGAGGGGCTCCGACTTGGGAGTTCCGATGCGTTCCTTCGCCGCCACGACGACCGCCGCAGCGCCGTCCGAGAACGGGCAGCAGTCGTAGAGCCGGAGGGGAGAGGCGATGACCGGCGAGGCGAGGTACGTGTCCATCGAGATCGGCTTCTGGAAGTGCGCGTGCGGGTTATGCGCGGCGTTCTCATGGTCCCGAACCGCGATGGCCCCGAACATCTCCGGCTTGGTCGGGTACGTCGATTGATAGGCATTCGCGAGCGTCGCATACAAGCTGGGGAACGTCGCGCCGTTCTTCGTCTCAAAGGGGTAATCCGCCGCGATGGCGAAGTAGCTCGTCGCCGCGAGCGTGTCCAAGTGCGAGAGCTTCTCGGCTCCCACGACGAGGGCCGCGTCGACGAAGCCACCGGCGACCTGGACGAACGCCTCGTGGAGCGCGGCGCTCGAGGAAGAGCAGGCCGATTCGATCGTGCACGAAGGGACGTCGGGGATCCCGAGTCCCCCGTTGATCAGCGGTCCGACGTGGGCTTGGTGCTCCGCGATCCCGAAGCAGTTCGACACAAACGTATAACCGAGGTCCTTGGCTTGCAAGCCCGACTGCTCGATGGCGGCGAGCGCGACGCGGGTGGCGGCCTCACGGCCGCTTTCTTTCATCTTGCCGAAGCGGTTCGACGCCGCCCCGACCACCCAGGTCTCTCGCATGAAATCTCCTCGAACGAGCTAGGCGAGTGGCGGAAATAACCTAGCGTCCCGGTCCCGTGGTGTCAGTGCGTCGGAGCGTCGTCATCCAGGAGAGGGCGGAGCTTCTGGAAGACCCGGTCGGCCTGCTTCGGGTCATCGGTCTTGATCAGCACCCGGCCGGCCCGGCTGATGGTCGTTTCCGACCCGAGCGCTGCGATCAGCATGACCCGAGCGTCGACGACCGACACGCCCTCGCGTTCGAGAGAGGTCCGAATGTGGGCCAGGTCGAGCCGGCGCGGCGGGTCCGGCACCGCCTCGAACCCTCCGCCGCCGGTGCAGAGCCGCAAGGTTCGATACATCCGCCGACCCGAAACGTCCCGCCGCCCGGTACCGCGAGGTCTAGAGGACCAC
>DATGZO010000012.1:0-180199 GCA_035297105.1 Thermoplasmata archaeon
CTTGGAACGGCTGCTGACCGTCTATCGGACCTGTCGTAAGCGAGGCGTCGAGTTTCTGCGAGTGGTGGGCGACGCGCTCACCGGGAAAGGCTACCCGGCATTCGGAGCACCCTCAAGAGCTCCAGAAACCTGAGTGGTTACCCCCCGAAGGGCGTTCAGCGTTGCGTGGCCGAATGGATCGCCCGCGTCTGCCGGGAGGGGAAGGGAAGATTTCGGGTCGTGGTCGAGGGGTTGCTCGATTTCGAGATTGACGGCCTCGACCGGGTCGAGGAGCGGACCGCGGGGGCGATCCTGAAACGCCTCCGGATGTCCTATCCGAAGAGGGCGCCACCATGGGGGGACCCGAGCGCCGCACGGGTCATGGAGTTCGAGGTGGGGGTTCAACCCGTTCAGATCGGTCCGGGAGTCGGACGCATTCGACAACCGTCTTGATTGCCTGCTCCCGGGTCCGCCGGTCCGACTCCACGACACCGTCTAAGAGGTCGGAGTCCTCGATCGGCCCAAGGGTCCATCGGCGGACAGCGTACCAGTCTAACGAACTCGGCTTTCTTCTAATGGTCTCATTTCTCAGAAGTAGCGCACTGGGACACGAAAGTTTCAAGAACATTCTGGCGTGGGATGGGCGTCGGTAGACTGGGACGTCTCCCGAAGGGCGGAGATAGGCCCCTCCTCACCCTTTGTGGGAGACCTCCTTAAGACCGGGAAGATAAGGATTGGCCGAAATGTGGGATGTCCGGACCCTTTACGATTCAAATCCCCCCGTGTCCACTGGCACGGGGGTACCTCTGAGGCGTGGTCGAATGGCGCTGGGAAGGGTAGGCAGGGGACGTCCTCCTTCTCCCCAAGCGTACCCTCGGCGAGTTCCCGAGGCGGGTTGATTTCGGATGAAGCGACGCTCTCTCCGGGAGGCCCTGGCCGACTTTCCCCTGTTCTTCGCACCGGTCCTGCCCTCGCTGAGAAGCCCGGCGCATCGGATCGCGGAGCGAGTAGACGAGACCGCCGCGCTCCTCCTCAAGCTCCCCCGGGTCGATGCCGTGTACGTCCCGGAGCTCGTCGACGAGAACCACGAGGGCCGTCCCCGCTACCGGTCGTACGATCCCCGGGAATACGTCGTGCATCTGACGAGCCGAACGGGGCATCCGGGCATCGTGACGAAGGTGGTCGCCCACTTTCCGAGCGTAGCCGCCCTACGGGATTGGGCGGAGCGAGCCGTTCGGATGGGGGTCCACAACGTAGTCCTGGTGGGTGGGTCCAGCAGTCGCATTCCCTATCCGGGCCCGCCGGTCGAGGAGGCCGACCGGACGGTGGGACCGATCCTCCATTCGGTGGGCGGTGTGGTGGGCAACATTGCGATTCCCCACCGATTGGACGAGGCTGCCCGGATGCTGCGGAAGACGCAGGCCGGGGCGGGGTTCCTGACCACCCAGCTCCTCTTCGAAGCTCAGGGTGTGATCGACGCCGTCCGCGAATACGGCCGACTCTGCCGGGAGGCTGAGATTGCCCCGGCGACCGTCGTCCTGAGCTTCGCCCCGCTGGGCGACGACGACGACATCGAGTTCGTCCGTTGGCTCGGAGCGAACCTCCCCGAGGAGGTCGAGCACGCACTCCTTCAAGAGGAGCAGGCGCTCTCACGGCGCACCGTGGAGCTCGCGTTGAGTGTCTGGACCGAGGTCGTTTCCGCGATCGGTTCGGCCGGGGTACCCCTGGGGGTGAGCGTCGAGCAAGTGTCGGCGCGTCACCTGGTCAGTGCCCGGGACCTCGCGAGCGCCTTCAGTGGCGTGCTTCCCGCTCCCGGATCCCGAACTTCGCCCGCGACGTCGAGGGCCGGATGAACGCGGCGCCCGTTCCGGTTCACGCCGGCCTCACCTCGCCGTTCCCCCGCTCCGAGCGGCTCATCACGGCCACGCGGGACCTCGACCGCCGGCGCACCACGCCCGAGCTCGTCGAAAAGGCGTACGTCGAGGCGGAGAACGAACTCGTGACCCTCGAGGAGCGACTCTTCACCAACGTGACGGCGGGGTACCTTCGGTGGAACGACCTGTTCCGCCCCATCGCGGAGACCTGGGGCGGGTTCAGCGTCGGACCGCTGACCCGGTGGCTGGAGACCAACACTTTCTTCCGGCAGCCGCTCCTGGCTTCTCCCCCCCGACGGACTCCCGGTGCGATCGCCGCCCGCCTCCCGCCTCCCCTCGCCTCCCGCGCGCGTGTGGCGCGGGTGATCCTGCCGGGCCCATACACCCTCCTGAAGGTCCTGGAGAATCGTTCGGATGTCCCCGACGTGGACTTGCTAAGCCAACTCGGCCACCTCCTTGCGGAAGAGGTGCGGGAGTTGAACGGGTCCGGGTTTGGCGTCTTCCAGTTCTCCGACCCGATCCTCGTCACGGCGCCTCCCGAGGGAAGGGAGAAGGACGGCGTCTCGGAGGCGTACCGATCCATCGCCGAGGCCAACCCGTCCGCGACCACGATCGTTTGGACGTTCGGGGCGGAGGCGGGGCCGGCGCTGCCCCTGCTCGACCGTCTCCCCGTGTCGGTCGTCGGGATCGACCTGACCGACACCGAACCCGAAACGCTCCGTCCGGGTCCGGCGCGGCTCGGACTCGGCCTCGGGATCGTCGACCCCAGGACCACGTTACCGGAAAGCCTCAGCGAGACCGTCGGGGTCGTCCGGGAAGCGCTGCGCCGGCGCCCCTCCTCGAGCGTATGGCTCGGACCGGGTGCTCCCCTCGACCTTCTCCCCGCCCGCCCCGCCGAGCAGAAGCTGCTCCGCCTTTCCGATGTGCGGCATGCTCTCCTGAGGGAGGGGATCACGTGAGCGCTCCGCTGTTCCCGTGCCAGGAAATCGGTAGCCTCCAGAAACCTTCGCTCGAGGCGCTCGGAGAATGGGAGGACCGCCTCCATTTCCTCGCCCGTCTGGGGCCGGTCCCGGAAGAGGTCCTTCGCCATCCCGACGTAGCGACCCTGCAGAACTTGCGGGCGGCGTTCGCCATCGCCTTCCTCGAATCCGCCGGTCTCGACCGCGTCTACGACGGGGAGGCCCGCCGGGTCGAGATGTACGAGTACGCGGTCCGCCAGATGACCGGCGTCGAGTTCCAGGGACACGTGCGCTCGTGGGATTCCAAGTACTACCGGAAGGGAACGGTCGTCAACCCCGTCGACCTCGTCGCCCCCTACCACCTCGAGGAGTACGATTTTGTCCGCGATCATGCGCGGGTGGCCGTCAAGCTGCCGGTCACGGGCCCGTACACCCTTGCCGACTGGAGCTACAACGAGTACTATCTCGCTCGCCAGCCCGGCTGGAAGGGACGCGCCCAGCGCCGGGCCGCCCAGCGGGAGCTCGTGGTCGATCTGGCGAGCAAGGTCCTGCGACCCACCCTCCGCGCCCTCATCGAGCACGGCTGTCGAGTGATCCAGATCGACGAGCCCGCCGCGGGCACCCACCCCGACGAGGCCCCGCTCGTCGTGGAGGGGTTCAATGAGGCGACCCGGGGGCTGGACGCCGAGTTCTCGATGCACATCTGTTACTCTCGGTACCAGGACCTGCTCCCCGCTCTGCTCGAGGCCAAGGCCTGTCGCCAATGGGCGTGGGAGTTCGCGAACCGCGACTCCGACGGCCACGACGGGTATGAGGTGCTCAAGGTGCTACGCGAGTATTCGGACACCCGTTCGATCGGGCTCGGGGTCGTGGACGTGCATCGGGACACCCTGGAAACCCCCCCGTTGGTGGCGGAACGCATCGGACGCGCCGCGAAGTACCTGGGAGACCCCTCCAAGATCTGGGTCAACCCCGACTGCGGTCTTCGTACCCGCAGTCTCAACGTGGCGTACGCGAAGCTGGAGGCCATGGTGCAGGGAGCGCGACTCGCACGGGCCCAGGCCGAGGGCCGCTCCGCCTAGTCGACCTGAGCGAGGGGGTCGCCGCCCCTGTCGGCCCTACCGGGGCGCTAGATGATCGAGAGTTCCTTTCCCGCCTTGGCAAACGCGGCGGTCGCGAACTCGACGTCCTCTGCCGTGAGCGCCGCGTTCATGATCGTCCGGATCCGGGCCTTGTCCTTGGCGACCATCGGGTACACGATCGGCAAGGCGAAGACCCCGAGCTCGAAGAGGCGTTGGCTGAGGCGTTTCGCCAGGCTGCTCTCCTTCACGATCACCGGCGTGATCGGCGTCTCGCTCCGGCCGAGGTCGAACCCGAGCTCGGTCATGGACTTCTTGAACCGCCGAGTGTGCTCCCAGAGCCGACGGACGTGCTCGGGCTCCCGCTCGAGGACGTCGATGGCCGCGAGGCAGGCGGCCGCCGTGGCCGGTGGGTGGGAGCCGCTCAACAACCAGGTCCGGGACTTGTTGTACGCGAAGTTCACGAGGTCGCGCGAGCCCGAGATGTGGCCCCCCACGACGCCGAACGCCTTCGAGAACGTGCCCATCTCGACCTGGACCTCGTCCCGCGAGAGATGGAAGTGGGACACGACGCCGCGCCCTCCCTCCCCGAGAACGCCCTCTCCGTGAGCGTCGTCGACGTAGACCATCGCTCCGTGCTGCTGGCCGAGGGCGGCGATCCGGTCGAGGGGCGCGATGTCCCCATCCATGGAAAAGACACCGTCCGTGATGATGAGGATCCGGCGATACGTCGGGGCGTGGCGTTCCGCCTCGAGGAGGACGCGCTCGAGGTCGGCCGTGTCCGCGTGCTTAAAGACCCCGCGCTCGGCGCGGGACAGGCGGACTCCGTCGATGATGCTGCCGTGGTTGAGCTCGTCGCTGATGACGAGGTCACCTTCGCCGACCAGCTGCGGGATGAGACCACTGTTCGTGGCGAAGCCGGACTGGTAGACGAGCGAAGCCTCGGCCCCCTTGAACCGGGCGAGACGGCGCTCGAGCTCCACGTGGAGGTCCATGTTGCCCGCGATCGGACGGACCGACCCGGAGCCGGCGCCGTGCGTCCGTATGGCCTCGAGAGCCGCCTCCTTCAGGGCCGGGTGGTTGCTGAGCCCGAGATAGTTGTTCGAGCAGAACATCAGAACCTTCTTGCCGTCGACGATCGACCACGGGAGGCTCGGACCGCCCAGCAGCCGCAACTTCCAGTCGAGGTCGGCACGGACGAGGTCGTCGTACTCGGACCGAAGGAAGGAGGTGGGATCCCGCATGGGCGTCACCACTTAGCGATGAGCGACACTTTGGCCGCCTCGCCCGATTCGATCAACTGCATCGCGCGTCCGAGCTCGGAGATGGGCACTCGGTGCGTGATGATGGCGCCCATCTTCTCCCGGAAGGCGGCGCTCTTCAAGAGACCGGCCACCGTGTACCACGTGTCGAACATGCGTCGCCCAAAGATCCCATGGATCCGGGCGGCGCGGAAGATGATCGCGTCGTTGAAGTTGAGCGATACCGGTCCGTCGAACAGACCCAGGAGGGAGACTCGACCCCCCGGACGAAGGGCGTCAAAGACGACGGGAAGGGAGCCCGCGTAGCCGGACATCTCGGTCGCCACGTCGACGCCACGGCCGTCTGTCGCGTCGCGGATCCGTTTCACCAGTCCCGCGCCCTCCTCGCGAGGGTTGAGGACGAGGTCGGCGCCCATCTTTCGAGCCAGGTCGAACCGCACTCGGTTCACCTCGGTCGCGATGACGTTGGTCGCGCCGAAGGATTTCGCGACCGCGATCGCGAGAAGCCCGATGGGTCCGCAGCCGGTGATCAGCACGCTCTTTCCCGCCAGGTCCTCCACGTTGTCCTCGGGGAGGAGAGAGTGGACGGCGTTCCCGAGAGGTTCTTGGATGGAGGCGAGCGACGGGTCGAGCGCCGGGTCGTTCCGCCACGCGTTGAGCTCGGGGAGGACCGCGTACTCGGCAAAGATACCGTCCCGGTCCACGCCGAGCACCTGGACGTTCTCGCAGATGTGCATCCGACCCGTACGACACTGGTAACAGGTACCGTCCGCGATGTGGGTCTCCGCGGAAACGTGGTCGCCCACGGCCAGGCTCTTGACCCCGGCTCCCACGCGGACGACCTCTCCGCTGAGTTCGTGTCCCAGGATCAGGGGTACCCGCTGGACCCGGGTCTGCGCCCACTCGTTCCACTCCCAGAGGTGAACGTCGGTACCGCAGACGGAAGCCGCCCGGACGGCCACGAGGACCTCGCCCGTGCCCGGCACCGGGTCCGGCACCGTCATGAGGTCGCCTCCGGGGGCCCGGCGGGTCTTGACAAACGCTCGCACTGGTTCCTCCGACAGCGGAGGGCGTGCGGCGCTTAACGCTTGAGCCGGGGGGTTGGTTTCCGGACCCTCTGGGCTCGCCGAGGAGCACGTCAATCGGAATGGACGGAGGCTTGACCTTTCGATTCTGCCTCTCGAATCCCGGAAGGGTCCATGCGGCTCTGGGGGTCTCTCTACGGTGCGATCTGGGTCGTCTTCCTAGAATTCCTGTTGTCGATGGTCCCACAAGGACGGCCCGGGGTCCTCTACGGCCACTACGCGCTCGGTTTCCTGATCATCCCTCTCGCGTACTACAACTACCACGCCCTCCGGCGGACCACCGTCCCGGGACGGATCAAGCGGATCGTCTCGGCGACGTTCACGATGTCCATCATGATGGCCGTTCTCGGTCTCCTGCTCGTCTTCAATGTCGGAGCCGGCTGGCCGGTCTTCACCGGCGTAACCGGGTGGAACCTGATCCTCCTTATCCACGTCACGACCGCCTTCGGGATCATCACCCAGATGGCCGCGACGGCGATCGCGTTCGACATGTGGGAGGAGAAGGAGTTCCTCCAGGAAACGCGGCCCGGGGAGATCCCTCCGGACCCGAACCGACCGGGGGTCAAGGCCGTCCCCCCTTGACGGTCGGTCCCCGAAGCGTCCCCTATTCCGGGTCGAGGAGCGACTCCCGCCGAAGGAGCAACCCACTGTCTTCGAACGCCGCCACGGAGGAGGAGTACTCGTCCCCGAGGGCCTTACGGTCGAGAGCCACGATGCGGTCATTCAACCACTCAAACTTGCCGAACAGGAGGGGATCGTGCGCGGCCTCCCGGAGCAGACGGATCCGATCCACCGGCTTGCGCATCGCGTGGTAGTAGCTCGTGATCCAGCCCCCGAATGCCTCCCAGACCATCTCCTCGTCGAGGATCTTTCGCTTCGTCTGGGCGCCGATCAACTCGAAGAAGATCGGGACCTCCAGGTTTGCGATATCGGCCTCCTCGTTTCGGAGGAGGCGTTCGCTGGTTTGACGCCGTAATCGACGCATTCGGGGCAGGTCGAATCGGTCCCGTAGCTCGATCACGGCATTGGAGGAGTGCAGCTGGCCGGCCTGACGAGTTTGCCAGTACAGAACGACCAGGGTACCGACGGCCAGGACCCAGGTCGCGACGGTCGTCCACAAGGCCACGTTTTCGAAATCCACCATACTTGCCCCTGTCGGATGCCGGCCGTTCCGTCCGGGTCCTTACCGAGGGGAAGAGAAAAGGTCGACTCAAGCCATCTTCCGAGAACGCGCTCGGCGTGGCCCGAGCCCTCCTCGTGCGCTCCCCTCCTGTCGGTGGGCTCCCCCACCCGAGGGATCCTGGGACGAGGGGTCGTCGGTCCCCTCGACGGGGGTGGGCAATTCGCGAGCAAGTTCCAGATTCAGGGCGGGACGGGTCCCAGCTGACCCGGTTCGGGGGACGGCGAGGACCGGAGCCGGCTCCGGTCGACGATCAACCACTTCCACCCGTCTTCCACCTCGACGGGCGCTACGACCAGGTTGTTTCCCGTCAGATCGTAATGGTACTTCAGCAGCGAATCGTACACCACCTCGGGATCCTCGCCCGTCAGCTCCCCGAGCTCGCCGAGGGTCCCCAACCAGCCGCCCCCCTCCACGAGACCGCGGAGCACCCGGAGGTACTTCGGGAGCGTGGGGTCCGTCGAGGGCGAGGTCTGTCGACCTCCGGAGATCGAGAGATCCGGTAGAGGCAAGGGATGCCTCCCGTCCAGGGAGCGGGGTGCGGCGGTCGGGCCAGGACCGACCAGGTACCAGCGCGGCGGCGGGGGTTGCGGGCCGTCCCGGACCGCGCGCACTTCGGCGAGGACCGCCTCGAGCTCCCGGTCGAGTCGGCTGTCGCCGACCTCGTCCTCCGGCGCGGCATCGGGGTTCGTCGCGGCGTCGACTTCCTCCTCGGGGGGGGACGCCTCCCCCTCGGGAACGCTCGGGTCGACGTTCGGGAGGCGCACATCCGGGTCCGAAACCCGAGCCTGCACGACCCGCGCAAAGTCATCCAGGTCACCCTCGGGAACCGGACGAAGGTTCCGACGCATGCGGAATCGGTCCAGGGCGCCGCGGAGCGCGGTCCCGGGAACCGGGAATCGGTGACGGCGTTCGCCGTCCTGCAGTTCTACCCAGGGGTTACCCTCCCGATCCTTGAGGAGGCGGAGCCCTCCGTGGGCGACGAGGTCCCGGTACAGCTCGTGTGCCGGGGGACCTCCCATCGCTCCGATCGGGGGAGTCCACTCCGAGATCGGCGGGCGGCTCAAGTCGCGGATCCGCACCTCATCGTACACGACTCCTCCGCCTCCCCCGAGCGCCGGAGCGGCCCGTAGAGGGGCCGCGCGACAATTCAATCACGGGTAGGGCTCGAGGTTCTGGGTATAGTCCTTTTTGGAGCACAGGAAACGCCCGGGGGGACCGAGCCGGTCGCTCCGTTGCTCGCTCTCCCGTCCGACGGCCCTAAGTATAGGCCGCCCTCCGGGGGGTCGCGATGTCCGCGCGGTTCTGCATGAAATGCGGCGGGGAGAATCCCCCCGGAGCTGCGTTCTGCCAGTATTGCGGCACGTCCATGGCGACGGCTCCGTCGGCTCCCCCGCTCCCGAGCTCGTCCTCCGCACCCCCGTCATTCCAGCCGACCTGGGCTTCCGCCCCGAGCGGCGGCCCCAGCGCCCCTCCCCCCCGACGCCGATCCGGGATCCGTATCGTCGTGGTGGTGGTCGTGGTCATCATCGTGATCGGATTGATTGGCCTCGTGTTCTTCGCGACGAACCAGACCGTCAACGTCACGATCATCGAGTTCAGCTCCCCCGACAACACCTGCGGGTGGAACGGGCTGACCGACAGCGGGTTCAGTGAACCCCCCGGAGGCGCCCTCGCCTTCAGCTACTACAACTATGGGAACAACACGACGGGGAGCAACACCGCCGCCTGCGTCGTTCACACGGTGACCACGAACACGTCGGGATTCAGCATCACGGACGCCAACACCCCACTCATCACCCCGGCGAACGTCACGAACTTCCTGAACTTCACCGTAAACTTGCCCGACTCCTCCTACAACGGTCCCCTGTGGATCATCCTGACCTGAACCCGGAGAATCGAGCCTCCGGACGCGGAAGCACTTCCGCTCCTCGTGCCAGCCGCTAGAGACGGCGGGGCCCGAGACTCCGTATGCTCAAGGACGGGTGGAGGGCCCCTTTCACCAGCGGCCGCGTCGCGGGGGGGTCACTTCTTGAGGATCTTGAACGCGATGTTCCAGTTCCCGGCCTTCATGGCCGACGACACCCAGAGAAGGCAGAGCGGCTCCAGGAATCGAGAGGCTTCGATCCCTCCGACGTCGATCGACTCCCATCCGAACGCCGTGAGGATCTCCGCGACGTGATGCTTCGCGCCCGCGTCGTTCCCGCAGTAGAACATCGTGGGAGGTCCCCCCGGGAGCTGGGGGCGGAACATGAGGGTGTTTCCGACGGAGTTGAACGCCTTGACGACCTTCGCTCCCGGGAGGAGACGCTGGACTCCTTCGCCCGCCGAGTCGGTGAGCCCGACGGCCAGGGCCGGCGGTGAGTTGGGAGCCATGATGAGCGGGTTCGTCACGTCAATGACGACCTTGCCCGCGAAGTGCTTCGGGCCCGCGAGCTGGAGAGTGCTCGCATTTTCCACGCCCCGGGTCGCGAGCACGAGCATCTCGCCCCACTGGGCGGTGTCGGAGAACGAGGCGGTCGAACCGTTCGCGCCGACTTTCTTCTTCCAGGCCACAAGGCCCTCACTCTCGGGAGTCCGCGAACCGAGTCGCACGGTATGCCCCGCCGTGATGAACCCGGTGCCCAACGCCTTCGCCACGTCCCCCGATCCGAGAATCCCTACCTTCATGGTCGTACCCTAGATGGTCGAAGAGCCCGGTCTACATAACAAGCGGAGGCGGCGTTACCTGCGCGCCACCGAACTCCTTTACTTCCGGAGGGTTACGTGGATCGAGCTTCTATGCCGAAGATCGTGATCCGGTCGAGGGAGAATGCGTCGAACCTCGTCCTCGTGGACGGTAAGGTCGTGGCCGATCTGTGTCGCTGTGGGCACTCGGCGAACAAACCGTACTGCGACAGCTCGCACCGGACCCACGGGTTCGTCGCCCCGGCGACCGAAATCGTGCTCCTCGAGTAGACGCACCGAGGAGGAGGGTTACAGACCCTCGATTCGAGCCGCCCACGCTCGGAGCGCGCGGAACCGGCTCGGGACCTTCTCCCCGACGGTGAGCCAGGGCGACAACCCGCCGTACACACCGAAATCGGCGAGGGAGGGGCGGTCCAGCAGCCACTCCCGCCCCCGCACCATCTCGTCGAGGTAGCCGAAGTATTCTTGCAACTCCTTCACGAACTCGGGGCGCCGGGCTTGGAGCACCTTCCACGGTCCTCGAGCGCGCGTCTGCATCTCCTCGAACACCCAGCGTTCCTCGTCGGAACGAAGGACCTGGAGGGCCTGGGTCACCACGGCCCGCCAGACCCGCTCCTCCAGCACCTGATGGCCCCAGTTCTCGAGCGTGCGGGCCAGTCCCTCCTGTCCGGTTGGAAGCAGAGGAGGATCGGGTCGGATCCGGTCTAAGAACTCCGGGATCTCCCGCCACGTCACGGCCTTTCCCTTCCAGATCAGCGTCGGCACATAGTCCTGCCCCGTCCGGCGCAACAGTTCCTGCCGGTCGTGGTAGGCCGCATAGACCCGTTTTGTCGGGATCCCCTTGAACGCGAGCATGCGCTCGGCGGAGACACAGTAGTGGCTGATCGGAAGGTAGTAGAGCTCGGCGGAATCGGCCATGACCCCAGTAGCCCCTGCGGGGGATGAGGGTTCGGGGACCCGGAGGGTTCCGGGACGTTCGGGGGTCGTCGCCGGATCTTAGGCGCGGCGCACGGTGGCGGGGGGCGTGCGGCTTCCCGCCAGCACGAACGCGGGAGCGAGGAGCGCGAGAGCGGGGGCGACGAGAAGCAGGTACTCTCCTCCCGGGACCGGATAGACCAGGGACAGGAAGGGGCCCACGAGGACCAACAGCAGCAGCGCGTAGAATGCCGCGCCTCCGTAGAGGGAGGCGCGCGCGAACCGGTGCCCGGCGGAGCTGAGTCCGATGACGATCCCGACCCCGCCGAGCCAACCCAGCCAGAAGCCGGCGAGCGCGGTGTACGCCCCGAGAGGCTGGGAGGATCGCAAGCACGAGAGCGCGTGCGAGGGCTGCCCGTGCATGCACTGGACGAGAGCGCTGGTGGAACCGAGCAGCAGAGCCGCCGCGATCACGAGGAGTAGGAACCCGAGCGACCCGATCAGGCAGAGGACGGAGGCGGCCGTGAATCGGGCGTCGACCTTCCGGAGAGCGCCGAAAGCGAGACGATAGGTGAATAGGCACAGCAGGAAGAGGATCGCACCGGCCAGGATGAGGATCGATAGGGTTTGGACGAGCGTCGTCCCGAGACTGAAGAACCCGCCGGGAGCGTACAAGGCCAGCCAGAGGAAGAGCGACGGCAGAACGAGGGTCATGAGGGCGGCGACGATCCCGAGACCCGCGCCCAGTGCCAGCCTTCCGGCCCCCTTCGTATCCTCGACCCGCGGCGCAACGGGGGAGCCGGACATCGCTGGGGAGGAGCCAACCGTTCGGCTTGATAAGGGGCGTGCCGCACGCGCGGCCCGCCGGGTCCCGCACGACCGTTATTTCGCAGGGGTCCCATCCCTTCCCGTGCACTTCTTCAACCAGGCCTACGAAGGGACTCCGCTCTGGGACATCCCGCGACCCCAGGGCGAGGTGGTCCGACTCGAGGAGGCGGGGGAGATCCGAGGACGAGTGCTCGACCTGGGATGCGGAACCGGGGAGAACGCGCTCTACCTGGCCGGCCATGGGCACGAGACCTGGGCGCTCGATTTCTCTCCCAAGGCGATCGAGAAGGCCCGCGCCAAGGTCGGCCCGCCGAGGGCCCCCGTCCGCTTCGTGGTCTCCAGCGCGCTCGAGCTGCCGGCTCTCGGGGAGACGTTCGATACGCTGGTCGACTGCGGACTCTTCCATACGTTCCTGGACCCCCATCGACCGGTGTACGCGGCCGGTGTCGCGGCGGCGCTGCGTCCGGGCGGTCGGTTCTTCGTCTTGTGCTTCTCCGAGCACGAACCGCTCGATTGGGGAGGACCGCGACGGATCACCCAGGCGGAACTCCGGTCGACCTTCGGAGAGCTCCTCCGAGTACGATGGATCCGGGAGGCCCGCTTCGAGACGGTGGGTCGGCCCCTCCCGGGCCGTGCTTGGCTGGCGGCGTTCGACTCGCGGCGAGGGGGAACTCCCCGCACCCGGTCCAAGAGTCAGCCTCATCCGCCCCGAAGGAATCGACCGTCGCGATGAGCGAACCGTCGAGCTCGCGCCCGTCCACCGCGTCCTCGGTCGCTACGGTAGGAGGCGGGTGCTTCTGGTGCACGGAGGCCGTCTTTTCGGAACTGCGGGGCGTGATCCGGGTGATGCCCGGCTACGCCGGCGGGAACGTGCCGAACCCGACCTACGAGCAGGTGTGCGGCGGACGGACCGGACACGCAGAGGTCGTCCAGATCACCTTCGACCCCGCGATCTTGCCGTACCGCGACCTGGTCACGATCTTCATGACGACCCACGATCCGACGACGAAGAATCGGCAGGGCGCCGACGTCGGGACGCAGTATCGGTCGATCCTCCTCTACCAGAACGAGACGCAGCGGGGCGTCGCCGAGGAGGTCCTCCGCTCGCTGGAGAGTCAGCGGCTCTGGCGCGGCAAGATCGTCACCGAGCTGGCTCCGCTCGCCACCTTCTACCCGGCGGAGGAATACCACCACAACTACTTCGCCCGAAACCCTTCCCAGGCGTACTGCCAGTTCGTGATCGCGCCGAAGGTCGGGAAGCTGCGGAAGCAGTACACCGACCGTCTGCGAGCGGGAACGACGTGACCACCCCAGGTCACTAGAGCGGCACGCCCGCCACGAGCAGCGCGAAGTAGGCCGCGAACCCGGCCATGAGGAGACCCGACGCGAGCGCAACCGCCCGGGGAAACCTTTCCGACTTTCGAGCGCCGTACGAGAGGGCGAGAGGGAACGCGACGATCCAGATCGCGATCGCTCCGAACAGGCCGCCGAGCAACCAAGCTCCGCCCAGGTACGCGAACGCGAGCCCTGCGGTCAACCACCAACCCACCTGGAGGGGGTTCGTCACCCCGACCAGCAGCGCCTCGGAGAACACCCGCACCTCCGGGCCCGGGTCGGGAGGGGAAGGCTGGGCTTCCCGGGTGAGCACCCGGTAGGCGAAGTAGGCCATGATGACCGCCCCTGCCGCCTCGACCCAGCGGACGATCGGAGTCAGGTCGACCAGCGTGTGAAGGAGGTAGACAAGGACACCCAGAACGACGTCCGCACTCATCGCTCCGAGACCGGTCGTAACCCCGGCCCGGAAGGAGCGGCCCGACCGCACCGCGATCAGCGCATTCATCGGACCGGGCGGGATGGTCAAACTGAACCCGAGGGCCAGACCGACCAGCACCAGGTACGCGAACGTCATCGCCGACCTCCCGCGAGGGGACCCCACCGATGGCGCGAGGACCCGCTCGGCGGGGAAACCTCTCGGGCCCCGCCGTCCGAACCCGGATACAACGACCTAAGGTCGCACGACGAACTGGACCTCGGTCTTGGCGCAGGCCGCCTTGTCCGTCCACGGGTCAGCAACGTAGACCTCCCGGGTCGAGACGACCGACCGGATCTTACCTTCCTTCTTCCGCCAGCGAAGCCAGTCATTGAGACCGTGATAGACGACGTTCGGAGCCACGACGTCCGGGTCGAACACCACGCTCGCGACCCGGCTCGCGGGCAGGGTCTTGAGCCGGATCGGGGGGTGGCTGTGCACGGACGCACCGCGAACCTCGATCCCTGTCTCCCACTTTCGCTCCCCAGGCTCCCGGAAGATCCATCGGCCGGTCCGGTAGCCGTGGTCCTTGGCCCACTTCTGGACCCGAGCGAACTGGGATCGGATCTTCTTCTCGTTCCAGGGTCCCTTCCAAGCGATGTACGCGACCCGGTAGGCCGGGCTCTTCTTGAACTCGAATTCCACGGTCATCGTGCGCCCTGGGGTCGGTAGTCCCCTCTGGCCCTTAAGGGCCTCGGGGGACCCTCAGCTGGGATGCGCCCGGGACGACTCCGGTCGTCCGGGCGCGCTCGGCGAGGTGCCGGACCGGGACCGAGGGCACACGCCCTCGCGGAGGCCCGGCCCGCGCGTTCCCATTCCTCACCCGGAGCCGGGCCACGGCAGGATTGGCTCGGGCCCGACCGGTGGGCCGGTCGGACCGGGGGAGAGGGGGAGTGGCTCCTCCATCGGTCTACTCCGACAGGAGCTTTTCGAGCCGCTCGAAGAGCTCCTCCTGCTCCTTCTCCTTCTGGCGACCGCCTTCCCATCGGGCGTTGACGATCTGGACGAGGACGTCCGCTACCTTGTCCATCCACGGGCCTTCCTGCGCGTCGAACTTCTTCTTCAGCTTCTCCCGCAGGAGCTCGTTGTACGCTCGGTACGCCGTCCACACCCAGGGGCCGTTGAAAGCCCCCGATCCGTTTCCCTCTTGGTCGTCGTGCATGGTTGTTTTCCCGGAACTCGAGGTTCCGAGGGACGCAGGGCCAGGTCGGGGTTATTGAGCGGGTCACCGATGGTCCGGTCACAGGGGAGCGGGCTCGCACGGGCGGGACAGCAGGTTACCGTAGCCTCACCGACGGTCTAAATCCCCCGGACCCGTAGTCCGCACCATGTCGTCCGGGCCGGCCGAGGAGCCTACCGTCCCGCTGGGACGCCTCGACGACCGGGTCCTCGTGGCCCTTGAAGAGATGAACGGCCGGATGGCGTTCAGCGGCCTCCGCCGGACCTTAGGGGCGCACCCCGAGTCCCTCTCACGCGCCCTGCGAAGGCTCGAGCGGGAGGGCCTCGTCGAGCGCTCGGAACAGGGGTATCGATCGACACGACACCCCGATCTACCGTCGGGCTCCGAGTCGGAACTCCATGCCGTGGCCCGGATCGAGATCCCGCCGGGGGTCGAGGCCGAGGCCCTCTTGGCCCGGCTGTCGGGGAGATGGTTCGGCTCGCTCCGCTGGATGGGCGTGGTCGACCGGCCCCACCAGAAGCTCCTCGCCTGGGCCCGGCGGGACGGGACCGGCACGGTCCTCCTGGGGATCCAACGAGGGGCGCTTAGGATCTTCACCACGGGCGACCAGGGGCTCACCGACGCGGCCGACGCGGAAGATGTGGCCTACGAGCTTCTCTCCGCCGTCGCGGAGACGCTGCGTCCGGTTTCGGCCCGGCAGGGGGTCAGCTTCCTTACGGCCTCCCCTTCCGGGTCCGACTCCTCGATCGACTCGCGCCCTTCGCCGACCCGCGACCGGCTGGCGAGCCGGAACAACTGAGCCAGAGAAAGGCGGCTGGCCGCTCCAGCGACGCTCTAGAGGGGGGCTCCGCACGCCGAGCAGCGACCGTCGACCTCGTTGCCTAGGATCCCACAGAAGCGGCACCGGACCTTCACCACCTGGCGCTCGATCGTGTGGGTAACGCTCGGGGTCGGGGGCGCATAGGGCGACGGCAACGCCTGACGGGCCCCGGCGATCGCTTGGAACCAGGCGTCCGGGTCGAGGACGTCGAACGCGGCCCGAGCGTGGGAGGTCTCGATGACCAGGCGGGGTTTCCCGAGCCGGGGTCGCTTCACGGTGACGTTGCGGAGCCCCGGGAGATGGCCCTCGAGGAGGACCACCGTGTCGCGTCCGCGGACGAGGGTGTGCACGACCCCGCGCGAAACATTCGTCTCGAAGAGGCACCGATGGTTGGTCAGGTAGAGGACCCCCGCCGACCGGCCCTCGATGCCGGGACCGTGGCCGTCCAGCAGCACCGCGTACTCGCTCCGCAGCACGCCCTCGCCCGGTCCGAGTAGCATCGGGAAGAAGGACGCCGGCCGGGCGCTAATAGTTCGCGGTGGCGGTCCCCGGGGAGCCGGCTACCAGCCCTTCGGGAGAGAACGCGTCTGTTCCTCGAGCCAGCGTTGGAGCGGGGCGAAGTACTCGAGCAGCCCGCGGGCGTCCATCCGGCGTTCGCCGGTGATCGCCTCGAGCGCATCCGGCCATTCGTTCCGCGCACCCATCTCGAGCATGGCGCGGAGCCGGGCGCCCGCCTCGGGCGAGCCGTAGATCGAGACCCGGTGGAGCGGTCCCGTCGCGCCCATCGCCTTGGCGAGCGCTCGGTGGAACTGGAACTGGAGGATGTGCGCGAGGAAGTAGCGCATGTAGGGGACGCTCGACGGGACGTGAAACTTCGCCCCCGGGTCGAAATCCGCCTCCGAGCGGGGCGAGGGAGGTGCGACGCCCTGGTACTTCTCCCTAAGCTCCCACCAGGTCCGGTTGTAGTCGGCGGGGGTCGTGCGACCCGAGAAGACGTCCCACCGCCACCGATCGACGAGCAGTCCGAACGGGAGGAACGCGACCTTCTCGAGGGCGCGGTAGAGGAGGAGGCCGATGTCCCGGCTCGCGTCCGGCGCCGTCTCGAGAAGCCCGATACGGACGAGATACTCCGGTGTCACCGAGAGCGAGATGGTGTCGCCGACCGCCTCGTGGAATCCATCGTGCGCGCCCTCCCGGAACAGGAAGGACTGCTTCGAGCATGCCTGCTGGTAGAAGTTGTGCCCGAGCTCGTGGTGGATCGTAGCAAAATCGTCGGCCGTGATCTCGATGCACATCTTGATCCGGAGGTCGTTGACGAAATCGAGGTCCCACGCGCTCGCGTGGCAGATGACCTCGCGGTCGCGGGGACGAAGGAACATGGAGCGTTCCCAGAACGACGAGGGAAGCGGGGGGAGTCCCAACGAGACGAAGAACTGCTCCGCATAGCGGACCATGTCGACCGCGGTGGTCCCCCGGTCGACGAGGATGCGGGTGAGGTCGAACCCGGCCTCGAACCCGGGGGGAGCCACCAGTGGGAGGATCCCCTCCCACGACTGGGCCCACATGTTGCCGAGCAGATGCGCCGGGATCGGTCCCTCCTCGGGCACCCGGTCGGGGCCGTAGACCTGTCGCAGGCGACCCCGGACGTACGCGTGAAGTGAGTCGTACAGGGGGCGCACTTCCTGCCAAAGACGGTCGACCTCTTTCGAGAAGGCCTCGGGCTCCATGTCGTACCGCGACCGCCACATCGTGCCGGTGTCGGGGAAGCCCAGCTCCCGCGCCCCCCGGTTCGCGAGGTCGACGTACCGCGCGAACGGGGCGCGGATCTCCCGGCCGACCCGATGCCAACCCGTCCAGGCGTCCTCGAGCCGGACGGGATCACGGACCTCCAGCAGGATCCGGGAGAGGGCCTGCAGGTCGACCGGCTCCGACTCTCCGATCGGGGTGTGCCGGCCCTTCGCATAGATCCCCTGCATCTCCGCCACGATCCGGGCGAGTTCGAGCGAGGCGACCGGCTCGGAGGGAGCGACGAGCGGGAGGCTCAGTCGAAGCAGCAGGACCTTCCTCGACTGTTCGGAAGAGAGCCCGGCGGTCGAGAGGCGAGTGGACTCCTTCGCGAGTCGGAGGGTTGCGCTCATCAGCCGCGCGTTCGCCCGGGCGGCGAGCGCCTGGGTATCGTCGTTGATGTACGTGGCGTGGACCCAGTCGGCCTGCGAGGCTTCGACCGCGGAGTCGAGCAGTTCCTTCTCCGCGTCGCGGAGGAAGGAAACGACCTCTGGAGGCGCGGAGCCCATGAGCGGAAACCTCAGTGCACGGGGGAACCGACCCGCCCATAAGAAGAGGCTCGGCGTCCTCACCGGACCCGTCGTTCGGATGCCGCTCGAAGCGGACGTTTATGTATGACATGCGTCCGACACCGTCCGAGGGACCATGTCCGACATTTCGTACAGCCCCCTTCTCCTCGCCGCGGCCCCGCTCGGGACGGAATGGGGCGAAGCGACGCGCATTCCGCTGGCGGTTCTGCCCTGCTTGGGCGGTCTCGACCTCACCGCGCGGACCGCATTCCGGGAGGAGGAATGAGCGCCCCGCGACCCCGTCCGTTCGAGAGGCCCGTCTCCCCCCTTGCCCCCAAGATGTTCCTCGGCCAAGGTGTACCGCGCGGCTACGGGATGCGGCCGAAGCTGTCGCCGGACGCCGCCGCCGCGTTCGCTACGATCGTGGACACCGCCCGAGCTCGGGCGGCGATCGAGGGGCGCACGCTCGTCTACACGGTCCGCTGGGGCTAATCCGCGGGCGCGTCCGGGTCCGGGTCCGACCCGGTCGATCTCGGTCGGTGGCGCGCCGCCATCGGAGCGTGGTCGGCGAGCGCCTGCTTCGAGAGCGCGTCCGCGCGAGCATTCTGCTCTCGAGGAATCCACTCCCAGAGCACGGAGGAGAAGTTTCGGGCAAGCTGGGTCAACCACTCGTGGTACGGCCGGAGGTGCTCGGCCCTCACCTCGTATTCGCCCTTCATCTGCCGGATCACGAGTTGACTGTCACCACGGACCTCCACCGGGCCGGTGTAACCGAGACCCTGCAGCCGGTACAGCGCCTGGATCGCCCCGGCGTATTCGGCAATGTTGTTGGTGGCCCGTTCCGAGTACGGCCGAACGGCGAGGCCGCCCTCCTCGAGGTCAAACCCGCCGCCCTCGATCGTGTACCCGAACGTAGCGAGACCTCCGCCGCGGGCCGGCTCGCACGCCCCGTCGAAGTGAACCCGGACCGGGCCCAGCACGGCCGTCGTGATCCCCCGGGGAAGCTCACGATCGTCCACGGACTACTCGGTCACTTCCGGCCGCCGTAGACCGCGACCCGGCCGGCCGCGACCGTGGGTCGGGGAAGAATCTGACAGTTACACAACGGTTCCGCCCGGGCGCAAGCGGGGCAGGTCGGGCGGTCGAGCACGATCCCGAGAGGACGGTAGCAGGCGCGACAGGGGCGTGCGCGGGCGCAGCGGGGGCACTGCGCCAGGTCCGGCGAAAATACCGTGTTGCACCCGATACACTGGGCCGCCTCGCGAAAGCTGGTCACGAGCTTGGAACGCGGATTGGCCCGAGCGGAACCGGGCCGGCTCGTCCGGTCGTATTCGGGGTTTCCGAACGCCCCGCCCACGGTCGTCAGCCGTGGGTCGGGGGTCGTGGCGGCGACGAGGAACGTGATGAGGCCGAAGGGGATCAACAGGATGCCGAGCTCCTGCTCCGGGTCGAACTGTTCCGCCCCGTAGGCCCAGATCGGGAACGAGGTCAGCGCGATCGCCACCAGGAGGAGGGCGGTCCCGATGTATGCGATCGAGCGATGCATCGTCCTACCCGGGTCGTGCCGCGGCCGTTCCGGTTCACCCGGGCTCTCGGCTAAAGACCCAACGTTGCTCTCGCCGCGCGCATTATAGCCCCCGCCGGTCTCGGCCGGCCATGGCGAACCCCACGGTGACTCTTCGGACCACGCTCGGCGATGTTCGGATCGAACTCTACCGCGACCGAGCCCCCAAGACGGTCGAGAACTTCGTCACCCTCGCCAAGAAGGGATTCTACACCGGTCTCACGTTCCACCGGGTGATCCCCGGTTTCATGGTACAGACGGGGTGCCCCAAGGGCGACGGAACCGGCGGCCCGGGCTACACCATACCGGACGAGTTCGAACGCACGCTTAGGCACGACGGACCGGGGATCCTCTCCATGGCCAATGCGGGCCCGAACACCGGCGGAAGCCAGTTCTTCATCACGCTCGCGACGACCTCTTGGCTCGATAACAAGCACGCGGTCTTTGGCCGAGTGCGGGGCGGGCAGGATGTCGTGGAGAAGATCGGAGCGGTCCCCCGGGACGCGAACGACCGCCCGAAGTCCCCCGTGCGGATCGTCGAGGTCCAGCTCGCGGGGGCCTAGGGCGGAAAGTCGAACGGAAGGCGCTCCTGCAGGGAGCGGGCGTCCTCGATCGCCGTGACCACGGCGGCCGTCATCGATAGAAGGGGCACGATGAGCAGGAGCTCGATGAGCTCCGTGTAGCTCAGGGTCAGCGTCACGGGCGTGTTCGGAATGGCGATCGTGTAGGTCGACTGGGCAAGGAGGACCAGGATGTACACGATCGTGACCGCGCTCGCGGCCACCGAGACGGGTCCGTAGGCCCGGTACGGCTTCGAAATGTACCGGGCGGTGGAGAGGGCGCTGATCAGCACCCCGAAGATCGTGACCGTGAGGATCGAGAGGGGGAGCGCCACTCCGTTGGTCGAGAGGTAGGTGAGGAGCGCCGCGGGAAGCCCGACCAGGAGAAGGACGAGGGGGATCATGCGGAGAGCCCCGAGAGTGATCCGCCAGCCCAGCCCGGGGATGCGGAACCCCAAGTTGGTGCTGGTCCGGCCGGTCGTCGTCACGGGATCGGCTCCGGGGGAAGGACGAGGGTGTAGCCGGGAGTCACGAACGTCGAGGTGACCTCACCGCCCGCGGGGGAACACCCCGAGGCGAGCGGGACGTTCGTGGTCTGGGAGTAGGGGGTGTGGGGTGGAACGTCCATCGTGAAGGATCCCGAGCCGCACGCCGTCCCCCCCGCGGAGAGGACCACGAAGTTGAGGACTCCCGAATCCGAGAGCGGGGCATGGTCCGCGAACGACAGCGTTACCGGCACGGACCAGGTCCCGCCGAGGAGCGTGGGGGCCCCGACCGAGAGCTGGAGATTGGCGAACGGGGCCCCCCAGGACCGGTTGTCGGCGAAGCGGAGGGCGATCGGGAAGAGGTAGCCGAAGGTCGCATTCCCCCAGACGCGGACCGGCAGGGTCTGATCCTGGGTCAGGAGCGACGGGCCGGGACCGGTCGCGCTGATCGGGACGTACAGGGTCAACGGGTAGTAGGACGAGGCCTGGTTGGGGAGCGTCGTGGGTCCGATCGTCGCCGCGCCGAGGAACACTCCCGTGGTGTTCGTGACCCGGACGACGAGGGTGAGGTCCTCCACGGGGTAAAACCCGTAGTTGTTGAGATGCAAGGTGCTGCTCAAGATGATCGTCCCGTTGCTCCCGAAAGCGGCCGACACCCCGCTCAGCTGGGAGGAGGAACGGGCCGTCTCGACCGCCGAATAGGCGACCGACGCGGTGAAGAGGATCAGGAGGACGAGGACCAGGAGAGAGAGCCGTCGGAACGCCCGGGCGAGACGGTAGAGCGGAGGCGGTTTGTTGTACACCTGGAACACGGCGGCCGCCAAGGGAGCCTCATCCCTCGAACACGGCGGCCCCCCCCTTGAAAACCTATCGTCGGTCGACCTTGGGGCGGTTCCGGCGCCCGGTGGGCCGCGGGGGCAAACCAGCCACGGGAGGGACCTCTACTAAGGGTTCAAGTCCCCTTCCCCTCCCCCTGAAGTCGCCCCTTCATGGACAGAGCGGAACGATTCCTAGGCACGTCCCGCCGGGAGTGGCCACGATCCCCAGCGGAATCCCCCGGAGCGGCGTGCGGTCCGCCGTGAGTTCAGCTCGCGGAATGCTTGGCCTGATTCGGGAGAATTCTCCGGACCACGACCCACCGATGCATAGCGATCTTGCGGGTTTTCTCGAATCCCGCCTTCTCGAACATGCCGAGGGTCCCGCTGCAAAGGAACGAGCGCGATACCTTGCGGTCGGCAACATCTTCGGGGTACGCCTCGACCGTTCCCCCTCCAAGTCGGGCGATCTCCCGAAGCGCCTCGCGAAGGGCGACCTTCGCGATCCCCTGCCCCCTGCGTTCTCTGTCAATGAAGAAGCATGTGATCCGCCAATCGGGAAGCTCGCGCAGCCCCTCTTCGTAGATCTTCCGACTTCGAATGTTCGGGAGTTCCGCGGTAGGACCGAACTGACACCATCCAACGGCGTTCGGGCCTTCGAAGACGAGCGCGGCATGCGCTCGCCCTTCCCGGACGCGCGCCTCCTTCATAGCTCGGTACGCGGCAGCCCCGCGCTTCCCTTCGCCGGGCTCGAGGTGAAAGGAGATGCACCAGCACCCGCCGAAAATCCCGTTGTGCTTCTCCACAAGGCGGGCAAACGCGGGCCATGTATCCGGGGAGAGCGATTTTGAGGCGAAGCCCAAGGCTCGTGCCGGACGGCCACGCCCGGGAGGACGCGTGGGGGGTGCTTCCGGGGTGCTGGGAGACGTGCTCGATTCTCTGGCCATCCAGGGCCTCCCTGCGCCTACTCGCGCACGCCCGGAAGGCTCTCGACGAATCCGCGGAGCGCGGTGTCGAATGCGTCCGGCCGGGAGAGGTTCAAAAGGTGGTCTGCTCCGGGAACGAGCTGCACCGTGGCACCCGCAATGCCTCGCGCCAGGAAGTTCGCGCAGTGCGGCATTGCAGGATTGTCACGGTCTCCGACCAGGATCCGGGTCGGGACGCGAATCTCCGTTAGCCGAGCAGCGGCGGGCTCTCCTTCGCGCGTTTCGTATCGGCCGGAACGCTCCTCGAAGACTTCCTTCGCATTATCCTGGACCATCGTCCGAAAGAGGTCGAGCGCGCTTCCTGTGAGCGACGAGGCCCACAGTTGCCTCAGGTGCTCGATGGCTTCCTCGAGCTTTCCGGCGGCCCAAGCATCGGCGGCCGCCTTGGAGAGCCTTTCGTCGCGCTCGAAAGTGGCCTTACCCCCGGGAACATGGTCGTAATCCATGCCCGAATACCCCGGAGCGATGAGCAACAGTGCACCCACTCTCGCGGGGTACGCCAGCGTCAGGTCGAGAGCGATCTTCCCACCCACGCTGGGACCGACGATCAGCGGCCGTGTCAAGCCAAGGTGGTCCAGCAGAGCCACCAGGTCGCGGACGGGAGAGTACTCCGAGGTCGCGGACGTTGAACCCCCGTACCCTCGTAGGTCGTAGCGCGCCACGCGATGGTCGCGCGCAAGGAGCGAGAACTCGCGATTCCACATGCGCCTGTCCGCGATTCCTTCGTGGAGGAGTACGATCGGCCGACCCCGTCCCTGCTCCTCGTAGGCGATCTTCCCGCCAGGGACATCCATGGTCTTCGTGACGACCGGATCGTTCATCGGAATGGAAGCTGCTCTCGGCCTCATAAACGAAGAGGAGGGATGATGGAACGGCTTTAGCCTGGCCGGCCCGGTAGCCTATGCCCTGCGGGGGCCGAACGTTCCGGCGGCCCGGTCGTCTCGCACAATCGTTTCGGACAGGGGACAGCCAGCCACTGGAGGGCTTAGCCGATTGGTTCATAGCCCCTGGCCCCACGGCAGGACTGGTCGAGGTGGTCCACGTTTCGGGAAGGGGTGAGTTTCCGGCCACGGGGGGATGCCGCACTCAATGCAGTCCGACGCGCTCCTCCCGGCCAGTCTTCCTCCCGCGCGCTGGTGGCGGTCCCGCCATCCGCCGCGCGCTAGAAGGCTCCCGCGTCCTTAGCCGAATAGCACGATGGGTAGAGCGGCCGGAAGCCCAACTCCTCGCGGGCCCGTCGTGTGTCCATGAGACCCTCCCAGGGATCGAAAGGCAGCGCGAATCTCTCGGGGGTCGGGTCCGGCACTCGGGCGAGTCGCGTCAATTCGAGGAGCGTAATGGGAGCGTCGTCGGCGATGTTGTAGACTTTTCCCGCCCGGGTACCCCGAAACAGCGCCCGAATCACCGCCTGGCCCACGTCGGCGTGGTGAACGGAATGCATCCGCCGCGCCGGATTCCATCCAGATATGTGAGGCATCATCTCCCAAACGTGACGGTCCCCCTCGCCGTATACAAATCCGAGTCGGAGGATGCAGAGCCCCAGGCCCTCCTCGCGATCCAACTCCAACAACTTCGCCTCGGCCGCCACTTTGGAGGCGGGATAGGGATGGGTGGGGGGCTCCGGACCCGGGGAATCGCCTTCCCGCGCCGGGCAGTTCAACCCTGGGGGATAGACGTTGCTTGTGCTGGCGAAGATGAACGTCTTGACTTCCGCCAGTCGGGCCGCAGCCGCCAAGCGTTCGGTACCCACCAGATTCACCTCACGAGCTTGCTCGGGTGTAGCGCCTCTGAAGAACGCGGCGAGATGAACTACGGTCTCCACCCCCTTCAGGGCCAGTTCCAGGGACTCAGCCCGGAGCAAATCCCCTTCCACGATTTCCGCTCCCTGGTCTCGAAGCTTCTGGACGTTGGGTCCGGGACGGACGAGGGCCCTGACCTGATGACCCTGGCTCAGAAGCCGAGGAACGAGGTGAGAACCGACCTTCCCCGTGGCGCCCGTGACGAGAATGGGTTCTGACCTGTCCGATGCACGGCTAATCATTAGCCGGCTAATTCATGGGATGGATTTAAGGGTTAGTGCGGCAGCGGGTTAGCAGGACACTCGTGGCGACCCCTGATTTCTGGGACGATTTCGTCCGCGTGGCGAAGCTGTCCAGGTCCGCCGTTGATGAGATCATGAAGCAATACGGCGGCCGCGGCGGGCAGAACCACATTCTCTGGGCACTGTACGAGAAAGATGGGCTTACGCCCATCGAGGTCGCTCGTAAGCTAGGGATCGCGGCTCCTACCGTTGTGAAGATGTCCTCCCACATGGTAGCCTCGGGGCTCATCACGAGACGCAGAGACTCAGTCGACCGACGCCGCGTTCACCTCTACCTGACGGACCGGGGTCGCGCGGTCAAGAGACCGATCGAGGAGGCGACGCGACAGTTCAGGCGCGCGACGAGCGCCGGATTGACGGCCGAGGAACGCAAGGTCATGTCGAGCGCTCTTGCCAAGATCGTTCGAAACCTGGAACGCTCATCCCGAAGCGCCGCATTGGATGGGTCGGGCGACTGACCCGCCCGCGTCGGTGCCTCCGCGATAATCGCGGTCGCGTCATCGAACGCGCGCGCCCTCCATCCACGGGCACATTGAGAGACTTGCGGGCTGGACGTCCACTCCAACGACCCTTCTGTATGAAGGGAGTTTTCTAAGGAACCCTTGCGAACTGAATCACTTGGAATCCAAGCAGGGTCGGCCCCCGCGAAAGCGTCGGCTTGTCTCCGCGCCCGGAGGTGCTCGGCCTGAGTTCGAGGGGAGAAGGTCAGCCACTGGAGGGATTTGAACCCCCGACCTGCTGATTACGAATCAGCCGCTCTGCCGCTGAGCTACAGTGGCTCGGCGGAGCGAGCAGGAAGGGCGACCTATAATGCTGCCGTCGGGGGGTGGGCGGCGCGCAACGCCTCATCGAGGTCCCGGAGGAGGTCGTCGGGGTCTTCGACGCCGAGCGAGATCCGGACGAGCCCCTCATCGATCCCTCGCGTGGCGAGCTCGGACGGGGTCAGATGGCGATGCGAGGTTTCCCCCGGGACGCTCACGAGGCTCTCCACTCCGCCGAGACTGCACGCGACCTGGACCAGGCGGAGATGATGGAGGAAACGAGGAACGGCCGCGGCCCCACCGCGCAGCGAGAGGGAAACCATCCCTCCCCGCCCGCGCATCTGGCGGGCCGCGATGCCCTCTTCTTCCGGGCTGTGGCGACCCGGATAGTGGACCTTCTCGACGTCGGGGTGGTGGGAGAGCGCCTCGGCCACGCGAGCCCCGTTCTCGTTGTGCCGCGCCATCCGTAGGGCGAGGGTCTTCAGGCTCCGACCGAGGAGGTACGCTGCGAACGGGTCGATCGGCGCACCGAGGAAGGACTTGGAGTCGATCCGATCCATCAGGGCGGAGGCCCCGATGACCGCCCCCGCGACGAGGTCGGAGTGGCCGCCGAGGTACTTCGTCGCGCTGTGGACGACCAGGTCGGCGCCGAGCGCGATCGGGGTCTGGTTGACCGGGGTCGCGAACGTGTTGTCGACCACGAGGACGGCGCCGGCCGCATCCGACGCGTCCGACCAACGCCGCAGGTCGATCACGCGCAGCGTGGGGTTCGTGGGGCTCTCCAGCCAGACGAGTCGGGTTCCCCGAGGGACCAGGCGCTCCGGCTCGGCCGCTTCGGAGGCCGAGACCTCCCGCACCCGGATCCCGAATCGGGGTGCGAGATCGTGCAGGATGTCCGTCGTGCCCCCGTAGAGGTCCTGGAGGGCGACGACCTCGTCCCCGCTGCGCAGGAGGGAGAGCAGGACGGCGCTCGTGGCCCCCATTCCCGAGGCGAACAGGCGCGCCTCCTCCCCTCCCTCGAGGTCCCGGAGGACCTCGGTCGGCCCTTCGAAGCTCGGGTTCGTGATGCGAGTGTACAGGTGGACATGGCCCCCCGCCGCGGCCTCCGAGAACTCGGCGGGGTAACGGTACGTGGAAGTCTGGTAGATCGGAGGGGCGATCGCGCCGGCGTTGAGGTCGGGGAGGCGGCCCACGTGGACGACACGAGTACCCACCCCCGCCCATCCCGGGATCGGATCGAACCGTTTGCCCCGGGGGGCCGTTCGGGGCGCCTCGGGGTCGCTCATGGGGTCTCTTGTGGCGCTTTCCCCGAGTCCCGGGAACGGAGCATGGAGAGCCGGGCGGGAGCCTCGATCGTTTCCAGGAACTCCGCGACCGACCGGGGCACGAGGGGCTTCCATCCGCGGTCCGCGGCCAGGCACCGGCGGACGTGCTCTCCTTCAAAGCGGCGTCGCTCGATCAGGCGCGGACGCACCACGGTGTACCCCGCCCGTTCGAAGAGAAGTCGGGTCAACGGATTGTTGGTGTAGACTCGGTCGAATTCCGGCAGGAGGGATTCCAGGTAGTGGACCCACTGGGCGTGCCGGCGAATGTCGGCCACCGGGACGATGTGGAACGGCCCGCCGTCCGTACCCTCCAACGCGCGGTCGATCATCTCGAACCGCTCGCCCGCGGTGAACGGGTTCTTCCACGTGAACGACTCTTCCGCGCTCCCGATCGCGAGGAGGAGGGAGGCACCGGACCGCTCGGCCGCGATCTCCCGGACCACCGCACGGTGGCCGAGGTGGAACGGTTGGAATCGGCCCACGAGGAGGCCGCGCATCCCGGGCCCCTCACTCGGGCGACAGGTCCTCGACGTCCTCGAGGAACTCATCGATATGGGGGCATCGCGGGGTCAGGTAATGCCGGCAGTGACGGCAGTGCTTGTCGTTGTAGGCCCCCGACAGCCGGGAGTCGAACTCGAAGCAGGGACGGTTGACGAACCGTTCCTCGTCCAGCTCCTCCTCCTCCGGGAAGGGGATCGGACGCGTCGGAGCGGGCGGATGGACCGGGACGCGGAACGTTCCTCTCACGAACCCGCGGGTCGACCCTTGGAGACGGTCGGGGTCGCCGAGGCCGGTGGGGTCTCTTCACCGGATCGGTTCGTCGCGAGCACCATCGCGGCCAGACGTTCGAGCAACGAATCCTTCTTGGAGCCGTTCCCTGCCAGCGCGTACTTGAGCACGTCCCGGAGGGTACGGACCGGGATGACCTCGATCGCCCCGAGGTAGCGCGACTCGAGCACGAGGTCCTCGAGGTTCGCCTCGGGGATCAGGACCCGGCGCAGGCCCGAGTCGGCGGCCGCCTCGACCTTCGCGGTCACGCCTCCCACCGGGAGCACTTGGCCTCGGACGGAAAGGGATCCGGTCATCGCCACCGACTGATCGACGGGCACCCCTTCCAAGGCGCTGATGACGGCGGTCGCGATGGAGACCGAAGCGCTGTCGCCCTCGACCCCGTCGGACGTGCCGACGAACTGGATGTGGATGTCGTACCGGGAGATGTCCTCGCCCGTGTACTTCTTGATGAGCGCACTGACGTTCTGGACCGCCTCCTTGGCGATCTCCCCGAGCTTGCCGGTCGCCACGACGACCCCGCCGTCGCGCGTCTGCGCCGGGGTCACCTCGGCGACGATCGGGAGGACGATGCCCGAGAACTCCGACATGCCGGACTGCGCGTTGATCGCGGCGAGACCGTTCACGACTCCGACCGCCGACCCCTCGGTCGAGAACATCCGGTACTCCTTGCGCCGCTCGATGTACCGGTCCGCGATCTGCTGTTCCAGGGAGCGGCTGGCCCGCTTCGCCTTCACGACCTGGGCGGAGTGAACCATCGATATCCCTTCGGACAACGCGATGTCTCCCGCGACCCGCACGAGGCCGCCCAGTTCGCGGAGACGGAGCGTCAGCTGGCCGGACCGGCCCGCTCGGCGCTGGGCCTCACGGATGACCTCGATGATCGCTTCCCGGTCGAAGTGGGGGATCTTCTTGTCCTTCACCACTTCCTGGGCGACGAAACGGACGAGCTTCATCCGGTTCTCGATGGTGTCCGGCATCGTCGTCTGGACGTAGAGTTCGTAGCCGTACCCCCGGATGCGCGACCGGAGCGCGGGGTGCATGGTCTGGACGCTGTCGATGTTGCCGGCCGCGACGAGGACGAAGTCCGCGGGGACCGGCTCGGTCTTCACCATCGCGCCCGCCGAGCGTTCGGACTGGCCGACGATCGGGAACTTCCGCTCCTGGAGCGCGGTGAGGAGCGAGTGCTGGCTCTCGATCTTGAGGAGATTGATCTCGTCGACGAACAGCACCCCGCCATTCGCCTTGTGGATCGCCCCGACCTCGACACGTTCGTGGGGGGGTGTTTCGAGGCCGCCCGACTGGAACGGGTCGTGCTTCACGTCGCCCAAGAGGGCGCCCGCGTGGGCCCCGGTCGCGTCGATGAAGGGGGGCTTGTCGTCCGGGGTGTGGGTGACCAGAAGTTTGGCGACGTTCGGGCCGGAATCCGACCGTCCGCTGGAGAGGCGGACCATGACGTACAGGATCACGACGATCAAGAGACCGAAGAGCAGGTCGGTGAGGCTGCCGGTGGTGAAGACAATGTACAGCGTGAGGGCCATCACCGCGAGGGCGATGACGATGAAAAGAATGGTGCGGGTCTCTTTCTTCTGGGCCGCCTCGAGCTTCTGGGCTGCGACGATCTCCTTGCCCTTGCCCGCCGGCACGATCCGGATCTTGGGCTCGTTGGCGTCCTCGTTGTTGGGGTAGGCGAGGATGTCCTGGAGCGGTTCCTTGGGGAGGAAGTCGACCATGGCTCGGGCAAGCATGCTCTTTCCCGTGCCCGGTTCGCCGATGAGGATCATGTGGCGCTTCTGCGTCGCCGCCTTGCGGGCGACCTCGACGGCCTCGTCCTGGCCGATGACCTGGTCGAGCAGCCGCGGAGGGACCTCGACCTGGGCCGTGGAGGCGTAGGGGAGGGTCTGGCCCCACGTATCCAGCTCTTGAGGCGGGAGGGACGGCGGGTCTACCGGTTCGCCGGACGGTGTTTCCGCTCCCTTAGCCATGCCGGCGTCCCGACTCCCCTGAGCGGAAGTCCGTACCGCCGAACAATCCAAGGGGGGGGTCCATATAAATCCCTTTAGTGAACGGAGGTGGGACTACGCACCCGCGGGCAACCTCGACCGGCGACGCACGCCCCGGAGCGGCGTCGGGTCGTGCGTTATCTAAGGGGTCCGGCTCGACCCCCCGTGGGCGTCGTAACGCAGCGGCTCGAGGGGGCCCCCGTAGCCCAGGCCCTGGACGAGGAGACCCGGGCCCTGCTCCGCCACGCCGAGCCGGGGGACGCTCCGGCGACGCTGGCGAGCGTCCATCGCGGAGTCGATTCCCCGTTCCAGTTCTACCGACGCGGTCAGATGAAAGCCGCCCGCGCAGTGGGGATCCAGTTCCGGGACGAGGCGCTGGGGCCAGGGGCCTACCCTCGTGACCTGTTCGACCGGGTGCGCCATCTCGACCGGGACCCCACGGTGCACGCGGTGCTGGTCGAGCATCCCCTACCCGCCCCTTTCGATTTCCGGGCGGCGATCGCCCAGCTCCGGCCGGAGAAGGATGTGGACGGGGTCGGGCCCGAGAACCTCGGTCGGCTCTTGAGCGGGGACCCGCGGCACGCCCCGGCCGTCGCGCTCGCGGCCCTCGCCATCGCCCGCCACTACCACGTTCCCCTGGAGGGGGAACCCGTGACCGTGATCGGCCGTTCCGAGACCGTCGGCCTACCGCTCGCGCTCCTCCTCGCCGCCCGAGCCCCCGGACCCAGCGCCACCGTGACGATCGCGCATTCCCGGACGCGGAACCTCCGCGGTACGCTCGCGGGGGCTCGCACGATCTTTTCGTGCGTCGGACAGCCGGGCCTCCTGACCCGCGAGGTCGTCCCCGAAGGAGCGGCCATCATCGATGTCGGGATCTCCAGCATCCCGGATCCCAGCCGGCCCAGCGGTTCGCGCGCCGTCGGCGACGCGGACCTCGCGTCGCTCGAGGGTTGGGCCAGCGCGGTCACGCCGGTCCCGGGCGGGGTCGGGCCGGTCACCGTCGCCGAACTGATGCGGAGCACCGCCCGAGCGTGGGACATGCAATCATCGACCGAAGAGGTTCCTTAATGCCCCTGGCGTCGCGCGCGCGGCCGGTTCCCCCGGTGGTCACTCTCCATTGTCGGGACTGCCCGATGTGGTACGGTGGAGAGGACGACGGGTGGGGGCCCTGTTCGATCAAGAACCGGCGGGGCGACGATCGGTACCTGACGTGGGGGGGCCACCTGTGCGACGAGGGCTACGTGCTGCCCACCGCGGCGCCGGCCCGCGACATCGCCGCCCGGTTGAGCGGCATCCGCTCGACCTCGAGGGCATCCTCGGTGGGGTACACTTCGACCTCGAAGGCCGGCCAAGGGAGCCCGCGGGCCGACCGCCGGAGGCGCCCGGGAGCGAGTTCGACCCGCCGCCGTGACACGTCCAGACGGTAGTCGTCCGGGCCGAGTCCGGCCCGGCGGGCCACCCCGGCCGCCCACCTCGGTAGGTCGCGGGCACGCACCGATTCCACGATCCCGAGTACGACGGTCCCATCGGGAGTGCGTTCGGCGAACGCGGGGGCGGTGCGCTCGGCACGGCGTAGCAGGCGCTGGCGCAGCTGGACCCCGTCCTTGAACCGGGACGAGCAGTAGTGGATCGGCACCGATAGGTGGCTCTCGCGCACGAGACGCTCGGCGAGCGCGCGGCTTCCGAGGACCCCCCAGCCGTTCTGGGGGTCGAGCGCGTAGCGGCGGTCGTGCATCTTCTCCTCGTTCGTCTCCGAGAACTCGAGCTCGTTCAGGTTCACGAAATCGACGCCGATCTCGTCGAGCGTCTCAAGGAGCCGTCGGAGTTCGGGCTCCTTGTCCGGCAGCACCGGGATTTCGACGCCCCGGCGGATCCCCCAAGCGGGGGCGTTCTCGAGTACCGCCCGGTAGGCCCCGCCGTCCGAGGAGAGCGGGCCCCAGAGGTAATGCGGAATGTGGAGACGGAATTCGTCGAGGCCCGCCCGGGCGAGCTGTTGGAGCTTCTCGGGGTTCGGCTCGTGCGTGTAGAGGTGGATATTGTGCCCGGGTCCGAACTCGGTCTTGAGCAGCCGAACGTAATGCTCGACCCGGTCGACCACTCCGAGCGGGTCTCCGCCCGTGATCCCCGTACCTCCCGCCCCGATCGAGTGGGCTTCCGCGAGGAGATCGGCGTCGGACAGGACCCGACGCTCGTTCGCGTAGACGACGTCCTTCTGGTTCCGGTTCGGCGAAACGGGGCAATAGAAACACCGGAAACGGCACACTCCCGTCACGAACAGGACCATCTTCCGGCCCTCGGCACACTGGGTGCAGGCCGGGGAGAGGTCCCCGCGATGGCTCGATGCCATCGGGAGGAGGTGGAATCCGTTCGCCTTCATGGGAGGGTCGGGAGCCGAGGAGACCGTCTTAGAGGTTTGGGTTGCCCGACGGTGGGGCGGGGGGACGGCCGCAACGAGGCCTTCCCCCACCGCTGGTGGCAGAATGCCACCAAGTGGGGTGGAGGGAGGGCCGAGGCTTAGATTCAAATGCCCTGCCCGGTTGGACGCGCCCGCACTCGGGAGGAACGAGACCGATGGAGATGCAACCCGGACAGATGGCCTACGACCGCGCGAGCACGGTCTTCTCGCCGGACGGACGGCTCTTCCAAGTCGAGTACGCCCTCCAGGCGATCCAGATGGGCGGCACTGCGGTCGCGGTGACGTACGAGGCCGGGATCATCTTCGTCGCCTTCCGCAACCTACCGACGAGCAGCCTCGCGGAGGCGGGCTCCATCGAGAAGAGCTTCGCGATCGACTCCGGCCTCGGCTGCGTCACTGCCGGCCTGATCGCCGACTCCCGCGTCCTCGTCGAGTTCCTCCGGGTAGAGGCCCAGCGCCACCGGCTCACGTACGGCGAGTCGGCCCCCTACTCCCTCCTCGGGCACGCGCTCGGAACCCTCCTCCAGCAGTTCACGCAGTTCGGCGGCACGCGGCCCTTCGCGGTCTCCCTCCTCCTCGGCGGGTTCCTCGGCACGACCCCCGGCCTCGTCGAGCTCGACCCGAGCGGCGCCACGATCGGCTGGAAGGCGTATGCCATCGGCCGGAACCGCCGCGCCGTCGCGGACTTCCTCGAAGAGAAGGTCACCGAACACCTGAGCGAGGACGCCGCGTTCAAGCTCGCGGTCCAGGCGGTCGCCGAGGGGTCGCCGACCCCATTCCTCGCCGAAGCCCTCGATGTCGCGATCCTCGAGCCCGCGACCGAACTCCGCCGCCTCACGCCCGCCGAGGTCGCCCGACGCGTCCAGGGAATGCCCTTCATCGGCGCGCCCGAGCGCAAGGGGAACGGACGCTAGGACGCCCGCGATGGCGAAACGAGCGGCCCGCACGAAGCGGCCTCTTCTGACGCCCGACCAGGCGCGCGCGATCTACGCCTACAACTTCCGGGTCTTCGACCGATTCGTCCGGCGCGTTCGACGGCTTCCCGGTCGGGCGGCACGGAAGCGTCGGGAGATCGGCCACCAATCGCTCTTCGATACGCTCGTCCACATCCTGAACGTGCAGGAGGTCTGGCTGACGTACATCGTGCGGGGCCGCAACTCGGACGCCGAGCTCGGGACCCTCTTCCGCGACGCGCGTCGCCACCCCCGCGATTGGAAGGGATTCCGGGCCTACGAGCGCCGGGTCCGCGCCGGCCTCGAGGCGTACCTGGCCGAGCTGACCCCTCGGGAGATGCGACGGCCGGTCCACGTGTTCTGGATGCCGGGCGACTACACCGTCTCGGACGCGATCCTCCAGACCACCTTCGAGGAGGCGCACCACCTGGGCGAGATCATCGGGGCGCTCTGGCAGGAGGACCTTCCTTCGCCGGAGATGACGTGGATCGGGGTCGGGCGCGCCGCGCGACGCGGCCATTCGTAGTCGCCTCTTGGGCTATCCGGGGGAACCCTTCGGGGTGACCCGGTCGAACTCCTCCCGCAGGCGGATCCGACGGCGCGTCCGGTGGTACGTGACCGCGAAACGGTGGGACTCGTCCCGGACCGCGCGGAGGAGGAGCATCGGGGGAAGATTGGGGTTGGGCTTCAGCGGCACGGAGCGGTCGGGGAAGTAGAGCTCCTCCTCCCGCTTGGCGAGCCCGACCACCGGGATCCGGTCCTTCGCGCCCAGTTCCTCGAGGGCGGCGACGGCCGCCCCCACCTGACCGGCGCCCCCGTCGATGAGGAGCAGGTCCGGTAGGATCTCTTCTTCCGCGATCCGCCGGGAGTAGCGTCGTCGGACGACCTCCGCGACCATCGCGAAGTCGTTGGTCCCCTCGACCCCGCGGATCCGGAAGCGGCGGTACTCGGATTTCTTCGGGGCGCCCCGCTCGAAGACGACGAGGGACCCGACGGCTTCGTATCCCTGGAACAGGGAGATGTCGACCCCCTCGATCCGGTTCGGGATCGTCGGAAGCTCGACCAGGGTCTGGAGGGCCCGGAGCACCTCCCGGGGGGCGGGTCCCGGAGTGACCTGGTCCACCGTGGCGCGGGCGAGGCGCTCGGCGAGCCGAGCCAGGGAGGAGAAGCGGCCCGTCGGGCGGAACTGGACCTCGACGCCGCGGGCGGCGAACAGCTCTTCCAGCGTGTCGTCCATCCCGGCCGGACGCGGTCCGGCGATGTAGATCCGCTCCGGCGGCGTGAGCTGGCCTCCGTAGTACTGGGCGAGGAACTGTCGGAGCACCTCACCAGGTTCGGGGATGTCGTCCGCGGGGACCTGGACCAGATGGGGCTCCGTCCCGCGGACCTCTCCGTCCTCCACGCGGACGAGCCCGACCGCGACGCGGAGGCTCTCTGCGTGCTGCGGGTACGCGAGAGCGAGGACGTCCGCGCGCCCGCTCCCCCGACCGATCACGTGCTGCCGCTCGGACAGGGCGTCGAGACCCCGCAGCGCGTCCCGGAGGAGCGCCGCACGCTCGAACTCCTCCCGGCCGGACGCCTTGCGCATCTCCTCCTCGAGGTCGGGCCGAACCGGTCCGGCGTTCCCGCGGAGGATCGCCACGGCCCGGTCGACCTGGGTCCGGTACGCGGTCGCGTCGATCGCCCCGATGCAGGGCGCGCTGCAGACCTTGAGGTGGTAGTAGAGGCACGCCTCCTTCGGGAGCCGGACGCACCGGCGGAGCTGGAGCAGATCGCCGAGCAGTTGCTCGACCGACCGGGCCTCGCGGGCGCTCGTGTACGGCCCGAACAGGAGGATCCCGGGCCTACGGCGCGGACGGCGCACGAGCAGGACGCGGGGGAACTCCTCCCCGACCGTGACGGCGAGGTAGGGGTAGCTCCGGTCGTCCTTCAGCAGGACGTTGTAGGGAGGTTGGTACTGTTTGACGAGGCTCGCCTCGAGCAGGAGCGCCTCGCGCTCGTTGGCGGTCGGCACGAACTCGACGCTGGAGCTCTGGGCGAGGATCGTCCCGTCCTTCTCGATGCGGGCGCGCAGGTGGTCGAGGACGCGGCGTCGGAGGCTTCGGGCCTTTCCGACGTAGACGACCTCGCCCCGCGCGGACTTGAACAGGTAGACGCCGGGTGCATCCGGGCCGGTGCGGAACCCCTCCCCGGTCGCGGCGGCGAGCTCACTCGCCGGAACGAACGACGGCAGCCGCCCCTCGCGGTCGCCGCTCATCTCCGTGGAGGCCGGAGGAGGGGCGGGGGAGCGTGAACGAGCGGAGCGAGGAAGCGGGCCGTGTGGGAACGGGCCACGATCGCGACCTGCTCCGGGGATCCCTCCGCGACCACGTGGCCGCCCGCGTTCCCGCCCTCGGGTCCCAGGTCGATCAACCAGTCGGCAGACTTGAGCACGTCCAGGTTGTGCTCGATGACGACCACCGTGTTCCCCCCGGAGCGGAGGCGGAACAGGATCTGGAGGAGGCGGTCGACGTCGGCGAAGTGGAGGCCCGTCGTCGGCTCGTCCAGGAGGTAGAGGGTCTTTCCGGTCGGGGTCCGGGCGAGCTCGAAGGCGATCTTGATGCGCTGGGCCTCTCCGCCCGAAAGCGTCGTCGCGCTCTGGCCGAGCTTCACGTACCCCAGCCCGACGTCCTGGAGCAGCTGGAGACGGTTCTCGATCCGGCGGTGGTGCCGGAAGAACTCGAGCGACTCATCGACCGTCATGTCGAGCACGTCGGCGATCGACTTGCCCTTGAAGTGGACCTCGAGCGTCTCCGTGTTGAACCGCTTCCCGCCGCACTCCTCGCACGCGACGTAGACGTCCGGGAGGAAGTGCATCTCGTAGCGACGCACGCCGTCCCCCTCGCACGCCTCGCACCGGCCGCCCGCGACGTTGAAACTGAAGCGCCCGGGCCGGAAGCCTCTCGCCTTCGCCTCGGGGAGGCTCGCGAAGAGGTCCCGGATCGGCGACATGACCCCCGTGTACGTTCCGGGGTTGCTGCGCGGAGTGCGGCCGATCGGAGATTGATCGATCAGGAGCACCCGGTCGACCTCGTCGATCCCGTCGATGTAGTCGTGCTTGCCCGGCGTTTCACGGCCCAGCCCCAGATGGCGGCGGACCGCCTTGTAGAGGATCTCCTCGAGGATGGTGGACTTGCCGCTGCCCGAGACCCCGGAGAGCGCGACGAGCAGTCCGAGCGGTATGCGGACCGCCTCGCCCTTCAGGTTGTGCTCGACCGGACCGTGCACGGTGAGCCATCGGTCCGTCGGACGCGCGCGGACTTGGGGGAGCGCGATCGAGCGTCGCCCGGAGAGGAACTCTCCGGTGAGGGAACGGGGCGTGCCGGCGATCTGGGTCGGGGGACCGGAGTAGAGGACCTCGCCCCCGTGGACGCCGGCGCCCGGTCCCAAGTCGACGAGCCAGTCGGACTCGCGCATCGTCATCTCGTCGTGCTCGACCACGAGGACGGTGTTACCCAGGTCGCGGAGCGTCTTCAACGTGGCCAGGAGACGAGCGTGGTCCCGCGGGTGCAGCCCGATCGACGGCTCGTCCAGGATGTAGAGCACGCCCACGAGTCCCGAGCCGATCTGGGTCGCCAGCGCGATCCGTTCGGCCTCCCCGCCCGAAAGGGTGGCGGAGCCTCGGTCGAGGGTCAAGTACGTGAGCCCGACGTTCTCCAAGAAGCCCAGCCGGGCACGGATCTCCTTCACGACCTGGCCGACGATCTGCTCGTCGCGGTCGGAGAGACGGAGGTCGCGGAAGAAGCGGACCGCGTCCGTGACGGTCATGGAAGAGACGTCGGCGATGGAGCGCTTCTCGACCGTGACCCCGAGGCTAGCGGGCTTGAGGCGCTTCCCGGCACAGCCGCGGCACGGAATGAAGGAGAGGAATCCGAGGTAGTACTCTTTCGCCCCCTCGCTCTTGGTCTGACGCCACCGGCGCTCGACCGCGGCGACCAGGCCCTCGCGAAGCCATCCGCTGCCCCACCATTCCGCGGGCCCGGAGCCGGTGAGGCCCAAGTTCTTGTCGCTCCCGTACATCAGGGCCTTCCAGCCCTTCTCCGAGAGGTCCCGGATCGGGCGTCGGGGGTTGTACCCGAACGTCTGGGAGAATCGATCCAGCGCGCCCGCGGTGGGAGTGAGACCCCAGACGGAGATCGCCTTGCCGATCGGCTTGTCCTTGTTCGGGACGATCCGGTCGGGGTCGGCGTGCAGCGTCGCTCCGATCCCGAGACATTCGGGGCACGCGCCGAACGGGTTGTTGAAGGAGAACATCCGGGGCGCGAGCTCCTCGATCGAGAACCCGCATTCCGGGCAGGCCCGCCGGCTGGAGTAGGTCGTCCGCTCCCCCTTCGCCCGACGGACGATGACGAGACCGTTCGCGAGCTGGCGCGTCAGCTCGACGGCCTCGGCCAGGCGCGTCCCTTCTGCGGGGGTGACCTCGAAGCTGTCGACGATGACCTCGATCGTGTGCTTCTTGTTCTTCTCGAGACGGACTTCGGCGCCGAGGCGGCGCGCCTCGACCCCGTCGATGATGAGGCGACGGTGTCCCGCCTGGCGCAGTCGGTCGAGGACGTCCCGATGCTCGCCCTTCTCGGCCCGAACGACCGGCGCGATCAGCTCGACGCGTTCGCCGTCCGCCAGCGTCCCGACCGATTCGACGATCCGGTCGACGGACTGGGGGGCGATCTCGTTCCCGTCGTTCGGGCAGTGCGGGACCCCGATGCGGGCGTACAGGAGGCGGAGGAAGTCGTAGATCTCCGTCACGGTGCCGACCGTGGACCTCGGGTTGCGGCTGCCGGCCCGCTGCTGGATCGCGATCGCCGGCGAGAGTCCCTCGATCGAGTCGACGTCCGGCTTGTCCATCTGGCCGAGGAACTGGCGGGCGTACGACGAGAGGCTCTCGATGTAGCGTCGCTGGCCCTCGGCATAGAGGGTGTCGAACGCGAGGGACGACTTGCCCGAGCCGCTGACCCCGGTGATGACGATGAAGCGGCCCCGGGGTAGGTCGATCGAGACGTTCTTCAGGTTGTGCTGGCGCGCGCCGCGGATCCGGATCACATCGCTCGGCTCGGGCATGCGTCTCCGTCTTACGCGGGCAGCAGCGACTGCACGGTCTCTTCCAGCCGCCGGAGCACGTGGTCCTGGATGCGCCGGCCCAGTTCGACCGTCGCGGGGCCCGGGTCGCCGATCACGCTCTCGGGCCACTCCTCCTCGGTCGCGGTCCCCGGGACGAAGGGGCTGCGTCGGTTCTGACCGGCCGGTCGGGTCGCCGCGACGGTCCCCGGAGCGAGGGCCATCACGCGCGCGGTCTCGAGCAGGCCGGCATGGCCGTCGTTCGCGGGAGACTCCTTGCCGCGCAGCTCGTAGACGAAGTCGTAATCGGAAAGGACCACGATCCGGGTCGTCGGATGGGCCCGCATCGCCGCGTCCGCGGCTTCGCGTAGGGCGGCCATGTGGCCTCGCTCGGCGTGACCGGAGAGGACGAGCAACCGTCGGACCCCCGAACGGGCCAGCTCCGCGAGGACCCCTTCGGCGTGGGTCTCGAGCTGGGCGATCGAGAGCGACACTGTTCCGGCGAATCGGCGCGCCCCCGGGGCCGACCCGTACGGAAGGGTGGGTGCGATGAGCGCGTCCAAGCGCGTCGCGAGCTCCTCGGCGGTCGCCTCGGCCTGGATCTGGTCGCTCCCGAGGGGCAGGTGGGGTCCGTGGGCCTCGAGGGCGCCCACGGGGAGGATCACGAGGGGATTCGAACGGAGGCGACGCTCGAATGTGCGGGAATCGAGGTCCACGAGACGATGGGAGGAGCTCACGGAGAAATGACCGAGGCGGCCTATTTAACGCGGGCCGAGAGGTAACGACACGGTTACCGGGCGAGCCTGGGGGGAGGGACGCTCTTAGGCACCCAACGCCTGCGCCCGAACTTTCCGTCGCTCACCGCGGGGCTGTGGTCGGTCCGGTGGATTCCGGGCCCGCCTCGGGTACGGTGACCGCTCGGGCCCGTCGGCGCGGAGCCTTCGCAGGCGCGGCGGGGGCGGGCGCGGGAGGGCTCGACCCTGCGGGAGCGACCGGTTCCTTCTTGCGCCGCGGGGCCCGAGCCTTCTTCGGTGCGGCCGCCGCCTTGGTGGTCTTCTCGGGAGCGACCTTCTTCTCCGGCTTGATGCGGGTAGGACATTCGGGGTTGATGCAGAGCGTCCAGGGCGGGCGCCCGGCCTCGATCGCGGTGACGACGGGCGCCTTGCATACCGGACAAGGGGGCTGGTCCTTCTCGAGCTTGCCACGCTGGGGAAGGGGGTACGTGGTCCGGCAGGTGGGGTAGCCCGAACATCCGACGAACCGTTTGCCCGCGAACGAGTAGCGGATCTCGAGAGGGTCCCCCGAGTTCGGGCACGTCCCGATGCGGAACGCCTTGTGGTGCTCCGCGCACTCGGGGTTGATGCAGTAGAGGTCGGGGCGTTGACCCCGGAACACGATCTTCACGCGCGGGGTCTTGCAGGTCGCGCAGAGGAACTCCGGTGCCGGCTCGATGAACCCGGCCGCCGGGAGCGAGAACGTCACCGGGCACGTCGCGGGGTTGTTGCTGCACTGGACCCATCGGGAGCCGCGAGGGCTCCGCGCCAGCCGGAGCGCGCCCCCGCACTTGGGGCACGGGCCGACGAAGTGCTGGCGGTCGAGGGCCCCGGTCAGGGTCTCCTTCACCCCGGCGGCGTTGGACGTGAGCAGCGCGTACGCCTCCCTCAACATCTCGCGCGATTCGTCGAGTACCTCCGATTTCGGCTTCTTGGATTCCGCGACCAGCCCCATGTCCTCCTCGAGGCGGTGCGTCATCTCGGGGCGGGTGATGACCGGGGCGTGGGCGCGCAGCGCCTCGGCCACGGCGATCCCGGTCGAGGTCGGCTCCAACTGCCGTGGCGTCACGTAGTGCCGGTCGAACAGCTTCTGGACCACATCGTGCCGCGTGCTCTTGGTCCCGAGCCCCAAGCGCTCCATCTCCTGGATGAGCGAACCCTGGGTGTACCGTCGCGGCGGCCGCGTCTGCTCTTCCGCGAGCTCGATCCGAGGGATGGGCACCGTACCGTCCACGGTGAGGATAGGGAGCGGGGTCTCCTCCGGCTGGGAGTACGGGTAGATCCGGTACCACCCCGGATCGGTGAGGGTCTGACCCTTCCCCAGGAACTTCTCGCCGCGGATCTCGACGGTCGTGGTCCGGGCCCGCCCGAGCGCGTCGGGTGCAACGGTCGCGAGGAACCGGCGGACCACGAGCTCGTAGACCTTGGCGTGGTCCGGTCGGAGCTTCTTGAGGTCCACGACGCCCGTCGGGTAGATCGGGGGGTGGTCGGTGGCCTCCGTTCGGCCCCGGGTGGGACGGAAGCTCGGCTGCTGGAGCACGAACTCCGCCGCTTCCGCGAACGGTCCCTCCTTGAACTTCTCGACGAGCGTGCGAAGGCCGAGCCCGCGCGGGTAGACCGTGTTGTCCGTCCGCGGGTAACTGATGAGCCCCTGCGTGTAGAGGTCTTCGGCGATCCGCATCGCGTAGGCGGCCCCGAGGCCGAGGCGTGTGGCCTCGGCGACGAAGAGGGTGGTGGAGAACGGGATCGGGGGCCGACGACGGGTCTCCTCCTCCGCGAACTCCCGGACGGTCCCCTCCGTGACTCCCTCGACGCGGCGGAAGACCGCTTCGGCCTCGGCGTGGTCGGTCCAGGTCCCGTGCTCGTGCTTCAGGAGGAACTCGATCCCATCGTGCGCGCCGGTCGCCCGGAGCTCCCAGTAGGGGGTGGCCACGAACTCCTTGATCGCCTGGTCGCGTTCGACCAGGAGCGCGAGCGTCGGGGTCTGCACCCTCCCGACGGAGAGGAAGCTCCGCCCCCGCTGGCCCGCGGTGAGCGAAAGGTACCGGGTCAGTAGCGCTCCCCAGACGAGGTCGATCTCCTGGCGCGCCTCCGCGGCTTCCGCGAGCGCGTGGTCGAGCTCCTCGAGCTTCGCGAAGCTCTGCTCGATGATCTCGCGGGTGAGCGCGCTGTAGCGCGCCCGTTTCACGAGGATGGTGGGATGAACCTTCTGGAGGAGCTCGAGGCACTCGAGCCCGATCAGCTCCCCTTCCCGGTCGAAGTCCGTCGCGATGATGACGCGGTCGAACCCCTTGACGATCGACTGGAGCGCACTGACGATCCCTCCCTCGGTGACCCGCTTGAGCGGCGTCGTCTCGAGAAGACGGGGCAGGCCGGCCAGGGTCCATTCCTTGAATTCGTCCGGGTAGTCGAGCTCGACGATATGTCCCCGCAGTCCCGCGACCGCGTACATCCCGTCCGGACGGTCGAACTCGAAGATGTTCGTCCCCGCGATGCGGCTGCGTTTCATCCGCCCGTCGGACAGCACGACGGCGATCCGGAGGGCCGTGTTGAACTTCTCCGCGACGACCAGGGTCTTGGGATGGTCCACGCTCTCACGAGGCCGGGTCGCCTAGATAAGGCCCGCCGCCGGTCGGCGAGAAACCGGTGCCTTGAACGTGGGCGCGCGCGTTCTACCGGGGGCGGTACGGCCCCGTGCCGCGGGGAGGCGGTCGGGGGGCCGAGCCAGAACTATAATACCCGGAACCTACCCGACACCCTGCGTGCCGCGGTAACTCAGTTTGGGAGAGTGCAAGACTGAAGATCTTGAAGCCGCCGGTTCAAGCCCGGCCCGCGGCACCTCCCCGTCCAGCTTCTCCCTAGGGGGCTGTGCCCACAGGGCAGGTCCGGAACCGACGTCGGGAGCGGTCGGTCCTTTAGGTCGGTACGAACCACACGTCCGTGATCGAGTACTTCGGCGCGGGGTCGAATCGGGCCTCGACCGGCATCCCGACGTACAGGTCGGACTCCTTCGCGTCCTTCAGCCGCACGAGCAGGAGGCTTCCGACCCCCTCGAACTCGACCATCGCCAGATTGTACGGCGTCTCCTTCAGGAACGCCTCGCTCCCGAAATGGCACGTCGTCCACGTGTGGATGCGGCCCTTCGTCGGGAGGTCCACCCACTCCGTGGGCGAGCTGCAGACCATGCAGTGGCTCCGCGGCGTCGCGTAGACGAACTTGCACGACTTCTGGGTACAGCGCGAGCCACGCAGCTTCCCTTCGGCCAACGCCAGGAAGAACGGGGAGTCCTCGGCGTAGCTGTGGATGTACTCGATCGAGTACGGATACCGGATCACGAGGCTCTCGACGCCGTCGGCGTCGCGGAAGATCGCCGAGCCGCTCTTCGCGAGCTCCGCCTGGACCTCGCGGAACCTTGAGTAGACGGGGGGACGCGCCCTCATCGGAACCCCCGCTCGAGGATCGAGACCGTCACTGCCGAACCGGTCCCCGCGTGGCTGTGGATCGCTCCGCGCTTCGGGTCCTTGAGCTGGAGGGTCGTGTCGTGGAAGTGCTTCGGGATCGTCCCCTGCAGCTGCCAGAAGGCGAACACGGCCTGCATCAGCCCGGTCGCGCCGACGGGATGACCGCAGGCGATGAGTCCGCCCGAGGGGTTGACCGGGGTCGCGCCGGCCCGCGGGACCGGGAAGCCGTAGTCGATCCCCTTCAGGAACGGGTCGCCGCGTTCGACGAAGCCGTACCCTTCACCGTACTTGCAGAGGCCGAGGTCCTCGTACGTCTGGATCTCGCTCGAGGCATAGGCGTCGTGGAGCTCGACGAAGTCGAGTTCCCGGTTCGGGTCGGTGATCCCCGCCATCCGGTACGCTTCGAGCCCGGCGGCCCGGCCGGCCCGGAACGAGTGGACGCCGGGGTAGGGAAGGTGCGCGTAGTCCTTCTCCGTCTCGTGCGGCATCAGGGGGACCTTCCCGAACGGACGGTCGGAGAGCCGCATCGTGTCGGTCCCGGTGCCCACGCCCTTCACGAGGACCGGGCGGTCCGTGAACTCCCGTGCGGTGGACTCCGAACAGAGGAGCGCGACCGCCGCGCCGTCGCTCATAGTGCAGATCTGTTCGCGCGTGAGCGGGTAGCTGATCATCTCCGAGTTCATCACGTCCTCGACGGTGAGGCGCTTCGGGTACTGCGCGTACGGGTTGTGCATCGCGTTCCGGTGGTTCTTCACCGAGACCAGGCTCATGATCCGGCTCCCTTCCCGGATCGCCAAGCGCTGCGCCTCCCGCTCGTCCTTGACGTGAGCGAACCGGGTCAGGCGCAAGTACTCGTAGATGTGCCGCATCACCATCAGCGCGTAGTAACCGGTGTAGAATCCTCCGAGCGGGAAGTCGAAATTGGTATCGGAGGCGAGGGCGATGAACTCGTTCCCCTTCCAGGTCGCGACGCGGCTCATCGTCTCGTACCCGGCGGCGAGGCAGACGTCCATCCGGCCGCTCGCGATGGCTTCGTAGGCGGCCTGGAAGCACTCCCCGCCCGTGGCCCCGCCCCACTCGATCCGGACCGACCCCTTCGGGTTCAGGCCGAGGTAGTCCTGGACCATGCTCGCGGCCTTGAGCTGGCGGGAGAAATGGTCGGAAAAGTACGAGATTCGGGTCCCGTCGATCCGCTCCCGGGTGAGGTTCGGGATCTCATGCATCGCGTAGTCGTAGGCGCGCTTGACCATCAGACGGAAGTCCATCGCCGGATGCGCCTTCGCGAATTTGGTGACCCCGCCGGTGACCATGTAGACCCGACGCCCGGTCGGGCGGGTCGAAACTCGACGGACCGACGGCGCGGCACGGGCGGGACCCTTCGCTCTCTTCGACCGGACTGGCACTTGAAATCCCTCGGCTCGGAAAGAGGTCCGGTTCTTATGCCTGACCCCGACCCACTGGAGAGGGGCGGTCCGCAAGGTCCAAGTCCCCACGGCTCGTCCGGGCGCGGTGGAGCCATGGCACGAAAGTTCGCCCGACTTCGACCGGGCGAGGCCCCGACGGCGGTCGATGAGTTCACCGTGCCCTCGGCCGGGATGTGCCTGAGCGCCTTCCTGGTCCTGACGTCGCCCGAGGACCCGGACTCCGTGCTCCTCGGACGGATCGCGCCCGACCCTCGGTGGGAGCATCTCGGGGCGATGGGGCCCGAGAGGGTGGCCCGGTTCGCGAATCGATGGATGCTGCCGTCCAGCCAGCTCCTGTTGTTCGAGGCGCCAGTGGATGCGGCCCGCCGGTTGGGCCGGGAACTCCTCGGACTCGAGTTGGACCACCTCGCCGACCCCCAGGTCTTCTCGGAAGCGTACCCTCGGACCGGCGGGGCAGAGGACGACCTCCATTGGGACCTGCACTTCGTCTTCCGACGCGCCGGACCGGTTCAGCCTCCCCGTCATCCGATGTGGCGCGAACTCCGCTACGTGCGTGTCGACTCGGTACCCCGGGCCGGGTTCGCCCGGAATCAGGGGGACGTCCTCGAGCTGGTCGGGCTCCGTCCCAAGGACTGAAGAGGGTAGGTGCCGCCGACCCGGGCTTCGGTCGAAGGGGCCGGTACGCGCCGTCGTCGCGTGCGTCACTCTCGCCCGCCCACGGGGGCCGACCCCTAGGATATAGCCCCGCCTTCGCTCCTCTCTATCGGAAGACATGGCTGCCTCCAAGGACCTCCTGTCCATCTCCGATATCGCCGACCGGTTGCCGGCGATCCTGAGCCGGGCGGCCGAGCTCAAGACGGCCCGACGGCAGGGGCGGATGCGGGGCACTCTGCCGGGAAAGACCCTCGCGCTCATCTTCGAAAAACCCTCCACCCGGACGCGCACGTCCTTCGAGGTCGCCATCCACGATCTCGGGGGCCACTCGCTCTTCCTATCGTCCCACGATATGCAATTGGGCCGGGGCGAGACGATCGCCGACACGGCCCGTGTCCTCTCCCGGTACGTGGACGGCATCGCCTACCGGGCGTTCCGACACTCGGACGAGGTCGAGCTCGCGAAGTGGGCGTCCATCCCCGTGATCAACGCCTTGGACGACCTCGAACACCCCTGCCAGATCGTGGCGGACCTCCTCACGATGCACGAGCGGTGGAACAGTCGATTCCGGGGCCACCGGCTCGCGTGGGTGGGGGACGGAAACAACGTCCTGCACTCCCTTCTCCTCGGCACCGCCGCGGTCGGGCTCGACCTGACGGCCGCGACGCCCGCGGCCTACGCGCCCCGGCCCGAGATCGTGGCCGCGGCCCGGGCCCTGGCCGCTCGGTCGGGATCGACGATCGAGCTGACCAACGATCCGGCGACGGCGGTGAAGGGAGCGGATGCTCTCTACACGGACGTATGGGTCTCGATGGGGGAGGAAGCGGAGAAGGCGGCCCGCGAGGCGGCGTTCCGCGGATACCAGTTGAACGCCGGCCTGCTCGCGAAGGCCGCCCCGGACGCGTTCGTCCTCCACGACCTCCCGGCGCATCGGGGTCAGGAGATCACGGACGGCCTGCTCGACGGTCCCCGCGCGGCGGTCTGGGACCAGGCCGAGAACCGGCTGCACGCCCAGAAGGCGCTCCTCGAGATGTTCCTCGGCGGACCCGCGCTCTAGAAGGAGGCAAGGGACCGTGTCGTTCTCGCACCGCGACCGCCGAACTCACCGGGTGCTCTGGCGCGTACTGGGTGGGGTGGGGGCCGGTACGCTCGTGCTCGGCGGGCTCGCGATGTTCGGGCCGGACGTCGCGCTCGGGCTGGGCGCGCTCGCGGGACTCGCCGTGCTCGGTTGGGTCGGTATGGTCGCCGGCGAGGAGGCGGTCCACGAGTACGGCCGCGACCTTCGCTCGGTCGCCCGCGGCGAGGACTCGAACGGTTTCGTTCGCGCCGAGGTCCATAGCGACGTGGGCCTCGACCGCTCGGTCGGACTTCCGTCGGCCCGCTCCCCGCACGTTCGCCCCTCGGCGCGATCTCCCGATCGCGTTCCTTCGGCGGTCTCGTCCCACTAGGTTGGCGCGGCGGGGTCGGCTTGCAGCCGGGTCTTGAGGATGCGCTCCACCTTGCGGACGAGCGCGTCGGGAGGGTGGATCCCCCCGCTCTCCAACTTGAGCGCGACCGATTTCTTCTCGTTCAGCTTCTTCGCGAGGTCGTCCGGCGTCCAGCCCATCGTCTCGCGGGCGATCCGGATCCGCCGCGACCAGTCGGGGGCGAGCTCGAGCTCCCCGATCTCGGTGTAGAGGTCGCGCTCCTCCATCCGACGTCCCACCGCCGAGGTCCGGGTCGCCGGAGTCCCGGGCACCGTGGGCGCGCGCCCCGAGGGCGCCGCCGCGGTCGCAGGGGGGTCGATGCGGGTCCCGAACTTCTCGCAATCTGGGCACAGACCCAGGATCGTCCCCTCGACCCGCACCCGGCTCGTCACTCCGACCTCCCTTCCGCACATTTCGCACAGCATAGATCCTCCGTTCAGAGCCGGCCCTTATGACGGGTCCGACGACGCGCTTCCATACGAGCCCGTCCCTCCTCAAAGCGGCGACGCTCCTCTTCATTCTGCAGGATCAGTGGAGGGACCGGCACCGGGGCACCGGCCCGGTCGATGGCGACCATCGTGACCCAGGCCTCGAGGACGGGCCGGCTCGGGCCGCCGAATCCGACCTCGGCCCGGACCCGCACCCAGACCTCCATAGAGGTCCGTCCGACGAAGGTCAGTTCGGCATCGAAATCGACCACGTCCCCGACGTGGACGGGTGCGATGAAATCCGCCCGGTCGAAGGAGGCCGTGACACACTGGTTCTTCGAGTGCCGCATCGCGGTGACGTAGGCGACCCGGTCGACCTCGGAGAGGATCGCTCCGCCGAACACGTTCCCCATGAAGTTCGCGTCGGTCGGGACCATCAGGCGCACGACCGAGGCGCGGCTCTGCGCCACCGTGGCCCCGGACGACTCCCCCACTCGAACGACCCCACCTGGAGAGGTCGCCGACTCCGTTCCGCCCTAAAGGGGTTTCGAGACGGAATGGGCGCCGCATGTCTCGGACCGTTTCAGCACCTCAGGGGGCCCTTATCTCACGGTCCGGCCTCGTCCTTGCGAGGCGCTATGCCGAAGAAATCCACCCCGAGGAAAACCAGCAAACCCAAGAAGTCGCCGGGCGCTGCCGCAAAGCCGTCCTTCCTGAGCATCGCGGTCGTGGTCTCCGACCGCAAGAAGGCCGTCGAGTGGTACACGAAGAGCTTCGGCCTCGACCTCCTCGACGACATGGACCACTGGCAAACGGTCGGTCGCAAGGGCGCGGGCGGCAAGCTCCACCTCTGCCAGGTCTCTGAGTTCGACAAGAAGGCGCCGATGGAGCCCGGGAACTCAGGGATCGCGTTCACGCTCCCGGGCGACTTTGTGAGCGCATGTCAGGTCTTGAAGGACCGGGGCGTCGAGTTCACCACCCCACCCGCCAAGTTCGACTGGGGATGGTGGGCGGCCGTGAAGGACCCCGACGGGAACGAGATCCACCTCACCGAGGGATAGACCGACGGGAACCCTTTCCGCCGGGGGCCCGGGCCGTGCCGCGGCTCGGCCCGCTCACCCCCACGCCACGCTCTCTCTCGGCGGTGCGCTGAGCGAACGCCTAAATAGGGGCACCTTTTGGGCGCGCCCGGAGCCTCTCCATGGCGAACAAGCCCCACCTCAACATCGTCTTCATCGGCCACGTCGACCACGGCAAGTCCACGACGGTCGGCCGCCTCCTCCTGGACACCGGGTACATTCGGCAGGAAGAGATCGACAAGTTCCGTGCGGAGGCCGAGGCGAAGGGCAAGGCGACGTTCGAGTTCGCCTGGGTCATGGACGACCTCAAGGAAGAGCGGGAACGCGGCGTCACGATCGACATCGCGCACCGCCGCTTTGACACCCAGAAGTACTACTTCACCATCATCGACGCGCCGGGCCACCGCGACTTCGTCAAGAACATGATCACGGGGACGAGCCAGGCCGATGCGGCCGTGCTCGTCTGCTCCGCCGCCGAGGGCGTCCAGGAACAGACCCGGGAGCACATCTTCCTCGCGCGGACGCTGGGCGTCGCGCAGCTGATCTGTGCTATCAACAAGATGGACCGCCAGGAGGTCACCTACGCGGAGAAGAAGTACGAGGAGGTCAAGGAGGAGCTGACGAAACTCCTCAAGAACGTCGGGTTCAAGATCGACACCCAGGTCGTCTTCCTCCCGATCTCGGCCTTCAAGGACGACAACATCAACAAGCCGAGCCCCAACATGCCCTGGTTCAAGGGCCCGACCCTGCTCCAGGCGCTCGACAACCTGAAGGTCCCCGAGAAGCCGACGGGAAAGCCGCTCCGGCTCCCCGTCCAGGACGTCTACACCATCACGGGGATCGGCACCGTGCCCGTGGGCCGGGTCGAGACCGGGATCCTGAAGGTCGGCGATAAGATCATCTTCCTGCCCTCGGGGAAGTCCGGGGAGGTCAAGTCGATCGAGATGCACCACGAGGCGGCCACGGAGGCCGGCCCGGGGGACAACGTCGGTTTCAACGTCCGCGGCATCGACCGGAACGACATCCGGCGCGGCGACGTCGCCGGCCCGGTATCGAACCCGCCGACGGTGGTCGAGAGCTTCATCGCGAACATCCAGGTGCTCAACCACCCCAGCGTCATCACGGTCGGCTACACGCCGGTCTTCCACTGCCACACGGCCCAGGTCGCCTGCGAGTTCACGGAGCTCATCAAGCGCCTCGACCCGAAGACGGGCCAGGTCGCGGAAGAGAACCCCCAGACGCTCAAGACCGGGGACGCCGCGGTCGTCAAGATCACGCCGAAGCGCCCGCTCGTGATCGAGAAGTACAAAGAGTTCCCGCAGCTCGGCCGCTTCGCGGTGCGCGACATGGGCCAGACGGTCGCCGCTGGGGTCGTCGTCGAAGTCAAGAAGCGCGAATCGGCGTAGGACTCGAACGGACGGAAGGGGGGAGGGACCATCGATGCAGAAGGCCCGTATCTCCCTGAGCGGCACGGACGCCCGTAAGGTCGACTCGATCTGCAAGATGATCAAGGAGATCTCGACCAAGACGGGGGTCGAGATCGCCGGCCCGATCCCGCTCCCGACGAAGAAGCTCAAAGTCCCCGTCCGCAAGGGACCCGACGGCGGGGGCACCAGCACGATCGACCACTGGGAGATGCGGATCCACAAGCGCCTCATCGACCTCGCCGCCGACGAGCGGGCCCTCCGCCAGGTGATGCGGATCCAGGTGCCCGACGGCGTGAACATCGAGATCGTCCTCACCGGGTAGGCGCGTGTTCGCGCCCCGCTCGGGGGGTCCGCTCGCCGCCGAGGGTGCGGTCCTCACCGTCAGCGGGGCGATCCTTCTCCTGCATCTCCTCCCCCTCGTACCGGAGTTCTACCTCGCCCTGGTGGGGGTCTGGGGAGCGGCGTTCGCGTTCTGGCTGTTCCTCATCGCGTTCTTCCGGGACCCGAACCGGACCATCGGTGGGGGGATCGTTTCCGCCGCGGACGGTCGCGTGCGGGAAGTACGGGAGGTCGGACCGGAGCTCCTCATCTCGGTCTTCATGAACGTCACGGACGTCCACGTCAACCGGGTCCCCCTCGACGGCACCTTCACGAGGGTCCAGGATGCCGGGTCCGGCCGGCGGCCCGCGTACCGGCCCGACGCGGACCGGAACGTCGCCCGCACGTACGAGATGACGACCGCCTTCGGCCCGGTGCGGATCGTTCAGATCACCGGCATTCTGGCGGGTCGGCTCGTCTCCTTTGTCACGTCGGGCGCGACGCTGGCCAAGGGGGACCGGTTCGGGATGATCGTCCTGGGTTCCCGGGTCGACGTTTTCCTTCCCGCGAGCCGCGTCGGGGCGACGGTCCGCGTCGGGGACCGCGTCCACGCCGGATCCACCACGATCGCCCAGGAGCGGACGTGACCGACCGCTGGCGCGTCGCGGCGAACCTCGCGACGCTCGCGAACGCCCTCTTGGGCGTCGGGGCCATCCTCTACGTTCTCGCCGGCAACAAGCTCTGGGCGATGCTCCTCATCGCCTGCGCGCTCGGCTTCGACGGGCTCGACGGGATGTTCTCACGACGGAGCCCGAACCGGTCCCCGCTCTTCGGACGCATCGCCGACTCCATCGCCGACGGGATCACGTTCGGGCTGGCGCCGGCGTTCCTGATCGCGGTCCACACGTCCAACACGTCGACCTGGCAACCGTTCGAGCCGTACGCGATCGCCCTCGCGGTCGCCTACCTCGCCGCCGCGCTGGTCCGGTTGACGTACTTCACCGTGCGGGCCTACTCCCGGAAGGACTTCCTCGGCGTCCCCACGCCCCAGAGCGCGCTCACCCTCATCGTCGCGCTCCTCTTCCACGACACGCCTGCGTTCCAGAGCGTGCAGCCCATCGGGGTCCTCGTCGGCGTCGCGGTGCTCGCGATCCTGATGGTCGTGCCGATCCCCTTCCCGAAGATCCGGCGCGAATCTCCGCTCCGGTGGCCGATGGTGGCGACCGGGGTCGCCGCCGGCCTCGTCCTCGTCCCGGTCCAGTTCCAGCCGTTGGTCGGCTCGCCGCTCTACGACCTCGCCTACGCGGCCGGCCTGGTCATGCTGGTCGGGGTGGCGAGCTACTATCTCATCGGTCCCTTCACCGTTCCACGGCCGGCGACCCCGTCGGCCCCAACCCCATGACCGCATCGAGGATCCACCGCGCTCCGCTCACCGACCGGGAGGCGCTCCTGTTCGAGGCCGGCATCAAGCTGGGGGGGATCTTCCACCAGTACCTCGGGATCCCGGTCTCCTCGACCACCGCCCCCGGCCTCGCCGAGGCGATCGAGCGGGCGGTCGGGCTCCAGCCCTACGTGACCTCGGTCGAGGTCCGGATCGACCCGTCGCGCGGACCCCGCCCCGGGCGGGGTCGGTTCGCCTACCGGTACCTCACTCCGGAGATGCTGGACGTGCGGATCCAACTGCGCGACGGAGCCGCCCACGTCGAGGCGCGTCTCGTCCACCGACCCGAGCTGCGGTACCCCTTGATGAGCGTCGACCGGACCTCGCCCCGGTCGGCCCACGGCGGAGGCCGGCCTACCGCCGCTCGCCGATCGGCACGTAGGGCAGGTCGATCGGGCCGACGTACTTCGCCATCGGCCGGATGAGTCTCAGGTCCTGGTACTCCTCGAGCACGTGGGCGGTCCACCCCGCGACACGGCTCGCGGCGAACACCGGCGTGAACAGGTCGTGGGGGATCCCCATCAGGGAGTAGACGGAACCGGAGTAGAGGTCGACGTTCGGGTAGAGGCCCTTCTCGCGGTGCACGACCTCCTCCACCTTCCGTAGGAGCTCGTAGTAGCGCAAGTTCCCTTTCGCCTCGCCGACCCGTCGGGACCACTCGCGCAAGATCGTCGCCCGTGGGTCCTCGACCTTGTAGACGCGGTGCCCGAAACCCATGATCCGCTCGTGGCGTGCGAGCTTCGCCTTGACGACCTCCTCGGCCCGGTCCGGGGTGCCGATCTCCTCCAAGAGCTCCATGACCCGCTCGTTCGCGCCCCCGTGGAGGGGTCCCTTCAACGTCCCGACCGCGCTCGTCACGGCGCTGTAGAGGTCGCTCAAGGTCGAGGCCGTCACGCGGGCGGCGAACGTCGAGGCGTTGAGCTCGTGGTCGGCGTGGATGATGAGGGCGACGTCCAGCGCGTGGGCCTCGAGCTCGGTGGGCTCGCGGTCGAGGAGCGCGTAGACGAGGTACGCCGCGGCCGAGAGATGGGGTCGTGTGACGAGCCTGGGCATGCCCGAACGGCGTCGGTGGAACTGGCCCAAGATCGACGGGAGGACCGCGGTGAGTCGCTGGGCGCCTCCGATCGAGCTCGGTCCGGGGCGGGTCTCTTCGGGCTCGAACAGCGCGAGCTCGCTTACCGCGGTCCGGAGGACGTCCATCGGGTTCGCCGTCGCGGGCATCGAGTCGATCCGCGTCGCCAGCGCGGGCGGCAGCTCCCGCAGGAGCGCGAGACGCTCTTTGAGGCCGGCGAGCTGCGCGGTGGTCGGAAGCCGGCCGTACCACAGTAGGTAGGCCACCTCCTCGAACGTGGAGCTCTTCGCGAGGTCCCGGATGTCGTGGCCCTCGTAGATCAGGCGGCCCTGCTTGCCGTCGATGAAACAGATCCGCGATTCCAGGGCGATGACATCCTCGAGACCCCGTTGCACGCCGACCGGCGGATCGACCATGGAGGACCTGCTATCTGACCGACAGCCCGCGGGTTAATGGGGTTTCGCGACCGCGGGGGTCTCGGGCCCGGCTCGGGAGGTCGCCGTGGGCGGCGGGCCCTCCTCGCGGACGTTCTTCCGCCTCAGGTAGGCGACCGAGGCGGCGGACCAGAGGGGAAGCGACACGAGCAGGGCCCCTGCACTCACGAGGAAGACCAGGCGGAAGCTCCCGAACGTCGCGAGGATCCCGGAAAGCCCGGCCCCCGTCACGGCGGCCACTCCCCCGAGCGCACTGTTGACGCCGAGCAAGCTGCCGGCGTCCCGGCCCTCGAGACCGCGGAACAGCATGAGCGAGCTCGCCGTGGTGTAGACGGCGATCGCCGCCCCCAAGATCCCGAAGATGAGGAGGTTCGCCTCAAAGACCCCGCTGCGGGCGAAGAGGACGAAGGTGAACCCGGCGGTCGCGAGGTACCCCAGCGAGCGGAGGTAGCTCGCCCGTTGCACGAGGCGATCGGCCCCGAACCGGGTCGCGAGCCCTCCCGAGATCGGGAAGACCAGGGTCTGGGCGAAGTTGTTGGAGAGGTTCACGAGGAAGATGGAGGAGGCGGCGAGTCCCGCGGAGTAGAGGTACGGCGTGTACGAGATGTTGTACAGGTTCGCGGAGAGGTTGAACAGGAACGACGCGATGAAGATCAGCGGCAGCTCGTGATGGAGCTCCGCGCGTGCCCAGGTGCGCAGACGTCGCAGGGCGCCGCGCGCGAGGCTCGGCCGGATCGGGAAGAACGGGATCGGGATCCGGAGCGCCGTCGATTCCCGGATCCGGGAGAAGAGGCTTTCCGAATGCCCGGCGACGTGGGCCGTCGTGAGGACCCGGGTGGGGTCCTTGACCCCGAACCAGATGGCGACCGCGCTCGCCGCCGCGAGGGCTGCGAGCAGGTAGAGGAGCGAAAGGAGGGCGTCATTGGCGACCGTCCAGAAATAGCCGATGAGAAGCCCCGCGATCGAACCGATCATGCTCATCTCCTGGAAGGAAGCGTAGGCGTTCGGCCGCTCGGCCTCCGTGAACTTCTCGAGGATGAGCAGGTTCGAGGCGCTCGCTCCCGCGGGCGAGACCACCCCGATGACGGCGTAGATCGCGTAGAGCTCGACCAGCGTGGTCGTCTGAGTGAGGGCCAGGTAGAGCAGGCCGTACCCAGCGAAGTTGATCACGAGGAAGAGGCGACGGAGCGGGTACTTGTCCGAGAGATGGCCCCAGGCGACCGAGGAGAGGATGACCGCCGAGTTGAACATGGTCGCCGCGATGGCGACGTCCGCCCAAGTCCCGTGCAGGGGGATCAGGATCAGGAGCGGGAGGACGACCCCAAAGCCGGCCGTCGCGGCGTTGATGGGTACGAATCCCAGTAACCAGGGTCGAGCTACGAGCCGGCCCGGCCAGGTTCGCAGCGAGAGTTCCATCGTTCGACCGCTCGGCTAGCGACCGGATATTAAAGGCGCGGCACGTGGAGTGGCGGTCGGGGCCCCGGGAGGCAGCGCCAGGATGGGCGCGTTCCCGCCCCTCGCACTTCCTAAACAACCCTTATAAGGGAAGGTCGTTAATCCGCCCCGAGAAGGGGCGATTTTCTCATGGCAATCGGGTTTGTCCTAATCAGCACCGCTCCCGCCAAGGAGCATGAGGTGTACACCGAGCTGCTTCGGGTCAAGGGCATCGTCGAGCTCCACCCCCTTTTCGGCGAATACGACCTGATCGCGAAGGTCGAGGCCGAGGACTTCAACGCCCTCGGACAGCTCGTGGTCGACAAGATCCGTTCGGTCCCGGGTGTCATCGACACCAAGACGCTGACCGGTATCAAGTTCTAAAGGGGAAGCTCGAAGCATGTTCGATCTGGTCGGGACCGCGTTGAGCGTAGGCGTCTGGCAGTTCCTCACCATCCTCCTCCTCGTCTTCGCGCTGTTCCTGATCCTCGCCGGCATCTTCACGGCCTATTTCGGGAGCGGCAAGAGCCGAACGATCGGCGTCGCGCTACTCGTGGGCGGTCTCATCGTCGGGATCCTCGTCGCGTACCTGTACCACTCCGGATTCGGCGGGAACGTCTCCAGCGGCCAGCTGGGAAGCCTCATCCTCGAATCGCTCCTCGTCATCGTCGCCGCTGTCGTGGGCGCCCTGGTCGCGATCGGGATCTTCCTGGTCGCCATCATGAAGTCCTAGGCAAGCCGTCCGTCCCGGCGTGGCCGCGCGTTCTTCCGGGCCCACTCGCGTCCGTCTCGTCACGCTCACGAGCGATGTCGGTTGGGCCTACGCGGCCCAGATGAAGGCGGTCCTTCTCCGTTCGATCCCCCCGGGCCACGTCATCGACGTGACGCACGACCTCCCTGCCCACGCCGTCACCGAGGCGGCCTTTGTCCTACGGTCCATCGGGGAGCAGTTTCCCGCGGGCACGATCCACGTGGCCGTTGTCGACCCGGGTGTGGGGAGCGCCCGGGTGCCCCTGATGGTCCAGTGCGCGGACGGCTCCGTGCTCGTGGGCCCGGACAACGGGATTCTCGCCCCGCTCGCCCACGCCCTCGGGCGGCCCCGTGGATTCCGCATCGACCCGAGCCGGCTGGGAGGTGGACCTCGGGAGGGGACGACCTTCGACGGGCGGGATTTGTTCGCTCCCACCGCCGCGCTGCTCGCACGAGGCGTGCGCCCCGCCCGCCTGGGCGGCCCGCACGCCTTCCGCGACCTCCGTCTTCCGATCCCGATCCGGCTTCGGGACGGAGCGCGGGGCGAGGTCCTCCACCGCGACACGTTCGGGAACCTGATCACCAACCTCCCGACGGGCTGGGTCGACCCTACCTCGAAGTCGGTGGGAGTCGCCATCGGGCGCGACCGAAGGCGGACCGTCCCGTGGACCCGCTCGTACGAAGAACTCGGCCGAGGGAACCTCGGCGCTCTCGGTTCGAGCTTCGGCACGGTCGAGCTCGCGGTGGCGGAAGGACGAGCGGACCGCCGATGTCACGCGGGGCCCGGTACCCCGGTCCGGCTCACGTGGACCCCTCGAAGCGGCGCGCACGCGCCTGAGAGGGTAAATAGCGGCCCCAACCTCCGTTCATCGAGACGGTAGCCCTCCCACGGGCGCCCCTCCTACGATGGCGAAACGGGACTACTACGAGGTGCTCGGGGTACCCCGCACCGCCTCGGCGGACGAGATCAAGACCGCCTACCGGAAGCTCGCCCGCCAGTACCACCCGGACGTGGCGAAGGAGAACCCGAAGGTCGCGGAGGAGAAGTTCAAGGAGGTCTCCGAGGCGTACGAGGTCCTCGCGACCCCCGAGACCCGGCACCGGTACGACCAGGCCGGATTCTCCGCGGTGGAGTCCGATTTCGGTCCGGGCGGGTTCGGCTGGCAGAACTTCACCCACGTCAGCGACTTGGAAGACCTGCTCAACTCGAACCCGATGTTCCAGCAGTTCTTCGGCGGATTGGGGGGAAGTTTCGGGGGCGGTCGGCGCACGGGGTCGCTGCGCGGGAACGACGTCGAGATCACGCTGCGACTGCCGCTTTCGGCCGCCGTCAAGGGAGCCCAGCCGGAGGTCGATGTTCCGCGGAACGATCCGTGCTCCGCATGTCGGGGGACGGGAGCGAAGGACGGGACCGCGCTCGAGGTCTGTCCCGAATGCCGCGGGGCGGGCCAGGTACGCCGGATCCAGCAGCGCGGCCACGCCCAGCTCATCACCGTGGGGGATTGTCCTCGATGCCACGGGGTCGGCCGCCGGATCCTGGAGCGCTGCCCCGTGTGCGGCGGCTCCGGCCATGTCCGCACGACGGAACGGATCCAGCTCACCGTCCCGCCCGGCGTGGATGACGGGGCGGTCCTCCGCGTCTCCTCCCACGGCCTGAAGGCGCCGGGCGGAGGGAACCCCGGGGACCTCTACGTCCAAATCGTCTTCGAGCCCCTTCCCCACATCCGGCGCGAGGGAGAAGATGCGTACACGGAAACGACCGTCCCGCTCGGCATCGCGCTGCTCGGAGGGGAGGTCACGCTCCCGACCATCGACGGGCATGCCACGCTCAAGATCCCCCCCGGCACGCAGCCCGAGACGCAGTTCCGGCTGCGAGGGAACGGGTTTCCCCGCTACCGGGGCTCGACCCGGGGCGACCTCATCGTGATCGCCCACGTCGAGGTCCCGCGGTCGCTCTCCGGCCGGGAGCGGGACCTCCTCCGGGATGCCCTGATGCCGGGTGGCACCCCGGTCACCGCCCGGAAGGAATCGATCTTCCGCCGGCGGGGCATGTGACCGCGGACGAGGCCGACGATGGGGTCGAGCCCGACCAGTACTTCACCGAACGGCCCCGCTCCGCCTCGTCGCGCTCGGAGCTTAGGTTCCTGTTCCGAGGCGAAATGCTGCACTTCCTGGTCGACCGGGGCGTCTTCGCCTCCCACGGCTTGGACCCCGGCACGGCGCTCCTGATCCAGAACCTGACCCTCGGACGGGCGGATCGTGTGCTGGACTTGGGATGCGGGTGGGGTCCCGTGGGGATCGCCGCCGCCCGCTCCGTACCCGAGGGGTCGGTCGTCCTGACGGAGGTGAACCGGCGGGCGGTCCGCCTCGCCCGTTTGAATCTCGGGCGGAACCGCGTGAAGAACGCGGAGGTCCGGGTCGGACCGCTCTATGGGCCGGTGGATGGGGAAACGTTCGACGTCATCGCCACCAACCCCCCGTACCACGCGGGTCGGGAGGCGGTCCTCGAGATCCTGGCCGGCGCGCCCGACCACTTGACGCCGGAGGGGCGTCTCGTCCTCGTCGGGAAGGGCACCCAGGGGATCCGGTACTATCAGGAGTGGCTGGAGAAGAACTGGCCGGGGACGGTCGAGGTCCTCGGACGAGGCTCGGGCTACCGGGTGCTCGAGGCTCGGCGGGACCCGAAGAGGCGCCAGCTGTAGAGCCGGGAGACGTGCCGGAGATAGTGGGCGATCTCCCCTCTCCCGAGCTTGCTCTCCCCCACGGTACGCGGTCGGAACACGATCGGGACCTCGACGACGGGAGCGGGTCGGCATTTCACCAGCACCTCGAGACCGATCTTGTAGCCGAGGGGAGCGAGCGTTCCCCGCTCGAGGATGCTCCGTCGGAAGGCGAAGAACCCGCTCATCGGGTCGCGGACCGCGACGAGCGGTCGCGCGAGGACGGCCGCCCCGGCGGAGAGGAGACGACGCCCGCGGGTCAGTCCGGGAGCGCTCCCGCCGGGGACCCAACGACTCCCGAGGGCGAATTCCGCCTCCCCGTCGGTGACCGTCCGGACCAGGGTCGGCACGGCCTCGGGCGGATGGCTCCCGTCGGCGTCCATCACGACGATCGTCTCCCCGGCCGACCGCTCGAAACCTACGATGGCGGCCGACGCGAGCCCGAGCTTCCGGCCTCGTTCCACGACCACCGTCGAAACGGGAGATTGAAGGGAACGGGCGAACTCCGCGGTCCCATCGGGGGAGCCGTCGTCCACTACGACCAGCTCGGCGGAAAAACCGGCCAGCGCGCGGGAGAGAGCGGGGTAGAGGTGCTCGAGCGAGCCCCTCTCCTGGTAGGTGGGGAGGATGACCGAGACCCCGACGGACCGAGACACCGGGGGTCCGAGACGGGCACCGTAGTTACTGCTTCGGGCGGACTCCGTCCCGGATGCCGGTCCCTACGTCGTCAGGCCCGGCCAAAATCGAGGGGGCGCCAGAACCGGGCTCACTGCACTCCGAAGCGCTTAAGAAGGGCGGCCTTCTCGGCGCCCGCACCCTCGGAGCGAGGGGTCCCGCCGAGTCGCCCGACCCGTCGGATTCCACCTCCGAACTACCCAGGGGAGTGAGCTCCGCGCCCAAGGAATCGAAGGACTCGAAGGCCGAACCGGCCAAGCCCGCCGCGCCTGCCGAGGCCGAGCCCTCGACCGAGAAGACTCCGAAGAAGGAGAAGAGCGGCAAGGGCAGGGACGGGAAGGACTCGAAGGAAGGGAAGGAGGGCAAGGAGCCCAAGGAGGGGAAGGGCAAGGGGAAGGGCGGCGGCAAGGCTCCCAAGTTCGTCTCCGACAACCCGAATTTCCGCTACATCGTCCGCGTCGCGAACACCGACCTGGACGGAACCCGGCCGACCGGCCTGGCCCTCACGGGCGTCGGCGGGGTCGGCCTCCGCTTGGCGGAGGTCGCCTGCCGGCTCGCCAACGTCCCCGCCGCCGAGATGATCGGGAACTTGAGCGAGCAGACCGTGGAGGGGATCGAGGTAACGCTCAACTCCCTTCCGACGAAGGTCCCCCTCTGGATGGTCAACCACACCCGGGAACCCGTCCTCGGTGACTCCCTCCACTACATCGGTCCGGACCTCGAGACCCGGCGCCGGGACGACGTCAACATCATGCGCATGGTCCGCAGCTACCGCGGGGTCCGCCACGAGCGGGGCCAGAAGGTGCGCGGCCAGCGGACCCGTTCGAACGGACGGACCGGCATGGCCGCCGGCGTCCTGAAGAAGGACGCGAAGGCCGCCGCCGCGGCGGCCGGCAAGGAAGAGGCCGCGCCGGCGGCAGCCGCACCGGCGGCCGCCCCGGCCGCCGCGACCGCGACCCCGGCGAAGCCCGCGGCCGGCGCGAAGAAGGTGTAGGTCGATGGGAGATCCGAAGTTCCTCCGTCGAACGTACGACACGCCGAAGCACCCGTGGGAAGCGGGGCGGATGGCGGAGGAGCGCAAGCTCCTCGAGAAGTACGGACTCAAGAACAAGCGCGAGCTCTGGAAGGCCCAGTCGATCCTCCGCGGCTTCCGGGGCCAGGCCCGGGACCTCCAGGCCCGCCTCCGGGCGGGCGAGGAGCAGGCCCAGCGCGAGACGACCCAGTTGCTCGGCCGCTTGACGCGGCTCGGCGTCCTCCCCGCGGGGAGCACCACGATCGACGACGTCCTCGCGCTGACCACGGAAGACGTCCTCCGCCGCCGGTTCGAGTGGATCGTGTTCCACAAGAACCTCGCGCCGACCGCGAACGGGGCCCGCCAGTGGATCGTCCACGGTCACTTTGCCATCGGCGACCACCGGGTCACCCGCCCGGGGTACCTGGTCCCGTCCGACGACGAGATCCGGATCGCCTACTCTCCCACCAGCCCGCTCGCCGGCGAGGACCACGCCATGCGCCTGGCCCTCCGCGAACGCCTGAACGCCCGGTCCGCGCCCGCCCCCGAGCCGGCCCCGCCGGCGGAAGGGGGCGCGTAGGCCATGGCGAAGGTCGGCATCGCGCACATCTACGCGAGCTACAACAACATCCACATCACCGTCACGGACATCACCGGCGCGGAGACGCTCGCGAAGGCCACGGGTGGGATGGTCGTGAAGGCTGCCCGGGACGAGTCGAGCCCGTACGCCGCGATGAAGGCGGCGGACCAGATCGCCGCCCTCCTCAAGGAGAAGGGGTACGATACGCTCCACATCCGCGTCCGCGCGCCGGGCGGTAACCGCTCGCGCTCCCCGGGACCCGGCGCCCAGGCCGCGATCCGGGCCCTCTCCCGGGCCGGCGTCAAGATCCAGCGCATCGAGGACGTGACACCCGTCCCCCATGACGGCACGAAACCGAAGGGAGGCCGCCGCGGCCGGCGGGTGTGATCCGATGGCCCTCACGATCACCGAGCTCAAGCCCCGGTCGGCGACCGTCGAGATCGAGGCGACCACCGCATCGCAGGTCAACGCGATCCGGCGGACGTTGCTCGCCGACGTGCCGAAGCTCGCTATCGAGGACGTGGAGTTCCACTTGGGGCCGATCCGGGACGAGGCGACCGGCAAGGACTACGACTCATCGACCAGCATGTTCGACGAGGCGATCGCGCTCCGCCTCGGCCTCCTTCCGATCCCCACGGACTTGGGCGAGTTCCGCCGGAAGTCCGAGTGCACCTGCAACGGGGCCGGCTGCCCGCACTGTCAGGTGATGTACTCGATCGACCGCAAGGGCCCCTGCACCGTCTACGCGAAGGACCTGGTCCCGCTCGGCGACGCGTCCCTCGCGATCCTCGAACCCGACATCCCCATCGTCCGGCTCGGCGCCCGCCAGGCGCTCCTCGCGTACGCGACCGCCGTGGTGGGCGCGGCCCGAGAGCACGCCAAGTGGCAGGTCGCCCAGGGGGTCGGCATGTTCCCCCGTCCGCACGTCAAGATCGCGAAGAAGTCCGACTGCACGGACGCGTGCCTCAAGCGCACCGCCGCCTCGTGCCCCGTCAACATCCTCGAGTTCGCGGGCGGGAAGCTCTCCGTCACGGACGAGCTGAAGTGCATCGACTGCGGCGCGTGCGAGAAGACGTGCGAGCACGGTTCCATCAAGATCACTCCCGACACCGAGGATTTCTTCCTCCGGTTCGAGACCGACGGGTCGCTCACTGCCCGCGAGGCGCTCCGCTACTCGCTGAAGGACCTCAAGCGCCGCTTCGAGGACCTGCGCGAGTCGATCCAGGCGATCCCCTAGCGGCCCGGCTCGGGCTCGTCCAGTCGTACCGCAGGATCGCCGCGACCGCGCCCAATCCGGCGAGCTTGGTCCCGCTCTCCCCGTCGTCCCGCACGATGAAGAGTCGGGCGCGCGCCGCCCGGGCCCGGTCGAGCACTTGGATCATGGCGGGGTCGGTGAGGAGCGACTCCGAGACGAGGAGCGTCTCGACCGCCCCCGCCTCGACCGCTTCCGCGACCTCCGTGCGTCCGACGGCCGCCCGCGTGCCGGAGGCGAGCGAGCGGACGAGCTGTTCGACGAACTCCGCCTCCTCGGCCGCCACGGTGCCCCGGAGGACCTCCGTCGCGCGGCCGGACTTGAGCAACTCGTCCACGCCCACCCGGCCGGACTCGGCCGTCGCGTAGACCTTCACCTTCGCGGCCACCGCGGGATCCTCTTCGTGGAGGCGGCGCGCGATCTCCTCTTTCAGGAACCCGGGGCCGGCCACGATCACGGCGTGGGCGGCAGGCCCCTCGCGGCGGAGGAGACCGATGAGCTCGTCCGCGTACGTCTTGCGGTCCTTCTCCCCCTGGCCGCCGCCGTACTGCTTGCCCGCGATCGTCCGTTTCAAGTCGGCGACCGGCTCGATCGCACGGCCGCGCAGCCGTACGAGCGAGGAGTCGCCCCAGTCGACCGCCGCGAGCAGGATCGTGGGTTCGCCCGCACCGGCGAGCCCTTCGTCCAGGAGGACCCGATCGCCCGAGGACATCGAGGGCTTGAGGACGGTGACCTCGTCCCCCTCGGCGAGATCGAGAGTGTGGTGCCGCCCGATGTCGAACGGTCCGTCCCGGATCGGTCCCGTGATCCGGACGTGCTTCGAGAATCCGTGAAACTCCACCTGCTCGGCCGCGACGACGATCCACACCCTCCGACGGGTCCTCTCGGCACCGGGGACGTCCGCGGGGACCTCCGGGTCCCGTCGGGTCGTGGAACCCCCGACGAGGTCGCCCGGCCGGACCAGTCGGGCGATCCGCCAGAGGTCGCTCGGGCTCTCCAATCGGAGGCGGAGCAGACCGGTCGAAGCGTCGCGGTGAAGAAGACGCACAGGGAACTCCGGCAGGGGCCCGACGAGGCCGACAGTTAAGCGAGTTTCGCTGCGCGCGCCGCCGCCACGATAGCCTTATCGCACTCGGGACGGTCGCTGCTTGCCGGGAGGAGGGGCACCCCTGGTCAGCCGATACTCCGAACTGTTTCGGCAACGGTCCTTCGCCGCCTTCCTCACGGCCGGCGCGCTCCAGTTCGCTGCACCCGCCACCGCGTCCGTCGTACTGTTCTACTCCGTCACGGTCGCCTACCCCACCGCCGGCCTGCGCGAGACGTACGGGGCCCTCGCGCTCGCCTACCTCGGCTTGGGGTCGACCCTGCCCACCCTGATCACCGCGTTCTTCTCGGGCGCGCTCGCGGACCGGAACGATCGCGGCTGGCTGATGCGGGTCGTCAACCTCCTCGGTCTCGTCGCGACGGCCCTCCTCGTCGTGATCCTGGTCCTCGGACCCTCCACCCACATCGCCCTCCCGGGACCGCACGGGTTCTACATTCCGGAATGGGTCCTCCTCGTCTACCCGGTCTGGGCCCTCGTGATCGTCTCCTCTACCCTGTTTCGTCCCGCCTTCAACACGAGCGTCCCCCGCGTCGTCCCGAGAGAGCTGCTCAGCCGGGCGAATGGCCTGATCTACGCGATCGCCGGCGGCGTGACGGCGATCGGGACCTTGGGAGCCGGAGTGGTGCTCACGGTGGCGCCGGCGCCCTATGCGCTCGCCCTGCCCTTCACGCTGTTCTTCGTGACCCAGGTGGCGCTCGTCGCGGTCGACCTCGACTTGAGTCCCGTGCGCACCTCCGCACCGCGGTCGATCCTCCACGAAGCTCGGGAGGGATTCGCCTACATCGGGCGCCGGACGGCCATCCTGCAGCTCACGATCTCGGGCCTCGTGATCAACTTCCTCGTCGCGCTCGCGACCGTCGAGCTCGCGCTCTACGTGACGACCTGGCTCGGGGCGACGCAGGGTTTCTGGTACGGGGCGATGGTCGCGGCCGCCACGGTCGGCGCCTCGGTGGGGTTCGTGCTGATCGCCCGGGTCCGGTTCGAGCACCGCGCCGGCCAGGCGATGATCCTGCTGACCTCGGCGCTCGGGCTGACCCTGCTTTGCCTCGCCCTCGTCCGGTCCATCTGGCTCGCGCTCCCGATCATCTTCCTCTTCGGCGTCATCCCTGGGATGTTCTCGACCATCTTCCTCTCGACGATACAGTCGACGGTCCCGGACCAGATGATGGGCCGCGTCTTCTCGGCGGACGAGGTGGGGAGCTACGCCCTCGTTCCCGTCGGGCAGTACGCCGGGGGAGCCCTGACGTACGACGTGGGGGTCCAGGGCACGTACCTGACGGCGGGGGGCACGCTGGCCCTCTTTGGTCTGGTCATGCTGCTCGGGTTCACGGCGCTCCGCAAGCTCTCGATCCACAACCCCGGCGGGCCGGCCCCGGACGGCTAGCCTACGCGTCGGGGGCAACCGGCACGCGGACCCGGGAGTACCAGCCGTAATCGGGTCCCAGCGAGCGCACGAACCCGAGCCGCTCGTACAGCGTGATGGCTCGTCGGTTCCCTTCGGTCACGTTGAGGGCGATGACCGTCTCGCCCCGCTCGCGAAGGGCCCGGACGGACGCCACGACCAGGGCCCGTCCGATGCCCGTGCCCTGCGCCGCGGGATCGACGTGGACGCTGACGAGCAGCGGGCCGTACGGGGCGCGCACGAAGATGCACCCTCCGCGAAGTGTTCCGTCCCCGGTCTCGGCCACGTACGAAGCCCATGCCAGGCACTCGCCATAGCGGCCCCCGAGCATGTCGCGTACGGCGAGCGCGCTGTCGCGCGCCGCGTCGGTATCGATCTGGAACAGGTAGAAGTCGAACGTCGGACCGAAGGCGGCGGCGTGCAGTCGGGCCAGCTCGGGTTCGTCGTCCGGCCGAAGGGGCCGGAGCCGGATCCCGGTCACCACGCGGGCCGGCGGCAAAGGCGCATCGGGAGGGAACCGCATCTCGGACCGTCCGAACGGAGCGAACCCGAGCTCGCGCATCAGGGCTGCCTCGGCCTCGGGCGTGAGGCCGGCGAGATGACCCGGGAGCAGGGCGACGGGCCCGCACTCGGTCTGGATCCGCTCGAGGAACGTCCGGTACTCCCGCGTCGGATTCGAGGAGGGTCGAAGATACAGCACCTCGACGTGGAACCCTGCCGGGTGGCCGGACTCCCACACCACGATACCGGAAACCCCCCCGTCGGTCCGAAAGAGACGTCCCTCCCCACTGCTGGACCTCAGCCACTTCACCGCTCTCTCGATCCGGGGAGCGGGGTCCTGCATGGGGATCGTGTGTCGACACGCCTCGGCGACCGCCTCGCTGACGAGCGCGTCCGCATCCTGGGGCTCGGACGAGAGCGGGAGGAGGTCGCCCGAGGGCGATGGGGGGATCACGAGAAGGAGAGAGAGGTCCCCCACTTGGCCTCATCGTCCGAGGGCACGCGCACAGCGCTCCTTTCGAGAGGCGACGCGCGAGCCCCGGACCCAGGATCGACCCGGATTCGGCCGATGACCACCGGTGTTCAAATACCACCTGTGGGATATGTCAATCGTCAGACAAAGATGGGGGTCTTGTCTGACGAGCATGGTCGACACGTCCGAACGAGTGACCGTGAGAATCCCGCAGGAGCTCATCGAGAAGCTCAAGCAGATCCAAGAGGTCAAGGGCTCGCCTACGATCTCCGACACGATCCGCGAAGGACTCGAACAGTACATCGAGTTCCATCTCCCGCCGCAGAACGTCCGCAAGGTGGTGGTGGAGCTCTCGCGCCAGGACAACAGCCGGCTCGAGGCGTTCGTGCGCGAGGGCAACTCCGTGAGTGTCGACGACGCCGTCCGTTCGGCGGTCCGGGAGTACATCCGCGGTCGTCTCGAGCAGTTCGGCGCGACCCGTCCGCACCGGCGCGACGGGGAGGCGCTCGCTGCGGAGGGCTCCCCTCCGCCCTAGAGGGCATCGGGAGCCGATGAAGGACGATTCGTCCGTTGCAGCGTGGGCGGCGCTCGCCGCCACGCCGTCGGTCGCCGTGGTGGGCTTGGGCGGGGCCGGAGGAGAAGCGGTCCACGACCTCCTCAGCCTCGGGATCCCGGGCGTTCACGCCCTCGCCGTCAACACCGACGCAAAACACCTCATGGGCACCGGGGTTGAGGAGAAGATCCTCCTCGGACAGCGGGAACTTAAGGGCCGGGGGAGCGGAGGCGATCGGGCGGTCGTCTTGCGGGCCGCCGAGGACGGGAAGGAAGAGCTTCTCCGCCGGCTGCGACCGTTCGAGATCGTCTTCCTCCTCGCCGGACTCGGTGGGGGAACGGGAAGCGCCCTCCTGCCGTTCCTCTCTCGGGAGCTGAGGGAAACGGAGACGCTCGCCATTCCCGTGGTCTTCCTCCCGTTCCACGTGGAGCTCGACTCGAACTCGGGCCGCCGCGAGAACGTCGAGGCGACCGTGGACGACCTGGAGGCGATGGGAGGGCTCCTGGTCGCGCTCGCCAACGAGAAGCTCCGTCGGTTCCAGTCGCTCCCCATCCACCGGGTCTTCCAGGTCCGGAACGCCTACCTCCACTCGCTCGTGACGAGCCTGGTCGACATGGTCGAGAACCCCTCGCAGATCTCCGTCGACCTCTCCAGCCTCAAGAACCACCTCCGCTCCTCGGGTCTCTCCACGCTCATCGTCGGCGAGTACCACATCTCCGAACCCGAACGGGTCGTGCATGCGGCGTTGAGCGAGAGCCTGCTCGATTTCCACCTGTCGCCGCGCGCGTCGGCCCTGATCCACCTGGACGGAGGCTCGAACATGACCCTCGGCACCCTCGACCAGGTGCTCTACGCCGTGCGTCAGCGCTTGGGTGAACCCGAGCAGCTCGTCTTCGGCACCCGCGTCCACCCGGAACCCCGGGAGGTCGTGCGCATGACCGCGGTCTTGGGGGGGCTCAAGCCCCGGACGGTGCGCGATGCCCTGACGTCTCGCCCGAAGGGCCCGACTCCGCTCCTCGCCCGGTAGCCGCCGCCCCCGCGACGCCGGGAGGCACCCGACGGTCGAGCTCCGAGTGGACGAGATCGATGACCTGGGAGCTTCGAAGGCTCCGGGGCCCCACCGAGAGCTGAGGGACTCCCGATGCCCGAAGTCGGGTCGCCTCGTCGTCGGTCGGGTCGAAGGGGTCGGAGAGGACGGCCGCGATCCCTTCCCCCGACGGGGTCCAAGAGCCGATCGGGGAACCGTCCTCGGTCATCCAGACCGCTCCGGGAAGGGCCAAGAACTCCGCGAGCGCCACCACGGGGTCGACCGCGCCGATCCGGAGGCCGGGAGAGGACTCGAAATCGCCCGGGAACGCGACCGACCGCACGAGGGCGTTCTTGAGCAACGCCGCGGTCGAGCGTTCATCCGGGTTGAGGTAACGGACCCGGGCGCCCACGATGTCGATCCGTCGGGCGGCCGGGGGCGGCTCCGCCACGAACAGGATGGAGAACTCGGTGTCGCGGCGCAGGTCGTTCGAGAGGGTGAAGGCGGTCGAGACGGCCCGGGCGACCTCGTCCATCCGGCCGGCGCCGCCGGCGAGGTCGTTGAGGGTGAACGCCCCGCTCGGAGGGACCTTGTGGGCGAGCAGCAGGAAGCGACGCACGAAGGGGTCTCAGGCCGGGGACCCCTAAAGCTCTCGGACGGACGGACTACGGGGCGCGGGGAGAGTGCCGACGGACCTTCGGAACGAGGGACGTCTCGGGCGCCGGCATCGGGTTCTGCTTGCGCTCGAGCCAGATCTCGTCCCCCAGCTCGTGGTAGACCGCGTGGGCGGCGAGACCGGTGCCACGCTCTCCGTGGGGGAGCAGGAAGCCTCCCGACCGATTGGCGTTCGAGGAGTAGACGACCTCCGCTTCGCCGGCCGCGGCCATCGCCTCGGACTCTTCCCGGGCGAGGTCGAAGATGCGGTCCTTGCGGAACATCCAGTAGTGGATGCGCCACTCGCGACCGTCGTAGAGGGTCGTCTCGTCCCGCTCGGTCTCGAGGATGCCCGTATCCTCGAGCATGTAGAAGGTGTCTCGGTCGTCGGGCTCGAGGACGTTGTCGATGATCCGCTGGTTGAACCCAAAGAAGTTCAACACGTGGGCGGCGATCGAGCGGGCGTCCTCGGGACGCATCCCCTCGTGGCCGACCGACCGGCGGATGGCCTTGGCCAAGGAATCGAAATCCACCGGGCCGTTGACATCCTGCAGCACGGCATCGGTAGGGATCCCCGAACGGGTGGTCGTGACGTCGGCGGCTGTACGCAGGGGAAGCGGGTTCCGCAGCACGTAGGGCTTACCCACGTTCTTCGTGTTTGGGGTGGCCCCTGCGCGCATACACGATTCAATTCGGACCTATTCTATAAATAACTTCGGAAATCCGCCGAACCTTCCGTGGTTATCCTGCATGGCAAGAAGCCCCATCACGGACCGCTCCGGCGGGGTCGGACGACCCGTTGGAGGGCCCGGACCGCGGGTCGCCAATCCGCCTCGATCTCGTCCTCGAGGTCAGAGAGCCCGGCGATCCCCTCGGGGAACGGGTAGAGCGACCGGGTGAGGTAGACGTGGGCGAACGCAGCGTTCGACGGCTGGGTCCAGCCTCGGTCGGCCTCGATGACCGAGTGGTACTCGTAGTATTCGGGGGCCGGGACCAACCAGACGAGACCGTCGTCCGTGCCCCGGCCGGCGCGGGGGCCCCGCTCGACCACCCTCAGCCCCAGATAATCGATAAGAGCGGTCGGGAGGGCGAAGACGTGACGGTCCCCCGGACGGGCCGTGGCGACCAGACGGCTGCGAACCGTCTCGACCGCGAGCACCTCCCGCGCGGGATGGGTCGCGACCACCCGGGCGATCCGGGGGCCCCGGGCCAGGAAGGAGATGCTCCGACTCGTATCTCGGTGGGTCCCCTCCTCGGGTCGGTACCCGATCAGCTGGGCGACCTCCCTCGGGAGCTGGAGGCTCAGCCAGGACGGGTGCGACGCCCAGACGACGACGTACTCCATCGCTCGGGGAGTTGGAGGGAGCCGTCGATATAAGAAATCTGGTACGACCTCGGGGCACCGTTCACGCTCGGGGGGCGAGCGCGAGCACGGCGTCTACGACCGTCCCGAAGTCGGTCGCCCGGAGCACGAGGTCCGCCGCCCGCTCGACCTCGGGAAGGCGCGAGTTGAGCGCGACCCCGCGGCCGACCGTGGCAAACACGGCCGCGTCGGCCCTTCCGTCCCCCACGTGGACCACCGAAGAGGGCTCGGCGCCGAGGCGCTGGGTGAGGTATCGGAGCCCTCCGGCCTTGTCGGTCCGGATCCCCGCGGCTCGTCCGATCACGTCCCCGACCGGCTGGCGGCCAACCAGTCCCGCGGCATCCTCGAACCCCCCGAACCGACAGTACCAGTCGGCGACGTAGCGAGGGTTGTGGGTCAACAGCGCGACGTGGATCCCCTGGGAACGTAAGCGGGCGACGCCTTCCGGAATGTGGGCTATCTTCGGGGTGGCCGCGAGGACCTCCTCCACTTCCGCGAGCGAGCGTCCCTCGGCGAACTCGAGCAGTCCCTCGATGTTCACGTCCTCGCTGATCTCCCCCGCCCGGAAGCGGCGGAGGAGGGCGTGATAGTCCGCCTCCCGGTCGAACCGGCGAGCGATCTCGAGCCACCCGTGGGTGGTGGTGAGCGTGCCGTCGATGTCGACGGTGACGAGGCGCCAGGGGGAGGTCGCCATCGGCGGACTACGAACGGCTCCCGATCCCCATCAGGATCCCCCCGACCCAGAGGACGGTCATCCCGGCCGCGGCGATCGGCAGGAGCCGGTCGAACTGCCCGGGGTCCGTCGGGAGCAGGATCGAGAGGAGCAGCAGCCCGAAGAACGTGAGGAAGAGGCCGAGCACGATGCGGGCCGACCGGGAGAGTCGGCGCCGTCGGGGAGCCGGGGTCGGCGGGGAAGTGGGGACCGCGGCCATCCAGCGAGGCCACCGGATGCGGCAGATAACCGTACCGGCAGTGGGCTCTATACGATGGGGCGCTCGTCCCTCGGCGCGTTCGCGGGGAGGGGGATCGAACTCCCGACCGGGGGCTGCCGGCCCGGCTCCTCGCGTTCTCGTCGGGTGGGCGTGATGGCCCGGATGAACCCTTTCGCACCGATCGGGGAGACGAGGGTGGTGACGAGCCCGACCCCCGCGACGATCGTGTAGATCTGGATGGTGAAGATGTGAATGTCGAGAAGGATCACGGCCATCGCGAGCTCGACGGCGCCGCGGCTCGTCAAGAGCCACCCCGCGGCCATCGACTCCTGGGGGGACCAACCCAGGGTCCGGGTGACGGCGGAGCCGATGAGGATCTTCGAGATCAGGGCGAAGCACACGAGGAGGGCGAACACGATGACGTTCGTGGGATCGGTGAGGATCTGGGGGAAGTTCATCCCGAAGCCGACCAGGGCAAAGAAGAGCGGGATGAAGAATCCCCACGTCACGGCTTCGAAGACGGCGCTGATCGTTCGATGTTCCCGCGTCCCGGCGCTTTCTGGCGTGATCAACATCCCGGCGTAGAAGGCCCCTACCAGGAACGTGAGTCCCAGGAACTGGGAGTAGAGGGCCGCACCGAGGCCGATCACCATCAGGAGCGCGAACCCGGCCTCCCGGGACCGCCACGTCCGCCGGAACCGTTGGACGATCCGGTCCCAGATCCGGAGCTGCCGGAGCGCACGTAATCCCATGTGGATGGCGAGGATCGTGGTCAGGAACAGTCCCACGGTGACGCACGCGGTCGCGATCGCGAGCAGGGGCGCCTCCCCGCTTGAGGTCACCGCGAGCAGGATGGCGAAGGCGGTCACGGCGGTCAGCTCGTTGATCACCGACGCATTGAGCAGGAACGTGCCGAAGCGGGTGTGCATGAGGCCGAATTCCCGGAGCATGATGGCCAGCACCGGGAGCGCGGTGAGGGAGATCGTGAGAGCGATGAACAGCGAAGTGGTGGCCGGTTCCGTGGGCAGGAGGAGGCGGACGATCCCCGCCCCCGCGATGAACGGAACGAGGAAGATGGAGACCCCGAGGAGCGCTGAGGAGGGGCCGGTGGCCCAGACCGACTCGGGGCTCACCGAGAGGCCCGCCATGAGGAGGATGAAGAACGTCGCGAGGGTGAGCAGCGGCGAGAAGGAGCTCGCGACGCTGGTCAGCCCGAGGTAGGGGGCGAGCAGGCTCGGGCCGAGGACCACCCCCACGATGAGCTGGCCGACGAGGGCCACGCTCCCCAGTCGGCTGAACACCTCGCCGACGATGACGGAGCAGGTGACGAGAAGGAAGAGGCCGATGATGAACTCGGTCGTCGCGTCAACCATGTCTCAGCGAACCTCGCTCGGTCGGGTAGAGGGTCGCCCCGCGCGGGAGGCCGGTTCGAGCGGGGAACCCATGAGTTTCACGTTCCGCCGGGGTGCCGGCTCGGTATGCTAGCAGAACTTGCGTATATACAGACCGACATTCGAGGCGGTGTGCACCCCGATAACGGTCCACGTCCCGCCCATCCCCGCCCCGAGGACGACCCGTGGGCGGTCGCCGAGCGGCGCAGCCGGGCCGTCGAGGAGCCGCTCGACGTCCGCCTGGAGCGGCTTGACCCATTCCCGATCCTGGAGGTGCGGAACCCCCTCCATCGCACCGCGTACCGGGTGATGCTGCCGGCGTTCCCGGATCGGTCGGTCGCCCTCTGCACCTGCACCGACTTCGCGCGTCGCGGCCTCGGCACGTGCAAGCACATCGAGGCGGCGGGACGGTGGAGGGAGCGGCATCCCGACACCCCGCCCCGCTTCCCGCCCCGTCCGTTCGACCCGGCGGCCGTCTGGGCCGAGGTCGACCGGCGGCTCGCGGTGCTGGATCCGGACGCGCGACCCGCCAGCCGCACCTGGCGAGCGCCTGGCGCGGTCCTGTTCGAACGGGCCCCCGGTCCGTGGGTGGAGCGGGAAGAAGGAAAGGAAGAGGTTCGCCGCGGAGCGCCCCGACGGTCTACGCCGAGGACATCCCGGGGGCGCCCTTGAGCGCCCGCACCCGGTAGTACTCGGGGTCGACGATGACTTCGCCGTTGACACCCATCGTCTCGAGGGTCCTCAACTGGGCGCCGCCGGCCTTCTTGGCCGCCTGCCAATCGGGGATCGGGATCGAGAACTTCTTCTCGACCTCTGTCCGGTAGATCGGGCCCGAGTTGTACGAGCAGAACGGGATGATCCGCCCGTCGGGAACGGCGTAGTGGATGTCGCAGCGCATCAGGCGCTGGATATCGTAGTCGTAGGCGTCCTGGAAGTGCATGTTCCCGATGTAGAGAGTGCGCCAGGTGAACTTCGCGACCGCTTCCTTGTTCCCCTCGGTGAAGATCGAGGCGATCATGCGGACGCAGTTCTTCTCCGTGACCCCGTCGGGCGCCTTCGTGAAGTCGAAGTACTTCGACACATCGTGGAGCAGCTTCGCGCCGGCGACCGCCGTCCGGACCCGCGAGAAGCGGGCGTCCCGGTACTTCTCGATCATCGTCTCGACGTTCTCGAAGAACCCGTCGACGTCCATGAACCGGGGGAGCGGCGTGATCTTCTGCCCGTCCTTCGAGACGAAGGCGAAGGTCGCGCACCCGCATCCGGGGTGGGTCGTGAGGGTCATCTTCTCCTCGCCGTGGATGATCGAGGCGAGCTCCGAGATCGGGGCGACCGACGGCACGGGGAAGAAGTCCGACTTCTCGAACGGTCCCTCCGTGCAGAGGATCCGGACCAGGTCCGACTGGGTGAACCGCATCTGGAAGCGGTCCTTGTCGGGAATCCGGGCCGTGAGCGCGACCGGCTGGAAGTTGACGCCGCGGACGACGTCGATGTTGTCGATCGCGAACTTGACCGTCGGCCAGATCTCCTTCTCGTTGAACCCGCCGACCAGCGTCGGGACGAGCACGATGGAGAGGGGCTTGTCGGGCTTTCCGGCCGCGAGGTCGGAGGCCGGCGAGTGGGTCTCCCGGGCCGCCTGGATGGCCTTCTGCTTCACCTTGAGCAGGGGCACGCCGCGGACCTTCCGGTAGATTTCGTCATCCAGCCCGTCGAACTGTAGGTAGAGGGTGTGGAGCCCGTTGTCCCGGCACGCCTGGGCGAAGCCGGGCTCGTTGGCGACCCGAATCCCGTTGGTGGCGACCTGGACCTGCTTGAAGCCGAGGTCGCGGGCCATCCCGACCGCATCCAAGAAGAGCGGCGAGAGCGTCGGTTCCCCGCCCGAGAACTGGACGGCGACCGTGCCCACGGGCTTCTGCTCCCTGAGGGTCTTCAGCATGAAGTGGATCTGCTCGCGGGTCGGCTCGAAGACGTAGCCCGCGGCGTTCGCGTTCGCGAAGCAGACCGGGCACTTCAGGTTGCACCGGTTCGTGAGGTCGATCAGGGCGAGTCCCGTGTGGGACTTGTGGTGGCTGCACATCCCGCAGGTGGTCGGGCAGCCGCGGAACTTGTCGTAGTAGGGGTTCTCGTAGCCGACCCCGTCGTGGGCGTAGACCTCCATCCGGAGGTAGAAATCGACATCGTTCGATATGATGTCCCAGAAGTAGCCGTGCGTTCGGCACGTCTTCTCCATGATCACGCGGTGGTCCTTCTCCCGGACGACCGCGGGAATGACCTTGATGCACTCGGGGCAGACTGACGCCGTCTTACGGGGCAGTCCACGGGGGGCTTGGAACTCCTTCATCACACGCGCCGGCATTCTCGTTTCCTCAGTTTGAGCCCGTTCCGATGGGTCTGAGCTCAGACGGGCCAGCCACTTGGGCTTACTTAATCAGATTGTCGTGCAAGTGGCTACAAAAGCCCTATCCCGTGACGGGGACTGACATGGTCTAAATCGCTACAAACCTCCCGGCATTGGGCATTCCATCACCTCGAGGGATGCAATTTGGCCAAGGTGCGGGTCGGGCCGAGCCTCGCCCGCGGAACCGACTCCGACAACTTATCGCTCGCGGCGGCTGCGGACCCTCGTCATGCCTACGCAGAAGAAGAAGCGCGCCCCGGTCCGGGCCCAGCGGCGCCCCCGGAAGGGAGGCTTTGTCGGACGGGACGCATCCCCTGTTCTAGACAAGTACCCGGCCAAGGACCCCTCGCTGAGCCCCCGGGGTCCCCCCCGGGTCACGGAGGTCCCGGCTCCGGCCCAGACGTCTCCAATGGTTCCTGCCGCTTCGCCGTCCGCGCCCGCCTCCGCGACAACGGCAGCTCCGATCCCCCTGATCACCTTGGAACGGCCGTTCGACGTGGACGAGTTCTCCGGTATGCTGGGCGAGACCTCCCTGCGGGTGACGGTGCCGCGGGAGGATCTTCCGGAGGTGCTGAGGCGGGTCGTCGAGTTCATGGGATTCGGGATCTACGTGTACTCGATCTCGGTCCGCCCGGCCGCCTCCGACCTGCTGAAGTCGTTCGTGGTCGAGTTGCATCGGGTCGACTTCTCCGCCCCGAAGGGAGATTGGATCCCGTTCGTGGAGAAGGGCGCCTCGGACTCCCCGTTCGGCCCTTCGGGGACCCGAACGTAGCGGACACGAGTTCCGTGAGACCTCCTCACTTCACGCCACGCCGGGCGTCCAGCTCCGCGGCGCGCACCTAATCAAGGCCGCCGCCCTCAGTCGGCCGGAGAGGGTCACTCGTGAGCGGATCGTCGCAGGAGAGCCACTGGGAGGCCGAAGTTCGCATGCTCCGCAAGGAGATCGAGGAACTGCGGAACGAGCAGCGGCAGATGGCCCAGGCGATCAACCAGCTGGTCACCACCTTCCGCAGCCTGGCGACCCATCTGGGAATCGCGAGCGAGCCGTACGGCGGCAAGAAGGCGGACGACCGGGACCTTCGCGGGTTCGGCTAGGCTGGGGGCTCGGGTGCAGATCCGCTATCGGGTCGACACGGTCGCCCACGAGGGGCACCGGGGTCGATTCACGGTCGAACTGAACGGGGTGACCGATGCCTCGGTCGACCTGGTGGTCCCCTCCTGGGTCCCGGGCTCCTACCATCTCGTGAACTACGTCCGCGGGTTCCGGAACGTGACGGCTCGCGCCGGCCCCGACGGAGCCCTTCTCCCGACCGAGCGCGTGGAGTCCAGCCGGTGGAGGATCACGACCGGCGGCCACGCGGAGGTTCGGGTGGACTACACCGTCTACGGTCACGAACTGATCACGGAGGCGTTCGATCTTACGCCGGAGCATCTATTCCTCAACGCGGCCCTGTCGCTGCCCTACGTCGAGGGCCACCTGGAGGATCCGGTCGAGGTCGAACTCCACCTCCCGCCAGACTGGCGGGTCGTCACCGAACTCGAGGAGGTCCGATCCCGACCGCCGACCTACCGGGCCCGGAACTACGACGAGCTCGTCGACAACCCGATCGACGCGGGGCACCCGGTCGTGTTGACGATCCGCCCCCACGGGATCCCCCACCGGATCGCGATCTGCGGGGAGGGGGGCAACTACGAGGCGCACCGATTGGAAGAGGACTTGGGGAAGATCGTCGACGCCGCGATCCGGCTCATGGGCGATTCCCCTCTCACGGGGTACACCTTCTTCGTCCACCTGACCGACGTCCCGGACGGGGGCCTGGAGCATGGCGCCTCGAACTCGTCGGTGGTCCACCGAACGACCTTCGAGCCGCGAGAGCGGTACGAGCGGTTCCTCGGGCTCGAGAGCCACGAGTACTTTCACCTGTACAACGTCAAGCGGATCCGGCCGAAGGTCCTGGGCCCGTTCGACTACACTCGAGAGAATTACACCCGCCTGCTCTGGTGGATGGAGGGAACGACCGACTACTTCTCGGACCTCGTCCTCCGACGGGCGGACCTGTTGTCCCCCACCCGGTTCCTCGAGGAGTCCGCCAAGATCGCGAAGCTCCTCTTGGAATCTCCCGGTCGCCGGTTGCTCTCGCTGGAAGAGCTCTCGCAGATCACCTGGGTCGACTACTACAAACCGTACGAGGAATCCCCGAACCAATCGGTCTCGTACTACACCAAGGGCTACGTGGTCTCCCTCTGCCTCGACCTCGAGATCCGGCACCGGAGCGAGACGCGCGCCTCGATCGAGTCGGTCATGCGCCTCCTCTGGAAGGAGTACGGTCAGCCGGGGCGAGGGCTTGCGGAGGGCGAGCTCCAGCCGGTCGCCGAGCGGGCCACGGGTCTGGAGCTCGGCGAGTTCTTCGACCGGTACGTCCGGGGGACGGCCGAGCTCGACCTCGACCACTTCGCGGGGTACGCGGGCCTCACGTTCGGACCGAAACCGAAGCCCTCGGACGACCCGAGCCCCGAGGCGGGCTACCTGGGGATCCGCCACCGCGACGTGGGGGGTTTCGTGAAGGTCACGCACGTCCTCCTGGACACGCCCGCGCACCGGGCGGGGGTGAGCCCCGGCGACGAGATCGTCGCCGTGAACGGCAACAAGGTCGCGGCCTCCTCCTTCGTGAAGGACCTCGAGGCGTACCCGCCCGGCACGCCCCTCGACCTCGCGGTCTTCCGACGGGGGTTCCTGCGCCACATTCCGCTGACCTCGGGGTCCCCTCCGCCCGAGAAGTACCGGTTCGCGTCGCTCGAAACGACCACCGACCTCGGAAAGAAGGTCTACCAGGCCTGGATCGGGGTCCCCTGGGAGCCCGCGAAGCCGGCCGCTACGAACCGGTAGACGGGACCGGGGAATCCGGGAGCGGGACCGCCTTGCGGCCGTACCGCCACTCGCCCTCCATCGGATAGAGCCGGCGAAGGCGCGTCCCGATTCGGGCGTCGATCCCGATCTCGCCGGGCGCGGCGTCCGCCACCTGCAGCGTCAACCGCACGCCCGGCGCGAACTCGGCGAGGACGACGGAATACTCCCCGAGCGCGTCGACCTGGGCGTCGAACTCCGTCGGTTGGCCTCCCTTCCCGATCGTTGTGACGGCGACCACCCATGCGCCGTCGCGGGGGAGGGTTTCGACCGTGAGCGACTCCTCGATCCCACAGGACCGACACCGGTTCCGCGCGGGGAAGGTGAGGGAGCCACACCGCCCGCACCGTTGCCCCTCGAGCCTCCATCGGCTCGGCAGGTTCTCGAGATACCGGGCCCGGGGGACGTAGGCCCCTTCCGAGAGGCCTCCCAGTGGGGCCTCGACCCACGCGCGGGCGCGGGCTTCCGCAGGAGGGGCCAGGCGGACGGGGGTGGTACTCTCCGCGACGGCCGAGGAAGGCAGTCCTCGGAGGAGGTCGCGCACCACGCCCGCGACTCCCTGGCCCGACAGCGGGGGGATGCCGGCCGACCCACCCGTCGACCCGAACCGAAGGGCCACGGCCGACGGCCCGCCCTCCGGCCGGTCCGGGAGGTCTACGGCCACGAGGAGGGCGGGACCCGAAGCTCCGGCCGCCGACAGCGCCGCGAGCGTCTCCCGGAGACCGGCGATCCCCGGCGGGTGCGGGACGACTCCGACCGGGTGGCCGAGGAGGGCGGCGAACCCCCACTCCACCACGGGCGGGAACGTCCCGACCAGATGGACCGAGATCGGTGGGGGAAGTCGGGCGGAGACCGTCGCCAGGCCCTCGAGCGCGGTCGCCGCCATCGTGAACGCATCTTCGTCCGGGCCGCCGACCGCCCGTCCATCCCGGCGGAATCCGGGAACGTAGACCGCGCCCCGCTCGAGACCGGCCATCGTTCTACCCCCGCGAGAAGAGGGTCACGGTCGCGGTCGCGCCCGCCCCCCCGACGTTGTGAGCGAGGGCCGTCTCGGCGCCCGGGACCTGGCGGCCCCCCGCCGCGGCTCGCAACTGGAGGAAGATCTCGTAGGCCTGACTGACTCCCGTGGCTCCGATCGGATGCCCTTTGGCCTTGAGCCCGCCGTCGGGATTGACCGGTAGGCGTCCTCCGGCGCGGGTGGCTCCCGAGAGGGTCAGGTCGACCGCTCCGCCGGGCCCGACGAAACCGAGGTCCTCCAGCGCAAGGAGCTCGGCGATCGTGAAACAGTCATGGACCTCCAATAGATGGATCCGGTCGCGGGCGAGCTCGGCGTCGCGGAACGCCTCTTCCGCGGCCCGTTGCGTCGCGGTGAAGCGGGTGAGGTCGGGGCGCTCCTGTACGGCCAGACGGTCGCTGCCCGCCCCCAGCCCGTCGATGTAGACGGGCGTGTCCGTGAACTCCCGGGCCCGGTCCGCGCGCGCGAGGAGGAGGGCTGCCGCGCCGTCGCTGACCGGGCAGCAATCGAAGAGGCCGAGCGGGTCGGCGACGCGGGTCGCTCGGAGGACGTCCTCCCGCAGGATCCGCTTCTGGAAGTGGGCGTTCGGGTTCCGGCTTCCGTTCTCGTGGTTCTTGACCGCCACCTCGGCGAGGGCGTCCCGGGCCGACGGGTACCGGTGCACGTAGTCCGAGGCGATGAGCCCGTAGACCCCGGCGAAGGTCAGACCCGCGAGGCGCTCCCATTCGGTGTCGCCCGAGACCCCGAGCCAGTACCGACGCCGAGGGGCCCGTAGGTCCGTCATCTTCTCGACCCCCGCGACGAGGACGAGGTCGGTGCGTCCCTCTTCCAGGGCCCGCACTCCTGCCCGGAGAGCGAACCCGCCCGAGGCGCACGCGTTCTCGACCCGCGTTGTGGGCACTCCGACGAGCCCGGCTTCCTCATCCAGGACGGCCGACGCGTTCCCGATCTGCCAGCCCCCGAAACCGAGCGTCGCGAGGAACGCTTCCCCGACTCGCCGACGCTCCGCACCCCGGTCTACGCTCGCGAACGCCCCGTCGACCGCGTTCCGAAGGAGGGTCCGCGGACCGGCGTCGAGGACCCCGAACCGGGTGTGGCCGGCCCCTACGATCGCTGCCCGGTGCCCCAACGTGCCCACCCGAGAATCGTCTTATCGGACGAGTCGCTCGCGCAGATAACGCTGGGGCATCTCGTGGTCGAATCACCGCCCATCGTCGTCGGGGTCTCGGGAGCGAGCGGCGCCCCGATCGCCGTGCGGGTGCTCGAAGCCCTGCATGCAGCGGACGTCCCGGTCGCCCTGGTCCTCTCCGATGGGGCCCGGGCGGTCCTCCAGGAGGAGAGCCAGCGCACCCCCGATGACCTGGGAACGCTCGCCACGGTCGTCTACTCGGACCACGACCTCGGGGCGCCGATCGCGAGCGGCTCCCGGCCGACCCGGGGGATGGTCGTGGTCCCCTGCTCGGCGAACACGGCCGCCAAGATCGCCCTCGGCTTGTGCGACACGCTGCTCACCCGAGCGGCCCACGTTCACCTGAAGGAACGCCGTCGCCTCATCGTCGTCCCTCGCGAGACGCCGCTCCCCACGACGTTGCTCCGCCACCTGACGACCTTGAGCGAGCTCGGCGTGGTCGTGCTGGACGCTGCGCCCCCGTACTACCTGCATCCGCGCTCGATCGACGACCTCACCGGATACCTGGCCGGGAAAGTGCTCGACCACCTGGGCGTCCCCCACCATCTGTACCACGGTTGGAAGGCGGACGAACCATGACGCGGCGCGAAACGGTCTCCCGCCTCGTGCCGGCGCCTCTCGCCGGGATCACCCTCCTCCTGGTCGTCGTGATCCTCCTCACCCCGGTGCTGGACTCGAATGGACCCCCCATCGCCGGGACCCTCCAAACGCAGGCGGAGCTGATCGTCGACCGGGTTCCCGGCGACAACACCACCCATTTCTACGTTCGAGGAGTCGGAACCACCACGCGCTACACCCACATGTCCATCCAGGTGGCCACGGGGTTCAACTGGACCGGGTCGTTCCCCTTGGGCCGTCTCACTTGGACGAACGGAACGAACGGAAGTGATGTCCTCACGATCGTATGGGCAACGACCGACAGCGTGGTCGCCCTCAACATCTCCGCGCTGTATCAGGCGTACGGCGCCAGCGCGCGTTACGTGGGCGTGATCGCGTTCGAGTTCACGTCCCTCTCCGACTCGTCGGGCGGGACCCTCAACTCGGTCACCGCGACCCCCGGCCTCGCCGGGACCGGGCAAACCAGCGTCTCCCGCCTCCCGCTCATCCTGCAGCTCGTGAACTTGGGAGGCGGCCCGTGAGGACCTCCCGCCTGGTGATGATCGCGTGGGCCGTCCTGATCGGGCTCCTCCTGATCGTCGAACTCGCCGAAATCACCCACCTGTTCACCCTCCCCGTGGAGTCCGCGGTCGGTGACCCGCTCGTCTTCGTCCTCGCGCTCGTCTTCACGACCATCGTCGCGCTCGTCGGCGCCATCTTCATCGGGATCTACATCTCGGCCCGGATCCTCTCCCCGTCCGGCTTCACCCCGTTCGAGGAAGAGATGCTCCGCATGCGCACCGATCTCTCTGACGTGAAGGCCGCGGTCGAGGAGCTCCGGCGGGGATCGAACCCCGACCCCTCCGTACAGACCGCCGAGAAGGAGGAGGACCCCTGAGGATCCTCGTCATCGACAACGGAGGTCAGTGGACCCACCGAGAGTGGCGCGTCCTCCGCGACTTGGACGTCGAGACCGCGATCGTTCCGAACACGACGCCGCGGGCCCAGCTCGCGGCGGACGGGATCGTCCTCTCGGGCGGCGCGCTCAGCCTGGAAGGGAGCGATACCCCCCTCGGCGCCGTCGCCGAGTGGATCGATACCATCGACGTGCCGGTCCTCGGGATCTGCGTCGGGCACCAGTTTCTCGGCCGGCATTTCGGTGCCCGGGTGGTCCGGGGCGACCCGGAGTTCGGGGCGACCGAGGTCACGGTGGACCGCCCGGACCACCCGATCTTCGAGGGTCTGCCCACCCATCTCAAGGTCTGGTCGAACCACAACGACCACGTGACGGTCCCGCCACCGGGCTGGGCGGCCCTCGCGCACTCCACGTCGTGCCCGGTCCAGGCGATGGCCCACCCGACGCGCCCGATCTGGGGCATCCAGTTCCACCCCGAGGTCGAGCACACGGACGGCGGTCGGGAGATTTTCCGCCACTTCATCGCGGCGTGCCGACGCTGACCGCCCCCCTCGGGAATAAGTAGACCCCCTCGCTCCGCACGATGGGTCTCGATGGCACGGATACGACGGGCGTCCGGAGTACGGGAGCACGACCTCGTCGCGCGGGCGAAGGTCCTCAGGGAGTCGGTCGACTCCCTCCTGCCCCGCCTGACGGGGGACGCACCGCACGACCGGTTCGACCGCCTGCGGGCCGACCTCGAGGAGATACGGGAGGCCCGGGACGATTCCCGGCGGCTCGAGAAGCTCGCCCGACGGGGCGATTCCATCCCGCGCGCGTACGCGGGACTGCTCGCGTTCTACCTGGACCCGAAGACACCCACGGTCGTTGCGTTCCCCCTCCCCAGCGGGGACGTCTCCTTCGCGGCCCTCTCGAAGGCGGACCGGGAGGCGGAGGTCGCCGTCCAGCAGTCCGACGACCCGAGCCGACTCCTCCTCGGGTACATGGAGTGGGCCCGGAAGGGCCTCCACTTCTACGCCTCCCGCAAGGCGCTCTGGTGCACGGGCCGCTCCGCCCGGCCGCCCGGGGAGGTCCTCGCGGAGCGGATCGCCGAGCTCCCGTACCGCACGGTCCCCGACGAGGGTGGGCGGGTGCTCGCCTGCCCCCATCTCGCCGCCCACGAGGCCCGCCCGTACCTCGAGGTCGGGTGGCCCGGAGCGGAGCGCGCCTTCCGGATCTGTCGGAGGTGCGCGAAGGACGACCGGCACCTCCTGAGCGTCCTCTCCGATGATGCGGCCGTCCCGGACCCGGCGTCCGCCTTTCCGGTCGAGGTCGAGCTGAACGTGGAGTGCCGGGGCGGACCCGAATGCGTGCACGCCGACCTCCCGTCGCTCCCGAAGCGGCTCCGTCGCGACTACGAGTTCGGTCGGCTCTCCGACGCGGCCCTGCTCGATGCGTACCGCACGGAGATCCGACCCACCATCGAGGGAACCCGCCGCACGACGCTGGTCGCAGGAGGGATCTGCTACGGGGACCGGATGACGGAGTTCCTGGACGCGCTGCACCCGACCGCGGTCGAGCGCCGGGCGCTCGAGGCCGCGCTCGCGGACTTGCGCGGCTATTTCGAGGTCGACGAACCGGCCGCGAGCCGGGCCTTGGAACGCCTCTGGCCCCAGCACGCGGAGGAGATCGTCGGCGCCATCACGGAGGACGAGGCCGAGGCCCGGCGCGCCCTCCAGGAAGCGCGCGATGCACCGGGACGGATCGCCGAGATCCTGAAGCGGGCGCAGCGACGCGGCGAGGAACGGGAGCTACTGGAAGCCCTGCCGCGCTACAGCCGCCTGACCAGCGAGGCCGCGTGGGTCGACCGCGTGGCCCGGGCCTACCGGACGCACCGCGAGGCGGGCGCGGAGCGCACGCTGCTCCAGACGCTCCCTCGAGAAGGAAAGGAGCGGGGACTGGCCTACGCGTTCCTTCTCGCTCTCGGACGGGCCGCCTCCCATGCGTGGCAGTTCACGCCCACGGAACAGGAGTTCGGCTCGTCCCTCGCCGGACCGGCGCGGACCCTGCTGGACTCCGCCGCGCCCGCGTACCACGACGCGCTGGACGCGCTCCTGCGGACCGCCGGCGTCGCGGACTGGGGTTCCCGGGAGACGGCCTCGGTGTAACCGAGAAATCTCTCCCCCGGCCGGCGGACAAAAGGTATCTATTCTCGACCACGGTGCGGTCCGGAGGCGACGCCCCGGGTGGGAGGGTTTCCCCCGGACGAGGCGTTCAGATTGAGCGGAGGAGAGGTGGTTCCGAGCACGGCCATCGTCGTGGCCGGCGACGAGGAGACCCGGGTACTCCTTCGGGGGCTGCTCCGTCTCCATCACTTCCGAGTGGATGGCGAAGCCGAGGGTTCGACCGAGGCGCTCGAGCTGATCCGCCACCATCGCCCCGGCCTCCTGGTCGTCGACGTCAACCTGGCAGAAGGAAGCGCGACCCCGTTGCTCGCGGAGGCCCGGACGGCCGTCCCCGGGATCCGTACCATCCTGGTCGCCCCCTCCTCCCGACCCCCGCCCGCGGGGTCGAGCGCGTCGGTCGATGTCGTCCTGCTCCGGCCGTTTAGGATCCGCCAGTTCGCCGAGGCGCTGACCCCGAATCCCACCGGAACGCACTAGCCCTCTATCGAACCCGAAAGCGCTCGAGGGCCGCGGCCTCTTCGAAGTGGAGGTCGGCCGGTATCACGACCGCGTGGAGCGGAGGGCCGAAGTCCATCTTGATCAACTGGCCGAGCGGCCCGAACCAGCCGGCGGCCGAATCGTTGCCGACGCGCGCGACCACCGCCACGGGAGTCTCAGGTCGGAGCACGACGTGGTCGGGATCCCGTTCGGTGAGGGTGCGGAGCGCCTCGCCCGCTGTGAGGTACCGTCCCTCCCCCGGCCGCAGGTCCAAGAGGACCAGCGTATGGAGGCCCCGGTCGAGATTCCCGGCGATCTGGTCGATCATCGACCGTGGGACGAACCCGGGGTCGGGCATCGGCACCGACACGGTGCGCCCGAATCGATAGTGCATCAGGCCGAGAAAGCCCGCGGCCGCGGTGAGGATGCTCGCGTTCGGGAGATACCGCCAGGAGTGCCCCGCCCGTTCCGCCGCGAGCCGGATCGCCACGTGGGTTGTCGCGGCGAACGGATCGCCGACCACGAGCAGCGCGACGCGGGGGTGCTGCGCGAGCGCCTCCAGCACCGGGCGTTCCGACTCGAGCTCCGCGCGGTCGAGGGGCTCGATCGGGTGGCCGATCCGGGCGGAGAGGCGGAAAAGCGTTCCGGCGGGCGCCACCGCCGTGTACTCCTCCGCAAAGATCCGGTCCGCTCGCCGGAGCGCGTCCAACGCCTGCTCGGAAAGTCCCCGCTCGTCGGAGAGACCGAGGCCGACGAACCAGAGTTCGGCCATCGGGTCTCCGCTCGATCAGGCACGGAGGGCGAGCACGGGACAGGGAGCGGCGCGGAACAACTCCTCCAGGAACCAGCGGGTCAGGAGGGGCCCCTCAGTGCCCTCTTCCTCTCCGCCGACCAGGAGCAGGCCGAATCGTTCCCGCTGGGCCGCCTGGAGCATCAGCTCCGGAAGGCGACGCCGGCGACCCAGCACGGCCTGGGAAAAGAACGACTGCTTGTGGAAGCGGGGGACGCCGCGCGCGCTCGGCTCGTCGCGGGCGGAACTGTCGGCCCCCGCGTCCGAGCGGGTCCCGAGTTGGAGGGTGATGACCGGGACGCCGCCGCCGCGTACGGAAAGCTCCTCCGCGATCCGCATCGACTTCGGGGGGGCGGATCGCCGGAACGTCGGGATCAGGATCCGGGGGACACGGTCGCCCGCGAGGGCGAGCCGATTGAGGATCAGCACGTCGCAGGTCGCGTGGTGGAGGATACCGCTGGTCGTGTGGCCGACGAACGGGTTGCGGCTCCCCGGGTTCCCACGGAGGGTCATGAGGATCGCTTCGACTCCTTCGGTCTCCGCGCTCTCGAGGATCTCCCCGGGGACGTCGGTGGAGGCCTTCACCTCGGGCTCGACCCGAATGTCCAGGGAAGCGCCGGTCTCATGCGCGGGCACGACGATGTTCACGGAGGAACGCCACTCCCGGGCGACCTGGGGAAGCGTGGTCGTGGGGATCACGTGCAGGAGACGGATCTCGCCGTCGGCGTCCAGGAGGTTGGCCGCGAACCGGATCAGCGGCTCGACCTCGGAGGGGAGTTGGACCGGCACGAGAATGCGCTTGTACATCCGGTCACCCCTTTCCTATCAGGGGGAGCAGGGCGAGATCGAGCTCGAGCACGTTGACGTAGGCGACCCCGACGAACGGTAGGTACGGGTTCGTGATATGCTGGTTGACCAGGTTCGTCACGACCGCGAGAGAGAGGTTGGTGTTCTCGGAGACACGGAGGACCTGGACGAGCACCGCCTCCGGCGTGAGATCCGGGTCGACGTCCGACGCAGAGGGAGTGACGTACCACGCCGGCAGCGACGCGTTCACCGAGTAGTTTCCATACTCCTTCATGTACGCAATGGTTTCGTTGAGGAGGGTACCCAGCGCCGGGTCGCTCGGACCGGGCGGCGTATCCGCCCCCAGCGTCATGTTGTAGTCGGTGAGGGACGGGCGCTCCCAGAACAGGTAGGGAGCGCTCGTGTTCTGGGCGATCAGCGCGGAGGCGGCGACGGTCCCATTCGGGTAGTGGAGCAGGGAGCCGTTCGCAGTGGCCGGGTCGAGCACCTGGGCGACCTCCGTCACGAACACCGGGTACGCGAACCCGCTCATCAGCAGCGTGAGGGCGAGGAAGAGGGCCGCGGCACGCAGGTGGGTGGTCCAGGAATGCGCCGGGCGCCCGACCTCGGACACCGCGAGCGGCTTGGGAGGAGGCGGCGCGGCCCCCGGTGCGGGGGCGACCGACGGCGCGGAGGAAGGTCCGGCGGACGCGGGAGGCGGCGAGGTCCGGTCCGGCGCGCTCACCGGCCTCCGAGCGGCAGGTAGTGGGTCACGACCGTCCCCACCGCGTGGACGAAGGGGAGGGTCTCCACCCAGGCGAGCCAGAGGTACAGCAACTTGATGCCGGCAAACGCGCTGACGAGCCCCCCGACCCCGTACAGGAGGAGATTCTTCCGGAGCAGGTCGATCGCACTGCTGGGCCGGAACGGCACCCCCGCGAGAGCGAGCGGGATCAGGATCGGGATGATCAGGGCGTTGAACAGGAGCGCCGAGAGGACTGCGAGCTCGGGGTTTCCCAGGCCCATGATGTTCAGGACGGCGATCCCCGGCAGGGTCGTCGCCCCCGCGGCGATGAAGATCGCCGGGATGATGGCGAAGTACTTCGCGACGTCGTTGGTGATGGAGAAGGTCGTGAGCCCGCCTCGGGTGATCAGGAGTTGCTTGCCGATCGACACGACCTCGATCAGCTTGGTGGGATCGTTGTCGAGGTCGACCATGTTCCCCGCCTCCTTGGCCGCGCTGGTGCCGCTGTTCATGGCGAGACCGACATCCGCCCGGGCGAGGGCGGGGGCGTCGTTCGTCCCGTCGCCCGTCATCGCGACCATGCGTCCCTCCGCCTTCTCCCTCTGAATGAGGAGCAGCTTCGTCTCCGGCTTCGCTTCGGCCACGAAGTCGTCCACGCCGGCTTCCTTGGCAATCGCCGCCGCGGTCAAGCGGTTGTCCCCCGTGCACATGACGGTCCGAATCCCCATCGTGCGCAACTCGCGGATCCGGTCCTTGATGCCGGGCTTGACCACATCCTTGAGCAGGACGATCCCCAGGGCCCGCTTGTTCACCGCGATCGCGAGCGGCGTCATCCCTTGGCCCGAGGCCGCGGCGGCGGCCCGACGCACATCGGGCGATATCGCCGCGCCGTACGCCTCGATCGCTGAGATCGCTCCCTTGTAGGCCTCGGTGCCGTCCTGGAGAGCGATGCCGCTCATCCGTCGCTCGGCCGTGAAGGGCATCACCTTGAAGGAGCCGAGTTCGAGCTTGCGGGTCGGCGCGTTGCGACGGGCGGCCAGGCGGACGATCGACCGACCCTCCGGCGTTTCGTCGACGGAGGAGGCGAGGAGCGCCCCCTCCAGGAGCTCCGGCATCTCGACGCCCGGCGCCGCGATGAACTGGACCGCGAGCCGGTTCCCGATGGTGATCGTCCCCGTCTTGTCGAGGATGATGAGGTCGAGGTCCCCGGCCGCTTCCACCGCTTTACCCGACTTGGCGATGACGTTCGCGCGGGCCACCCGGTTGATCCCCGAGATCCCGATCGCGGGGAGGAGCGCGCCGATCGTGGTGGGCATGAGGCAGACGAAGAGGGCGACGATGGTCGCGACGTCGATGTAGACGATGTTGGTGAAGTCGGCGAGGAAGATGAACGAGACCACGACTGTGAACAGCGTGATCGTGAACGCGTACAGCAGGACCCCGAGCGCGATCTCGTTGGGAGTCGATTCCCGGCCCTGCCCTTCGACGAGCCGAATGAGGCGGTCGAGGAACGATTCCCCCCGCACCGCGGTGACCCGGATGTGGATCGTGCCTTGGAGGACCCGGGTGCCCCCGAGCACGCTGGTCTTGTCTCCGCCGCCCTCCCGGATGACCGCTTCGGACTCGCCGGTCATCATCGACTCGTCGATGAGGGCGGCACCGTGGATGATGTCGCCGTCGATCGGGATCGGTTCTCCGGGCCGGACCTCGACCGTGTCCCCGACGCGCAGGATGTCCGAGGGGACCCGCTGGAGGTGCCCGTCGGGAAGGACCTGGTTCGCCCGGACCCCGCTTCGGATCTGTCTCAGGCTGTCGGCCTGGGCTCGGCCCCGCGCCTCGGCGATCGCCTGGCCCAGGTTCGCGAACCAGAGCGTCAGAAAGAGGATGACGGTGACCGCGAGGTAGTAGTTCGCACTGTAGCTCCGCGCGATATCCGGGAAGGCCCCCGGCACGAGGGTGAGGACCACGAGGAAGAGGAACAGGACGTAGACGCAGAACATGACCGGATGGCGGACCTCCTGAGCCGGGTGGAACATCCGGAACGAATCGGCGATCACCCGCCGCCAGGAGGTGTGCGGGGTGCGGCGCACGGAGACGCGGGCCCCGTGCGCGCTCAAGGTTGAAGTTTCCATGTTGCCTCCCTCACAGGATCTGGGCGAGGGGGCCCAGGGCGATCACCGGAAGGAAGATCAGGGCGGTGATGACGATGAGGAACAGGGCCAGGTACAGCGTGAACGTCCCGCTCGCCGTCCGGAGGGTCCCGGAGGTGGGGGGCATAGTCGGCTGTCGGGCGAACCGCTCCCCGACCATCAACATCGCATAGAATGGCACGTACCGGCCCACGAGCATGACGAGCGCCCCGGCCACGTTGAAGAACGGGGTGGTATCGGTGAATCCCCCGGTGGAGAGCGCGCTCCCGTTGTTCGCCGATTCGGACGTGAACTCGTACAGGACCGACGTGAAGTTGTGGGAGGTCGCTCCGATGGCGGAAGTGTCGAGGGTGACGAACCCCCCCAGGACTGCGACGACGAACGGCAGGAAGATCGTCGCCGGATGGACCAGCAACGCGAGGGTCGACCACTTGACATGGGCCGTCTCGATCTTCTTCCCGAGATACTCGGGTGTTCGGCCGACCATCAATCCACCGACGAAGATCGCGAGGACGGCGTATAGGAGGAGCATCCCGAACCCCGACCCCTCGCCGCCGGGCGTGCTCTGGGTGAACATCCCGAACAGGAGGACCATCTGGCTGACGGGGCTGAGCGCCCCGATCATCATGTTGTTCGCGCCGACGTTGCTGTACACGCTCACCACTTGGAAGAGCGACGCGTCGCCGAGACCGAACCGTGTCTCCTGGCCGACCGGATACCCGTTACTGGTCTGCGACCCCAGCCCCGCGACATCCGCAAGGGCCGGGTTCGAGGCCGCCTGGTAGACGATGAAGAGAGTGAGGGCGACCACGAGGACGATCAGGATCGTCCCGAGGTACGGCCACGCCTCGTTGCGTCGTCGGATGATCTGCGCGAACGCGAACGGGGTCGAGAGCGGGATCAGGAGCATGAGGAACACTCCGAACAGGTCCGAGACCGCGGATGGGTTCGCGAAGGGATTGGCCATGTTGGCGGAGTACCACCCTCCCCCGTTAGTCCCGATGAGGGAGATCGACTGGTAGCTCGCGACCGGCCCGAGATAGATCGTCTGGGTCCCTCCCGTGATCGGGTGGGCGATGACGCTCGCGGTGAGGGTTTCGGGGACCCCCAGGACGACCATGACGAGGGCGCCCACCACCGAGAGCGGGATCAGCACCCGCGTCAGGGTCCGAACCATGTCGACGTAGTAGTTTCCTAGGGTCCCGTCCTTCCGGATGAACCCGCGGACCATCGCCGCGAAGACAGCGAGCCCGGTCGCCGCGGAGATGAAGAGCGCGAGCTGCCAACCCAGGACGAGCGCGCCGAAGCTGATCTGGGACTCGTTGGTGAAGTGGGTGAAGTCGGTGTTGGTCGTGAAGCTGGACGCCGAGTGGAACGCGAGGTCCCACGTCATGTTGGGGACGCCGGTCGGGTTGAAGGGAAGGCCCGCCTGCATGAAGAAGAACCAGAACAGGTAGGCGATGACGGCGCCGTTGACGAGCAGGAGCGCGGCCATGTATTCCCGCGCGGGCATCGACTTGCGGGGCGAAGTTCCCAGGAGGCGGTAAATCCCCCGCTCGAGGGGCGCGAGGACCACATCCCCCAGGATCGGGCGGTTCGTGTAGACCTTCCCGAGGTACTCTCCGAAGAAGGGGGCGACCGCCACGGCGATGGCGAGAAGGACGACCACGTCCCACAGGGAGCGGAGGTCGATCACGTCCGGAAGCCTCTCAGAACTGCTCGGGGTGGACCATGGAGTAGATCAGGTAGACCGTCAGGGCGAGGCAGATGACCGTCAACATGGTGAGCCCCAGGTTCTGGACGACCCAGCTCGACACGGTTTCGACGCCTGAAGCGTTGGACCCGGGAGTCGGTATTTAGCCTCGTTTGGCGAGTTGCACGCTACCACGCGGGTTCCGAAGATTTATGAGGGGGTCTCTTTCGACGGCGGCTTCCTTCCCCGGCCGCGTCGGGGCGGCTTCTCCTCGCCCGGATGCGCCCGCTGGCGGGCCTCCGCGGAGAGGCGCCGGACGATCCGTCGCATGGCCCGTTCGCGACGTACCTCCGCGGCCTGGTACTGGACGTCCCGGGTCTCCCGGGTGAGCAGGACCGCGACGCGCCCGACCGAGCTACGACCCGTCCGGCCCCGGCGTTGGATGGCCCGGATCTCGCTGGGCACGGACTCGAAGAAGACGACGAGGTCGACATCGGGGACGTCCAGCCCTTCCTCCGCCACGCTGCTGGCGACGAGGACCGGGAACTGACCCGCGCGGAACCCGGCCAGGATGTGGGCCTGTTCCTTCTGGTTCATCCCTTTGTCCTCGGGGTCCCGGGTCGCCTGGCCCACGAACCGGCCGACCGCCCACCCCTCCTGTTCGAGCCGATCCTGGATCGACTGGATCGTATCCCGGTACTGGGCGAAGACGAGGATGCGGGCCGGGCGCTCTCGGGTCCCGCCCAACACTTCCCGCACGAGTCCGACGAGGGCGTCGAGCTTCGGGTGGGAGGGTTCCTTCGACACGCGAAGGAACTCCTCCGCCTCCGTCCGGGCGCGCGCCACCTCCGGAAGCTTGAGGAAGGCGAGGTCGCCCCGGGAGGCCTTCGGCTTCGCCCCCACCCGCTCCAGGTACTGGAGGAACGGGGTGAAACCCTGCGTTTCGAGCCGCTCTTGCGCGTGGTAGAGGTGGAGGAGGACGAGTTGGTGGAAGAGGGGGCCGAACCGTCGGACCATCGGCCCGGGGCGGGCGAAGATCTCGGCCCGGAGCGCGATCAGGTCCTTGACGGTCAACGAACCGATGGGCTTCTTCCGCAAGTAGCCCATCTTCTGGAGCTTGCGTGCCTCTGCGTGGGCCGCCTCTTCCAATGAGGTCTGGATCCGCGCCGCGGCCGGAGAGAGGTCGACCCAGACGTAATCGACGTCGATCTGATGGACGTACTCCGCGACCCCCGGATCCTCCCGGCTCCGGGCCTCGATGCGGCGGACCCCCAGGGCTCCGACCACCTCCTCGATCCGCTCGTCCTTTCCCCCCGGGGACGCGGTGAGCCCGAGGACTCGTCCCCCGGCGGGACGTTCCGCGCGGTACCGCTCCGCGATCGGGACGTAGACGTACTTACCAACCGCGTGATGGGCTTCGTCGAAGACGAGGAGGGCGACGCGCGTGAGATCGTACCGTCCGGCCGCGAGGTCGTTCTGCACGATCTCGGGGGTGGCGAAGACGAGGTCGGCATCGGCCCAACTTCCCTCGCGCACGGGCCGGTGGACGGTCCCGGTAAAGCGAGCGATCCGAAGGGGGATGAACCAGTGCCGAAAGGAGTCCGCATGCTGCTGGACCAGAGGCCGGGTCGGTGCCAGCACCAGGACCTTTCCGTCCTGGCGTCGGAGGACCTCGGAGGCGATCAGCCCGGCGATGACCGTCTTCCCGAGGCCGGTGGGAAGCACCACCAAGAGGTCCTCCTCGAGACCGATCCGCGCCAACTCGATCTGGAATGGCAACGCGCGGATCAGGCCGGGTCGAAGAAGCGGATGGTCGACCATCCCGTCGGTCACCCGCCAGATCCCGGGGTAGGCGTCGGGATGGGCGCGTACGCGAGGCATCGGCTCGGGTGCCGGCGCCTCGCCGGGAACTCCGAACTCATCGAGGCGTCGCTGCGGACTCACGGTGGTGCGACGGCCAGAGTGACCTCGCCCTTAGGGGCTTCCCTCTAGCGTGTCTCGCGAGGCGCGCCCGAGCGTCCGGAGCGTCAGAACCGACCGGGCTCGGGGGTCAACGCCGCGCGGCCCCCCATGTACGGGCGGAGTACCTCGGGAACGGTCACGGAGCCGTCGGGTTGCTGGTACTGCTCGAGGATCACGGCCAACGCACGCGACGTCGCGACGGCCGTGGAGTTGAGTGTGTGGGGCACCCGCTTCCCGGGTCGACCGGCCTTTCCGAGCCGGATGCCCAGTCGACGAGCTTGGTAATCCGCGCAATTCGAGCAGCTCACCACCTCGCGGTAGGCCTGCTGGCGGGGGAACCACGCCTCGACATCGTACTTCTTGGCGGCGACCGTACCCACGTCCCCGGTGCAGACGTGGACCACTCGATACGGGATCTCCAGGCGACGGAAGACCTCCTCGGCGTTGGCGCGGAGCTCCTCCAATATCGTGGGGGACTCTTCCGGTCGGCAGAACACGAACTGCTCGACCTTTTGGAACTGGTGGACCCGAAAGATCCCCTTCTGGTCGACTCCGTGGCCTCCGATCTCCTTGCGGAAGCACGGACTGATGCCGGCCAGGCGGACGGGGAGACGGTCCTCGTCCAGGATCTCCCCCTGGTACAGCGCGGCGAGGGGATGCTCGCTCGTCGCGATGAGGTAGAGGTCCTCTCCCTCGATCTTGTACATCACGTTCTCGAAATCTGCGAGGTCGGTGACGCCCTCGTACGGGTCGCGTCGGAGAGCGTAGGGCGGAGTGACCGGCGTGAAGCCCCGATCGACCAGGAGGTCGAGGGCGAATCGCTGCAGCGCGAGGTCGAGCAGCACGATCGGGCCCCGGAGGTAGTAGAAGCCGGCGCCGCTCACGCGTCGGGCCCGGTCGAACTCGGCCATGCCGAGCTCCTCGAGGACCTGGCCGTGTCCCTTCAGCTCCCCGGCGCCCTGCCGGGGATGGCCCCACGTCGCGAGGACGACGTTCTCGGAATCGTCCTTGCCGTACGGCACGGACGGGTCGAGCAGGTTCGGGAGGCGACGCAGGAGCGCGTCGCGGTGTCGGAGGAGCTCCCCTTCCCGTGCTTCGGTCTCCCGCAGGGTGTCGGGGATCGTCTTCGCCTCGGCGTCGAGCTCGGGAGAGGAGGCCCCCTTGGCCCGCGTCTCGCCGATCCGTCGGCTCAAGTCGTTGCGGCGGCGACGGAGCTCGTCGGCCGTGCGGAGGCACTCCCGCCATTCCGTGTCGGTCTTCCGCACCTCGTGAAAGATGGTGAGGTAGGCGGGGTTGCGGCGCCGGGCAAGGTTCTCCTCGACCTGGGCGGGTTCCTTGCGGAGGAGGTCGAGGTCGATCACGATAGGGCCGGAAGGCCCTCCGACCAAAGTCTTTGCCCCCAGGGGGCCGGGACGCCCCGGAACGCCCCGCGGAGCCCCACCGGCAAACTCCTATGTACCCTCGCGGGGGATTCGCCCGGCGGAGTGGGGAGAGTCATGCCTTCGAAGGTCGAGCAGTTCGGTCTGTTCATTAACGGCAAGTGGAGCTCGCCGGCCAACGCGAAGCGATTCGAAACGGTGAACCCGGCGACCCGGGAACCGCTCGCCTCCTTCGTCGCGGGCACCCCCGCCGACGTGGACCGGGCCATCTCTGCGGCCCACGCGGCCTTCCCCGCGTGGCGGGACACGCCGGCTCCCAAGCGGGGCACCCTCCTGCTCGAAGCCGCCCGCATCCTGACCGAACGGAAGAGCGCGGTCGGGCGGATCGTCACGCAGGAGATGGGGAAGGTCATCAGCGAGGGCCTGGGCGACGTCCAGGAATCGATCGACTTCATCGAGTACATGGCCGGCGAGGGACGGCGTCTGGTCGGCGAAACGGTCCCCTCGGAGCTGCGGTCCAAGTTCTGTCTCACCGTGCGCCAGCCGAAGGGGGTGGTCGCCTGCATCACGCCCTGGAACTTCCCCACCGCCATCCCGAACTGGAAGATCGCGGCGGCCCTCATCACGGGCAACACGATCGTATTCAAGCCCGCCTCCAACACCGCGCTCTGCGCGGCTCAGGTCGTCAAGGTCTACGAATCCGCGGGGATCCCGCCCGGGGTCCTCAATTTCGTCACCGGTTCCGGCAGTGTCGTCGGCACCGCCCTCGTCGAGGACCCCCGGATCCGGACGATCTCGTTCACGGGAGGTGTCGAGACCGGCCGGGATGTCTACGTGCGCGGCGCCAAGGGCCTCAAGATGGTCCACTTGGAGCTCGGAGGCAAGAACCCGGTGATCGTCATGGACGACGCGAACCTTCCCCTTGCCCTGGATGGCGTCCTGTTCGGCGCGTTCGGCACGAGCGGCCAGCGCTGCACCGCGACCAGCCGGCTCATCCTGCACGAGAAGGTCTACTCTCAGTTCCTCGGCATGCTCACCGACCGGCTGAAGAAGTTCACGGTCGGGGACCCGCTCGACCCGAAGACGGGGATGGGACCGGTCGCGTCGGCGGACCAGGAGCGCAAGATCTTGGAGTACATCGCGATCGGGAAGAAGGAGGCCAAGCTCGTCTGCGGCGGCGAGAAGCTGAAGGGCGGGATCTACGACCGCGGGTACTTCCTCGCCCCGACGATCTTCGAGACCCGCCACGGCAGTCGGATCTCGAAGGAGGAGATCTTCGGGCCCGTGCTCTCCGTGATCAAGGTCGCGGACTACGCCGAGGCGGTCCGGGTCGCGAACGACGTCGAGTACGGTCTCTCCTCCTCCATCTACACGCGCGACGTGAACCGGGCCTTCCGGGCGATCGAGGACCTCGAGGCGGGGATCACGTACGTCAACGCGCCCACGATCGGGGCGGAGGTCCACCTTCCCTTCGGGGGCGTCAAGAACACCGGGAACGGCGGCCGGGAGGCCGGCTCGGCCGCGATCGAGGAGTTCACCGAGGTCAAGACGGTCTTCGTCGACTTCTCCGACAAGCTCCAGAAGGCGCAGATCGACTCCGAAACGGCGGCATGACCGGCTTCCGAGGCTCTGACGACCAACTCGACCGCGAGATCGCGGCCATCGAGGGGATCGCCCGGGTCCGCGTGCGCCGCGCCGCGGCGGAGCTGCGCGACCTCGACCGGGACCTGCGCGAGCTGAAGCGGGAACGCGCCCGCCGTCGGTCGATGGTCAGCGAGAACCTCCCGACGGAGGAATCCGTGCCTGTCCCCGGCTGACCGACCCGGTCAGAACGGTCCGGTCCGGCCCGGGTTGTCGAAGTTCGTGAGGAGGAGCTGCCCGCGCGAGCGCGGACGGCCCACCGGCGCGATGAGCGGGTCCTCCTCGAGGGCCGGCATCGTGTCGGAGATCGGGACATCGACCAGGATCTCCCGGGTGCGTCCGCCCCGGCCGCGGGAGACGATCGTCGCCCGGATCAGGCCGAGGGATTCGAGCTCGGAGACGTAGTTGGAGATCGAGCGGGCATGGAGAGGCTGGAGTCCCAAGCGCTCGGCGAGTCGGCGGTAGGCATCGTACACTTCTCCCGTGAGGACCCCGTTGCGCCGACGCTCGCACGCCTGCAGGATCGCGTAGAGGAGGACCTTGCAGTGCGGCGGGAGCGTGCGGCAACAGTCCAGGATGATGTCCTGCTCGAGCCGGTTCTTCGCCTTCACGACGTGGTCGGGCGTGATCCGCTTCGCCCGGTCCCGCTCCGCCATCTCGGCCGAGAGGCGGAGGAGGGCGAGGGCCCGGCGGGCGTCCCCGTTCTCGAGCGCGGCGTACGCGGCGCACCGCTCCACCACGCCCGGGTCGATGACCCCGTCGCGGAACGCTTCCTTTGCCCGGTCCCTAAGGATGTCCTGGAGCTGGAGCGCATCGTACGGCGGGAAGAGGATCTTCTCCTCGTTCAAGCGGCTGCGAACGCGCGCGTCGAGATGGTTCGTGAACTTCAAGTCGTTCGAGATCCCGAGCAGGATGAGGCGCGCGAGCTCGAGCTCGGTGTTGAGCTGGCTCAAGGTGTAGAGGACGCTGTCGCCGGACCGCGCCACGAGCCGGTCGATCTCATCGAGGACCAAGATGACGGTGCCGCCCTTCGTGTCGAGCAGTCGCCGCATGGCGGCCTGCACCCGGTCGAGCGACCAGCCGGTCGGGATCCGCTCGGCCTCCGTCTTCGCGAACGTGTTGCCCACGTTCTGCAGGAGCCCGTACGGCGTGTCGATGTTGCCGCAGTTGATGTAGATGAACGAGATGTGGCTCGCGAGCTCGGTGCGGCGCATCACGTCCTGGCGCACTTGGGCCACGACCGCGGTCTTCCCGGTCCCGATCTTGCCGTAGATCAGGAGGTTCGAGGGAGTATCGCCGCGGAGAGCGGGGGCGAGGACCTCGGCCACCTGGCGGATCTGCTCCTCCCGGTGCGGCAGGCGGCTGGGTATGTAGGAGTCGCGTAGGATCTCTCGGCTGCCGCGATAGAGCTCGCTCTTCGTCTCGAGAAGGGAGTCGATGAACGCGCCGGCGGTGGCGGTGGGTGCGGGTGGAGGGGCGGGGCTCCCCAATACGGGAGCCGTCGCCGGACCTCCACCCGTTGGGCGGTCGCTGACGGGGACGACCGCCCCGGTGGCGAAGGGCACTGGGTCTTGCCGGTCGGAGATGTCTATCGACCGGTTCTCAGGAGCAGGTGACACCGTCGATGCCTGCCCGGGCCTCGGGCGGGCTGTCGCACGTGCGAGGGCCATATCTACCTTTGGTAGATTTTTTTCGGCGAGTGACGTCGAACGCGGAAATTTCTCCGGGTACCGGCTCGCGTCGCGACGTGACCTGGGTCGACGGCTCACGCGCACTCGAGCGGCGTCGCATCCCAAGGGTCGAACCGCTCCCGACACTTCGGACAGTAAAGATAGCACTGGACTTCGCCGGAGATCGGGCCCTCCAGCAGTGCGCCGCAGTCGGGGCAGCGTCCCGGGGGAGGCCCCGATTCGGTCGTTCCGGCCATCGCGAAGGGAGGGTCAGGGAGCGGATGACCCTTCGGGATTCCGACCGAATCCATTTGAAGGGGGGGCTCCTCGCCGCTACCGATGTCGGAGTACGGGGACGCGCACCACGCGGGGACAAAGGCCCACGTGCGCAGCCCGATCAATGTCGGTTGGGTCGTTCTCGCCGCGCTCCTGATCGGGAGCGGACTCTTCCTGATCGCCTACTGGCTCTACATGTTCGACCTCCGGTACTCCTTCGGCATCGCCCTCGTCGTGATCGGGGGGCTCATGCTGTTCCACCCCCGGGCCGGCTTGGACCACGCCTGACGAAGGACCCATCTCATGGCGGCCTCACCGGGGACGACCCCGCCGGTGATCGTCAAGCTCGGGGGGAGCGTGATCACCCGGAAGCGCGAGGTGGAGCACCTCCGCCCGAAGATCCTCCGTCGCCTCGCCGAGGAGCTCGCCGCGTGCCGGGACATTCCCCTGATCGTGCTCCACGGGGCCGGATCGTTCGGCCACCCGGGCGCCCAGCGGTTCGGACTCGCCCGAGCTCCGGACGCCGCGATCTCCCCGGCGCAGCGGGCTCGGGGCGCGGCGATCGTCGCCGCGGAAGTGCGTCGCCTGCATCTCGCCGTCCTCCGCGAGCTCGTGCGCGCGGGCGTGTCGCCGGGCTCCGTGCCGCCGGCGACCCACGCGATGAACCGCGCGGGCCGTCTCGAGACGTTCGACCCGACTCCGTTCAGGACCGTCCTCGATTCGGGGCTCACCCCGGTGTCGTTCGGGGACGTGGTCCCGGACCGGGCGTGGGGATGGTCGATCCTCAGCGCGGACACGATGGCGATCTCCCTCGCCGCCGCCTTCCGGGTGGAGCGGGTCCTGTTCGTCAGCGACGTCCCGGGGATCCTGGAACCCGGGACCCAGGGGCGGCCGGTCGCCCTTCCGAACGTCACCGAGTCGGTCGTTGAAGGGCTTCGGCCCCGCGGCGGAACCCCCGACGTCACCGGTGGCATCCGGGGGAAGGCCGAGGCGATGCTCGCCATCGCCCGTCTCGGCGCGGACGCAGGTCTTATTAGTGGACTCAAGGATGGAGAGCTCTCGCGCGCGGTGCGGGGGGAATCCGTCTACGGGAGCTGGGCCCACGGACGACCCAGCGACGGCCCCGGATCGAACCGGACTTGACTTAAGCCACCGGAAGGCGGAACACGTCAAGGTCGTCCTGGGCCAGAAGGTCGAAGGACGGTACCGTTACTGGGACGACATCCAACTGATCCATCGGGCCCTCCCGGACATCGACTTTGATGAGATCGACCCCTCGACGACCCTGCTCGGCCACCGTCTGGCCGCCCCGATCGTGATCACCGGGATGACCGGGGGCTTTCCGGATGCGAAGAAGATCAACGAGAACCTCGCCCGCGCCGCGGCGGAGGTCGGCGTCGCGATGGGCGTGGGCAGCGAGCGGGCGGCCGTGCTGAAGGGGCAGTACCCCGAGAGCTACTCGTGCGTCGCCCAGTACGCCGTCCCGCTCAAGTTCGCCAACATCGGGGCGCCCCAGATCATCCCGCAAAAACCCCACGACCAGGTCGTAGGCCCCACGGAGGTGCGTGCCGCGATGGAGCTGATCCACGCGGACGTGCTCGCGATCCACCTGAACTTCCTCCAGGAGATGGTACAGCCCGAGGGGGACCGGAAGGCGCGCGGGGTTTTGGAGCAGATCGGAGTTCTTGCGGCCCAGTTCCCGGTCCTGGTCAAGGAGACCGGCGCGGGCATCTCACGGGCGGTCGCGGAGGACCTGCGCGACCGGAAGGTACGGGCGTTCGACGTAAGTGGGACGGGAGGGACCTCCTTCGCCGCGGTCGAGCACTATCGAGCGGTCGCCCAGGGCGCCGAGCGGGAAGCCCGAGTGGGCAAGACGTTCTGGGACTGGGGCATCCCCTCTCCGGTCTCCGTCCTACAGCTGGTGCCGCTCGGCCTTCCCGTGGTCGCGAGCGGAGGCGTCCGCTCGGGCCTCGACGTGGCCCGGGCCCTCTCGCTCGGAGCCTCGGCCGCCGGTACCGCCGCGGGGGTCCTGCGCTCGGCCTCGGAAGGATACGAGGCGACCCGGCGCGAGCTCGACCACCTGGTCCACGAACTCAAGGTCGCCATGTTCCTCACCGGTTCGCGGACCGTGGCGGAGCTCCAGCGTGCGCCCCATGTGATCACCGGGGAGAGCCGACAGTGGCTGTCCCACTAGGCGACTCACCGCCCTCCCCGGAGGAGATCCACCGCACCAAGCTCGAGGCGCTCCGAGCCGGCGGCGCCGGTCCGCTTCCCTCGAACGTCGATTGGGTCAACTCGCTCGCCCCCGAAGCCCGCGCCCGGTACGCCTCCTCGGTGCGACGAAAGCCGTCCCGGACCCTCTCGGGCGTTGCGATCGTCGCGGTGATGACCGCTCCTGCCCGATGTCCCCACGGGCGGTGCACCTACTGCCCCGGCGGCGTGGAGAACGCGAGCCCGCAGAGCTACACGGGCGAGGAACCCAGCGCCCTAAGGGGCGCGCAATTCCACTGGGACTCCGCGGCGATCACGCGGAACCGCCTCGAGACCCTGGACGCCATCGGACACCCGACCAGCAAGGTCGAGGTCATCGTCATGGGCGGAACGTTCCCCTCCCGGCCCCGCCCCTATCAGGAGGGAGTGCTGCGCGGCATCTACGAGGGTCTCAACGGGAACCCGGCCCCGTCCCTCGAAGCAGCGATCCGGGCGAACGAGACGGCCGCCCACCGAATGGTGGGACTCACGGTCGAGACCCGGCCGGACTGGTGCGACGGACGGGTCCTCCCGTTCCTCCTGGATGCGGGGGTGACGCGGGTCGAGGTCGGGGTCGAGTGCCTCCGGGACGACGTGCTCGACGCCGTCGGGCGAGCTCACGGCGTGGGCGACGTCACGACCGCCAGCCGGGAGACACGGGACCGGGGCCTCAAGGTCGGCTACCATCTCATGCTCGGTCTCCCCGGCATGGACCCGGACCGGGACTTCGCCGATTTCGTCCGCCTGTTCGAAGATCCCGCCTTCCGGCCGGATTTCCTCAAGATCTACCCGACCCTGGTGATCCCCGGGACGACGCTCTACGACGACTGGAGGGCCGGTCGGTACCTCCCCTACGACACTCCGACGGCGGCCGCCCTCCTCGCGCGCATGAAGGCGATCCTGCCGCCGTGGGTGCGCATCCAACGGATCCAGCGGGACATTCCCTCGCGCCTGATCGCGGACGGCGTCCGGACGAGCAACCTACGAGAGCTCGCCGTCGCCCGGCTCGCGCTTGAGGGGCGAAAGTGTCGGTGCCTGCGATGCCGCGAAGGAGGGCGACGGGCGACTCCTCCGCCCGAGGCGTTCCTACCTTTCCGCACCGAGTACCTCGCCTCGGGCGGGCGGGAGATCTTCCTTTCCGTCGAAGCGCCCGAGACCGACACGATCGCGGGTTTCCTCCGCCTTCGGTTCCCTTCGCCCGAGACCGTCGGCGGTCTCGCCTCCCCGGTCATTCGCGAGCTCAAAGTGGTCGGCCGGGAGGTTCCCGTGGGAGCCGCCGGTGGCGGTTCGGGGGAGTACCAGCACCACGGATTCGGAAGGGGGTTGATTGAGCGGGCCGAGGAGGAGGCCCGCGCAGCCGGCTTCGACCGGATCATCGTGACGAGCGCGGTCGGGACCCGGGAGTACTACCGGGCCCGGGGGTTCCATACGGACGGTCCCCTCATGTCGAAGCCACTTCCCGCCCGAGCAGGGTAACGCCCGTAACAACGGGAACGGGGGCTCCGCAACGCTTTAGCCCGGCCGCGCCCCCAAGGGGGCCCCATGACCGACCGATCGTCGGGGGGCTCCGCCGCCCCGTCCCCCAGCCGCAGCCGGTGTCGCTGCGGCCATCTCCCGACCCACCACATGGTGGTGCTTCCGATCGGCACGTCCGACAGCTTCCGTCTGGACCCGTCCGGGCCGTGTGCGATCTGCGGGGAGGGCGTCTGCCGCCACTTCGCGCCGGGCGGGGTATGACGTCGCGCGGGCCGCCTCAGCCGTAGGCGGCCTTGATCATGTAATCCTTGAGCAGCTGGAGACGGTCGTCCCACAGGTGGAAATGCCACGAGCGGGCCTCCTCCCAGGCCTCCCCACTCCCCCAGCCGGAGTGTTCGAGCGTGATGTCGATCCCCTCGGGCGACTCCTGGAGACGGACGTAGACATGGGTCTTCGGCTCCGGTTGGTTCATCAACGCGGCGAAGGTGGGAGGCGCCTGCCAGGAGAAGCCGAGCTCGAGGTCGGGCGTCAACTCCCGGATCACGCCGCGGCTCTCGAACGCGACGGGCTCCTTCCAACCCAGGACGTACTTCCCTCCCGGTCGGAGGTCGACCTCCGCGGAGTCCGCGAGCCATCCCGTCAATTGCGCAGGGTTCGTGAACGCCCCGTATATCATCGGGATCGGGAGGGGAACCGTGACCTGGATCAGGATCGGGTCGAGGGTGTCGTCCACGGCTTCCCGTTCCCGCGACCGGGCCTAAAGGGTTTTGCCTCCGAATCGGACCGCCTCAGGAGCGCCTCCCGACCGCACGTTCATATAGCGAGGCAGAGTGGGCGACCCCCGTCTGGGACTGTGGGGTAGCTTGGTCCATCCTTCGGGGTTCGGGACTCCGAGACGCCAGTTCAAATCTGGCCAGTCCCACTGCCGGCCCGCGGGCCGGTCCGCCCGGCCGCGCTAGAACTTCTCGACGAGCTTGCGGACGGCCGCCCCACCATGCTGGAGGACGGGTCCCCCGTGGTAGCTCATGAGGGAGTCGACCGAGAGCTGGCTCATGCGACGCGCGGAGATCTGGGCCGTCGGAGTGTGGTGGGTGTACTCGGGGGGGGTGAGCGTGATCTGGTTCCCGGCGCCGAAGAACAGGTCGCCCGAGAAGAGGATCTTGCGCTCCGCCTGGTAATACGACGTGTGGCCGGGGGTGTGTCCGGGTGTGTGGTAGGCGATCAACCCTCCCGCCGCGTCCACCGCGTCCCCATCCTTCAGGACCTCGTCCACCTGGAACGGTTCCGCGGGGGGGGTCCCGGGTCCGTCGTACTTGGGCCGCTCGGCGATGTAGGCCGCCTCGATCCAGTGGGCAAAGGTGCGCGCCCGGGTCTTCTGGGCCAGGTGCTTCAGCGACCCGGTGTGGTCCCGGTGCAGGTGGGTGAGGAGGATCTTCGTGACCGAAGTCGGCTCGACCTTTATCTTCGTGAGATACGCCTCCACCTTCTCGAAGGCCCCGGGGAGACCGGTATCGATCAAGGTCCAGGTCGAACCCTTGTCCCGTACGAGGTAGACGTGGGTCGTGAAGCTCGGATCCGGGTCGATCCCGTCGATCAGGTGCACTCCGGGTAGGATTTCGCCCATGGTCGTGGACGCGGGAGTCGCCGGGGCGATAAATCCGTTCGGAGCCACCCGGAGACGGGCGAAACCCCCATCGGCGGGGGTCGGCGCTCGGGAGTACCTCTACCGGAGTGATTTTATAGTAAAAGAACGCAGGTTCGAGAGATGGCGCGCCGTATTTTGGTTTTGGGCCTGGCCGTACTGCTGATCGTATCGACCCTGATGGTGCTCGGCACCGGAGGGAGCCGCGCCCAGGTCGCGCCGCTGGCTCCGCCTTCCGCGGCCCCGCATCCCGCGGCCCCGCATCCGTCGGTCAACTCCATCCAGGTCGAAACGTACGAAGGGAACGACGTCTACTACAACGACACGTACTTCGCGAGCGGGGGATACAACTACCCCGGCGAGAACATCCTCTTCTTTTGGGTCTATGACCCCACGGCCGACTCGAGGCTGAACTTCACGCTCAGCGACCCGAACGCGTCCCGCGACGGCGTGGGCTCCCCCGCGTTCACCGTCAACGTCCCGCTGAACACCACCACCCATGAGTACTTCTCCTACCTCGCCGGCGTTTCCTACACCTTCCCCTCGTCCCTCGCGATCGGCGGGACCTGGGTCGTGAACGCCTCCGCCCCGCTCGGCGGCTCGGCCCAGTACAACATCACCGTCGCGACGTTCGGTTCCGACATGAGCGGGAGCCCGCGACCGTACACCGGTGTTCTCCCGGGCGAGTCGATCACCGCGGCCTGGCAACTGTACAATCTCGTGAACGGAGCGTACGCCACTCACGTCACCAACCTCGCCCTGGACGGCTGGTATTACTCCAACGGGAGCTACCACAACCTGTTCCCGGGCGGCATCGTCAACGTCTCCGTCTCGGCGGCCGGGGACTACACCTTCACGGTTCCGGCGAACGCCTCCGTCACCACCTACCTGTACTTCGACCTCTGGCCGACGATCATCTCCAACGGGAAGTTGGCCGAGAACGAGAGCGACGAGATCTGGTGGGGTGTGGGCTCCGTGGACCTCCAGGTCGAGCAGGAGACCGAATACAATGGGGTCTGCCCCACGGGGTACGACAGCAGCTACTACTCGGGCTCCCTGGTCCAGGTCTGCGCCACGGTGGGCGCGCTCTGGAACGATGAGCTCTACGGGGTACCCAACCTGCCCGTCTCGATCCACTTCTGGAACGGCCTGAGCGTCGTCACGCCCGGCGGAAGCCCCCCGACGACGCTGATGAGCAACTCGACCGGCAAGGTCTCGTTCTCCTACCTCGCGACCAGCCCGCCGCTCACGAGCGAGTACGTGTACCCCTACGAGAACTACCTGAACCTCTCGGTCACCGACCCGGTCGCGACCTCCCCTACCTCCGACTGGTCGAAGTGGTCCAACACGTCGCTCTACGTGGACGTGAATGGAGCGACCGGAGGGGTAGCAGTCCAGCTCAACCAACTCGAATACTATCCCGGCCAGACCGTGACGGCCACCTGGAGCCTAAGTTCCACCAACACCGCTCAGACCGGCACGCTCACCGCCGTGGGCTGGTATGCGTACAACGAGCAGACCGACGCCTTCCTCGCCCAGGGGATGATCTCTTCGACCGCGTCGACCGGAACCTTCAACGTCGCGCTCCCGACGGGCTTCGTCGGTCCCTTCGTCGTCGAAGTGTACGCGGTCAACGCCACCACATCGTTCTACGGGGAGGCGTACGGGTACTCGACCACCCCGCGCCTGTTCCTCAACCCGAGCTCGACCACGTTCACGCCCGGCTCGACCGTGACCATCACGGCGGAAGCGTACGGGGACGCCGCACTCACCGGGGCGACCATCACGTACCAGGTGTGGGCCAGTTTCGACCTCGGCAGGAACTACGGGAACTATGGGATCGTCGAGACCGGGACCGTCGCGAACAACACCGCGTTCACGATCGCCGTTCCGTCGTCCGCGGCCCCCGGCTACTACGAGGTCTACGGCTACTTGGGCTCGACCGCCTCCGGAATCGTGGCCAGCGATGAGCTGGAGATCGACCAGGTGTGGGGGTACTACGTCACCTTGGGAGTGAACACCGCCTCGAGCTACTCCGATGGAAGCTACCAGCCGGGGCAGACCCTGACGGTCGCCTTCCAGATCACCCCGTACGGGAACGCACCTCTGCCGGTGTTGTACACCTTCTATGTCGATCTCAACGGCGCACAGATCTACGACCAGCTGTCGTCCGCGAGCACCTCCGGAACCTTCCAGATCACGATCCCCTCGGGGCAACCGAGCGGGATCGCCTTCCTGGAACTGGAGTTGGACGGAACGTACCTCTCCGGCAACTCGTGCGGCAGCGGCTACTGCTACGGGGAGACGGCGATCACCATCAACGCGCACCCGTCCGTCCTGAGCATGGAGGTCGGAGGGAACAGCGGCATCACGGTCGGCTGGCTGATCCTCCTGATCGTGATCCTCGTGGTGGCGGTCGTGCTGGCGCTCCTGATCCGGCGGAAGAAGACGCCGCCCTCCTCCGGAGGGGCCTCGACCACGACCCCGATGTCGCCGCCCGCGCCCGCTCCTTCGGGAACGGGGGCCCAGGAGTGGAGTGAGCCGGCCCCGAACCAGCCACCCATGCCGACCCCTCCGCCGGGCAGCACCTAGACCGAGGTCCCGCTCTCGAGTCGAACCCTTTCCTCCCTCTTTCTTTTCCGTTGCACAGGTAGCCCCGGCAAGGCCCGTGCCAGGGTTCTCCAATGCGTCTCAGGGAACAAAGTCTCGTCCCAGTGCTCGAACCGAGCCGACCGCGTCGTCGATCGGGAGTCCCCCGAAATCGAAGATCCCCAGGACCTCGTCAACGCCCGCCGCCCGGTACGCGTCCAATCGGTGGGCGACCTCCGAAGGGGTGCCCAGGAGCGCGAGGTTGGCCGCCTCGAGGCCCGCCCGGCTGGCCTCGTGCGGATGGTGGGCGGCCTTCGCCTGGTAGAAGGTGCTCTGCGTGCGCAGGCGGCTGGAAAGGAACCGGTCGAGCGCCTCGCGGGCCCGTTCGGGGTGATCGCCGGCATACAGATGGACCGCGACGGCGACCTCGGCCCGACTTCCGTTCGGTAGGGCGGCCCGGAACTCCCGGATCTCTTCCGCCAGTTCCTCCACCCCCGAGACGGTCGCGTACGGGATGAGGGCGAGCGAGACGCCCCTCTGGGCGACGAACGGGATCGCTTCGCGGCGCTGCACCGCGATCCACAGCGGGGGGTGGGGAGTTTGGACCGGCAGGACGTTCAGGCGCACCGGAGGGGCGCCGGGCCCGCCGATGCGGACCTCTCGACCGGCCATCAATTCCAGGATCGTGGTGTACGCGGCGTCGAACCGTTCGTGCCGCGACGCCGGATCAATCCCGAATCCCTCGAACTCGGTCGGGATGTAGCCGCTGCCCAGGCCCAAGTTGACCCGCCCACCCATCATCCGGTCCAGGAGGGAGTACTCCTCCGCCACGTCCACCGGTCGGTGGAACGGGAGGACGCTCACGAGCGCACCCAGGCGCAGTCGTCGGGTCCGCGCCCCGCATGCGGCGAGAAGTACCGGCGGAGATGGGCAGACCCCGGCGGGGTTGAAATGGTGCTCGGCGACCCAGAGTCCGGACAGTCCGGCTTCCTCGGCGGCTCCGGCCAGTTCGAGGATGTCCCGGTACCGATCCCGTCCGGGGACCTCGTCGACGATCGAGAAGACCGAGAGTTTCACGTCCCCGGCGACCGGAATCGCCTACATGGCCTTTGGCAGGACGGAACGACCCGTTTCCGCCCCATCCTCCCCGAGGCCGCGGTGACCGACCGAGCAAAACCCTAAGACCCACGGGCCGCCCTCGGGACCTCGGTGGGCTGGTAGATCAGTTCGGAAGATCGCCGGTTTTGCAAACCGGAGGTCTCGGGTTCAAATCCCGACCAGTCCATTGAGCCAACGGCGTGCGGCAGCGTCGGCATCGATCCGGAACGCGTAAGTGCCGGAATGACCATTCCCCGCCTCGGAGGCACCATGCCACTGCTGCGCGAGGCGCGGTCCAGACTTCTGAGCCGCGTGTTCTGGTCCATTCTTGCGGTCGGTGTGGTGTTGATTCTGGTGGCGGCCGTACTGTACATTCACCCTGTCTGCACGGGCCCCTACCCTTGCCCCCCGGCCCAACCGTGCTCCACGCCCCCCGTCGGGTGCACGATCGATCCCGCCGCGGCTGTTGTTGCATTCGCCGGACTGCTTCTGATCGTGATGGGAGTTGGCGGATCGCTCGCCGTCCGTCGTCCCCGGGCTCCGCTCAGGGAACCGAATCCCCCGTCGACAATCGACTAGATTCATTGAGGTTCGAATCCGGCGGATTCGAGTGACGGGGTCTGCTCCGGAGGAGCAAATCCCGACCAGTCCATCCACCACTCCTCGAGGACGGATCCGCGGATCCGGATGTCGATCGTCGGCCCCCGACACACGAGGTCAGGATCGGTCAGCGTAAGAACCCGACTCGGGTCGACATGACTCCGACGTCAGGTCCCGTGCCCGAACCTGGGCCACCGGCACGCGCTCCGCGATCGCTCCGTCTCCCCGGGCAGGATCACCGCGACCAGGAGTCCGTACCGCTCGCGTCGGCGCAAGGCTAGACGAACACGAGTTCGAAGGCTTCCTGACCGTTCGGATACTCCTTGGTTCGGACTACTTTCCGGTCGAGCCGGATCCCCGCCGCCTCGAGCGCCGCGGTATCCCGTTCGAGAGCGCTGCCCAGGTAGACGTTGAGGATTGTCTGGTGGGCTAACGCGCCCTCGACCATCCGGGTCGCCCCCACGATCGGGCTTCCGACGATCGTCAGGAGCTCCCCTACCCGCACGAGCTCGCATGGGCCGGCGTCGATCCCTATCGACAACCCCGTTCCGGCGGGGAAGTTTCGGGAGTTCCGGCGTAAGTTGGCCAGAAGGGAGTCGGCCGCCGAGAGCGCGGTGCGGCAGAAGTCCGGGATCGTTCCGATGTCGGCCGGACGCTCTCGTGGGGGGATCCAAAAGGCGACGAATCCGTCCCCGGTGAACTTGTCGAACCAGCCCCCAGAGGAGTTCGCCAGCGCTCGGACCGCCTCGGTGAACCCCACGATGAATCGAGCGAAAACGGACGGTTGCACCGCTTCCTTCAGGACGAGAGTGGACATCCGAAGGTCGCCGACGACCACGATCGCTTCCACGGCGGTGGATCCCATGGAGACGAGCTCCTGGATCGCCTCGGCGGAGAGCTGTTCGCGGGCACTCTCCGGTCCCTGGCGAAGAAGGAGCGCGTCGAACTCGGTGGTCCCGCCTTCATCGGCGCTAGAAGGGAGTTCGAACATGAGGCGTTCCCCAGGGCTGGACCCGTGGCCGTGAACGTGGTCCGGGACTTCAGCTTGAGCCCCGTCTCGGTAGATTCGTGGCCCTCGTTGGCCCGACCACCGGTTGGGCCCCTTCGCGGATGTGCCTGCGGAATCTTCAGGGAGACATTCGCCGTCCAGCGGACGACGGATTCGGGGAGGGCGGCGCTATCGAACCCATCTCGTCACGAGAGCGCTGATCTGCCCGAGCCTGCGGATCCGGTTCTGCAGGGGGCGGAACTCAGCCTCCGCTACCGCCGGTGTGCACGGCGCCGGACCCACCCGTATGCTCCTCACCCGAATCGGTCACCGCGCCGCAGGCGGGGCAGATCGTGGCATTCGTCGGCAGGGGTCTATGACAGTTCGAACACAACACCGGACTCGTCACGCCTTCGGGGAACCCGAGGGCTCTCATGAACGTGGCGGGGGTCGATTCGAACCGGGGGCGACGAACTCGGCCCCGGGCAACTCCGGGGGCGGCAGGGGCCGGAGGGATTTCGACCCGTTTCATGCCCCCTCGCCGTGAGCTATAGCCAGTCGCCCCCTTTCCCGTTGGCCGTGATGACGTCCCCCCACGCTCCTCCCCTGCTCGGGGTGGAGCCCACCGCCGGGCTCTCGTGGAGCATTCCGGGCTTGCGCGAGGACCCCAGCATGTGTTTGCGGTGTCGCTCGGCCCAACTCTTGTGCGGTAAGCCGGTGTGTCCGCTTCTGATCCGGTACCACGCCTTCGAACGGACGTTGCCGATGGTCCAGGGAACGGAACTCTCGGGCTCCTCCCCGCCCGGATTGTTCGTCGGTCGGTTCGGGTATCCGCGGGTCTCCTTCGGCCCCCTCCTCAGCCCGGAGCACGGGTCGACCGAGATGCTGGACACCCCCGAGCAATGGGTGGGCCGCTCGGTGGCCGAGGTCGTCGGGTTTCGGACCGGCCTGGTGCGAGGAACGAGTCCCATCCGGGTCACGGATGCCGAGAAGCCGATCCCCCTTCTCGAGGACCTTCAGCTGCTCGGACTTTCCTCGGAATCGGTGGAGAGCGAGACCCGGTTCCGCCGCCCCCCCCGGGGCCACATCACGCTCTCCGATTCCGCCCCTCCTTTCGGCCCTTCGGCCCCGATTGAGCACCTACGGTTGGACGTCCGAAGGGTCGATCCTCACCTCGATCGCCTCTCTTCCGACACCGCCGCGAACGCACGGACCGCGGTGACCGAGCTCTATGCGAGGGGGGTTCGGGTCAGCCGTATCCAGCGCGCGTTCAGCGTCGGGACGCTCGGACGGCGGGGGCGGCGCAAGCTGGTCCCGACGCGATGGAGCATCACCGCCGTCGACGATGTACTTTCCAAGCAGAATCTCCTCCGGGTCCGCGAGTTGCCGGAGCTGGGAGAGATCCGCGTGCACCGTCTGACGGCCCTCGAGAACCGTTGGGTGATCGTCCTCTTACCCGGAGTGTGGCGGTACGAGTCGATCGAGGCCTGGTATCCCGAGACGCTTTGGAACCCGAGCCCGACCCAGGTCATCCTGATGGGCGACCACGAAGGGCACGACGGCCGGACGACGTACGCCTCCATCGGAGGCTGCTACTACGCGGCGCGGCTTGCGGTCTCGGAGGCGCTCCTTCGGTTCGGACGTCAGGCCGGGGCCATCGTGTTCCGGGAGGTCCACCCCGGAGAGATCCTCCCGTTGGGGGTCTGGAACGTGCGGGAGCACGTCCGGGCGGCGCTCCAGGAACCGGCCCTTCGCTTGAGTTCCTTGCCCGAGCTGAACCAGGTGTTGCAGACGACGTTCTCCATCCCGCTCGACCGATGGCTCGCTCAGAGCGCGGTCCTCCACGAGACCCGCACCCAGCGGCGGCTGGACGACTGGCTCGGGACGGCGAACTAAGGAGTAAAGCGCGCGCCGCACCGACCGCAGAAGGTGTCCGCGGGGGCCCGGGGCTCACCGCAGGACGCACAGCTGAGCGCGATGCGGGGCTTGCCGCACCCGCGACAGAACCCGTCCGTCGCCATCATCGGGTAACCGCAGTCCGGACATCGCTCGGAACTGGCGAGCCGCTCCGCGATCCCGGTCGCATCCTCGGGCGCGCCGCTGGTGGGGGTCGGGGCGAATCCCTGGCCGGGAGCGAGGGTCTCCACCCGCCCGAGCGCACGCCGGCCCCGAAGGGCGAGTCGGAACGCCTCGGTGTACTCTCCTCCGTCGAACGCCGCCTGGGCCTGCTTCTGGAGCGAGGCGGCCTCCGACGTGGACCCCGACGGGGCCGCGGAGGCCAGGTCGGCCTCAAGGAGACCGATCTGGAAGTGCGACTCGGCCCGGTTCTTGGGAGGAGCGACCACCACGGGACCCGAGGGGATGGTGCTGGCCGACGACCCCGACCGCGAACCCTGCGCGGCAGTGCCGACGGAGGACGAGGAGTTCGCGGCGCCGCCGGGGATCGGCATCGAGATCGGGGCCGTGGACCGTCCGCGCGCGTTGACGAGGCTCTCGTGGGCGGACTGGGCGAGCTCGTACGCCCGGCGGAAATCGCGGAGGTCGAAGGATGCCTGGGACTGGGCGATCAAGTCCTGGGCCCGGGTGATGACGGTCCCCGTTCGGGCCAGCACCGCCGCCTCGCGACGGGCCATCTCGAGGCGGTTGAACGCCCGGTCCTGGATCAGCTCGGGCTTGGCGCTGAGCTCGCCCAAGATCTGGTTGCGGCGGGCGCGGAGACGGTTCGCGAGGTAGACGAAGATCCCGACGACGACGACCACCAGCACGACGGCGAGGACGATGACGAAGACCTGCGAGCCGGTGAGAGAAAACATCCGAACGACCCGGCGGCCCGTGCGGGGCGTCGCCGAGGAAGATACTGCGTGGGCCGACTATTTAGAGGCGGTCCCTGGCGCACGACGTCCCACCTCGAGAGGGACCGGCCCGGGTGGCCCGACCGGCGACGGGCCGCCTAGAAAACGGACAACTTCCCGGTCAACAGAAGCTTCGGGATGGTGTCGATCTGCTCGAACCACGAGTTCGCGACCGCCTCGGCCGTCGGCTTGACCTGGGCGAGCTTCACGCCGCTCGCGGGGAGGATCTGCAGGCTCGCGACCTGGGGTTCGTCGACCGGTTTGCCGATCTGCGAAAGGATCCGGACGTGGACCTCCTTGACGTTCCCGCCGGTCTCCTTCACGATGTCGCCCGCGATCAGGTTCCCGAGCAGGTTGTAGATCTTCCCCACGTGGTTGATGGGGTTCTTTCCGGCCGAGGCTTCCAGGCTCATCGGTCGGCAGGGCGTGATCAACCCATTGGCGCGGTTGCCGCGTCCCACGGAGCCGTCGTCGCCTGCTTCCATCGAGCAGCCGGTGACCGTGAGGTAGTACCGGCCGAGCTCGGGGTCGTCCGCCGTGTTCACGTCGATCTGGACCTCGCGGTGCGTCAGCTTGGCGGCCTGGTCCGCGAGCTTCTCCGTGATCTGGGCGCAGACGTTCTGGTAGGCGTCGCCGTCGGAGATCTCCCGGTCGACGAGCGCGGCGGCGACCGTGAGGTGGATCTGGTTCCCCGAGCGGTAGCCCATCACTTTGACGTCCTCCCCGAGCGCAGGGAGCTTCTTCTTCAGCTTCAGGGTCAGGAATCGCTCGCTCTCGAGCACGAGGCGCTCCAGGTCGGAGAGGGGCGCGAAACCGACGCCGAAGGAGGTGTCGTTGGAGAGGACCGTCTTCTGCTCGAAGACCCCACGGAGGTCGATCGAGCCCGACCCGATCTTGGAATCGAACTCGACATCGTGCTCCAAGTCGATGTGGGAACAGACGGATCCCACGTACTTCTTGGCCGCCTCGATCGCGGTGTCGTGGATGGGCAATTTCTCCTTGTTGACCTCGGTGGTCGCTCGGCCGACCAAGAGCATGTAGATCGGCTTCGTGACCTTCCCGCCGCCGAACTTCGGCTCGGAGGCCCCCCCGACGACCTGGGTCTCGTCCGTGTTGTGGTGGAGGATCCTCCCGAACTCGTCGAGGTAGAGGCGACAGAGCGCCCGGCTGACCGATTCCGAGACCCCGTCCGCGATCGAGTCGGGGTGCCCGAGGCCCTTCCGCTCGACCAGCTCGACGGCCTGGTCTTCGATATGGACGGTGCGCAGTGGCTCCACCTGAACGTTTCGGGCCATGGGGGTACTCGAGGTCGGCCGAGACGGGGTGGGGTTTAACCCTTGCGAGATGGCGGGGATGCACGCCACTTGCGTCCGGGGAAACCCGGGACGGTGGCCCTCCCGGGTCCTCTCGGACAGGCCTATAGCAGGCCCCGTACCTCCCCGAGGCGTGGAGATCGCGGGATGTCCCCTGCCTGAGGATCGGTTATACAACCTCGAGCACGACGTCTGGTGGTCCCCCGAGGGTGACACGGCCCGAGTCGGCGTGCTCGGCACCCTCGCGGCCTTTGCCGGGCCGTTCGTCTCGTTCTCCTTCCGCCCGGTCGAGGGCGTCGTGGCCCGGGGTCGGAGCATCGCGACCGTCGAGAGCATGCGGTACACCGGAGCGGTCCGGCTCCCGGTGGAAGCCGAGATCCTCGAGAGGAATCCCGCGGTGCGGGAACGCCCCCGGCTCCTGAACGATGCCCCTTACGGCGAGGGATGGGTCGCGCGGGTCCGACCGACCCAGGCGGACGAGGTGCCGCGGTACCTCGAAACCGCGGCCCAGGTGGCGACCCGTCTCGAAGAACGGATCCGCACCCAGCGGATCCGCTGCTGGCCCGCCACCCCGGACCTCGAGCTGTACGAGATCGGGATCGAATGTTCCGCCGTGCTCACCATGCTCAACGAGGAGCTCGCCCGGCGACCGCCGGGGGCCCACATCCTTCTCGTGACCGACGACCCGACCAGCCCGATCGAGATGGTCCGCTGGTCCGACCAGACCGGCTACCCGGTCCTGGCCCGGCGCGACGAGGGCACGCTCCACCAGTTCCTCGTCCGCAAGGACCCGGATCCGAGGCCCCGCGTGCGACGCGGGTCATCGCTCTGAGCTCGGCCGAGCCAGCACCCCCTTTGAGGGGGAGGAAAGGGTTCGAACGATCCCGGACTACGGCTTTTCGATCGGGGTCCGGACCAAGTTCCCCCACTCGGTCCACGAGCCGTCGTAATTGCGGACGTCGGGGTACCCGAGGAGGTACTTCAGGACGAACCAGGTGTGGCTCGAGCGCTCCCCGATGCGGCAGTACGTGATGACCGGCAGGCTCGAGACGACTCCCTTGCCCCCGTAGAGGGCCTCCAGCTCCTCGCGCGACTTGAACGTGCCATCCTCCTTGACAGCCTGGGCCCACGGGATGTTCTTCGCGCCGGGGATGTGGCCTCCGCGCTGCGCGTGCTCGGTCGGGTACTCGGGGGGCGCGGTGATCTCGCCCGAGAACTCCTTCGGCCCGCGGACGTCGACGAGGGCGGATTTCCCGCCCTTGACCTCGGGGAGAACCTTGCGGACGTCGTCGAGATAGGCGCGCAGCTTGAGATCGGGGTGGCCGGGGACGTACTTCGTGTGGGTCACATGGGGAGCGTCCTTGGTGAGCGGGCGGTCCTCCGCGATCCACTTCTTGCGCCCGCCGTTGAGGAGCTTCAAGTGCTTCGCCCCGTAGTACGTGAAGACCCAGTAAGCGAACGCCGCGAACCAGTTGTTGAAGTCGCCGTAGAGGACGACCGTGGTCGCGTCGTCGATGCCGGCCTTACCGAACAGCGAAGCGAAGGCCTCGCTGGAGAGGATGTCTCGGGCGACCGGGTCGTTGATGTCCTTCCGCCAGTCGAACAGGACCGAGCCCGGGACGTGGGCCAATTCGTAGTTCGCCGCCGGATCGTAATCCACTTCCACGACCCGGACCTGCGGGTCGTTCAGGTGGGCTGCCAGCCAATCGTTCTCGACCAGGACCTCAGGGTGCGCGTACGCCGCCATGTGGGGACTCCGGCCCCGGCGAGGCGCCGAGGGTTATACCGTTCACGTTCGCCACAATCAGCACCTATTCAGGTCGGTCCCGCGCCGATTTCCTGCGAAATCTGGCGTTTTGTGCGCGGGATTTGCCAGATCACCCGCGCCGACCGCGCTTCGGTAGGGCCGCGTCGGAGATCTCGATCGTTTCCGGGTCGAAGCCGAGCTTCGCGAGCTCGTCCCGGATGCGGGTGCGGTGGTCGCCCTGAAGATAGACCTCTCCGTCGACGACGGACCCGCCGGTCGCGAGGCGGTTCTTGAGCGTCCGGGTGGTCTCCTCGAGGTCGACCCCCGGCGGGAAGCCGGAGATGACCGTCGCGGGCTTGTTGTAACGTCGGGGCTCGGCCCGGACGCGGATCCGGGCGGTCTCTCGGTCGAGGGCGGAAAGGATCTCATCGAATTCGTCGTTCGGCATCGTTAGCTGCTCCTCATGGAACGCCGTACCCCGGCGCCGTATCGAGAAGGAGGAGGGTGGACGGCCGCTCGGCCCGACGCGGACCAACGAGCGGCTTCTTGCGGGGGAGCACCGGCGGCTCCATACCCGGCACACCGTATGAACGTTCCGGGGACCCTCGCCTCACTGTTCACCCCAACGGTAGAGACGGAGGCAGAGGGCGACTCCGACGACGGCACAGACCGCGAGCAGCCCGGCGTACAGCGCCAGTTGGGCCGGGGTCGCCGGAGTGAGGCCGAGCGCCCCTTGGGCGAGCAAGGCGGCGTACGTGGTCGGGAGGAACCGGGCGACATCCTGCCAGAGCGGCGGGAGAGACGAAAGGGGGTAGTACAGCGGCGAGAGCATCCCGAGCATGGTGAACGTGAGGTTCCCGACCGGCCAGATCTCCCGCTGGCTCCGCACCCGGCTCGAGATGGCCATGCCGACCGCGGAGAACAGGATCCACAGCGTGAACAGGCTCGCGAGCAGCGCGAGCGCCGCGAACGGCGTGAGGGGATGGCCCCGTTCCCCACCGATCCACGCGAGGAGGACCGTGAGAATGGCGAGCGCCGGTAGCATCGCGATCAGGTTCGAGAACGCGATGCCGAACAGGTAGCGGATCCGGCTGAGCGGGCTCGCGACGAAGAGGTCCTGGAGCGAGCACTCGATCCGCCAGGTGGCGCTGTCGCCGAGCACCCAGCTGCCGATGTTCTGCATCGTGAACAGCATCGCGCCGACGATCTCGAGCGGGAGCAGGGAGGGGGGCGAGATCAGCGACAGGAAGTACAGAAAGATGAACGGGAGCAGGACCGGGGTGATCGTCACGGCCGGGTTGCGGCTGATCCATCGCCACCCGACGAGCGCGAACGCCGGCAGGGCACGCCCCTCGGTCGGGACGTTCGGGAACTGCGCTTCTACGCTCGCCATCTAGTTCCCCCGGACCGTGCGGCGAGCCCAGAAGACGGCGACCGTGAACACGAGCGCGGTCTCCACGACGAGGCCGAGGGAGGCGAGCCAGAGGTCGCTCGAGGTGAGCGAGGCCGCCCCGGTCCTAGATTGGATGAGCGCCGCCGCGGCGCTCGGGGGCATGAGGAGGGCGACCGGGCGCAGCGCGGCCGGGAAGAACCCGAACGGGTAGAAGACCGGTGGCAGAACGCCGAAGACGTTGAAGAACAGGCTCGCGTACGCCCAGATCGCCCGGTTGTCCCGGAAGAACGTCGAGAAGATGTAGCCGGTCGACGCGGAGAACAGCCAGACGACAGCCGCGAGAGCGATCAGGGCGAGGCTGGTGACGAGGGTGAGGTGACCGACCACGATCGCGAGCCCGCCCAGGAGGGCGACCGGCGGCAGGTAGACCAGCAGGATCCCGGTCGACATTCCGAGGAAGTACCCCTCCGGGCTGAGCGGGCCGGCCAGGTACAGGTCGGTCGCCTTGTGATCGATCCGGAGGTACGCGGCCTCGTTGAGGACGCGCTGGCCCATCGTGAACGTCGAGAAGAGGGTCGCGCCGATGAGCGCCACGCCGAGCAGGCCCGGGTTCAGGATGTAGACGAAGACGAGGATCACGGACTGGGTGACCATCGAGGTCGCCATCGCGAGCCCTTCGTGGGCCTGCACGAGGGCCTCCGTCCAGAGGAAAGCGGTGGTGCCCCGAAAGGCGCGGCTCGACCCTTCGGTGGTCTCAATCCTCATTGATCGACCGTCCCACCACACGGAGGAACGCCTCCTCGAGCGATACCGGCCCGACGGTCGCGGACAGGTGGGCCTTGACCGTGAGGTCCATGACCTCCCCGAGCCGCTCGGGCGAGACGATGACCGTGAGGACGTTCCCGTCCGAGACGAGCTCCCCGAACGAACGGAACGCATCTGCGTGAGGGGCCCCGCTCGGCATCGAGACCTTGAGGGTCCCTCCGACCGACCGCTTGAGATCGTCGGCGGTCCCGCTCACGATGACCCGCCCTCGCTCGACGATGTAGAGCCGGTCGCTGAGCGCCTCCGCCTCGTCCAGGTAGTGCGTCGTGAGGAGGATGGTCGACCCCTTCCGGGTCAGGTCCCGGAGCGAGGCCCAGACCTCCCGCCGGGCGAACGGGTCCATCCCGATGGTCGGCTCGTCCAGGAACAGGAGGGGCGCTTGGGTCGCGATCACGGTCGCGACCATCGTCCGCTGCCGTTGTCCGCCGGAGAGGGTGATCGACAGGCGGCCCGCGATCTCGGTGAGACCCATCCGCTGGAGCGCCTCGGCCGTACGGTCCTTCGCCGTTTCGCGGGAAAGACCTCGGGCCCGCAAGTACGTGTAGACCTGCTCGCGCGGGGAGAGATGGAAGAACGGCTTCCCCTCCTGCGGCACGACCGCGATGTACGGTCGGGCCTTCTCCGGATGCTCGTCGACGTCGTAGCCGAAGACCCGGATCGACCCCGAGGTCGGCCGGAGGAGCGTCGAGGCGATCCGCAGGAACGTGGTCTTGCCCGCGCCGTTGCGCCCGAGCAGCGCGACCCGCTCGCCGGGATGGACCTTGAGGGAGACCCCCGCGAGCGCTTCCACGGGCGCGCCGCCCTTCACCGGGTAGGTTTTCCGGAGGTCCTCGCTCCAGAGCGGCTCAGCGCTCATCGCGCCCCGCTACAGGGGACGGACCGCGAAGGGAGACGACGGCCGGTGGCGAACCCGGGAGAACGCTCAGTGACCGCAGCCGCACCCGCCGCCGTTCTCCGAATTGCTGCCGCAGGACGTGCATCCGCCCGCCTTGCCGGCGGCATCCGGCTCGGGAAGAGTGGGGTTGGTGATCTTGAATCCGGACTCCTGGAGCCCTTCGACGTAGTCGATGACCGCCCCGTCCACGAACTTGGTGCTGGTTGGGTCGACGAGCAGTCGGTAGCCATCGCCCGTGATGACCTCGTCGTCGGCCCGGGGTTTCGCGAACGCGAGTCCGAACTGGACCCCGCTCGCGCCACCGCCGCAGCAGCTGCCGCCCGACGGTTGGGCGTAGACGCGCACGCCGACTTCGGGGCCCTGGCCCCGGATCAGGGTTCGCACTTGCTGGGACGCGGCGGGTCGAATCTCTACATGGATCATGGTCGTGGCCTCGATGTGACCAGCGAGCCGCGGGGCTTAAGCTCTGCGAAGCGAGCGCAGCTACAATCTCGGCCTGCGGTATCGGTTTTTCGGAACAGAGCTTCGGTAGCGGAGCGGGATACAAACCGTGCTGAAGTGACTCACGGTAGGTCGGTTGAGTCTCGTCTTGGGGCGACAACTTCCTCACTGGAGAGGACCGCTGTTCTTGCTGTCCTCGGGAGGCGGGACCTCTTCGGGGAGGGTTGAGATCTCGGGCATCTCCCGGTTCCCGGTGAACGTCTCTGGTAGCTCGGTGGAGCGGAGCCCGGGTGCCCGCGCCAAGTCCACGGGGGGCAGGTCGGGGTTGCGCTTTCGCCACGGAATCCGCGCCGCCCCCGCCACCAGTCGGCGCGGGAGGCCCAAGGAAGTGCCGATCCGTCGGACATCCTCCTGGGTCAGTTCGCCGATTCCGGCGAGGACGAAGAAGTAGACCGTGAACCCGATCAGCACGGCGGCGAACAGCTGGTAGGAGGAGCTCACTGGGAAGAGATGGTAGTGGTTGAGGAGATAGAGGGCCGAAAACGCACCGGCCGCGCTCGCCGTGATGCCCCCGATAGAGATCGGTCGAATGTGCACCCGGATGAGGGTTTCCATGAAGTAGCTGTTCATCGCCAGGGCGGCGAAGGACGAGGCGAGAATCGCCACGGAGCCGGCCACGATCCCGGGGTGGATCTGGAGCGGCCCCCAGGGAGGCATCAGGAGCGCGAGCCCGGCGAGGAGGACCATGATCTGGGTGCTCGTGATGTAAAGCTCGAGACGCTGCCGACCGATCGCGTTGATACTGGACTGGATGATCTGGCTCAGGGCGAGCGGTACGGCACCCACGGCGAGAAGGGCGAGGGCGAGCGAGCCCTGGTTCGCGACGTTTGTCGTCGCGAATACGTTGAGGAAATTGTAGCGGTAGACCACCAGCGCTACAACCCCCGGGACGAGCAGCATCGCCGAATACCGGAGCGCCTGCCACGTTCCGGTCCGTATCGCTTCGTACCGCTCCTGCCGATGCAAACCCGCGAAATAGGGGAAGAGCGGAGTCGTCACCGCCCCCGGCAGCGAGAGGACGAGCACGCGCCACCCGTTGGCGATGAGGAACACGGAGAAGGCGGCGGCGCTCACGCCGATCTTGATCAGGAGCGGGACCGTGTTCGTGACGAGGTAGTTCAGCATCAGGCTCGCCATGAGCGGCCAGGCGAAGCGAAACATGCGGGTCGCTTCGGACGAACGCCAACCGGAGAGGTGCTTCCATACCGCGGGCAGGCTGTATACCGCGGAACTCGCGGCCCCGACCATGTAGGCGAACGTGATCCCGAGGATCGTCGGGTTGTAGTACGCGACGTAGAACAGGACCGGCAGACGAACGGTCGCCTCGACTAAGGAGGGATACTGCGCCTTGAGCGAGTTGCCCTGGCCGATGAACATCTGGTTGTAGACTGTGGAGAACGACCAGAAGATGGGCAAGGAGATGAACAGACCGAACGCCTCCAAGTCAACGCCCGGGCTCGCGATCTGGCCACCGGCGATCGAGGTCGGCGCGATGACGAAGAGGACCAGTCCTACGACCCCGACCATCGCGGTCCGGGCGAACAAGTACGTGGTCGTGTTGTCGGTCGCGGATTTCCCCCGTGCCAAGAAGTAAGTGTACGCGGTCCCGAGGCGGAGGTCGCCGATGCCGTTGATGGAAGAGGCGATCAGCAGGAAGAACTGCGCCGTGCCGAGGAGGGCCAGGCCGGAGTTGTTGACCCCGAAATGCTTCTGAAGGAGCACGTTGCCGGCGTACCCGATCAGTTGGACGAGGAGACTGACGGCGAAGACCGCGCCAGAACTCAGGGCGAGCGAAAACGCCTGCTTCGGGACCGCGACGGGGGGTGCGGTCGCCCCCGTTGCCGGTCCGGAAGCCGCCACGCGGAGACCCTCCTCCGAATGACGGGGCCCCCCTCTTATCCCCGCTGGTCCACCCGGCGCAGGGCGTCCTCCGCGCTCCGGGTCCCCGGAGGAGGCGACTAGGGGCAGCGACGGCGGACTCAGGCGACGCTCAGCCCAGTGGCGGGAGAGGGGATGGGAGCAGGGGGATTTGAACCCCCATATGCGGGTCTCTCCGCGCGCTCCAGTCAATCGTCATGGGGGCGGGAACCGCCCCTCCGCAGACCCATATCACAGGGGGCTCGAAAGCCACCCTGACTGGAGCCCGCTGGTCTACCAAGTTAGCCTATGCTCCCTCCAGAGTTTCGGAGTGGACCGACAAGATATCCTTTGCTGACGGGCACGGCAGCCGTCCTCCCGGGGGGACGGGTTTCGTAACCTTTATGTTCAATTACGTTTGCCGCGAGTACAATGTCATTGAATCGTTCGCCCGATGGACCACGGTCCGTCACGGGCACGCTCGTCGTGGTCGCGATCCTGTTGACCGCGGGCGTCGCGGTGATCGCCACTGCCGCCTACTACGGGGCCCGCGGAACGACCACGGCCGGGACGGTCACCGTCGTGGATGATCTCGGCCGAACGGTGACGGCGCCGGCCGACGCGAGCCGGGTGGTCGTCCTCGCGCCGAGCGTAATGGACATCGTCTATCGACTCGGACTCAGGGACCGAGTGGTGGGCGTGGGGTGCACTCCACAACTTTACGGTGGGATGCTGGACGAGTATTCTCCCAACCAGACCGCGCTCTGGAACCTGACCAGCTCGATGTGCGTGACGGATTTCCCGAACCTGAATACAGAGGAGGTCGCCACTCTCGCTCCCCAATTGGTCCTCGCGTCCACCCTGACCTCGGCCGGCGACGTGGCGAAGCTCGTCACCACCTACAACCTGCCCGTGGTCCTCTTGGCCCCGTCGACCCTCGACGGGATCGTCGGCGATGTCAACCTCGTCGCGGAACTGTTCCCCAGCGTCCGCACGGTCGCGACGGCGCTCGACGCGAGCTTGGAGGGGATCCTGGCCAATGCAACGGCGTTCGACACCCTCCTCGCGGACAATGGGACCGCGATCCCCTCGGTATTGCTGACCTACTATTTCGACGCGGGGGGGTACTACACGTACGGGCCGGGTACGTTCGGACAATCGCTCATCGATCTCGCCGACGGCTCGAGCATTTCGGCGGGGGTTCCACTCGAGTACGCCGAGATCAACGCCACCGTGGTGCTGGCCGACCAGCCGACCGTATTGATCTACGGGACCAGCTGGAACGACCCCTACCTCGTATTGAACGAGACCCCGAGCGCTTGGCCGAGCGCCCCCTACTGGGGTCAGCTGGACAGCTCCAAGATCCCGATCGACGTGACCCTGCTCACGGAGGCGGCCCCATCGATGCTGCTCGAACTTCCCTGGTTCCTCCACTGGCTCCACCCGACGCTCGCCCCGGTGCCGACGGGCTGAGCCCGTCGGCCGGTGCGCACGGTGACGACCTCCTTGAACCCCGACGGGGGGCCCGTGGCCCCTGCTCTTCGACGGAGTCGTCGTTGGGTCGTACTGGCCATACTGTTGGTCGGTCTCGCACTGCTCGTCGTCTTTTCGACCACCGTCGGAGCGTTGACGGGCTCTCGGGTCATTCCGTGGACGACCGTCCTTTGGATCGTGGGGTACCACCTGACGGGGGGTCTGCTACCGTCCGCACCGTGCCCGCCCTCCCTGAGCGGGATGACCTGCACCATCCAGACCGAGATCGTCTGGGGGGCGCGGTTCCCTCCTCTCCTGCTGGCGGTGCTGGTCGGGGCGGCGCTGGGGATCTCGGGAGGTGCCCTGCAGGGAGTGTTCCGAAATCCACTGGTCGACCCGTACCTCCTCGGACTCTCGACGGGCGCCGCAGTGGGCGCCGCGATCCTGTTCACGTTCAACCTCGCCCCAGCCCAGCAGGCCACGGTGCTGCCCCTCCTCGCGTTCGGAGGAGGGTTGATCCCGGGGACGGTCGTCTACCTGGCCGCCGGCGGTCGGGCCCGGTCGGTCGAGACCCTGCTTCTGACCGGCGTGGCCCTCAACTTCCTGTTCTCCGCGGTGCTCGACGCCCTCCTCCTCTACAATCCGACGAGCGGGGTGCAGGTCAATTTCTGGCTGCTCGGAGGGTTGAGCGACGCGACGTGGGACCGGGACGCGATCGTGTTCGGGGTTCTTCTCGTGGCGGGGACCTTGATCGCCCTCCACGGACGCTCCCTGAACGTGCTGCAGCTCGGACGGGACGTCGCCGAGAGCGTCGGCGTGGATGCCCGTCGCACGACGCGCCGGGTCATCCTTCTCTCCACGGTGCTCACGGCGGTCGCCGTGGCGTTCACCGGCGTGATCGGGTTCGTTGGTCTGGTCTCCCCCCATGTGGTCCGGCGGATGGTGGGGTCCGACTATCGGATCGTCCTCCCCATCTCCGGACTCTTCGGAGCCGGGTTCCTCGTCCTCGCCTGGGATCTCGCCCAGTCCGTCGTCCCGTCGGTCGTGATCCCCGTCGGGATCCCGACCGCCTTCGCCGGGGCGCCGTTCTTCCTCTACCTGCTCTACCGACGGCAGGGGCTGACGGGCAGCGGGACGTCCGGCACATGACCGAGGCCCCACTCCTCCCACTGACCGTCGACGCTGTCTCCGTTCGCTACCGGGACCAGGTCGCGGTCCGCTCCGTCAGTCTCGCCGTCCCCCCAGGAGAAGTGCTGGCCCTCGCCGGACCGAACGGGTCGGGCAAGTCGAGCCTGTTGAGAGCCATCGCGGGCCTCGAACCCCTTTCCCAGGGGTCGGTCCACCTACTGGGCCGGCCGCTCGCCTCGCTCTCGCTGCGGGAGCGGGCGCGCGTGGTCGCCTGGATGCCACAAGAGGAGGCGCCCGGCGACAACGTTCCCCTGCTCGACTACGTACGGTACGGACGCTTCGCCCACATTCCCCCGCTCGCCCCCGAACGCGCAGCCGACGTGGGGGCGGTGGCCGCTGCTCTGGCCGACGCGGACGTGACCGACTTTGCGAGCCGAGGCATGCTGACCTTGAGCGGCGGCGAGCGCCAGCGGGCCCGCCTCGCCCGTACCCTCGCCCAGGAGACCCCGGTCCTCCTCCTGGACGAGGCGACCGCCCATCTGGACGTCGGCCACCAGCTCGACCTCCTGGTCCGCATCCGACGGATCGCCCGTCGGGACGGACGGGCCGTCGTCATCGCCCTCCACGACCTGAATCTGGCCGCCCGGTTCGCGGACCGGGTCGCCGTGCTCTCCCACGGCCAGCTCGTGGCCGAAGGCGATCCGGCGGCGATCCTCTCGCCGGAACTCCTCGCCCGGGTCTGGGGCGTCGTGGCCGAAGTACGTCGCGACGCCGCCACCGGACTCCCGTACCTCATTCCCCAGCTGCCGCTGGGCCTACAGCCGGCGTCGGTCCGATCACCCCGACGGCTCCGGGTCCACGTGGTGGCGGGGGGCGGGACCGGAGTTCCCTACCTTCGGAGGTTGGTGGAAGAGGGCTACGAGGTTTCGGCCGGCGCCCTACCGCTGTTCGATTCGGATTCGGAAGCGGCCCAAGAACTGGGCGTCCCGGTGGCCGTGGAGATCCCGTTCGCCCCCCTCGGGACCGAGGCACGGGCTCGGAACCGCGTCCTGCTGGCGGCGGCGGAGGCGATCGTGGTCGCGCCGTTCCCCGTCGGTCCCTCCAACCTGGCCAACCTCGAGGACCTGCACGAGTTCAGCTCCCGGATCCCGATCTTCCTGATCGAGGCACCGTCCGGCGCCTCGCTCGAATTCGCCGGCGGGCGCGCGACCGAGGCCCGGGAGCAGCTCCTCCGCGACGGGGCCGTTCGCGTCGCCGACCTTCCGAACTTACTCGCGACGCTCGCGGCGCGCCGGGGGACGTCGAAGGGACCGGTGCCCGACGGCCCGTCGCAACGGTAGGAACTCCAGGCTCGGCGTCTCGGGTCGGTCGAACTGCTCGAAGAGCCGCGGCAGGTCCCGGTCCGTCACGACGACCGTCCCGTCGACCCCGAGCTCGGTCGCTTCCGCGAGGGCCGCCGCGACGCCGAACCGTACGAAGGGACGCGTGGGGGCGGCCCGCGCGAGCACGTGATAGGCTCCGAGACCGAAGGCGGCGAGAAGCCCGGCGCGGGAGGTGTCCAGTGTGGCGCGAACTTCCGCCGGCAACTCACGGTCGGCGATCCGGTCGCTGGGGAGCGCGATCACCTGGAGACGTCCGTGCGGGAGCGGTACGATCCCCTCGAGCTCGCCGACCTCGACCAGCTCCCCCGCCCCCGCCGCCCGGCTCGCCCGCCCCCGGGAACCCTCGGTCGCTCCGGGGGTCGCGGTGAGGACGCCGTCCCGGATATCGAGAGCGACGCGTTGTCCGGCCGCGATGGCGGCGGCGGCGACGGCCGACGTGGTCCGCACGATGTGAAGGCGGTCGAGGCGCTCGGCGAGGTCGTCCCGGACCCCCCCGAGGGCCGAGTGCAGCCAGTCGACCCCCCGGACGGTGGGACGATAGCGTCCGTCGCGGAGCTCGACGAGCCCGCGTCGGGCGAGGCTCCGGAACGTGTGGGAGGCCGCTTGGACCGAGAGCCCGAGTCGCTCGGCGATGGTCCTGAGTTGGCCGACCTCCTGGGTCTCGCAGTCGTAGAGGAAGAGCAGGTCGCTGACCGCTCCGGAGCGCCGGAGGGTGGAGAGACCTCCCCGGCGGAGCGACTTGGAGGGACGACGGGGGGGCACGGACCCACGACACCGGCGCGGGTACAATACCCCGCGGACCCGAGGGTCCTCTTACGCCTTGGCCGCCGCGGCGGGCCGGCGGTCGGGCGAGGCCGCCGAGTCCCGCTTGATCTCGCGGATGCGGTCGCGGATCCGGGCCGCCTCCTCGAAGTCGAGCCGCTCGGCGGAGAGGTGCATCTCCTCCTCGAGGTTCGCGAGAAGCAGCGGGAGCTTCTCCTTCCACTTCTTGCCGAGTCCCGAGGTCGAGAGCTCGGTGGACCCTTCGGGCGTGCCGAGCAGCGCCCGCACCTCCTTCTGGACCGATTCGGGGACGATGCCGTGGACCCGATTGTAGTCGACCTGGGCGGTGCGCCGTCGCGTCATCTCGTCGATCGCGCGCCGCATCGAGCCCGTGGTCCGGTCCGCGTAGAGGACGACCTTGCCGCGTTCGTTCCGGCTCGCCCGTCCCGCGGTCTGGACGATCGAGGTCTCGCTGCGCAGGTAGCCCTCCTTGTCGGCGTCCAAGATCGCCACGAAGCTGACCTCGGGCAGGTCCAACCCCTCCCGGAGGAGGTTGATCCCGACCAGTACATCGAACTGGCCGAGCCGAAGGTCGCGCAGCACTTCGACTCGCTTCAGAGTCTCGACGTCCGAGTGCAGGTAGCGGACCTTGAGACCGAGCTTCGTCAGGTAGTTCGCGAGCTCCTCGCTCGTCCGCTTCGTGAGCGTCGTGACGAGGGCGCGGTCGCCCTCGGCGATGCACCGACGAAGCTCGCCGACCAGGTCCTCGATATGCCCTGCGAGCGGGCGTACCTCGATCGGAGGGTCGACCAGGCCGGTGGGCCGGATGATCTGCTCGACGACCCCCTTCGACACCTTGTGCTCGAACGGGCCGGGTGTCGCCGAGACGAAGACCGCCTGCGGGACGCGAGTGAGGAACTCCGGGAACGTCAGGGGCCGGTTGTCCCGGCAGGAGGGAAGGCGCCAGCCGAACTCGACGAGATTGTCCTTGCGGCTCCGGTCGCCCTTGTACATCCCCTGGAGCTGCGGGATCGTGGCGTGGGACTCGTCGAGGAAGACGAGCAGGTCCTTCGGGAAGAAGTCGAGGAGGGTGTAGGGGGGCTCTCCCGGCTTTCGTCCGGCGAAGTAGCGCGAGTAGTTCTCCACGCCCGAGCAGTAGCCGGTCTCCCGAAGCATCTCGAGGTCGTAGTTGACCCGCCCCTTGAGCCGCTGCGCCTCGACGATCTTCTCCGCGTCCGCGAGCTCCTTGACACGGACGTCCCGTTCCTTCTCGATCTCGTGGAGGATGCCGCCCATCCGCTCGTCCACCGTAAGAAAATGGGTCGCAGGGAACACCGAGAGCTGATCCAGGTCCCGCCGTTCCTCCCGCGTGATCGGATCCAGCTCGGCGATCGCGGAGACGACCCGGCCATCGAGGACGATCCGGTGTACCGTCTCGCCCGCGCCCATCACATCCAGCGTGCCCCCGCGAACACGGAACCGGCCCCGCTTGAGCTCCATGTCGTTGCGCTGGTACTTCATCCGGATGAGCTGGTCGATCAGCTCCTGACGACCGATGTCCTGCCCCACGCGCAGACCGACCACGTTGGCGCGGTAGTCCTCGGGAGAACCCAAGCCGTAGATGCAACTCACGGAGGCGACGACCAGGACGTCCCGCCGGGTGAGCAACGCCTGAGTCGCGCGGTGCCGAAGGCGGTCGATCTCCTCGTTGATCGACATGTCCTTCTCGATGTAGAGATCGATCTGGGGGACGTACGCCTCGGGCTGGTAGTAGTCGTAGTAGCTGACGAAGTACTCGACCGCGTTCCGGGGGAAGAGCGCCCGGAACTCGCTGACGAGTTGCGCGGCGAGCGTCTTGTTGGGGCTCACGACCAGGGTCGGGCGCTGCAGCCGCTGGACGGTGTGCGCCATCGTGAACGTCTTGCCGCTACCGGTGACGCCCAAGAGGGTGACGTACTTCTCGCGCCGTTTGAGCCGGGCGACGACCTCGTCGATCGCCCTCGGCTGGTCCCCCTGGGGCACCATGTCGGTCTCGAGCTCGAAGTGCCCGGGCAGCTCCGGTTCAGCCTTCGCCGTCGTCGCTTTCGGGCTCACGAGGGTCCCTCCGGTTCCCCGCGAGAGGCCCCGTAGCCCCGCGGGTCGATCGTGACGGGGGCGAACCCAAGAGCTCCGATATCGGCGGTGACCCGGGCGGCGGTCGCCGGGACCGAGAGGAGAGCGACTTCGTCCGGGTCGACCTCAATGCGGGCAGCGCCGTCCTCGACGCGAACGCGGACCCGTCGGAAACCCCGAGCGAGCAAGAGCGCCTCGGCCGCCTCGATGCGGGCGAGAAGATCCCCGTCGATCGCATGGCCGTGGGCGACGCGGGAGGCGAGGCAGGCGTCGGACGGTTGATCGGCATTCGGCAGGCCTCGGACCCGGGCGACCCGTCGCACGTCGGACTTGGTCCAGCCGCCCCAGGCCAGCGGATGGTCGAACCCCGCCTCATCCATGGCGCGCAGGCCGGGCCGGTCGTCGTGCAGGTCATCCGCCTGGACGCCGTCCAGGAACTGAAGGATCCCCCGGCCGTCCCCGAATTCCCGCAGGCGGCGGGTCTCCACGGAGCGACAGAAGTAGCAGCGGTCGCTGGGGTTCGCCCGGTATTCCGCGTTCTCGAGCGGATCCGCCCGGACGAGGTGATGCTCGATCCCGATCGCCCGAGCGACCTCGGTCGCGCGTTCGACCTCCGCGCGGGAGACGGCCGGGCCCGTCAGGGTCACCGCGACGGCCCGCGAGCCCAGCGCCTCGAACGCCAGCGACGCCACCAGGGCGGAATCGACGCCGCCCGACAAGGCCACCAGCGCCGGACCGCGTTCCCGGATCCGTTCGACGAGCGTGCGCTCGCGGACAGGAAGTGCCGACGACGAGACCGACGCGACCACGGGGCGACCGTCACCCGGCCGATAGGGAAAACGGTATCTCTCGCGACGGCGCCTTAGGCCCGGGGAAGGCTCGGACGATGCAAGCCGTGCGCGAGGGAACGAAATGGGTGCTACGCCTCGATGAGGGCCAGGACCTCTTCGAGACGCTGACCGCGTTCGCCGAGAAGGAGCACGTGCGGGCGGGGGCCGTGCTGTTCGGGATCGGCATGTTCCGGCGCGCGACCTTCGGCTACTGGGACGGCACGCAGTATCGGCCCCACGAGCTCACCGTCCCGCACGAGGTCGTCGCCCTCCACGGGACCATCGCCTGGGCCGACGGCTACCCCTCAATCCACCTGCACGGCGCCGTGGCCGGACCCGACCACCACGTGGTGGGGGGTCATCTCCTGCGGGCGACGATCGGGGTCCTCCAGGAGGTCGTCCTCGAGACCTTCCCGTCGCACTCCTTCGACCGCCCCCTCGAGGAGAGCATCGGCCTCCGAATGCTGGACCTCACGCCCGGACCGAACCGGTAGCCCGCCCCGACACGCCTTTCCGTCCGCTCTGGGTCCCGCCCGCTCCGTCCATGGCGTCCGACCTAGGCTCCCTCCTTCCCGGCATCGACCCGCGACTCGCCGAAGCAGTCGCCCGTCGGGGAATCCGGGAACCGACCGAGATCCAGCGGCTCGCGCTCCCGCTACTGAACGGGAATTCGGACGCGCTCCTGTTGTCCCCGACCGGAACCGGGAAGACGGAGGCCGCACTCCTGCCGCTCCTCTCGCGGCGGCTGTCCGAGCCCACTTCGCCGATCTCCATCCTCTACGTGACCCCGCTCCGGGCCCTCAACCGGGACCTCGAGCACCGGCTGGTCGCGCTCGTCGAGGAGGTCGGGTTGACGGCCGCCGTACGCCACGGGGACACCTCCCAGTCGGCTCGGCTCGCCCAGTCGCATCGGCCCCCCGACCTCCTTCTCACGACACCGGAAACGCTCCAGATCCTCCTGGTGGGCCGTCGGTTGCGCGAGTCCCTCCGCAACGTCCGCACCGTGATCGTGGACGAGATCCACGAGCTCGTCGGCTCCGACCGCGGCGCTCAGCTGGGACTCACTCTCGAGCGTCTCGACGCCCACACCGGCCGGCGCGTTCGCCGAATCGGTCTCTCGGCGACGGTCGGCAATCCCACCGATGTGGCCCGGTTCCTCGCGCCCGCGCCGCGCACGGTCGAGGTGCGGACCGCGGAGTCCCGGCGCGAGCTCGAGCTGTTCGCCCGTCGTCCGGACGACGAGTACCCTCCTCTGGATCCGGAACTGGTCAGCGATCTCAAGGCCGACCCGACCCTTCTCGCAGGGCTGCGCCAGGTCGAGGCCGAGATCCGAGGCCATTCGACCACCCTCATCTTCGTCAACACCCGTCCGACCGCCGAGGGGCTGGCCGCACGGTTGGGACTCTTGGCGCCCGACCTCTCGGTCGCGGTGCACCACGGATCCCTCTCCCGCGAGATGCGCGAGGAGGCCGAGCGGTCGTTCCGGGAGGGTCGGCTTCGGGGCCTCGTCGCCACCTCGTCCCTCGAGCTGGGGATCGACATCGGCGGGATCGACCACGTCGTGCAGTTCGGCTCCCCGCACCAGGTCGGTCGCCTGGTCCAGCGGGTCGGGCGCTCCGGCCACCGCTCGGATCGGATCATCCACGGTACCGTCCTCGCGCTCGACAACGACGACCTCGAGGAAGCCGCCGTGCTCGCCCGCCGGGCGGACGAGGGGTTGATCGAGCCCGCGTCGTGGCGCACGCGGAACCGACTCGCCGCCGCGCAGCAGATCGTCGCCACCCTTCGCGCGGAGGGACCCACTGACCCGTCTCGCCTGGTGGCGGTGCTCGGCCACGCCGAAGCCGTTCGCGACCTCTCCCGACCCGACTGGGACGCGCTCCTGGACTATCTCGTCGCGCTCCGCCTCGCCAAACGACAGGACGACGGCAAGATCGCCCCGGGGCGCGGCACCCTCGCCCGGTTCTACGCTTCGCTCTCCCTGATCCCGGACGAGCGCACGTACCGACTCCGCGACATCGCCACCCGGCGCCTCATCGGCACCCTCGATGAGCGGTTCGTCCTGACCCAAATCCTGGCGCAGCCCGAGGAGATCTTCCTCCTCCACGGCCGAACCTGGAAGGTCGTCGAGTACCGGGAGGGGGAGCTCCTGGTCGAGACCGTCAAGGAGATCGGGGCGGAACCCCGGTGGGCGGGAGAAGACCTTCCGGTTCCCTTCGACGTGGCGCAGGAGATCGGTCGTCTCCGGCGCGAGGGGGGGTTCGAACGGTACCCCTTGAGCCCGGAGGATGCGGCCCGTCTCACGCGTCGACGGGACGCCGCGATCGCTGCCAACGCCCTGCCGACAGATCAACGGGTCACCGCCACCGCCCGCGGCCGCGTCGTGGTCTACGGCGCCTGCTTCGGCACCCGGACGAACGAGACGCTCGCGCTCGCCGTCGCCGGCCTCCTGACATCGCGACTCGGTGCCCGTACGGAGGTGATCGCCGTGGAACCGACCTGGTTCGTCCTCGAACTCCCGATCGCGGTCGACGGGCCTACGCTCGTGGACGCGTTCTCGATCGACCCCGACTCCCTGCTCCCACTCGTCGAACGCCTCATTCCGAGCGGCCTCGACTACCGCTGGGTCTTCCTGGCGGTCGCGCGCAAGCTCGGCGTGATCCCGTCGACGGCCGACCCGCGGGACCTCCGTACGCTGGAGCCGCTCCTCGAGCAGAGCCGGACCAACCCGCTCGGGGAGGAAACGCTCGACAAGACGCTCCACGACCGGTTCGATGTCGAGCATGCGCGCGAGATCCTCCTACGGGTCCGCTCCGGCACGGTCGAGGTCGTCGCGACCGCCCCCTCCGCGCTCACGGACGGTCCGTTAGAGCGGCTCCGCTGGCGCGCGATCTCCGACACGCCTCCCCCTACCCTCCTGAAGGCCGTCCGGGAACGACTCGCCAAGGAGGCGCTCGCGCTCGTCTGCCTCCGGTGTGGATTCCAGCGGGAGACCACGCCGGCCCGCTACCAGAAGGAGGGAGGCAGCCGGTGCCTCCTGTGCGGGGGTTCGCTCTCCGCCGTGCTCTCTCCCCGCCGGGAGAAGGATGTGGAGCGGCTCGTACAGTATGCCAAGCGGAAGTGGAAGCCCCGGGGAAAGTCGACCAAACGGTCGGCGCGGAAGGACCGCGAGCCCTCTCCCGAGGTGGAGGCGCTCGTCCGGACCGGGTACACCTCGGCCGAGCTGGTCGCCCACTACGGGGACCGGGCCCTCTACGCGCTCGCGGCCCGGGGGATCGGTCCCGAGACCGCGCGACGTCTCCTCGCGCGACTTTACCGGGACGACGACGCGTTCTTCACCGAGATCCTGCGGGCCGAGCGGAGCTACGCCAAGACGCGCGCCTTCTGGGACTAGCCGTTCGCGAGCGAGCGCGCGACCGTCTCCACGACCGAGCGGGGAGCATCCGTGCGGAACCCTCCGGGCCGGGCGTGGGTCGGTGCGGTCCGGTACCCGAGGGCGGACAACCCCGCGACGTACGAAGCGAGCGATCCGGGGGACGGCAAACCGAGGGCACCGGCGAGCTCGTTCGCCTCGTAGTAGAACGGCCGGTCGACCTCGATCTCCCCCCGGAGCTTGGAGAGGAAGATCTCGACCTCACGAGGTTGCGCCGCGGCTGGGGGCACCTCGAGATGGGCCACGAGGGCAGAGTCGAAGAGGGGACCGAGCCAGAGCGGCCCGAACGGAGCGCCGGTGCCGACGGCGGGTCCCTCCCATGTCGCGGGGTCGATCGTGCCGACCGGATCCGCTCCAGTCGAGGAGGGCGTCACCTCGACGTACGCCCGGAGGTGGTGGTCTCGAACGTAGGCGAGGAGAGGACGCACCCCCCGCCCGTGGCGCCGGGCGGCCCCGGCGAGGTTCGCGAGGAGGATCCGTAGACCTCCTTCCGGACCCAGCCGCCCCCGGATCGGGCGAGCTCCGTAGCGGCGCTCGCACGCCCCCGGCTGGACACCGGCGAGGACCATGAGGTCGGTCGCGGTCACGCCCAGGACGCCACGGTTCGCAACGGCGCCGATGGCGGGGTCGAGAAAGGAGAGGGGGGAACCGTACGGGTCGAGGTCGACGTAGTCGAACGGGGCGCCCTCGGGAGCGTCGTGGGCATCGGTGACGACCACCCGGGTCCCGGGAATACCGGCCGCATTCTGCGCGAGGACCGCCGCCGCCTCCGGGTTCGCTTCGGTGAAGAGGAAGGAGCGGAATCCATGGCCCTCGCGAACGAGGCGGAGGCCCCGGGCCCCCGTGGCGGCCAGCATGTCCCATCCGGAGGCGCCTCCCTTAGGGAAGCGGGCCCGCACGAACGCGACCGCGAGGTCGCGGTCGGCCGCCATCGCGGGGTTGTAGAAGACCGGGGCGCGCGCCCGGGGTCCACGTCCGGGAGCGACCTCGGGGAGGAGGAGGTCGGTGCCTCCCTCCCGGCTCCGGACTAGTGGGCCTGTCCGGTGATCAGGTGCACGATCTTGAACGCGAGCAGGTTCTTGTTGACGGGCGTCACTTCGAGGAGCCGTAGTTCGTCCCTCCGTCGGATGTCCTGGAGGAGTGGGTTCCGGGACTTCTTGTGGAGGGTCATGATGATCGACTTCTTCGCATCCAGGGTGTCCACGACGCTCTTCGTGAAGGTCTCGCTCTCGACCTCCATCTTGCCGACCTCGTCGATCACGATGACGTCGGCGGACTCCCGCGCTTCGGCGAGCGCCCGGATCCCGAGTCCCTCCAAGGCGGCGAGGTTGACCCCGTAGCGCCCGGACCGGACCCGCGACTTCATCGTCTCGTGGGCGAACACCTCGTGTTCCTTCGTGAGCCAGTTCGTGATCTGGAAACCGGTGCGGCGCTGCTTCTCGACGATCGGCTCGGTGACCATGCCGCCGACGACCACGCCCTCTTCCTCGAGGAGCTGGATGATCCGCAGGAGGGTCTGCGTTTTCCCCGACCCGGGAAGACCGGTAATGCCTATCTTTACGGGTGCCGACAAGCGACGGGCCATGCAGAAGAACCTCGGGACGAGTTCATCTAGGGCGCGAGCGAATAAGAGAGCATGCCGCCCGTGACTCACGCTCGCATCCCGCCCACTTCTCCCGATTTGCTCGATGATCCGGGGAGCGCGGTCTACCCCGCCCGCGAGGACACCTTCCTGCTCCTGCCGTTCGCCCGGGTCCGCCGAGGCACGTCGTTCCTCGAGGTGGGGACCGGCTCGGGCACGATCGCCCTCGAGGCCGCCCGCCGTGGAGCGCGGGTCGTCGCGACCGACCGCAATCCCCACGCCCTGCGCCACCTGGCGCGCCTCTCCCGAGCCGAGAACCTGGGGATCGAGGCGGTGCGGACGGACCTCGCGCGCGGCCTGGGCCGGTTCGACCGGGTCGTGTTCAATCCCCCGTACCTTCCCACCCGGCCCGAGGAGCGGGACCCGGATCGCTGGCACAACCTCGCGCTCGACGGAGGGCCGGACGGCTGCCGCGTGGCCGCGCGATACGTCGCCGAGCTGGCCGACCATCTCAGCCCCCGAGGGAACGGAGTCCTCCTCACCTCGACGGTCCAGTCCCCCTCGGCCCTGGCCAAAGTGTGGGCGGGATGGCGCGCGAGGGGAGGAACGGCGGAGATCGTCGCGCAGCGCCCGCTAGAGGGGGAGCGACTCGAGGTCTGGCGATTGGTCCCGAAGCGGGCGCGGACCGCCTAACTGCGACGTTCCGCGTAGTCGAGCACCGCTTCCAAGAAGACCCGGCCGTCCCCGAAGCCCTCGGGGCCGCCCGTCCGCGTCCAGTCAGGGGCCTGCGCCCGGAAGAACGACCGCTCGGGATGCGGCATCAGGCCGAAGACGTTCCCTTCCGGGTTGGTGAGGCCGGCCACATTCCCTTCCGAACCGTTGGGATTCCAGGGATAGGTCGCGGCGCTCCCGTCGGGCGCCACCCATCGGAAGAGGATCTGCCCGGAGCTCTCCAGTTCCCGGAGGCGGGTCGGACCGTCGCCGGCGAGGACGAGCTTTCCCTCCCCGTGGGCCGAGGGGAACAGGAACCGGGTCCCGCGAGGGAGGCCGGCGAGCGGTCCGAAGGCGCCCCCCTCCCACGCCACGAACGTCGGCCGGCACTCAAAGTGCCCCGAATCGTTGGTCATGAGGGCCGCCTCGGGCCGACCGAGAAGCCCGCCCCGGCGTCCGGGAAGAAGTCCGAGCTCGGTGAGGACCTGGAACCCGTTGCAGATCCCGGCCACGATCCGTCCGTCTCGGATGAACTCCTCGAGCTCGGGTCCGATACCGGCCCGGACGCGAGCCGCGAAGATGGCTCCCGCCCGGACGTAGTCGCCGGCCGAGAAACCGCCCGGAACGAGGAGCGCTGCGTAGTCGGTGAGGTGGCGGCGCTCGGACGGGGTAACGTCCCTTCCCTCCAGCTGTTTCAGGTGGACGACCTCGGCGCGGGCGCCGAGGTGCTCGAGCGCGACCTGGAGCTCCCGGTCGCAGTTCGTCCCCTCGATCGAAAGGATCGCGACGCGGAGGTTCCGCCGGGCCACGTTCGGAAAGGAGGCCCGGAACCTTAACGGTTCCCGGCGGTCGGATCGCCGTCGGGCCCCAGCGGCGGCCGAAGCCAGTGAACGCGGAGGCGGGCGCCCGCTCGGAGGCGGGTCCGGCCGGGCGGGAGGACGACAAACCCCCTCGCCCCAGACATGCTCGTGATGGAGGAAGAGCCATGGTAGGTCGAGTAGGCCCGGCCCCTTCGCAGCGTGAGCGGCACGACGGTCGCGAGTCCGGGCGTGGGGGCGAGCACGCCCCGACCGAGACGAACGGTTGAGTCGATCCACGCCGGACCAGGTCGCCGGGCGATCTTCCGCAGCACCGGGAGTACGAGCCAGTAACTGTTCGCGAGACAGGATGAAGGGTGACCCGGAAGACCCAGGATCAGCTTTCCCTTGGAGAGCGCGGCGAGCGTGGGTTTACCCGGTCGCACGGCGATCCCGTGGAAGAGGAGGCGCCCCAAGCGGGGAAGCACCTTGGGCAACAGGTCGCGTTCGCCGACCGAGCTCCCTCCCGTGGCGAGGACCAGGTCGGAGGTTGACAGGGCCTTGCGCAAGGTCGCCTCGATCCGACGCGGATCGTCCCGGACGGGCGGGAACGTGCGAGCGATCCCCCCGGCCGCGGTGACGATCGCGGAGAGGCTCACATTGTTGCTCTCGAAGATGCCACCGGGACGCGCGGGTCGGCCGGGGAGGATCAGTTCGTTGCCGTTCGGGACGATGGAGACCACCGGTCGGGCGTAGCAGGGGACGGACGCGAACCCGCACGCGGCGAGGGCGCCGAGGGAGGCAGGGCTAAGCTCTTCGCCGGGGCGGACCAGGGGGGTGCCTTTGGGGAAGTCGTCCCCCGCGGGGGCGATCCGGTCCCCGGGCACGACGGGGTGCGGGATCGACACCCACGCGCCGGCCCGTTCCACCTCCTCGAAGATGATGACCCCATCCGCCCCTCTAGGCATCGCACCGCCTGTCGCGATCGCGACGGACTCTCCGCGGGAAAGGGGGCGGGAGAAACGACCCTCGGCGAAGACGTCCCCGACAACGCGCAACCGGATCGGTCGAGCGGCTCGCGCGGAGCGGGTGTCCTCGCTGCGGACCGCGTAGCCGTCCCACGTGGCCCGTGCGAACGAGGGGACCGCTCGGGGCGCAATGATATGGCGGGCGGCGATCCGCCCGAATCCCAACGTAACGGGCACCGGTTCGACCCGAGTGATCGGGCGGGTTGACTGGAGCAGCCGGCGCTGGGCTACGGACATCGGGATCAGCCGGCCGAACGCGTGCATCTCCATGGTTGAACTCCGCCTAGCGCGCTCCCTCGATCCATCGGGCGGCGGCCCGCGACCCGGCCTCGAGGCAGCCGACGAGGGGGGCGCCTTCGAACCAGCCGGCGTAGAACCCGCCCCGGAACGCGTCCCCAGCCCCGACGATCGTGCGGCGACGCTTCGGGCGTCGAGCCGCGACGCGCACGGTTCCCCGGCGCGAGAACGCGGTCGCGCCCTTCGCGCCTTCCGTCCGGATTACGAGTGGAACGTACTCGAGCAGGGCAGTGGGGGAAGAGAGCCCCATCAGCTCGAGGACGCGGTCGACCTCCGAGCGGTTGCCGAAGAACAGCTCGGAGGCGGCGAGGAGCCGCCGGAGCAGGGTCGCGTTCCAGCGGTAGTGGATCTCCTGGGCGGGGTCGGCCGCCACGCGGAGTCCCCGGGCCCGAGCCGCGTCGACCAGTCGAAGGTGGACGGACGGGGGGCCGGTCGTCACGTGCAACCAGGAGTACTCCTCCATCCCGGTCGGCACGCGAAACGGCAGGACGGGGCGATCGGCCATCGGACCCTGGTCGATCAGCGTCCGCTGGGCGCCGCGCGAGTCCTCGACGATGAAGCAGGTCGGGGTAGCCCGGCCGGGAGTATGCACGACCCCGCGAAGGTCGATCCGGGCCCTTCGGAGCGGCGCCTCCATCGCCGGAGTGAAACCGTCCCCGACTCGGGCCACCAGCCCGCACGCCACCCCGTACCGCGTGGCGGTGAGGGCGATGTTGGCAGCCGTCCCGCCCAGCTCGGAGCGGGAGGCGAGGATCGGTACGGTGCGGTCGGCGGGCGGGAACTCTGTGACGCGGAGAAAGCGGTCGACGTTGATGTGTCCCGCCACCAGAAGATCTCGAGGGCGGTCGCCGGCAGCGGCTCGTGAAAGGGGGTCCCGAGAGATGGCCGTCGCGCGCATGCCGCTCCCGACCGCACGCGGGCTCGCCCTTAAACGGCGCTGGCCCTCCGGCGTCGGCTGCGATGCTGGTCGAAGGGGCGATCCTGGACCGCGACGGCGCCCGGGCCGCGGGCGTCCGCCTTCGGGAAGGGCGGGTCGTGGAGGTCGGTCGACGCGGCACGCTGCGACCCCGCCCGGGGGAGCGCAGGGTCCGGGGGATCGTCATCCCGGCCCCGATCAATTCCCACACCCACCTCGGAGATGCCGTCTCCGTGCGCGAACCTCCCTCGGGCCCAGTGGAGGACCTCGTCGCCACCCCCAAGGGGTACAAGTTCACGGTGTTGGCCTCGAGCCGCCCCTCGGAGAAGATCCGCGCGATGCGGGATGCGCTCTGGCGGATGGCCCGGGAAGGAACCGAGGCCGTCGTCGATTTCCGGGAGGAGGGCATCGAGGGAGTTCGTCTCCTTCGGCGGGCGGCCCGAGGGGTGCCGATCCGGGTCCTCGTCCTCGGTCGACCGCTGGAGCGGCCCATCGAGCCTCCCGAGCTCCGCAACCTCCTGGCCGAGTCCGATGGGATCGGTCTCTCGAGCGCTCGGGACGAGACCGAGACCACCCGCCGGCTGGTCGCACGGGCCTGCCGGTCCGCCCAAAAGCGATTCGCCCTCCACGCGAGCGAGGCGGTCCGGGAGCGACCGGAGACGTACCTCGACCCGAAACCCGACCTCCTGGTCCACCTGGCCAAGGCGACGGACGAGGACCTCCTCACCGTCGCCCAAGCCCGGGTGTCCGTCGCCGTGTGCCCGCGCTCGAACGCCCTCTTCGGACGGCAGCCGGACCTCGCCGCCATGGAGCGTGCGGGGGTCTCGCTCCTGCTCGGCACGGACAACGCGATGTTCCACGCCCCCTCCCTCTGGAGCGAACTCCAGTTCGCCTACGTCGCCACCCGGCTCCGCGGCCGGCCCGTCTCCGCCGCGTACCTCGCCGAAGCAGCCCTCGTCGAGCCGTATCGCTGGCTGGGCATCCCCGAAGCGGCCTCCATCTCGGTCGGTTCTCCCGCGCACCCTCTCGTGGTTCGCCTACCCCCGGAGGACCCCGCGTACCAGGTCGTCACGCGCGCCACCGAACAACTTATCGTCCGTCCGGCCCGCCCTCCGGGCACGGCCCTCCTCCGATGAAGAGCGACGAGCTGTTCGCACTGCTCCGACGGCGAGGGGTCCTCTGGCCGTCCGCGGAGATCTACGGTGGGGCGCAGGGACTGTACGACTACGGACCCCTCGGCACCGCGCTCAAGCGAAGGGTCGAAGACGCGTGGGCCGCGTGGTTCGTCGGGCTCTCCCACGACTATCACCTGATCGAGCCGGCCGAGATCCTGCCGGAAGCGGTCGTCCGTGCCTCCGGTCACTTGGAGAACTTCACGGACCCCGAAGTGACGTGCGAGTCCTGCCATGCGGTGACGAGGGCCGACACGGTCCTCGAGAAGATCCGGCCGGAGGGGGTCGATGGTCTCACGCCCGTCCAGATCGCCGAGATCATCCAGACGAAGGGCGCGCGCTGCCCGTCGTGCGGGTCGACCTCGCTGAGCGTCCCGCGCCCGTTCAACCTGATGTTCGGGGTCGACTTCGGCGTGACGGGCAAGGAGCGCGCCTACCTGAGGCCCGAGACCGCGCAGGGCAGTTACCTCTCGTTCGCCCGCATGTGGGACGTCGGCCGCCACGCGCTCCCGCTCGGGATCGCCATCATCGGAAAGGCGTACCGGAACGAGATCGCACCGCGCCAGGTACTCTTCCGCATGCGGAGCTTCACCCAGGCCGAGCTCCAGATCTTCTTCGACCCGGCGGGGTTCCCGGTTCCCTTCGACCGGGTCCGGGAGGAGATGTTGCCCCTGCTCCGCGTCCCGCGACGCGAGGCGGGGGAGGAGACCCCGGAGCTCGTCCGCGCCGGTTCGCTCGTCGACTCGGGCGCGCTGCCCGAGTTCTACGTCTACCACCTCGCCCACACCCTGCGATTCTACCGGGACGTTCTGGGGTACCCGGCCGACCGGATCCGGCTCTTTGAGAAGTCCGACACCGAGCGGGCGTTCTACAACAAGCTCCAGTTCGATGTCGAGGTACGGCTGGAGAGCCTGGGCGGCTACAAGGAGCTGGGCGCGGTCCATTACCGCGGGAACTACGACCTCACGCGCCACTCGCAAGGCTCGGGCAAGGATCTCTCGGTCCATCCGACCGGCCGCGATGCCCTCCTCCCCCACGTCCTCGAACTGACCTTCGGCGTCGACCGCAATGTCTGGGCCCTCGCGGACACCCACCTCACCAAGGAGGGGGAGCGCACTATCTGGAAGCTCCCTCCCTACCTCGCCCCGGTCGCGGTCGGGGTCTTCCCGCTCATCGACAAGGAGCATTCCGAGTTCGCCCTCGGGCTCGTGGACGAACTGGCCTTCGCCGGGATCCCGACGACCTACGATGGGGCGAGCTCGATCGGCAAGCGGTACGCGCGCATGGACGAGGCCGGCACCCCGTTCTGCGTAACGGTCGACGCGGAGACCCTCCACGACGGACCCGCCCGAGGCACGGTCACGCTTCGCCAACGCGACTCCCGGACCCAGGAACGGGTGCCCGCCGGCGAGCTGACCACCCGTCTCCTGCCCTTCCTCCGCCCGCCCCGGCCCCGTCGCGCGTAGTCCCCGCCGGACCCCCTGTTTCCGGGCGACAACAACGGCTATATCGCGAGGCTCGGTGACACCGTCTCGATGACGGCCGGCGGTAGTACCCCTCCCGACACCACGGGGCCCGCCACGCCGCTCGCTGCGCGCCGCTCGCGTTGGATGGGCCAGCAGTACGCGGACATCACGAAACTGCGCGAACATGCCGCCCGGCACGACCGGGCCGCGGTCCGGGCTCAACAGCGCGTGGCCCGGCTCAACACCCGGATCGAGAAGCTCCGGCACCAGGCGACGCTGCTCCGGGAGAAGGCCCAGAAGGTGCTCGCCGAGATCCCCGAGATCGACCAGCACAGGGTGCAGCACGAGCGGGACATCGCTGCCGCGACCGGCGGCAAGGTCGGCGTCGCCGTGACGAGCGACGTCACGAGCCTGCACTATCGTGTCCGGAAACTCCAACAGAAGGTCGTCGACAAGCAGCAGAAGGCCCGCCATCTGGAGCTGCGGGCGGCCATGAAGACCCAGAAGACCGCGGAGCTCAAGGTGAAGGTCGACCGATACACGGAGGCCTCCCGGCTCGAAGAACAGGAGGCTGCCTCGTACCGGCAGCGCGCCGACCGGCTGCAGCTGGTGTCGGAGGGCGACGTCGCCGCCCACCTCACCCAGTCCGCACCGGCCGCGAAGAGCGCGCCGGACGAGCCGTCGCCCCCGCCATGAAGCTCATCGTCACGGTCGGGATGCCGGGCTCCGGCAAGGACGAGCTCCTCGAGATCGCCCGCTCGATCGGCCTCGCGACGCTCAAGATGGGCGACCTCGTCCGCGACGAGACACGTCGCCGGGGGCTGCCCCTCACGAGCGCGAACGTCGGTCGGATCGCCTCCGAAGAGAGGGACAAGCACGGCGGCGGGGTCTGGGCCCAGCGCGCGCTGCCCAAGCTCACGGAGACCCGCATGCTCGTCGACGGCTGCCGCTCGGACACCGAGGTGACCGTCTTCCGGCACAACTTCGGGGATCTGTTCGTCCTCGGGATCTTTGCCTCTCCTGAGACCCGCTACGACCGCATGAGCGCCCGGGCCCGCGGCGACGACGGTGGCACGCTCCAGGACTTCTTCGACCGCGACCGCCGCGAGCTGAAGTGGGGGATCGGCAACGCCTTCGCCCTCGCGGACGGCATGCTGATCAACGAGGGACCGCTCGATGCGTTCCGGCGGACCGCGCGGGCGGAGCTCGAGCGGATCCTCGCCACGAAGGACGAGTCCAGCCGCCTCTAGTCCGGGTCGAGACGGCCCGGGTCCGGGGCGGCGAACAGGGACTTCACGCTGTCGAACCGTTCCCGGTCGATCACGACCGCGACCCGCGCGTGACGGGTCGCGAGAAGGCGCGCGGCCCGGACCAAGTGGCGGTCACGGGCCGCGGCGAAGTTCCGCGAACCGCGCCCCCCGGCGACCGTCCGGTCCCACTCCAGGGCGTACTCATCGGGCGTGGTCGGCGCGGGCGGGGTCCGGGAGACGCGACGCTCCCGCACCGTCCGGCGGACGAGCTCGATGTAGCCGATGTGGTCGGCGAACAGGTTCGCGGTCCGGTCCTCGGTCGGGTCGAGCGCCTCGACCGGGATCTCGCGGGCCCAGCGCAGCAGCTCGACGAACGAGGGGTTCGGGACCCGAACCTCGCCGAACCGGACCAGCCCGCGGACCTCGCTCCGCTCGGCGGTCGTGAGCGGCACGATCGGCTCCGCCGACGCGTTGACGAAGTAGTCCAAGAGTCCCTTCAGCTCCTCCGGGGAGATCCCGAGCCCCACCACCGAGGGGGGCGCTCCCTCGAGCGCGGCGAGGAGGAGCGGCACTTCCGAGGCGAGCCCCCGCACGGGGGCGAACAGGTGGAGGTCACCGGCGCCCCCGAGGCGGGCGCTGATCACGGTCCTTCGCGCTCCGTGAGCTCGCCCATGAGCTCGTCCGGGTCCCGGTGCCGCCGAAGCTCGCGCACGTTCAGGATCGGAACGCCCCCGATGGAGGGGCGGTGGATCGTTTCCGCGACAATGAACATCGCGTGGCCCTCGGCGACCCGGGCGAGCCCGGCGAGGATCTGGGCCCGGTGGAGGGCCGTACGCAGGCTCCCGACGCCCGTCAGGAGGATCTCGGGCGCGCGCGAAAAGGCGTCAAACGGCGCGCGGACGGTCACGGTCACTTCGAGGCCCATCTCGTTCAGCTCGTCCAGGACGCCGTCGCGCAGCGGGTCCCCCGTTCGCGAGGGGGGATGCTCGGTGGCCGGCCGGCGTCGCTCCGAGGTCTCGGGCTCGTCCGCCTTTCCGGCGGGGGTCCGGGGGATCGCGCGGGGCGAGTCGAAGATGGTGATCGGGGAGACGAGCGGCTCACCGAGGAAGGCCTCCATCCGCTCCACGATCGTGATCTCGGCTCCGGCGCCCTCTTCGTAGAGCTGGATCGCGCGGCGCGACACCCCCGCGATCCCGGCCAACGTGCCGAGGGAGAGGCCCCGCTCGTTGCGGAGCGCGCGGAGGCGGTCGCCCGAGATGCGGGCGAAGATCCCCCCCGGGCTGGCGTAGAGGAACGGCGGGAGTCCCTTGTCGAGGTACTCCCCGAGGGTCTCCTGCGTGACGATGGGGACCCCGTATCGGGTGTAGACGACCCCCGGATCGAGCTCCGCCGACCCCGACGCCTCGCCCACGATCAGGACGGTGGCGGGGAAGAGGCGGCCCAATTCCAGGAGGCGAGCGGCCTCCTCGGACCCGAGCGCGTCGATGTTCTTCAGTACCTTGATGAGGAAGAGCGCGGCGTCCCGACGCGCCGCGAGGTCGAAGCTGGACGGGCGCACGCCGTGGGTATCGGCCACATAGAACCCGGCGCGCTCTAAGATCTCCCGGATCCGTTCGATGCGTCGTTCCCGAGTCGGTGGCATCCACGTCCCCCTAGATTTCAGTTATCGCTCGTATATAGATACGTAGGGTTCGCACTGTCGGGCGGATGGCGTCATTCCGGTCGGGAAGGGGAAGGCTATTGGGTCGCGTCCGGCTCGGACCGGCGTGGGGACCCGAATCCGCCCGGTGCCGGACGTGCCGGCCCTGCTGATCGAGGCGGAAGGGTCGGGAGACCGGACCCTCGTCATCGCGGACCTCCACCTCGGCCTCGGAGCGAGCCGGGAACGTCCGGGCGGTCCGCCCGAAGGGTCGGGAGTCGGACTCGCCGAGGCCCTCCTCTCCACCACCCGGGCGGAGTGCGTGGGTCGCGTGGTGATCGCGGGCGACGTGAAGCACCCGATCGTCGGCACTCCGCCCCCCCTTCGGCCGGTGGTGTTCGAATTCTTCCGGGCGCTGCTCGCGACGGGATTGGAGACCGAGGTCGTGCTCGGCAACCACGATGTCGGCCTCGAGCGACATCTTCCCCGCGAGGTCGTGGTGCGACCGGCCTCGGGGGCGATCTACGAGGGCGTGGGGGTCTTCCACGGTCACTCGTGGCCGTCGCCCGCCGTACTTCGGGCTCCCCAGCTGGTCGTCGGTCACTTGCATCCCGGGTACCGACTGGCCCCCAGCCCGGACGATCCGTCCGGAAAGCGACGGTGCTGGGTCCGCCTCGAGCTGCCCCCGCCGCTCCCCCGTCGCGGTCTGCGGCGACGGCGGCACGAGATCCGGTCGCGCGAGCTCATCGTGCTGCCGGCCTTCAACCCGCTCGCCGGGACCGAGGCCTTGAACCGGCAACGCCCCGCGCGCGGACGGACCTTCCTCTACGGGAGATTCCTGTCCCGGGGCCTTCCTCGGGCCTACTTGTTGGACGGGACCGACCTGGGGCCGCTCACCCTGCCGGTGGCGGAGCCCCGCGCGAGATCCGTTCGCGCAGGGCCGCCGGGTTCGTGATCGGCGGCGCGCAGACGCTCCCGAAGCAGACCAGCGCGCGCGCCCCCTTGCCCGGTCGCTCCGGGAAGACCTCCCCAGGGAGGGAGAAGGGAGGCGGCGGATGGCCTTCGAAGACGGCGACGAGGGGAGCCCACGAACGCCGTGCGGTCCGCAGCAGCAGCTGGGCGTCCGGACCTTCTCCTTCGACGATCACCGTGATCGGTTCGGCTCGGGCCAGTCCGGCGGCGAGCGCCGCGCCCGAGGCGAAGAGACCCGAATGACCGACCCGGGTCGCGATCGGTCCGAGCAAGGCTACCGCCTTCGACCGCCATTCCTCCTGATGGGAAAGTCCGGCCAAGCGGAGGAACGCGAGGGCCGCGCCGGAATTCGCGGAGAGGTGCGGACTGTCCTCGAGCGGGTAGCTCGCCTCGGAGAGGGCGCCGAGGGCCGGGCCGTCATAGAGCCGGGGAGAGAGGTCCCGCAAGAGCCCGTCCTCGCCGCGGAACTCTCGGTCCACGAGAGTGAGGAGCTGGGTCGCCGTGCCGAGGTACTTCGGTTCCGCGAGCGCCACGGCCAGTTCGAGAAGACCGCCGGCGAACGCGACCTGGTCTTCGAGGAGACCGTAGCCGTGACCTCCGTCCCCATCGAGCCGGTGCGCGATCCCCCGGTCCGGCGTGTACGCGTGCCCTAGGAAACGGTCCGCGGTGCGCCGAGCGTCCGCGACGACCGTCGCATCCCCAAGGAAGGTGCCGGCGCGGGCGAACGCCCCGAGGAAGCGACCGTTGATGTCCGCATACCGGGCTCGATCGACGGCGGGCGTGGGTCGCCGGCCCCGGACCCCGCGCAGGGTCAGCAGGACCCGGGCTAGCGCCGCGGCCGGGTCGCGCGTGAGGGAGGTTCCCTGGGCCGCCTCCGAGAGGGAGAGCATCCGGAACAGGACGTTGCGGTCGGGGTCGTGAGGCATCCGCCCCTCGGTCCCGACTCCAAAGAAACGGGTCACGAAGCGGAGCTGGTCGGTGTCGAGGGCCGCCTTGAGCTCGCCCCGGCTCCACGTGAAGTAGCCCCCGTCATCCCCCGGCGCGTTGTCGGCATCCTGGCTCGAACCGAACCCCCCGGCCGGATCGCCCAGCACCTCGCGGACCCAGCCCACGGTGCCCCGGATCACTTCCTCGAGGCGGGGATCCCCGAATCGTTGCGCCCCCTCCACGTACGCCGCCAGGAGGGCGGCGTTGTCCACCCCCATCTTCTCGAAGTGAGGGATGTGCCAGCCCTCGTCGACCGAGTACCGGTGGAATCCGCCCCCGACCTGGTCGTACATGCCGCCGTCGGCCATTCGAAGGAGCGTGTCGCGGGCCCGGTCGTCGCTCGAGGTCCGGCGGTTGGCCGACGCGTCCCAAAGCAGGAGCGACACCGCCGTCGGGTGGGGGAACTTGGGGGCCATACCGAACCCGCCGTTCACCGGATCGTAGCTCGAGTGCACCTGCGCAATCACCGCGGAGAGCAGCTCGTCGAGCGTCGAACTGCCGTGCGCCCGGGCCGATTTCATGCGCTCGAGCGCCCCCTGGATCGCCTGGGAGTTCTCCCGGATCCGCTCCGGTTCCTCCTTCCACAGTCGCGCTACTTCGGAAAGAACGCGACGGAATCCCGGTCGACCGTGCCCGTCGGTCGGGGGAAAGTACGTGCCGCCGAGGAAGACCTCGCCGGCGGGAGTCAGGAAGGCGGTGAGGGGCCAGCCTCCCTCGCCGGTAAGCGCGCCGACCTGTCGCTGGTACCGGCGGTCGACCTCGGGGTTCTCGTCCCGGTCGACCTTGACCGCGATGAAGTGCTGCCCGAGAAGGCGGGCCACCTCGGAATCGGCGTACGTTCCCTCGTCCATCACATGGCACCAGTGGCACCACGAAGCGCCGACGTCGAGGAGGATAGGGCGGCCGGTCCGCTGGGCGAGCTCGAAGGGTTCGGGTCCCCACGGGAACCAGTCGATCGGTTGCTCGGCCGCCGCCCGGAGGTACGACGACGTTGCGCCCTCGAGACGATGGGCCCGCAGGGGGGACGGAGCGTCCGGCATCCCCCCACTTCCGGCTCCCTCGCTCTTACCGTTGTCGGACCCGCCGGAAGGGCCCCGAGACCCCCGGACGCGTCGTAATCCGATGACGACGGAGTAACCGCGCCGGTTCTTCTTATAAGGGGGGCCCGAGTGCCCGGGCGAGGCGGCACCGATGGAGATGCAACCCGGGCAGATGGCCTACGACCGGGCCATCACGGTCTTCTCGCCCGACGGCCGATTGTTCCAGGTCGAGTACGCGCGCGAGGCCGTCCGACGCGGCGCCACCACCGCGGGCGTGGTCTACAACGGCGGAGTGGCCCTCATCGCGGACCGTCGCATTCCCAACCCCAAGCTCGCCGAGGCCGCCAGCTTGGAGAAGATCCACCAGATCGATGAGAACATCGCCTGCGCGACCGCGGGCTTGGTCGCGGACGCCCGGGTGCTGGTCGATTACGCGCGCCTGGCCGCTCAGGTCAACCGGGTCACCTACTCCGAGCCCATGTCGGTCGAGCTGCTCGTGCGCAAGGTCTGCGACTACAAGCAGCAGTACACCCAATTCGGCGGCGTACGCCCGTTCGGCACGGCCCTCCTGGTCGGAGGCTACGACGAATCCGGCATCCACCTTTTCGAGACGGAACCGTCCGGTTCGCTCACCAGTTTCAAGGCCGCCAGCACCGGCGGCAACAAGAGCCCCGTCATGGAACTCTTCGAGCAGAAGTACAAGCCCGGCATGGATCGGGACGCTGCGATCCTTCTCGCCCTGGAGGGGTTGCGCGCGGGCCTCGATGAAGGCGGGAACCTCTCGCAGGTCGAGGTCTGCACCGTGGACCAGGGTCGGGGCATGACCCGACTCCCGTCCGACGAGATCCAGAAGTATGCGGGCCGGCTTCCCCCGGCCGCTCCCTCGGCGCGCGCGAACCGCCCCTAGCCGAGAATGGGACCCACCCCATGGTGAAGGTCGAGGACGCGGTCATCGCCCGTTGGGAGACGGGCGGCTCGCGCTTCGAGGTCCTGGTCGATCCGCTCGCGGTCCAGGACATGAAGGAGGGGAAGGAGGTCAACCTCGCCGACAAGCTCCCGTTGGACCAGGTCTACAAGGACGTCAAGAAGGGCGACAAGATCTCCGAGGAGTATCTCGAGAAGATCTTCCACACCCGGGACTTCGTCGCTATCGCGAGGCAGATCATCCTGAAGGGCGAGGTTCAGGTCACGACCGAGCAACGGCACCAGCTCCAGGCCGTGAAGCACCGCCAGATCGTGCAGACTATCGCGCGGAACGCGATGAACCCCCAGACGGGAGCCCCCCACCCCGCGGCCCGCATCGAAGCGGCCATGGTGGAGGCGAAGGTCCACATCGACCCGTTCAAGCCGGTCGATGCCCAGGTGCAGGAGGTGCTGGCGAAGCTCCGCCCGCTCCTCCCGATCCGCCTCGACGTCGTGCGGGTGCGGATCCGCCTTCCGGCCCAGCACTACCCCCGGGTCATCGGCGACCTGAAAGGGCTCGGACGGATCCTCGAGGAGCAGTGGATGGGCGACGGGGCCTGGTCCGGGATCATCGAGATTCCCGCCGGCGTACAGACCGAACTCTACGAGAAGCTCAACGCGCGGACGCGCGGGGCCGCCGAGACCGCTTTGGTTAAATAGCGAACCCCGGTCGGACGGCCCGGTGCAACACACACAATGTCCCAAGGTCATCGATCGGGCCACCATCGGCGTGGCCGCGAGGATTCGTCCTCGCATCCCTCTGGGGATCGCGTACTAGTTCTCCCCGGTGAGGAGCTCCCGAGCCAGGGCTTGAAGCCCGGCACGGGAACCTACCGACTGGGCGGCAAGGTCTACGCCAGCGTGCTCGGCCTGCTCTCGCCCCGCCCCCCGTTCGTCCAGGTCATCCCGCTCTCGGGACGCTATATCCCGAAGGCCAACGACACCGTCATCGGGACGGTCACGGACTGCCAGGGGACGTTCTGGCTCCTCGACATCGGCGCACCCCGCTGGGCTCCCCTCCACATGACCGGGACCCCGTGGAAGGTCGACATCGGCGAAACGGACCGGTTCCTGCGCGTCGGCGAAGCGGTGGTCGTTCGGGTCGAGAGCCTGGACGCGACCGGTCGGATCGGTGTCACCATGCTCGGCGAAGGGCTCGGCAAGCTCGAGGGAGGGACGATCGTCGTGGTTTCCCCCGCCCGCATCCCCCGCGTCGTCGGACGGAGCGGTTCCATGATCCAGACGATCACGCGCCACACCGGTGCGCAGATCGCCATCGGCCAGAACGGACGGATCTGGGTCGGGGGAAGCCCCGACGCGATCCAGCGAGTCCGTGAAGCCCTCCGGCTGATCGATGAGGAGGGCCAGCGCGCGGGTCTGAGCGAGCGGGTCGAGAGCTACCTCGTCGCGACCGACTCGACCGACGACCGCGGCCCCGAGGTCCCGCCGCTCGAGACCGCCCATCGCGACGGCCTCCCCCACGAGCTGCCCCCGCCTCCGTCCCCGACCCCCGGCGAGTTCGATGCGGACGAGCCCGAGACAGGGCCCGGGTCCAACGAGTATTGAAATTCCAAGGAGAAAAGAAATGGGAAGCGTAGGAGCAAAGGACGTCCCGGTCCTGCTCAGTCCGGAAGGACTGCGGATCGACGGACGACGATTGGACGAGCTTCGACCGATCCGCATCCAGGCCGGTGCCCTGCACCAGGCCGACGGATCGGCGTTCGTCGAGTGGGGCATGAACAAGGTGATGGCCGCGGTCTACGGGCCCCGCGAGGTCCACCCGCGCCACCTCCAGCAGAACAACAAAGCCGTCATCCAGTGCAAGTACAACATGGCGGCCTTCTCGGTCGACGAGCGGAAACGCCCGGGCCTGGACCGCCGCTCGCAGGAGATCTCGAAGGTCATCGCCGAGGCGTTCGAGTCGGTCGTCTTCGCGGAGGAGTTCCCCCGTACGAGCATCGACGTCTACATCGAGGTCCTGCAGGCGAATGCGGGGACCCGCTGCGCGGGTCTCGTCGCCGCCTCGGTCGCGCTCGCGGACGCCGGGATCCCGATGGCCGACCTCCTGCCCGCCGTCGCGGTGGGGAAGATCGCCGGCAAGATCGCCCTCGACCTGAGGAAGGAAGAGGACAACTTCGGTGAGGCCGACCTCCCGATGGCGCTCGTGCCCCAATCCGGACGACTCGTGCTGCTCCAGATGGAGGGTCACATGACGCCGGAGGAGCTCTCCCAGTCGCTCGACCTCGGCGTCCAGGGGTGCCGCGTCATCTACGAGAAGATGAAGCAGGCGCTTCGCGACCGCTACGCGACCGCTCGCTTCGCCCCGGGGGGCCAATGAGCGGCGAGGTCGCGACCGAGATCCGCACGACCCACATCCTCGACCTCGCGGCGTCGGGAAAGCGCCTGGATGGGCGCGGACCGGACGAATACCGGACCGTCGTCGTCCAGCCCGGTTTCGTCGAGACCGCCGACGGCTCCGCGCTGGTCCGGATCGGCGACACGGCCGTCGTCGCCGGCGTCAAGCTCGAGCTGGGGAAGCCGTTCCCGGACACGCCCAACGCGGGTGTCCTCACGACCAACGCCGAGCTCATCCCCCTCTCCTCGCCCGTCTTCGAACCCGGACCCCCCCAGCCGGGCGCCATCGAGGTCTCGCGGGTCGTCGACCGCGCCATCCGCGCGGCCGAGGCGATCGACCTCACGCGGTTGTGCGTCACCCCCGGGGAGAAGACCTGGGTCTGCTACGTCGACCTCCACGTCATCGACCACTCGGGGAACCTCATCGACACCGCGATGCTCGCGGGCGTCACGGCCCTCGCCCACGCGAACGTCCCCGCGAAGCGGTTCGGCGTCGCGGAAGCCGACTACAAACTCGACATCCAGCACTTCCCGGTCGAATGCACGTTCGTCCGATTGGGCGAGGCGATCGTCGTCGACCCGACCTTTGACGAGGAACAGGCCGCGCAGGGTCGTCTCACCGTCGCGACCGACGAGACCGGACGGGTCGTCGCGATGCAGAAGGGCCTGGTCGGCGCGTTCTCCCCGGACGACGTCCGGGAGATCGTCCGACGGGCGCTGGTCCACGGCGACCGGCTGCGCGCCCGCATCAAGGGAGGCGCCGCATGAGTAAACGCACGAAGAAGGTCGGCGCCACGGGCTGGATGGGACCTCGGTACGGGATCCGGATCCGACGCCGCGTCCTCGAGATCGACCGGGCGATGGCCAAGCCGGCCGGCTGCCCCCGCTGCTCTACCATGACGATGCAGCGGGTCGCGAGCGGCATCTTCGAGTGCCGCCGCTGCGGCACCCGATTCGCCTCCAACGCCTACGTCTTCGAGGCGCCACCCGCCATCACGCGCCAGGCAAAGGAGGCGACGCCGGGCAACGCTTAAGGTGCCCGACTCGCTCAAACGGCCATGTTCCGGTGCATCCGCTGCCAGGAGGCGTTGCCCTCCGACGCGAACCTATTCGGCGTCCGCTGCGACAATTGCGGCGGGAAGATCTTCACGAAGGAGCACCCGAACGTGAAGAAGGTCCTGAAGGCGCGCTAGCGCCGACCGGACCCGCCCGCGGGGATCGGATAGCCGGCCCAACGGCACGCCGTCTCGACGATCCTCCGATTTTCTCCTCGCAGGATCGGAAGGCTCGCCCGGGCCGTCAGGGAGTAGAGCCGAAGAGCACCCTCGCAGCTCTCCGTCCAGCTTCCCCCGTCCGTCCCCAACGCGGCCCGCTGGGCGGCCCGGAAGGCCGGGCCGGCCCGTCTCGCCGTCTGCTCCCAGAGCCCGTTTTCGGTGTCCCAGAGCAACTCGAGCTCCATGGCCCGGAGGACGGCCAGGTGGGTGGCGAGAAGGTTCCGCTGGACGGAGGCGGTCTCCCGCTCTCCGGTCTCCATCGCCCGGCGGAGCTTCATCACCTCCTCGGCCCAGCCGGCGAGCTGGCCGGCCACGTACGCGTCGCGGGTCCGACGAACGCGCTCCCATCGGAACCCCCGCGCCTCCTGCTTCAATCGGGCCGCCGTTCCCTTCGGGTCGCGGAGGACCTTTGCGGTCCGCCAGCCGGGCACCGCGCCATAGAGCCGAGCCGGATTTCGCATCTCCCGGCGGTCCTGAGCGATCGTGCTGTACTTCACGGTGACGAGCCGACCGTTCCGCCCCAAGAGCCGGTGACGTTCCTGCGATCGCCTTCCGACCACCCACACGTCGATGTCGGACGCCGTATGGGCGTCGCCCCGGGCCCAGCTGCCGGCCAACAAGACGGCGGACCTTCCGCTCGGGTCGAGCTCGTCGACGAGGCCGCGCACGAGCCGGAGAACGTCCCGATGCTCCTCGGCCGTCGCCCTCGGATTGGGGGCTCGCCGCAAGGGTCCGGAGGAACGGAGGCGGGACGCACGGGGGCGCGCCATTAGCGCCCCCGGACGCGCACGCGCCGAAAACCTCTCCGACCCGGGGGCGACAAACCGTTTCCGTGCCGGCCGTTTCGGGAATGCGTGAACGCCCCAACCGTCCGGTTCATGGGAGGAGTGCACGAGATCGGAGGCAACAAGATCCTCATCGAGGACGGTCCCGACAAGGTCCTGTTCGACTTCGGTCCCTCGTTCTCGCCCCGGATGGAGGAGTACTACGTCGACTACCTCCAACCTCGCACGACGTGTCCGGCGAAGGACCTGCTCGAGTTCGACCTCATCCCCCGCCTTCCGGGGCTCTACTCGAAGGCGGCCCTCGGCGACTCCGACCTCGCCTACACCTCCCCCGAGGTCAACGCGATCTTCGTGAGCCACGCCCACGCCGACCACGCGGGCTATCTCCACTTGGTCGACCCGGAGATCCCGGTCTACGTCGGCGAGGGGACCCGAACCCTCCTCGAGGCGATCGAGCGGTCGACCCGGATGAAGTACGGGGACCATCACTGGAAGGTCTTCTCGGACGCGTCCCCGGTCCGGGTCGGGCGGATCGAGGTGGTCCCGTTCCCCGTCGACCACTCGATCCCGTTCGCCTACGGGTTCCTCGTGCGCACGAGCGGGGGGACGCTCGCGTACACCGGCGACTTCCGCCACCACGGGCCCCGGGCCGCGGACACCCACCGCTTCTTCGAGGCCGTGGCGAAGGAGGGGGTCGACGCGCTCCTCATCGAGGGGACGCGGGCGGGGCCGGACCCCCGACGGAACCTGACGGAAGAGGGGGTCCGGCGGGGGGTCGACCGGGTCCTCACCGACCACCACGATCTCGCCCTCGCCTGCACGTATCCCCGCGACATCGACCGCCTGACCACGCTCCACGCCGCCGCGGCGGAGGCGGGGCGAGACCTGGTCGTCTCGGTTCGGACCGCGCATCTCCTCACCGCAGTCGCCCCGCGATTTCCAAGCGGGACCGTTCCGGTGCCGGGAAGCTCGCCGAACCTCCGCGTCTACGCGCGGAAGAAGCGAACGACCTTCCTATGGGAGCGGCCGTTCCTCGACACCGCGCTGAACGCCGAGGAGGTCCGCGACCGGGGCCGGCAGTACCTCCTGGCGCTCGACTTCGCCCACTTCCCGGAGCTGATCGACCTGCGGCCCGCGAAGGAGAGTCCGTTCATCCACTCCATGAGCGAGCCGTTCAGCGAGGACGACGTCTCCGATCACGTCCTCCACAACTGGCTCGACCACTTCGGGCTCCGGTTCCACCAGATGCACGCAAGCGGTCATGCGTCGGGGGCCGAGCTCCTCGAATTGATCCGGACCACGGGGGCTCGGACCGTCTACCCCATCCACACGGAGCATCCCGAGGCGTTCGAGGTGGCGGGCCCGACGGTGCGGCCGCCCGAGCTCGGCCGCGCGTATCCGATCGCAGGCGCCCGCTGACCCGAGCGCTCCCTCCACTTGTCCCCTTCGCGCTACGACCCCTTCTAATCGGGTCCGGAACTGGACCTTGCGATGATGCTTCCCGGCCTGATCCCGCTCGCGTTCTACGAGCGGAAGCCCACGGCCGCTCAGGTCGTTCTGGGCTTGGCGAGCACCGTGGTCCTGTCGGCGTTCCTCGGCTACATCTCCCCGGGGGGTCCCATCGGACGACTGGGCTTGGTCGTCCTTGCGATCGTCGGCGCGGTCTTCCTGTACGTTGCGATCCAGTGGTATCTGCTCTACGTGTACTATCCCACGCACGCGACGACATCGGCAACAGCTCCGCCCGCCTAACCTCGCTCGCTTTCGCGGAGTGCGGGGACCCGCGAGCGGAGCGAGCGGGGAGGACCCGCGATGGAAGCCACGGGGGGACTATGGCAGGGTCAGTAACCCGGTTGTCCCGGAATATTCGCCGGTGCCGAGAGCGGAGAACTGCAACCTCTCGTCGAACGGGTTCGTCGTGCCAATGTCGATCATGATGGTGTCGTTTGTGTTCAGGGGGGTCGACGCCGTGGTCCCGTGCTCGTAGGTCCACACGGAGGACATCGACATCGTACCGCCCGATCCCGCGTATTGGGCCGCGACCGTGCCATTCGGAGCCAGGACTGTGAACCCGAGCCCCCCCGGCGCGACGTCGATCGCGCCGGAGGGTGTATGGATGATGAACTGGACGTCACCGAACTGCACCGTGGACGCGAGGATGGCGAGTCGAAAGTAAAAGTGGGTCGGCCCCCGGCATCCTTCGGCGAGAAAGGTGCTCGCGGAGGGACACGTACCGTTGGTCGGGTTCCCTACGGCGAACGCACTTCCGATGGGTGCGGTCTCGGGGACGGCTGGAGGTATGCTAACCAGTCCGATGTAAACCCAAGCTCCCACGGTGCCCGCGATAATCACTAGCAACACTGTGGCGTGAATGAGGGCCGTGGAGTCGCGTGCGGGGAGGTTGTTGAGAGGGTGAGGGGACGAAGCTTGAACCGGCATTTCGCTTACCCCCTGAGTGGAACGCGTTCGGGGCGTATGAACCGTGGGATGGAAAGCGCACGAGGGCCCCGCGAGCGGAGCGAGGGGGAAGAGCTCCTGCGCCGTCGTGAGGACAGAACGACCCAACGGCTCGCCCCGAGCCCCCCATCGTTGCTAAGTCGCCGGGTTCCTCCCGACCCTCGTGGAACCGGACCGTTTGCCGACCGGGATCGCGTCGGTCGACCGACTCCTGGGCGGCGGACTCGAGACCGATTCGGTCACCGAGCTGTACGGGGAGGGCGGGAGCGGGAAGACCCTGTTCTGCCTCCAGATTGCCTACCGGGTCGCCCGCGAGGGTCGGTGGGTCTTCTACGTCGACACGGAAGGGGTGAGCGTGGACCGCCTCCGGGCCGTCGCGGGCGACGGACTCGAGAAGATCCTCAAGCGGTTCCTCCTCTCGACCCCCAAGACGCTGGACGAACTCGGTGCGGCGGTCCGCACCGCGTGCGCGCTCGCTCGAGAGGGAAAGCGACCGGTCGGGCTCCTGGTCGTCGATTCGGCGACCTCCTACTACCGTCTCTCCCTCTCGGGACCGGACGAGGACGACGCCCGCCAGGCGCTCTCTCTCGAGATCGCCGAGCTCGTCCGGACCGCACTCGAGGCCCACGTGCCGGCGGTCTTCACGAACCAGGTCTGGCGGAGCATGCGGGAAGACCGGCTCGAGCCCCTCGGCGGCTCCTTCCTCAACCATGCCGCCAAGACGATCCTCTTCTTCGAGCGCCTACCGGGCCCCCGCCGCCGGGTCGTGCTGATGAAGCACCGCGACCGCCCCGAGGGTGCGGCCGAGTTCCGGATCACGGCGAACGGCCTGGAGGGGAACGGCGGCGGTTGAAACGCCATAAGGCCGCCCGCCCTGCTCGTTCCCGATGGTCGACCCACTCGAGGTGGCCGACGTCCCGACCCCGATCGGGATCTTTCGCATCGTCTACCAGGGGCCGCACGTGCGGGTCGTGGACCTCCTGGAGAAGGGCGTTCACCAGACCGGCGTTCCGCCGGGCGCGGTGCGCCGCAAGCCGCCCTTCCCCGCCGCGAGCCCGCCCCGCCAGCTCAGTGAGTATTTTCGGGGCATTCGGACCGACTTCGCGGTCGAGGTCGATCCGGATACCTCGTCGGCCTTCGACCGAGCCGTTTGGACCCAGCTCCGGACGGTGACGGCGGGTCGGACCACCACCTACGGGGAGCTGGCCCGCAAGTCCGGGTTCCCCGGTTCGGCCCGCGCCGTCGGGGGAGCCATGGCACGCAACCCGATCCCGATCATCATCCCGTGCCATCGCGTGATCGGCACGGGAGGCGCGATCACCGGATTCGGCCTTGGTCTCTGGCGGAAGCGGTGGCTCCTCGACCACGAGGGAGCCTGGCCGATCCGGTCGTGGTCGGCCGAGGGACCTCGGGGCCGAGCCCAGCGGACCCTGGACAGCGCGTGGAAGGGACCCGACTCGCCGGCGAGCGCCCGCAAAGCTACTACGACAGATAGTAGCTAATGCAGCATACCTACGCAGCCTGTAGTAGGTTCTCGACGATACCTACTACAGCCTGTAGTTTGTTAACGTCAGCACGGGTCCCCTCGGGACGGCAGCGAACCCGTTACCCAGAGTAGTAGCTGGCATCGTAGGGCTCGGGCTTCAAGCCCCGGCGCTGGCGGATCTCGGAGACGACCTTCTGCTGGAGCTCGTTCGGGACCGGCTCGAACCCGAGCGACTCGGTCGACCAGAGGACCTTGCCCGCGGTCGCGCTACGGATGTCGGAGGCGAAGCCGAACATCTCGGCCACCGGGACCTTGGCGATGACCGTCTGCAGGTCCCCGACGCTCGTCATGTCGAGGATCTCCCCCCGTCGCCGCTGCAGCTCCCGGGTCGCGTTGGCCAGGACCTCCTGCGGCACGTTGACGGTGGCCTTCTGGAACGGTTCGAGCAGCATCCGGTCCCCGAGGCACATCGCGCCGTAGATCCCGCTGCGGGCGGCGGGGATGGTCTGCGCCGGCCCGCGGTGGATCGAATCCTCGTGGAGCTTCGCGTCGACGAGACGGACCTTGAGCCCGTATACCTTCTCGTTCGCGAGCGGGCCGCGGTTCACGGCCTCCTTGAAGGCGTCGACGATGAGGTCCATGGTCTCGTTGAGGTACTGGATCCCTTTCGTGACGTCGAACAGGATGTTCGTGCCCTCGACCGCTACAATCCCGCGTCCCTCGTCCCGCGAGACGCCCATGGTGTCGAGCTTCGCGACGAGGGTCTTCGTGTCCTTGAACGACTTCCCCTGGGGGATCTCGCCGTCCTTGATCGCCTGGACGACCGCCGCCGGGAGCGCCTCGACCTCGAAGTAGAACTTGTTGTGCTTGTTCGGGCTCTTGCCCTCGAACGGGCCCCCGGGATGCTGCACGAGCTCCCGGTACACGACGATGGGCTTCGAGGCCTCGATCTCGACCTTGTAGTCGTTGACGATCCGGTACTGGGTGATCTCGAGGTGGAGCTCGCCCATCCCTGAGAGAAGGTGCTCGCCGGTCTCCTGGTTGATCTCGACCCGGAGGCTGGCGTCCTCCTTGCCGACCTTCCGCATGACCTCGATCAATTTCGGCAGGTCCGCCATGCGCTTCGGTTCGATGGCGACGGTGACGACCGGCTCCGAGACGTGCCGGATCTCCTCGAAGGGCGCCATCGTGACGTCCGTGGACATCGTCGTTCCCGCGAACGCGTCGTTCAGACCGATGACGGCGGCGATGTTGCCCGCCGTGACCTCCTCGACCATCAGGCGTTCGGGACCCATGAAGAGGGAAACGTGCTGGATGCGGTTGCGGATCTTGGTCCCGACGACGGCGAGCTCCATCCCCTTCTGCAGCTTGCCCGAGAAGACTCGTCCGGTGGCGATCTCGCCGGCGCTCGGGTCCATCGTGATGTCCGTGACCATGAACGAAGTCGGGCCGTCGGTCTCGGTGGCGACCATCGCCATGCCGACGGCGGACGTGGTGTCGCCCTTCCAGATGTTGGGAATGCGGTACCGCTGGGCGACGTGCGGGCTCGGGAGGTGGCGGACGACCATGTCGAAGATGACGTCGTTGATCTTCGCCTTCTGCGCGATCTCCTTCGTCCGGCCGGTCGTCACGTACTCGATGATATCGGGGAACTTCACGCCGGTCTTCTGCATGTAGGGGACGCTGATCGCCCAGTTGTCGTACCCCGAGCCGAACGCGACCGACCCGTCGCGCGGGTCGACACTCCACTCGTCGACGAACTCGTCCGGTGCCATCTTGCGGATCAGCTCGTTGACCTCGCTGATGATGGCCGTGAAGCGCTTCTGGAGCGCCTCCGAGGTCAGCTGGAGCTCCTTGATCGCCCGGTCGACCTTGTTGATGAAGAGGATTGGCTTGACCTTCTCGCGGAGGGCCTGACGCAAGACCGTTTCGGTCTGCGCCATCACGCCCTCGACCGCGCAGACGACGACGACCGCCCCGTCGACGGCCCGCATCGCCCGGGTGACGTCTCCGCCGAAGTCGACGTGGCCCGGCGTGTCGATGAGGTTGATCAGATACTGCTGGCCGTCGAACTCGTGGACGATGGTGACGTCAGCGTTGTTGATCGTGAGCAGGCGCGCCTGCTCCTGTTCGTCGAAATTGAGGTAGAGCTGCTTGCCCGCGAGCTCGTTCGAGATCATCCCCGCCGCGGCAAGCAAGTTGTCCGAGAGGGTCGTCTTGCCATGGTGGATGTGGGCGATGATCCCAATGTTGCGGATCTGGTCGACGTTCCGCATCATGTCGGGGATGGCCTTCGCCAACTCTGCCCGGATGTGCGTCATGTTCGAGACCTCGGTGCCGAGACGTTAACGCGCCGACTGCGCGACGCGCTCAACCTCTTCCTTGCGGCCGACCGCGAACGACGTCTGGTCGCCCTTGGCGGCGAGTCGGATCTCATCGGCGAGGCAGCTGTGGATGGGCTTGATCGACTTGTGCGACGCCTGAATGGCGCCGAGGGCCAGGTTGCGGATGGCGACGTTGAGGCGGCGAGCGGGCGAGGCATCGACCGCCCGGGGCACCGAGATCCCTCCGAACTGGAGACGGGTGACCTCCTCGCGGGGCGCCGCGTTCTCGACCGCATCCACGAGAAGCTGGAGAGGGTTCTTCCCCTCTTTCTGGGCGACCTCGTCGAACGCCTTTCGGACGGTCGCAAGGGCCTTCGACTTCTTGCCCGTGAACTTGCCCCCCTTCATCAGGCTGTTCGCGAGGCGCTCGACGAGATGCATGCGGGCCTTCAAGAACGGTCGGCCGGCGAGCTTTCCCTCGGTGTGGGGGGCGTAGATTGGATGGATGTAGATGTACGGCAGGAGGCCGGGGTCGTGGACCTCGACGCCCTCGAACGGATACTTTCCGAACAGCGGGGGCAGCGGGAAGGGGGGCGGCGGGTGGGCCACGGTACGGACGACGACCGGGCCGGCGTCCTCGGCAGATGCCTCGGCCGAGTAGGCCGGCTCGCGGGGGCCGCTCATCGGGCCGGCTTCTCCTTGCGTCCCCGAACGAGCTCGTCCAGCGACGTGCCGTTCACCTGGATCACCTTGTACCGGACGCCGGGGATGTCGCCGTAGGATCGTCCCATACGTCCCCCGATGCCCTCGACCAGCACCTCGTCGTGCTCGTCAATAAAGTTGATGGCCCCATCTCCGACCGCGAACGCGGTGACCTGACGGCCGTTCTTGATCAGCTGGACCTTTACGCACTTGCGGATGGCCGAGTTGGGCTGCTTGGCCTCGACGCCGACCTTCTCGATGACGATCCCGCGGGCCTGGGGGGCCCCTTCCAGGGGGTCCGAGCGCTCCTTAAGATGGAGCGTCCGACGCTTATAGTACCGGTCCGACCAGCGTCGCCGCTGACGAAGGGTCTCGAGACGACCCGCAGTGTTGAGACCAGAGGGCGGAGGCATTTTCGGGGGAGGGGCCGAGCCACAGGGCCCCTCTATTTAAGGTGCGGCCCGTGGGACTCTCGAGCATGCCCTCCAAGGTCGACCGGAGGGAGTCCAGACCGCTGGCCGCATCGTCCACCGGGCACCGACCCCGTCGGCCCGCGGACCCGGGCTCCTGGGAAGGTCTCCACCGCGAGATCGAGAGCTGTACGCGTTGTCCCCTCCACGCCACCCGGACTCACGTGGTGGTGTACCGGGGGAGTCGCCTCCCACGGATCGTATTCATCGGGGAAGCCCCGGGCGCGGAGGAGGACCGGCTCGGCGTTCCCTTCGTGGGTCGTTCCGGACGCCGATTGGACGCGGCGCTTCTCACGATCGGTCTTCCTCCCGACGAGGTGGGAATCCTGAACTTGATCAAATGCCGCCCACCGGAGAACCGGTTCCATATCGGGGCGGCCCGGAGCTGCCGCCCGTACTTGGACCGACAACTCGCCCTCCTCCACCCCTTGGCCCTGGTCACCTTAGGCGCCCACGCCCTGGCGGCGATCGACCCGACCGCGCCCCGGATCCTGCAGTGTGCCGGGCGACCACGTCGTGTCCCCGGCTGGGAACTGTTCCCGATGATCCATCCCGCTGCCGCGCTTCGATCCGCTCGGATGGCTCTACGATGGAACGAGGATATCGACCGGCTCGGAAGTTGGATCCCGACCCTCTCGGGCCGGATCGCGCGGGAACCGCTTTAATCGAGGGCGGGGTCGAGGGACCGTGCGGTCCGTTGAGTTGTTTCTCCTGGAGGGCACGTACCAGACCCGGGACGACGGGGTGGTGGTCGAGCTGTTCGGCCGAACTCGGGAGGGACACCCCCTCGTCGCTCGGTACTATGGCTTCCGTCCGTACTTCGTGCTCACCGAACCGACGGACGAGACCCGGGCGAGCCTGAAGAAGGACCCCGAGATCCTCGACGTGAAGGACATCGTCACGTGGGTCGGCGGCCGCGACCGGCCCGCGATCCACGTCACGCTGCAGCACCCGTTCCTGGTGCCCCAGTACCGGGACCGCTACCGTAAGCCGGGCGACGAGTCGAGCGTGCTGGCGTGCGACATCCCGTTCGTCCACCGGTTCCTCTACGACAAGGGCATCGGCCTGACGCTCGCCTTCGACGCCGAGGAGGAACCTCCCGAGATTCGGGCCCAGTACACCGTGCCCGACGTAGTCCGGGTCGTGACGACCGAGCACGACATCCGAGCCGCCAAGCCGTTCCGTCCCTCCCTCCGTGTCCTCTCGTTCGATATCGAGAACGCGATCCGGGCCCGGACCATCTTCACGATCTGCGGCGTCGCCGAAGGGGGGGGCAAGGACCGGCGAACCTTCCGGTTCGGCGATCCGGAAGAACGCAAGATCCTCGAACGGTTCGTCGAGGTCATCGCGGAGGACGATCCGGACGTCATCACCGGGTACAACATCGGAGGCTACGACTTCCCGCTCCTGGTCGAGCGGGCCAAGGCGACCGGTCTGAGTGACCTCAAGTTTGGTCGGGACCGGGCGCCTCCCAGCGAAGCCGGCGAACGGCTCTGGAAGGTCCACGGGCGCGTCGTGGCGGACGCGTGGTGGTCGGCCCGCCGCGAGCTCCGGCCGAAGCAGGAGACGCTCCAGTTCGTCGCGCGAACGCTGCTCAACGATTCCAAGCTGGACGTCGACCGACGGAAGATCGACGAAGAGTGGGCACGCGACCCGGCCCGGGTGATGGAGTATTGCGAGCACGACGCCGACCTCGCGCTCCGCATCCTGCAGCGCCTCCGGTCCATGGAGAAGGCCGCGGACATGGCGACCGTCGCGGGCCTGCCGCTCGAGGAGGGTCTCAACGGTCGAACGTCCCTGTTCATCGACGCGATGTTGATCCCCCGCGCGGATCGGCAGCAGGTCGGTGTTCCGATGAATCACCGCGCCGGGCGCGAGAACCCGATCGAGGGCGGCTACGTCCACGCGATCCGTCCGGGGATCTACCACTGGGTCGTCGTGCTCGACTTCAAGTCGATGTATCCCTCGATCATCATCGACCGGAACCTCTGCTTCACCACCCTCTCTCCCGAGGGGAGCACGGTCGCCCCGTCCGGGGCCCGATTCCTCGCGACGTCGATCCGCCGCGGCCTGATCCCCGAGATCCTGGCCGACCTGCTGGCGGACCGCGACCGGTTCCGGTCCGCCGGTCGCACGGCCACTTCCCCCGAGATCGCGACGTACTACGACGGACTGCAGAACGCCGTGAAGATCCTGATGAATTCGTTCTACGGGGTCCTCGCCTCCAGCTTCTATCGCTTCACCAACAAGGACATCGGCGCGGCCATCACCGCGTTCGCGCGCGAGGCGATCACCTCGATCATCAAGGACCTCGAGAAGGACGGACACGAGGTCGTGTACTCCGACACGGACTCGGTCTTCGTGCGCTCTCCGACGCCCTCTCTCGAGGGGGCCCGTGAATTCGGAGAGGGGATCGCCCGCCGGTTCACCCGCGAAGGGGTCACCTTCGAGTTCCAGTCGGTCTACGAGGCGTTCTTCTCCCACGGCGCGAAGAAGCGGTACGTGGGGCAGAGCGCCTGGCCCAAGGCCGAGCTGGTCGTCCGGGGGTACGAGACCCGGCGGACGGACGCCTTCGACTACCAGTCGGAGGCGCTCATGGAGGTCTTCGGGCTCGTGCTCAAGGGCGATACCGACGGGGCGATCCGACGCTCTCGTGAGCTCGTGCAGGCGGTCCGGGAGCGGAAGGTCCCCGTCGAGCGACTGGTCATCGCCCGGACCGTCCGAGCCGAGCAGGAATACAACGAATCGACCCGGGATGCGCTGCCGTTCCTCCGGGTCTTCCGAAAGCTCCGGGAAGAGGGATACGACGTCATTCCCGGTATGCGGGTCGCCTGGATCGTGACCAACTCTCGTCAGAGCCCGCAGGAGGTCGAGCCGTGGGTCGAAGGACGTGCGTTCACGGCCGAGGCGGACTGGGAGTATTACGCCGACCGGGTCGCCCAAACCCTGGCCCGGGTGACGGAGGTGTTCGACTGGGATGCCGCGTCGCTGCTTCGGGGGAGCCACCAGCAGCGGCTCGGCGCGAACGAACTTCCGACCTCCACCGAATCTCCCGCGACACCGGCCTCGCTCGACACGCCGCTCGCGGACGTGGGTAAGCGGCCCCGCCGCAAGACGACCCAACGGAGTCTGGCGGACCACGGCTGAAGAGCCCCGCTCACGGCGGGGAGGGGGGCGTTGGGCTCGGGACGGGCGGCGCCGACTCACCGCGCAGGGTCAGGAGGGCCCCGACCACCGCGATCGGGATCCCCAAGGCCGCGAGGATCGGCAGACCCAGCCGGAGGACGAATGCGCTCAAGAGCAGCGTGAAGACCGGGATAGCGGTCATCAACATCGGGGGGATCACGATACCCGCCTCCTCGATCGCCCGGAAGTACAGCCAGGGTGCGAGGAAGAACGAAGTGGCACCGGTCACCACGAGGAGGCCAAAGGCCAGCGGGTCGACCGTGAGGAGCGAAGCGAATCCTCCGGGAAGAAGGGGTGACACGATCACGCTGAGGAACGCCGCGGCGACCATCGATTGCCCGACGACCGCCGTGGACGGAGTACGCTCGTTCTCGTACGCCGAGAGCAGGAAGTAGATCGCGACCATGAAGGGGACCGCCGCGACCGCGATCCACGCGGCTCCGATGACGGGGGCGAGCGTCTGACCGCCGGCGATCGTAAGGGTGCCCCCGATCAGCGAGAGCACGAGACCCAGCGCGAACCACCTCGTGCCGATGTTCCCCCGGTGACTGGACCAGAACACGACCACGAGGACCGGGGTCAGCACGACGTCTCCGATCAGGGAGAGCAGGGAGGTGTCGACCGGTCCGGCGAGGTAGGTCGACGCGAGCACGGAGAGTTGCATCCCGATCAGGAACGCGACCCGGAGCCACGCCGTGGTCTGGCCCCAGAGGCGGGCAAAGGGGCGTCCGAAACCTCGGGCGACCGCGTAGATCGCGTAGGCGAGCCCGCCGAACACGAACGGGTAGACGATGGTCGCGGAGGGACTCGCCCCCGACCGGGCGCCCAGGACGAACGGGTAGTACAGCGCCCACATCAACGACGCTGCGAGGCAGAGCGCGACGGCGCGTTCCCGAACCCCCCACGTGAACGTCACGGCGGTGCCAAGTACCGGAGGAGTAAGGATTTGCGTCGAGACCCGCCCCACCCAGGCGGGCTCAGCCGTACCCTTCGTACCGCAGACCGAGGGCGGGCACTGCGACCCCGGTGCCTCGCGCCACGCGCCCGATCTCCCGGACTCCGCGTGCCCCCGATCGGGCGAGGCGACTTAAGATCGGAGCGACCCGATCCGACCGCGCGACCACGACGAACCCGACCCCCATGTTGAACGTCTGGAACATCTCCTCGTCCGAGATCCGGCCGAGCTGCTGCAGCCAGCCGAAGAGAGGCGGGGGGGCGGGCCACCGGTCGAACACGAAGGCAACCTTGGGGTGGAGGCGAACGAGGTTCCGCACGCCGCCACCGGAAATGTGGGCGAGCCCGTGGACGCCCGGATCGTCGGCGATCGCGTCGACCGCACGCGTGTAGATCCGGGTCGGGTGGAGCAGTTCGCGACCGATCGGACCCCGACCTCCGGGTCGGGGCCGTCCCAGGTTCACCGAACCCTTCCGAAGGAGTCGGCGAACGAGGGTGAACCCGTTCGCATGGAGACCGTTCGAGGGAATCCCCAGCAGCACATCCCCCGGTCGGATCCGGGTTCCGGTGATGGGAACCCGTCGTCCCGGGAAGAACCCGAACGCCGTCCCGCCCAAGTCCATCCCGTGGACGATCTCGGGCACGACCGCGGTCTCGCCTCCGAGGAGTGCGCACTCGGCGGCGCGCAGGCCACGACCGAGGCCCCGGCCAATCGCCCGGAACTCGGCCCGACGGAGGCGTCCGCACAGGATCACGTCGACGAGGCCGGCCGTCCGGGCCCCGACCGCGGCGAGGTCGTTCACGTTGACCCCGACGATATCCTCGCCGACCTCCTCCCAGCGGCCGACCTCCTCGGCCAGCAGAACCTTCGTTCCGACCGTGTCCGTCGTGACGGCGATGGTCTCCCGGCCGATGCGGATCATCCCGGCGTAATGCCCCGGAACGTCCACGGGCCGACCGTGGGTGGGCGGGGGAGCGTACCGCGCCGCCCGGAGGAGTTCGTACAGCGCGGAAGAGACCTCGGACCGGTTGACCCCGCTGCGGGCGTAGGTCCAGCCAGCGGTGCGCGCCGTCGGTTTCTCCCCCGTAGGGGGAACGGGCCGGGCAGAAATACGCTTGGGGAGGTCGAACGGCGTCTTCTAAAGACCGGACCGCGTCCCCCCATCGATGCCTTCCAAGATCCGGCGGCGGCCGGACAGCGAGCGACGCCGTCGGGAGGCCCCCGCTCTGGTCCTGGCGGGCCGGGCCTTCGTGTCCGGCAAGCTCCAATCGATCGAGATCGCCATCTCCGAGGACGGGTGGATCCAGACCGTAGGGAAGGTGGTCAAGGGACGTCGTCGCCACGATGTCGGGGATGCGGTCATCCTGCCGGCCGCGACCGACCTCCACGTGCATTTCCGCGAACCCGGCGGGGACCCGAGAGTGGAGACTCTCGCCACCGGGACCGTGCAAGCCGCTCTCGGAGGGGTCGCGCTCGTCGGGGAGATGCCCAACACCACCCCTCCCATCACCAACTTGGAGACCCTCCGGGACAAGGAGGCCCGGGTCCGAGGACACGCCGCGACCGACGTCCTCTTGTACGCCACCCCGGGCGACCCCCGGGCCCTGCCGGCCCTGGCGACCCAGGCGGGCGCCTTCAAGGTCTACCTGAGTCCCACGACGGGCGTTCCGGAACCACCCGACCCAAGGAACCTTCCCGAACTCCTCGCGCGGCTCGCGACGCTCGGGCTACCGGTCAGCGTCCATGCCGAGGATGCCCGGCACTTCCTGGGATCCGCGGCGCCCACCGATCCCGTCTCGTGGAACGCCCACCGCCCGCCGACCTCCGAGAGGGCGGCGCTCGACCGCCTCCTGCCCGGTCCCACCTCGCTCCGACTTCACGTGGCCCACGTTACCACGCCGGCGGCCGCCGAGCGGCTCCGCACCGCCGGGGTCTCCTTCGAGGTGACCCCGCAGCACCTGCTCCTGAACGACCAGACGGGACGGGATGCCTTCACGAAGGTGAACCCACCCCTGCGGAGCGAGGCGGATCGCCGGGACCTGTGGGTCGCCTTCACCCGCGGGGAGGTTCCGGTCCTCGCGAGCGACCACGCCCCCCACTCCCTCGAGGAGAAGGAGCGGCCCTTCCCCTTGGCTCCCAGCGGGATGCCGGGGGTCGAAACGATGCTTCCCCTCTTGCTGGCGAAGGTCCGGGCGAACGAAGTTCCTCTGTCCGTCCTGGTCGCCGCGGCGTGCGACCGTCCCGCGCGATGGATGGGCCAACCGCACGGCCGGATCGCTCCCGGTCACCGCGCCCACTTCATGGTCGTGGATTTCCGCAAGCGGACCGCCCTCGATGCCGACCACCTCCACGCGCCCTCCGGTTGGACTGCGTTCGGGGGATGGGAGGCGATCTTCCCCCGGGAGGTCTACCTGCGCGGCGAGCGGGTCGTGGCCGACGGGGAGTACGAGGGAAAGCCGACCGGCCAGATCGTCCGGCCGGAATTCGCTCCCGTCGCCGAACCTCCCCCGTAGGCCGTCGATGGGCCCCTCAGGGCCGGTCGGGCGGAGGGAGCGGCGGAGCGGGAAGGTCGGCGGCCGGTGCCGTGGCCGTGGGTGAGGTCCGCTCCGAGGGCGGCGCGACCTCACGACCTCGCCGGACCAAGAGGACGAGGAAGTAGACCACGCCCACCACGAGCAGCGCCACGAGGACGTAGTCCAGGATCGAGAAGTCCTGCTCGATCTGGTTCCAGTGGGATCCGAGGAGCATTCCGCCGTAGATCAGGCCGAGCGTGAAGGGGATAGTACCGACGAGCGTGAAGACCCCGAAACGGACCGGCTCCATCCGAGCGCTGCCCGCCGGGTAGCTGATGTAGCTCCGGACGACCGGGACCATCCGACAGAGGAGCACGGTCGCTTCCCCGTGCCGCGCGAACCACCCGTCGACCCGGGCGAGGTGACGCTCCTCCAGCCGGAACGGGCCGATGCCCATCCCCGTGATCCGGTCGCGCCACCACCACCCGACCGCGAACGCCGCGTACGAACCGATCAGGCCGCCGGCGAGCGCCAGGGCGATGGCGGGGAGGAGCGGGAAGACCCCGGTGACGATGAGAAATCCGGTGAACGGGAGGATGATCTCGCTCGGGACCGGTGGGATCCCGAAGCTTTCCACGATCATCAGAGCGAGGAGGCCCGGGAGCCCGATGGTGGTGAGGATGAAGATGATGGAATTCGCGATCGAGCCGACCAGGGTGAACGTCACGGGGGATCCGCCCGGCTACGATCCGGGGGGAGGAGGGTCGGTCGGAGCGGAGTAGAGGAGACGAAAGGGGGCGGTCAGGTGGGCGTTGGTCCGGGCCGGGATCCCCTCGAACTCGAGGGGGGTCTGGCATCCCCCGCACGAGACGACGGGCCGGGTCCGTCCGAGCGCAATCGAAAGGGCGATCCCGACCTCGATCTCGGTCGGTCGTGAGGGCGCGTGGGCGACGGCCCGGTGGAGCTCCTCCAAGAGCCGGTTCTCATCGGACACGGGACCGGGCGCCAACGCCATCGCCTTCGAAATCGCCGAGGGGGGATTTAACAGAAGCCGGTCGAGTTACCCCGACTACTTCTCGGTGGTCTCGTCCGCGCCTTCGGCGCCCGAGGAGCTGTTCGTGCCGGACTTGGGGGCTTTCTTCAGGATCTCCCCACTGATCTTGTCCAGCTCGGCCATCAACGAGTCGATGTCGGGCTCCTCCTCACCGGCAGCGGCTCCGGCCGCGGCTCCCGCGGCGGCTCCGCCGGCGACGGCGGGCAGTACGGCTCCGACGTCCTCCGAGGTCTCTAGGTAGGCCGGTGCTTCGCCCGCGGTCCCCGACGGTCCGGAGGGGGCGGAGGGGGCGGAGGGGGCAGAGGTGCCTGCGGCTGCGGCGCCGGTCGAGGCTCCGGCCGGCGGCTCCCAGGCGGTCGGTCCCTGGTCCCCGCCGGAAGGGGGCCGGCGGCGGCCGAAGGCAAGGTAGGCGGCGAGGAGGCCGATGATGATGATCGCGATGACGCCGACGATCCACCAGGGGAAGGGAGAGCTGGTGCCGGAAGAGCAGGTCGAGTACTGGCAGCTCGTTTGGGCGGGCACGGCGCCGATGTTGGGGGAGAGGGCGGCAGCGACCAGCGTCGCGAGCATCGCGACACCCAGCCCGAGAGGAACTACCCGTTGGCCCCAGAATGACGTCGGCATGAAGTAGCCCAGATGCCAGGCTACCGTTTCCATGCGGGACATCCTATGTAAAGTTGACTGGGGGCTTTAGGTCGGATAACCCGCCTCGGCCCGCTACCCAGCGGAGCCGGCCGAGACATTTTGAGGTACCGCGCCGCTCGCTGGTCGAATGGCGATTCCCTACCTCGAGGTGTTTCTCATCCTTTTGGGGGTGTACCTCGTCTACTCGGTCTGGGCTCGGCTCGACCCGCGGTATCCGATCGCGGCCGCCCTCGCTCTCCTGGTCGTCACCGCGATCGTGGACGCCGCGAACGCGGTCGCGACCGCCAACCTCCTCGCGGAGTACGTGTTCTGCCTCCTGGGAGGGGGTGTCGTGCTCCTCCTGGTGGACCATGTGCGTCCAGGGCACACAGTCCCAGGTCCGGAATCGGATTCAGGGGGGTCCTTGGGGTCCAAGGGCCCATCGGCCGAGCCGCCGGACGAACGGGATCCGTCGACCGAGCAGCTCCTCGACCACGTGCAGGAACATCTGGTCCCCCCGGTCGATGCTGCGCGTGAGCACGACCGCCCCGACGAAGGCGAACGCGACGGCGAGACCCAGGACGGGGAGGGCCCAGGAGTGGAGCGCGGGGTGGAGGAGCGCGAAGGCGATGCCGAGCGGGATGCCGGTCGCGAGGAGCGGCACGGTCATGTGGGCGCGGAAGGGGTGGACCCCGTTGAGGACCGCGAGCTCGCCGACCGATAGACCGGTGAAGATCACGGTCGCGACGGCCCAGGCCGTGGCCGCTCCGACCCCTCCGTAAAGGGGAACGAGCCAGAACGAGAGCCCGACGTCCGCCACCGCCGCGGCGAGGGAATTGTACGCCACGAGCCGGGTCTGGCCGAAGGCCACCTGGGCCGAAGCGCCCGGTCCCAGGATCGTCGACACGAATGCGCCCAGGACGGTGATCTGGAGGGGGGCGATGACCGCCGTGTACCGGCTGCCGTAGACGAGGCCCAGGGAGCCGCTCGGCTCGAAGAAGAACACGACGAACAAGGGCAGGGAGAACAGGAGCATCCACTTGGTCACGGTCGTGTAGGTCACTCGGATCGAGCTCGTGTCCCCGGCCCGGTAGAACCGGGTGGTCACGGGCAGGAAGATGTAGGCCACAGCCCCGATCCCGATCGGGAGCAGGCGGGCGAGCGTGAGCGAGGCGGTGTACGTCCCGACGGAGGACGGGGTGAAGACCCCGAGGATCAACGTGTCGCCGTTCCCGGTCACGCTGGCCAGGATGCCGGCGGCGAAGAGCGGGACCGCAAAGTAGACGAGGCGCCGAAACGCCGGCGGGTCCCGGGGTCCGGCCGGCAGGCGGCGCGGGAGTCGGGCGAGGCCGTAGACCGTGACCAGCCCGAGGGTGACGACGGTCGCGGCGGCGTAGGCGAGGAGGGCGCTCTCGTAGCCGAGCGTCCCGCTCGGGAGCGCGAACCCGTGCGTGAACAGGACGAAGCCGAGGAAGGCGACGAACAGGAGCGGGTTGACGATCTGGAGGAACAGGGCGTTCGGGGTCACATCCTCGTACCCCTGGAAGATGGAGGCGACGACGTTCGCGACGATCGACGCGCCGACCGCGATCGAGAAGAACCGCAGCGCGAGACCGATGTCCGGCTCACCGAGCCGGTTCCCTACCGCGGGCCCGACGACCCACAGGATGACGGTGACGCTCGCCCCGCAGATCGCGGCCACGATGAGGCTTCCCCGGACCATGGCGCGGCGTTCGTCGTCCGTGTTGGCGAACGGGAGGCTTCGCGCGAGCGCGTTGGGAAGGCCGAGCGTGCCAAAGGCCGCCAGGAACCCCGCGAGGGTCAGACTCCAGGAGAACGCGCTCCATTCTTCGGGGCTGATGCTCTGGACGACGATGACCCGGGCGACGAAGGTGAGGAGGACGAAGAGCAACGTGGCGGTGAGCAGGAAGAGGGTGCCTCGAGTGACGCTCGAGAGTCCCTCCCGGACCCGGACCGAGGAGGAGTCCACTGCGTTCGCCCAGACGTTCGGGGCGGCTTCGCACGGTAAATACTCACCGTTCGGGGTGCACCGTCTTGTAGGAGGAGACAGGTCGATGTCCTGTGGCGGTACCGGGCCCCTCCGGCGGTCTCCTGCTCGTCGGCCTGCTCCTGTTCGGGGTGCTGGCCACGGTGGTGGGGGAGGGAGTCCGCCTGCTCGTGGTCCGCCGGGTGGACGCGTGGCGGGACCTCGAGGCTCTCGAACGGCTCCTCCTCGACTTCTTCCTCGGGGGGGCCGCCTTCTACCTAGTCGCCGCCGTCCCCTTCGGTCTTTTCGTGGAACAGCTCCTCCTGGCCCTCTTCCTCATCGCGGTGGTTGGGATCGTCCTCCACCGGGTCCGGCGCCGGCGGACCGACCGGGGATCGCTCGCCTCGGCGGTCCGACCCCTCCTACGACCGACGGCCCTTCTCACCCTGCTCGCGTCGCTCGGAGTACTGGTGTTCGAAGTGGTCCTCGCGACCCCGGCCGGCACCGGGAACACGTTCGACTCGAGTCTCCTCACGCTCTACACCGCCCGACTGCTCGACGCCCACCAGTTGGCGCTCTCGTTCCAGCCCTACGCGTCGACCGGGATCCTCTATCCCCAGGGCACGACGGCGTGGATGGGCGCCGCACAGGTCTTCCTCGGGCTCCCGGTCGCGCGAACCAGCCTGCTCGTCACCCCGCTCTTCTTCGCGCTCGCGCCGATCGGCGGCTACGTCTTCGGGCGCCGCTGGTTCGGGACCGACCGGGCGGGTCTCGCGGTCGCCCTCATGCTGGCGCTCGTCACCAGCTGGACCCGGGTGCTGGTCGGCGGGAGCAACGACTTCGTCACCGCGTTCCCCCTCGTCCTGCTCGTGGCGGGCGAGGCCTCGACGTGGCTCCGCCACGTCCCGTCGTGGCCGGACGCGCTCGCGTTCGGAGGGCTGGTCGGGTACTCGGCAGCGCTCAACCCGGTCGGTGCCGAGTGGCTCCTCCCGGCCCTCCTGCTCACCGGATTCCTATCGGCGCCCCGGTTTGCGGGGTCTCCCGGACGCTGGTTGCTTCGGTGGGCCGCAGGCCTCGCGGTTGCGGTCGCCGTGCTCACCCCGACCTGGTACGTCCTCGCGGGAGGCGAAGGTAGCTGGAGGCTGGCCCGAGGGGTCGGCGTCACGACGTCCGGTGCGGGTCCCGGGATCTCGTCGGCCCAGATCGTGGGCCTAGTCGATCCGTATCTCTTCCGACCGACCGATGTTTGGCTCTCCCCGGTCCCCGCGCTGCGACTCGAACTCGCGATCCTCCTGACGGTCGGGCTCGCGCTGCTGGTCCTGGCGGGACGCACTCCCCTTGCCCGCTTCACCTCCGGATTCCGGACCTTCCTCCTCTCCGCGCTCATGGTCCTGTTCGGCCTCCTGGGCATCGAAATGGCAGCCTCCGTCGGCTTCGGGCCCGCGGTGGCCCTCAGCAACCTCACCAGCGCGGCCGAACTGTCCATCTGGCTGTTCACGCTTTACGGGCTCGTCGCGACCCTTCCCCTGATCCTCGCCCTGGAATGGTTCGCGATCCGGGTCCCGACCCCGGTCCTCTCGACACCGGCCGCTCCCCCAGCGAGGACGACGTGGAGACCGGCTCCACGACGACCTTGGGCCGCGGCGCTGGGCCCGCTCGCGCTCGTGCTCGTGATCGTGCTGCCCGGCGTGGCCTTCACGCCGACCCAGCTACCGGGGCCGCTCACGACCCTGTACTCGGATTTCGGCAACGTCACCGAGGCCGACTTCGCGCTTCTTGCGTACATGGGCTCCCACCTGCCGGCGGGGGCCCGCCTCCTCGTCGCCCCCGGGAGCGCCGCCGAATTCGTACCGGCGTACGACGCGAACGTGGTGTTGCTCTACCCGATGGTCCCCGGTTGGGGGGAGGCGAACGCCTCGTACGCCCTCGTCGTCCGTGAGCTCACCAACGGGACGCTCAACGAGAGCGGTCTCTCCGCCTTGGAGATCCTACGGGTGGGGTTCGTGGCCGTGACCGGCGCCAGCACGACCCTCTGGCCCCCGTTCGCGCCGGGACCGTTCCTCAACAACTCGTACGCCTTCCCCGAGCTGTTCCACGAGGGCGATGCCTACCTGTTCCAAAACGGCCAGCTGCACGTACTGCCGCCCTAGACGAACTCGTCCAGGAGCGCGTCCTGGCCCTTGAGACCGGATTTCTGGAGCGCGAGCGGGCCGGCGGAGAGGACCTCCTCGAGGTCCTCGTAGGTCGGGCGCTCGGTCCGGTAGAAGAGGCCGATCGGGATCTTGTCGCCCCACTCGAGCGAGCGGGCGAACGCCGCCACGATGTCGCCGGGGTCGTGGCCGGCGCTCTCGAGCTTGTAGACGCGCTGGCGGAAGAAGTCGAACGTGTTGAGCTTGTTGTAGGTGACGCACGGGCTGAAGACGTCGACGAACGAGAACCCGTGATGCTGGATGCCGCCCGCGACCAGGTCCGCGAGCTGCTTCACGTCGCCCGAGAAGCCGCGCGCGACGTACGTCGCCCCGCTCGCCAGCGCGAGGGAGATGGGGTCGATCGGGTGCTCGATGACCCCGTTCGGGGTCGATTTCGTCTTCTGTCCGATCGTGGAGGTGGGGCTCGCCTGGCCGGTCGTCAGGCCGTAGATCTGGTTGTCCATCGTGACGTACGTCATGTCGACGTTCCGTCGCATCGTGTGGATGAAGTGCCCGACGCCGATCCCGAAGCCGTCCCCGTCCCCGCCGGTGCCGATGACCGTGAGGCCGTGGTTCGCCCATCGGATCCCCTCCGCGACGGGGAGGGACCGGCCGTGGATCGCATGGAACCCGTACGAGTTCAGGAAGTGCGGAAGGTTGGAGGAGCAGCCGATCCCCGAGATGATGACCACGTTGTGGCTCGGGATCTGCAGCTTCTTCAAGGCCATCTCGACGGCCGCAACGACCCCGAAGTCCCCGCACCCCGGGCACCAGGTGGGCTTCGTGTCCGACTTCCCGATCAGGGGGAGGGGCGGGCCGGTCGGCGTGATGGCCGGCTTCGCGCTAGTTTGCGCCATGGTTCAGTACCTCCAGGGCCCGGGCGACGAGCTCGTGCGGATAGAACGGCTCGCCGTCGTACTTGAAGAACCGCTCCGGGAAGACGACCCCGGCCTCGGCGCGCAGTAATCGCCCGAGCTGGCCGGTGAAGTTTGCCTCCACGAGCAGCGTGCGGTGCGTCTTCGCGATCGTATCGTGGATTCCCTTTCCGTTGAGCGGGAAGACGGTCGGGAAGAAGAGGAGGTTGGTGGCCCGTCCCTGGGCGGCGAGCACGACCATGGCGTCCCGGATGGCGCCGACGGTCGAGCCCCAGGCGACGAACGTCAGTGGAGCATCGGCGGGTCCTTCCCAGACCGGCGGGAGGGACTGGGCAAGGATCCCGTCCAGCTTGTGCATCCGCTTGTCCATCATCCGCGTGCGCTCCGCGACCCAGACCGGAATGCCGCTGTGCACGTCCGAGACGAGGTGCCCCTTCTCGTCGTGCTCGTCGGACCCCGCGATGAACTGGAGCCCGGGTTGACCTGGAAGGGCCCGGGGGGAAACGCCGCTCGGCGTGTACTGGTAGCGCTTGTACTCATGCGCGTTCGGCGTGACGGTGAACAGGCTCGCGGGATCGACGGTGAAGGGGAGCTCGTCCCGGTCGACCGTCATGTGGTTCTCCGAGAGGTGGAGGTCGCTCGCGACCAGGACGGGCGTCTGCCAGGTCTCCGCCAGGTCGAACGCCCGGATCATGTGATGGAAGGCTTCCGCCGGGTTCGAGGGGGCGAGGATCGCCCGCGGGAACTCCCCCTGGCCCGCTCCCAGCATCATGTTGAGGTCGCCCTGCTCGGTCTTGGTCGGCAGTCCCGTGGAGGGACCGGCGCGCTGCGATTCGACGACGACGACGGGGGTCTCCGTCATCCCGGCCATGCCGAGCGCCTCGACCATGAGGGCGAACCCGCCGCCGCTCGTCGCGGTCATGGCCCGTACGCCTCCAAACGAGGCGCCGATCGCCATGTTGATCGCGGCGAGCTCGTCCTCCGCCTGCTTCACGACGATCCCGAGGGCCCGCGAGTGGTCCGCCATCCAGTGCATGATGGACGAGGCAGGGGTCATGGGGTACTGCGCGAGGAACTTGCAGCCGGCGGCGGCCGCGCCGAGCGCGATCGCCTGGTTGCCGGTCATGAGGAGCTTCGGGGCCCCGGCCTTCTTCACGGCGGACGGGTGGACGCTGGCGTGGGCCTCCGCGTACTTGAACGCGTCCGCGCTCGCACCCAGGTTCCAGTCGACGACGTCGCCCTTCTTCCGTCCGAACGAATCGCTGAGGACCTGATGGAGGAGGTCGAGAGGGATCCCGGCGAGGAACGCCATGGCCCCGACACCGCCCGCGTTCTGGAGGATCGACTGGCTCGTGTACTTCCGTGCGATCTCGAGCGTCGGGACGGGGAGCGGGGTCACGCCCGCGGGGAGCTCGCTCGCACTGACCGCGAACTTCTCGGGGTCGAACACGACATAGCCACCGTTCCGAAGGCCGGGCGCGTGAACGTCGACGGTCTGGCGGTCGAGCGCGTAGAGGATGTCGAGGCCGTCGCCCTGCGAGTACGGGCGCTGGGTGGAGGTCCGGGCGTGGTAGTAGACATGCCCGCCCCGGATCACGGATTGGTAGGCGTTGAGACCGAAGACGTGGAGACCGAGCCGGGAGAAGCTCCGGGCGATCGTCTCGCCGACGGAGGCGATCCCGTCTCCCGCCTGTCCGCCCACGCGGACGCCGATCTCCGTCATCGGTCCTTTCGAGAGAGCGTGCGTATTAATCGGTTTGCCGGCTGGGGTAACGGAGGAGCGGTCTGATGGACGTACACCGACCTCCGGCATCGGCGACCGTGCGGGTCCGCCTCTTCGCGACGGCGCGTACGGCGGTGGGCACGTCCCGCCTCGATTGGCCCGTTCCCCCCGAAGGGATCGCGGCGCGCGACCTCGTACGGGCCTTAGGCCAGGAGTACCCGGCCCTACGTCGCCTCCTCGACGCATGCCGGTTCTTCCTCGACGGAGAACCCCTCTCCGGGATGGGCGAGCGGGTCCGGCCCGGGCACGAATTCACGATCCATCCACCGTACGGAGGTGGGTAGAACGTCGGTCCGCCTCACGACCCGCCCACTTCCGCTCTCGACCGCGTTGCGCGAGCTCGACGCACCGCACCTGGGCGGCGTCGCGGTATTCGTGGGCCGGGTCCGGCCGGACCGAACGAAGGAGGGTCCGGTCGTCGCGCTGGTCTACGAAGCGGACCGGGGGCCGGCGCTCCGGGCCCTCGCCCGGCTCGAACGGGAGGCGCGCCGCCGCTTCGGGGCGGGCCGCACCGTGGCGTGGCACCGGGTGGGACGGGTCCGGGTCGGGGAGGCGGCGGTCCTGGTCGGGGCTGCGTGCGGCCACCGGGCCCAAGCGTTCGCGGCGACCCAGTTCCTGATCGACGAACTCAAGCGGACGGTACCGGTATGGAAGGAGGCCCGAGCACGACCCGCGCGTCGACCGCCACGACGCCCTTCCCGACGGCCCGCACGATCAACGGGTTGATGTCGAGCTCCGTGACCTCGGGAAGGTCGATGGCCAGTTGCGAGAGGCGTTCGATCGCCTCTTCGAGCGCCGCCAGGTCGCTCGGAGCCTCGCCGCGGACCCCCCGAAGGATCGGGAAGGCCTTCACCGACTCGATCATGTGCCGGGCAGAGAGCGGTCGCACCGGGGCGAGCCGGAAGGTGACGTCCCGGAGCACCTCGACGTAGATCCCGCCCAGGCCGAACACGACGATCGGTCCGAAGCCGGAATCCCGCTGGAGTCCCAGGAGGACCTCCCGGCCGCCCTGGATCTCGGCTTGCACTTCGAACCCCTCGATACGGGCCCCGGGGGCGCGCGCCTTCAGGCTCTCGCCCATGTGATGGAAGGCTTCCCGCATGCCCGCCGCATCCTCGATGTTCAGGGCGACGCCGCCGACATCCGTCTTGTGCGAGATGTCCGGCGAGGCGACCTTGAGGACGACGGGGTATCCCACCTCGTCCGCGGCGGCCACCGCCTCCGTCTCGGTCCGGACGCGTCGGACGGTGGCGAACTCGAAACCGTACGCGTTGAGCAGTTTCCGGGCCGCGTACTCGGGGAGGACCGAAAGTCCCGCCCGGCGGGCCTCTGCGAGAGCGGCCCTCGCCGCGTCCCGGTCCACCTTGAACTCGCGCACCGGCACGCGGGGTCGGCCCAGCCAAGCACCGTACCGGGCGAGCGCCCCGAGCCCCTGGACCGCCTCCTCCGGGAACGTGAAGGCCGGGATCCCGTGCCGCTCCAGGAACCGGACCGAATCGGAGAGGTCGGAGAGGCCGAACAGGCACGCCGTCACGCCCTTCGAGTTCCCCTGGCGCCCCTGGTAGACGGAGGCCGCGACCGCTTCCGCGGTCATGGTACCCGTCGGCGTCATGATGACGAGCGCCCCGTCCACGTGCTCGGATGCAAGGATGTACTGCAGGACCGCCTGGAACTGGGGGGGACCGGCGTCCGCGGTCATATCGACCGGGTTCGTCAGCGCGGCGGACGGCGAGAGGAGGCCCCCGAGATGGGTGCGTTCCGCGTCGGTGAACGGCGAGACGTCCAGGCCGTTCCGCGCCGCGGCGTCGGCCGCCACGATCCCGGGGCCTCCCGAGTTCGTCAGGATGGCCAGTCGCGGTCCGTCGAGCCGTAGTCCTGCGGAAAAGACCTTCGCGGTCCGGAAGAGGTCACCGATCGTCTCGGCTCGGATGACGCCGGATTGTTCGAACAGGGCATCGTACAACTGGTCGCGCCCGGACTGGGCGAGCGAACCGGTGTGGCTTCGGGCGGCCCGTTCCCCGGCCGGCGTGCGCCCGCTCTTGATGACGAGCACCGGCTTCTTCTCGGTGACCTTACGCGCCGTCTCGAGGAACTTCCGGCCTTCGGCCAGGCTCTCGACGTAGAGCAGGATCACCTTCGTCGCTTCGTCCTCGCCGAGCGAATGGAGCAGATCGTTCTCGTCCACGCCGGCCCGGTTCCCCACCGAGACGAATCGGGAGAACCCGATCCGTTCGGCGATGCCGTAGGCCAGGATCCCGGCGCACAGGGCGCCGCTCTGGGAAACGAAGGCGATGTTCCCCCGGGGCGGAAGGGACTCGCTGAAGGTCGAGTTCAGGCTGATCGCGGGGTCCGTGTTGAGCACGCCGAAGCAGTTCGGCCCGACCAGGCTCATCCGGTAGCGGGCGGCGATCTGGATGAGTTCGTCCTCGCGCGCGATGCCGGCGCCTCCGAGCTCGCGGAATCCCGACGAGATCACGATGACGCCCTGGGTTCCGGCCTTTCCGAGCTCCGTGATCACCCCCGCGACCAGCGGGGCGGGCACGATCACGACCCCGAGTTCCGGGACCTCGGGAAGGGACGCCACGTCCTTGTAGCAATGCACGCCCGAGACGCTCGGCCACGACGGGTTCACCGGGTAGGCGACCCCCTTGAATCCGGCCTGGAGAATGTTCCGGAACAGCGTGGTGCCGACCGTCCCGGGACGGTTCGAGGCCCCGATCACGGCCACGGAGCGGGGAAGGAAGAGCTCCTCCAGCTCGACCGAACGACCGACCGTCATCCCGCGTTTTCCTCCGGCGGCGAGCCACCCGGTCCGCCCCCATAATATAGACCCCCCCGCGTGCGCCACCATGTCGCCCGACCCCCCGGTCCCGGAATCCCGGCCGGTCTCCTCACCCCCCCAGTCACCCCCCCGACGGGGTCCGCCCGGAAGCGTCCTCCAACGCATGGAGAAGGGCGGGATCCGCCACGTCATCGCCGTCGGAAGCGGAAAGGGCGGGGTCGGCAAGTCCTCCGTTACGGCCCTCCTCGCGGCCGAGCTCGTTCGAGGAGGCCACACGGTCGGGATCCTGGACGCGGACATCACCGGCCCGTCGATCCCGAAGCTGTTGGGGATGCCGGGACCGCTCGTCGACCGGGGGGAAGGGATCGAGCCCGCAGTCTCTCGGGGCGGGATCTCCGTCGTCTCCTCGCAATTCATGGTCGAGGACGAGAAGACCCCGGTCATCTGGCGGGGGCCCCTCGTGACCCGCCTCATCACCCAGTTCTACGGGAGCGTCCACTGGGGGAAGCTCGACTACCTCCTCCTGGACATGCCGCCGGGAACCAGCGATGTGCCGCTTACGGTGTTCCAGACGATCCCGATCGATGGGATGGTCTTCGTGCTCACTCCCCAGGACCTCGCGGCGCTGATCGTGAAGAAGGCGATGAACATGGCCCGCGAGCTCCACGTGCCGCTCCTCGGGATCGTGGAGAACATGTCGTGGATCGCCTGCCCGCACTGCCACGAGAAGATCGAGCTCTTCGGGCCCGGAACGGTCACCGGGATCGCCGAGGAGTACGGGATCCCCGTGCTGGGGCGACTTCCGGTCGTTCCCGCCTTGAGCGCGCTCGGGGACGCGGGCCGAATCGAGGAGCACGCCACCCCCGAGATCCGGGAACTGGGCGCGGCATTCGTACGCGCCCTGGGCGACCTCACGAAGGGGTCGGTCGAGGTCCTGTAACCTCGCGCAACTGGGCGAACGGGATCGACTCGACCGCGACCCCGCGTCGTCCGAGGGCGGCGGCGAGCCCGGGCAGGTGGGCGTCCCCGACGACGGCGGCGATCCGACCGTACCCCTGGACCCGCAGCATCGCCAAGCGGTCGGCCATGTGCTCGTTCCGCTCGTCGAGGAGGACCCGGGCCACGGTCGGGCTGGCCTGGCGGAGCGCGTTCGTGTACTCGTCGGGCGACGCCGCGTACCGGTCCACCTCGCGCTTGATCAGGCGGCTCGGGATGAGGAAGGCGACCAGCGCACCCACCAGGAGCTGGACCCGCTCCTTGAACGGCATCGTCTGAACGAGCCTAAGGACGGTCGCCCGGATCGGGTCGTCGATCAGGAACAACGGCAGCGACCGTTCCCGGGCGACCGTGGCGGCGACCTTCATCTCGGCGCCGGCCTCCCCGGCTCCGATCTCTTCGCCCAAGCGGCGTTGGAGGGCACCCCAGAGGCGGGTGACGAACGGGAGCCCGCTCGAGCTGCGGGGGGCCCCCGAGTTGGGTTCGAGCAGGGCGGCGGCCCGCTCTCGGTCGAGCTCGATGGCGACCCCGTCGAGGACGCGGCTCTCCAGGATCGCGCGGAGCGGACGCTCCAGGTCGACCACGTGCGCGGCCCCCAGGAGGAGGACCGGTGCTTCCGTCGTCCGAGCGTACACGGGAGAACGAGCGGGCACCGCGCTATCTCCCTTGGGGGCGGCCGACAACCCCCAAATAGCCCCGCCCGGTGGGCCGTTCCCATGCCGTGGACCATCTTCTCCATCCCGTCGGCGAAGCGGACCGAGCTCGACACGGTCCTGAAGGACGACCTCGTGTCGCGCCAGAGCCAGAAACTGCGCGACGCGGCGGCGATGGGGGGCCCGAGCGACCGGGTCTACGTCCTCATCGAGGGGTCCGCGGACGGCGTCCGCCGGGCCGTAGAGCTCCTCGCTCCGCTCGGAACCGTGCTGCCCCCGTCGGAGGGCGATGCGCTCCACCAGAGGTTCCGGGACGAGGAGGACGCGGCCTCGGCCGGGATGGGCCTCTTCTTCACGGAAGGCTAACGCTCATTCGTTCGACGGCGCGTGCGAGGGCTCGAGGTCCTCCCCGCCGGCGAAGACGCGCTGGCAGGATTGGTAGAACGCATCCATCCCGGTCCCTTCCTTGGCGGAGGTCGGGACCAGGGCCGCGAGCGGGCCCATGTTCTCGATCGCGCGGAAGAGTTCCGTCGAGAGCTGCACGTCGGGGGTCGGCACGTCCCGGGTGACCGCCTCGTAGAGCCGCTCGCGGTCCTCCGCCCAGCCGATGACCTCCTCGAGCTGGGGCGGGGAGAGCACGTCGGCCTTCCCGAGCACGTTCAGCATCGGGAGCCGAAAGCGGAACTCAACGGTCGCGCTCAACATCCGGAGCGACACGAACCCGCCCGGGTTCCGGGCGAGCGCCGGGTCGAAGAGGAAGGCGATGGTCGAGCGGTCCCCGCTCAGGGCTTCCACGATCGCCTTCGAGGCCTCCCGGAAGGCGAACAGCTCGATCTGGCCCGGCGTGTCGATGAGCACGTAGTCGGTCTTCAGCTCCTCGATCGCCTGCTTGATGTCGAAGATCTTGAGCGCGATCATGTCCGCGGCCGCGACCTGGGCACCGTTCGGCCCGAGCCCGTACTCGTCCTGGATGTCGGCGAGGCGGACCCACTCGCGGACGTCGACGTCCGGTTCGAAGTCGCTGTCCTCGAGCCCCGGGTCGAGGTTCACGACCGTCGCGTCGTGTCCCGCGGCGCGCATCCACTCCGCGAAGGCGCGGACCAGCGTCGTCTTCCCGGCACCGGCGGTGCCGGTGAAGTAGACCGTTCCCGGCTCCTCCATCTACTTCTTGCCCCCGACCACGCGGCGGCGGGCGAGCTCGGTCGCGAGGGTGCGGAGGAAGGTGGCCTTGGTCTCCTTGCCCTTATTTGTGACCTTGACCCGGCCGGCATACTGCGCGGCAGCGCGGGGGTAGTGCTTCGTGCTCTCTACCTCGCCCTTGTACCCCAGCCCCTGCACGGCGGCCAGGATCTCCTCTCCCGTCAGGTCGGGAAGCGCGAGGGCGGCGGGGATACGCCGTCCGTCGCTGCGCGAGGCCCCTCGCCCGAGGTAGGCCGGGTAGATGTAGAAATGGTCGGGCATCGGCCCGATCCCCCGTTCACGCCGCGGGGGCGGAGACGCGGACCCCGTTCAGGACGCCGTCCTGGCCGGGTCGCGAGCGGACGCGTACGAGGCCGAGCTCGGTCTCGAGGATGGCGCCCTTCGTGATGATGTTCCGCTGGACGTAGTTCGGGTTCGCGGGGTTCTCCCGCACGGTGATGACCTTGACCGCCTTGGTCGTCTTCGTCGACGGGTCGAAGACGTTGATGGTGTTCGTGGTGAGGATCCGCATCTTGCGGTTGCCGCCCCGCACCCGGTACTTCTTCACGGTCCCAGGGCCAGTGCCGGTGTTCACGGTCGCCGACTGGAGCTCGCGCGCGATCTCGAAGCGACGCTTCTTGCGGATCGGTCGGAGTCGGCCGCCCGTGCGCTTGCGCCGGGAGCGACCTTGCCAGATTCCCATGGTTCCTCGAGAGGGGTGCGGTCGGACCGGGGTTTGCTATAAGACGCTTCGCCCCGACGAAACCGGGTCCGAGCAGTAGCGGCGCCGCGAACGGGTCGACTCGGTCGGTGTGCGTCGTGGCGAGGTAGAGAGGATCGGCCGTCCCTCCGCGTTCTCGGGTCAATTCGAATCCACAAAGGGTTGACCGACGAGTAGTAGCATTGCCCGTTAATGCTCGCTCCGTTTCCCGAGCGACCCCCGTCCGTCTTCGGCGGGTGGGCGGGCCGAGTTAGGCCACTCACCTTGCGCGCCTCCCGGTGCCGTTACAGGATAGTTTCCTGGGGCCGTGGACCCCTGCGAAATAGCTTGGCGCGAAACCCGGAGTACCGATGAGAATCAGACCCGCAGCAAGAGCCTCCAGCCCGCAAATCGATCAGATTTCGCCGTCTGCCCCGTCGGGGAAAACGCATCATTGGCTAGATGCAGGCGGAGGTATCCTCCGTCGACGTTGGTTCATCATTCCGGTTGCAATTTTCGCCGTGGCCATCATGCTCTGCTCATCGGTACCCACTCAAATCGCGAATTACTCCGGCAGCTCAGGTCTGAAGACTGACTCATCGCCACCGCCCGCGGTCGTTCCAACATTTTACCCCTACCTAGTTCCCACTTCGGATTATCCCCTACCCGACGTAACCGCGGGGGCGGGTTGGGGTCTTGGCGGGATCAGCGACCCCCAAGTGATTTCGACTTTGATCGGGCAGACCCCAACCTTCTACCTGGCGGGTGTTGGTGAGGGGTCTTGCGTAGTCGACCAGCGGTACTACAACTGTCCAGCTTTGCTTGTCGCGACCGGGGTCTACAGTGCCCAAATCGCACTAAACATCTTGAACGGGTCGCAAGCGAATCACCTGCCCATACAGTGGGGAGCCCCCACGCAAGTCTTTGGCTCGACAACAGTGGGTTCCCTCACCACTGATGCGATCACAGCAAACGCCGGTGGTACCTTCCTCATGGCCGCAGTCGGATCGTCTTCGGGAGGGACGTACGTATTTTCCTTCCAGTTTAGCAATTCGTCCTGGATCGCGGCGAGTCCCGCATCAGTTTCAGGTACGAACCCCGAGTTCTCCATCGGAGGATCGGCAGCACTGCTCGTTACTCGAGGGTCCAACGCGGTGTGGGCTACAACCTACTACGTATCTGGGGTAACATCGTCGAGCGAAGAGATCTCGATTGCCAACGACAATGTCGCGCCCTTCTGGACTCCCTCCGCCGGCATGGGTGAAGAAGGCATCGGGATTACAACTCCATCCTTCACTGTTGTCTTGGAAACCTCCCTTGATGGTGGCCATACATTCAACCAGTCAACAATTGGGAACTTTACCCCCATCCCTGCCGTTTCTCCACTCGACGCAGTAGGTTCCACGGTCCTGGTTGACCCCGAAGGGTGGCCAGGGCAGATTGCCGCGACGAGCGACGGCAACACGTCGATGATCCTGGTGACGACCTACGAATCAGACGAGGTCGCTATCGAGGCATTGACCTCCGTCGACTCTGGTGCACTGTGGAAGGCTCCCGTCGACCTTGCACCGAATGTCGGGGGAATGGCCGACCCATCCCTCACTACTTCGGGAGCCGGCTACATATACGCTGCTTGGGAAGAGCGTTCACTAGGAGAGTGGTCGATCGATCAAGCAGTCTTCTCATCGGAGGGCTCTCTCATTCAGGCAGGAAGTCAGGTTTCTTCGGGGACGTGGGCCATTGGAACGGTGGGAGAAGGGCCCAGCATTGCAGTGGACTCGTTTCAACGCCCTCTGATTATCTGGCCCATAGCCAACCCCGTTGAATTGTGCGTTGGAAACTGTGGAACAGTGGGGTACACGGGCGCTTTTCTTTCCCCTACTAACGCAGTGAACTTCATTCAAACTGAGTCGCAGGGCCTTTCGGGTTGGGATTTTGAAAGTGGATCAGAGGGCAGTTTCGAGTCGACACTTGGCAATCTGGTATCGCAGACGAATTCCAATATCTCGTTGTACGAATCTGACAAGACTGACTCTGTGCTCTGCAAGGCGATCGGAAACGCGGGCAACGGTCTCTACGTCAACATTACCCACCTTCTGGTGCAGTACGGGTTGTCTCCTGCGGGCTGCAGCACCACTTTGTCTTACCTTCACAAGTTTCAGAAGGCTCCAGCAAACGGCTGGCCCGAAGGGACCCAAGGCGAGAACGCTAGCTCTGCATCGTCGCTGCTTCCCACTCTCGGGGCCTTGACCGGAAACACGATGCTAGCCCTGATCGGAGACTGGGCCTTAGAGGCCCTCTCCCTTCCCGTCAACGCCTCCGCGGATCCGCTCCGCCTGTATATCCCTGGAATCGGCTTGGCGACGATGCCTTCGCCTTTGTCGGGTTACCCGGCTGCAGATGGAGAGTCTGGAAATATCACGATCTTGCCACAACCCACCAATCCGACCACCGCCTCCCTTGAGGTACAAAGCGGGGCTTTTCCCACATACACTGACACATGGTCGTGGGGGGATCCGTACTGTCCACACCTCCAGGAATATCTCCCCGTCAAGTACACCGAAACTTGGTCTGCTGTGAGGTACTACTCGAATGTTTCAGTCGAAGGATCGTCGACTCAGTCATTCACCAGCACGACTGGATTACCCACCATTTACCTCACGAATCTGACTCCGAACGCGACCTCGACCTGGAGCGGCACCTACAATGGGGCCTATTCCGGTGAGGAGACGGTCACGACATGCCTTGTTGAGGTGGGACCGACTCAAAACTCCTCGGCCCACGACTCGGGATGGCCCCATCACCTTAGCTACACGTTCACGAGCAGCGTCACCACGACGGAGCGAATCGTGGGAACCCGCGTAGTCTACTCTCAGGTTTCCGGAGACATCTACTCGTACTGGAACAACACGATGCCGGCGAGTGCCACCGCGACGCTGATGCAGGGGTCGAACTACGCCACCCAAATTCAGGGCACCAGCGGGTACCACGTCGCCGATACGTTTGGCTGGAATGGAATCACGTTGAACAAGTCCTACAGCTTGTCGCTGTCAACATCGAGTCACACCGGCGCGTGGAACGCCACTGAGGCCCCGGCCGCGTCCGCTGGTCAAGTGACGAGTTCGCCAGCCCTCCCATCAGGCTACTCGTGCCTGTTTGTCGCCGACAGTAACTCAATCTCCATCTGGGGAGAATCGTATACCAACCTCAATGGTGGAAACGTGACTCTCCACTGGTTCTCGAAGCCGTTGGGAGGTACCGGATGGATCACCTACTACGCGGTCGGGTCCGGTAAGAACATGACCCAAACGGCCTACGTAGAAAGAAACTGGACATCGAACCACACCCAGGAATGGGTTACGGAGCTTCACGGACTGTTTCCTGGCTTGTTCATTGAGGTCCACGTGTACTCTGCCTTTACGAGCGGATGTTACACGACTTTCTATTCGGCCTCAACCCTGATCAATACCGACAACGGATTCGCGGCCTGGGAGGTCGACAATCCTTACGACTCGATTTCTCAGACCGGCGGCGGGGGCGTGCTTTACTGGGAGCTCCCCTGGGCGGTTCCCTCGCAGGTTCCCTTCATCGGTGGCACGCTTTTGGTTTGGAACGATACATCCTACACCACCTATACGACCCAGAACATTTCTTCATTGTGGGAAGTCAACCGATTCGGAAACATCTACGGCGCAAACATCACGCCGATAAATCTGAACCAGAAGTACTCGAGTGAAGTCTTCCTGAATTTCACCTATAGTGGAAGTCACACTACACTTCAGAGTGATCCGACCTCCTTCGTGTATCAGAAAGACACTTCCGGAGATGGTCTCACCGATGCCGAGAAATCGAGGGGATGGATCATTCCGGTCGCCAATGCCTGGGGCGGTTACTCGAACGGAAATGGAACGACATGGGTCCAGGCCAATCCGAATCTATGGGCTACGAATGGGCTCGTGAATGACTACATCGAGAAGGAGTACGACCTCGACCCCCAGACTATCGACACCGCTCACAGCCATATGCTGGATACATGGAACCTGACGTTCAATCTAGGTTCCAACAATGAAACTTGTCCGGTGGACTTCAGGTGCTGGTTCGAGAACTCCACAAACCCGCTCCCCAACGGATACATCGGAAACGGAAGTGCAACCAACTTCTCAGCTACGGGGCCTTCGTCTCAAGGCGATAGTTATTCGTGGGCGGCGAAGATCCTCTGGTCTAAGTCAGAGATTCCGATGCTGCGGTCTCTCATCACGACCGAAGGAGTGGGATGGCTAAGGGCCGAGACAGGAACCGACGGGGGAATCTCGACACTCACAGTTTGGGGGAAGCTATCCTGGGGCGCTAACCCATTGGTGGCATCTACGATCAACGATGGGATTCCAGATGGCTCCCGTGTCAGTTCCATTTCCGTGGTGGGGATCCAACTTACAAGAGTTTTCGGGAACGCCTCAGGGTCGCTAGCGAACGGTGCTGGATTCGCCATGAAGATGATCCTGTTCAACGGGTCAGGGACTTCCGGAACCCAAGAGCTCAGTAACTACT
>DATGZO010000013.1:0-58159 GCA_035297105.1 Thermoplasmata archaeon
GCGAAGCCCAGGACCCGTCAGGCCCCGGCCGAAGTGGCCCCCGCGAATGCCCCCGCAGCCCCGTCCGGGGGTGCCGCGTTCTCCCCGGCCGCCGAGGGCGACCAGGGGTACATCATGCAGGCGGCCCCGTCCGTGCCCGACATCGCCCAGGGCAACCGCCCGATGATCAAGTGCGCCTCGTGCGGGACCTTGAACCAGCCGTGGCTGCACAACTGCCGCCAGTGCCAACGCGCCCTGACGTCGACCCTCGACTCGGTCTGAACCTCGCCCCTCGAGCGCCGCGACCCGCCACGTCCGGCGGGCCGCGCGGCGCCGGTCCGGGTCGCGCCGTCGCCTGTTTCACCCACTCGCAGATGAATCCTTTATCTCCGAATCCCGCTCCCCCTCGCGGGGCCGCGCATGAAGGTCATCGTGGTCAGCGGCGGTGTCATCTCCGGCCTCGGGAAGGGCATCACCACTTCGTCCCTCGGCCGCCTCCTGAAGGCGCGGGGCATTCCCGTCACGATCCTCAAGATCGACCCGTACCTCAACGTCGACGCCGGGACGATGAACCCGTACCAGCACGGCGAGGTGTTCGTCCTCGACGACGGCACCGAGGCCGACCTCGACCTCGGGAACTACGAGCGGTTCCTCGGCCAGAGCCTCTCGGGCACGCACAACCTCACCACCGGCAAGATCTACCGTTCGGTGATCGAGAAAGAGCGGCGGGGCGACTACCTCGGCAACACCGTCCAGATCATTCCCCACGTCACGGGCGAGATCAAGCGCTCGATCCGCGACGTGGCCCAGGCCGCCGGGGCCGAGGTCGTCTTGGTCGAGGTCGGCGGAACCGTCGGCGACATCGAGTCGATGCCGTTCCTCGAGGCGTTGCGCGAGCTCTCCTACGAGCTGGGGGAGGGCCACATGGCGTTCGTGCACACGACGCTCGTCCCCGTGATCGGGCCCACGGGCGAGGCCAAGACCAAGCCGACCCAGCACTCCGTGCGCGACCTGCGCGCGATCGGGATCCGCCCCAACCTCATCATCGCGCGCGGCCCCGCCCCCCTCGCGCCCGACATCAAGGCGAAGATCTCCCTCTTCTGCGACGTCTCTCCCGACGCCGTCATCTCGGTCCCGGACCAGCGGGTCATCTACGAGGTACCGCTCGTCCTCGAGGCCCAGGGGGTGGGCGCGCTCCTCTCGCGCCTGCTCGGCCTTCCGGACCGGACTCCCGACCACACCTCCTGGAAGGAGTTCCTCCAGATGTACCGCCGCAACGAGGGCCGGGGGATCGACGTCGCCGTCGTCGGGAAGTACACCGAATTGCGCGACGCCTACCTCTCTCATACGGAGGCGTTCCACCACTGCCAGGGCCACCTCGGAACGGAAGTGCGACTGCACTGGTACGATGCGGAGGACATCCCGAAGAATCCCGGAGTGATCGCCCGCCTCGAGCACGCCGATGCCCTCCTCGTGCCCGGCGGCTTCGGGGCGCGCGGCGTGGAAGGCAAGGTCCGGGCGATCGAGATCGCCCGCACCCGGGGCATCCCTTTCCTCGGGGTGTGCTACGGCTTCCAGATGGCCGCGATCGAGGTGGCGCGCAATGCCGTGGGCCTGTCGCACGCGAACACGACCGAGGTGGACCCCGCCACGCCCGATCCGGTCGTCTGCATCCTTGAACAACAGAAGGGCGTGAGCGACCTCGGCGGCACGATGCGGCTCGGCACCCAGCGCATCGCCCTCGTCCCCGGATCCCGGATCGCTCAAGTGTACGGCCGGACCGAGATCTGGGAGCGCCACCGCCACCGGTACGAGATCAACCCCGCCTACTTCGACCGGCTCCGGGACGCGGGCCTGGTCATCAGCGGCTCCTCCGTGGACGGACGCGTCGAGGCCCTGGAGGCCCCGAACCATCCGTTCTTCATCGGGGTCCAGTTCCACCCTGAATTCCTTTCCCGTCCCGAGGTCCCGCATCCGCTCTTCTTGGCGCTCGTACGGGCGGCCCTCGCACGACAGGAGGTCCCGAGCTCTGTCAGCCCCACGACGGCTATCGCGTGAGCTCGCCTCGCGGGACGGCGAGGTCGTCCGGATCGCGGGTCATCTCGAGGACTACCGGGCGCTCGGCGGCGTCGCGTTCGCCCTGGTCCGGGACCGTTCGGGCACCACCCAGGTCACGCTGAAGAAGGGGGTCGCCGACCCCGAGCTTTTCGCTCTCCTCGCCGAGCTCCCTCGGGAGTCGGTCCTCGACGTGGAGGGTACGGTTCGCCGGTCCGAGAAGGCCAACCGGGGGATCGAGCTCGCGCCCACCCGGATCTCGGTCGTCTCGAGGGCGGAGGTCCCGCTTCCCCTCGGGGTCATCGACAAGGTGGGGGCGGAACTCGACACCCGCCTCGACCACCGGGTCCTCGACCTCCGCAAACCGGCGGTGCGGGTCGTCTTCGAGCTCCGGTCCGCCCTGCTCGCGGCCTTCCGCGACGCGTTCGTCCGCCGTGGTTTCCTGGAGGTCGAGACCCCGAAGATCCTGAGACAGGGAGCGGAAGGCGGGGCCACCTTGTTCGCGGTCCAGTACTTCGACCAGACCGCCTACCTGGCCCAGAGCCCCCAGCTCTACAAGCAGATGCTGATGGGGGCCGGGTTCGAGCGGGTCTTCGAGATCGCGCCGGCCTTTCGGGCCGAACCGTCCGACACGGTGCGCCACATGACCGAGTTCGGGAGCCTGGACGCCGAGATGGCCTACATCGACGGCAGCGGGGACGTCCGGGTCGCCGCCGGGGAGATCCAGACGATGCTCGAGGAGATCGTCCGTGAGGCCCTGACGACCACGAAATCGAACATCGGGGCCCAGGGGAACCCGCTCGCGGAAAAGATCCCGGATCTGGGCGCACGCCCTTTCCCTCGAATCCCGTTCGCGACGTGCGAGGTATGGCTCGGCCGTCCGGGGAAGGAACAGGACCTCGGCACCGAGGACGAGAAGGCGATCTTTGCGCGCGTCGAGAAGGAATTTGGCACGCCGATGTACTTCCTGACCGACTTCCCCACCTCGATCAAGGCCCATACCTTCTACGCCCGTCGGGACGATGCGGAACCCGGTCGCACCGGTTACTTCGACCTGTACTTCCGCGGGCTCGAGATCACGAGCGGCGGTCCCCGCGAGCACCGGGTGGACCGCTTGCTGCAGAACATCACTTCGGCCGGTATGGACCCGGCCGGATTCTCCGGGTATCTGGAGGCGTTCCGCTACGGCATGCCCCCCCACGGAGGGTGGGCGATCGGAGTCGACCGCATCGTTCAGTACCTGGCGGGCCTGCCCAATATCCGGGAGGCACGCCTTTTCCCCCGGGACCGCTACCGTCTGGACCCGTAAGGGAGGTTGGATCCATGGTCGCGGTCAAGCTCACCCTCCCCGCGCCGCCTCAACTTCAGGGTCGATGGGCGGCCCTTCTCGAGGAGGCCGGGCTCCGTCCCCAGATCCTGGCGCTGGCGGACAAGTTCCCGGAGGAACGTTCGCTGGAGATTCCCTTCTCCACCATCGACTCGTCCGACACCGGCCTCGCGGACCTCCTCCTCGACCGGCCGGAGGAGGTCATCGACGCCGGGCGTCGCGCCATGCGCGACCTCCTCCCGGTCGCGGGCCCCGAGGCAGACCGCCTTCGGCTTCGCCCGGTCGGATTGCCCTCCACCGTCCACCGCTCCGTGCGTGGGCTCCGGGAGTCCGACCTGAACCACCTGGTGGCGATCGATGGGATCGTACGGCGGGTGACCGAGGTGCGACCCCAGATCCGGGACGCCGTCTTCCAGTGTGCCGCCTGTCACGTCGAGTTTCACGAGCCCCAGGATGACGCCTCGATGTTGTTCCGGGAGCCGCTCGAATGCCCCGACTCCCAGGGGGGGTGCGGACGTCCTGCTGGGAGGACCCGGTTCCGCCTCCTGCCCGAGAAGTCGACGTACGTGGACGCGCAAAGGATTGAGATCCAGGAGAACCCCGAGACGCTCCGAGGCGGAGCCCATCCTCAAGGGCTCGCCACTCTCCTCACCGAGGACCTGACCGGGCATGTGCTTCCCGGCAACCGAGTGGTGTTGAATGGCGTGCTGAAGAGCTACCAGAGAGCGAGCCCGTCCCGGAGCGGGGTCGTCCGGAATACCACGTTCGACCTCCTCCTCCTCGGCGTGTCCGTCGAATCCAAGCAGGTCCAGTACGACGAGATCGAGATCTCTCCCGAGGAGGAGAAGCTGATCCTGAGCTTCCGCGGAGACCCGACCGTCGTCGACAAGATCATCCTCTCTCTGGCGCCCACGATCAAGGGGATGGAACAGGAGAAGGAGGCCATCGCCCTCCAATTGTTCGGGGGCGTGGAGAAGCGCCACTCCGACGGGATTCGGGTTCGTGGCGACATCCACGTGCTTTTGGTTGGCGACCCGGGGGTCGCGAAGAGCCAACTCCTCCGCTACGTGGCCGACGTCGCCCCCCGGGCGATCTACACGAGTGGCAAAGGGGCCACGGCCGCCGGATTGACCGCCGCCGCCGTCAAAGATGACTTCGCCGGGGGTCGGTGGGTCCTGGAAGCCGGTATGCTCGTCCTCGCCGACGGCGGAATGGCCATGATCGACGAGTTGGACAAGATGACTCCGGAGGATCGATCCGCGATGCATGAGGTGCTGGAGCAGCAAAGCTATCATTCCTCATTCGAGATCATGTTCCTCAACGGTGAGAAGCGGGCCATCGGGGAGTTCGTCGAGGGGCAACTCCAACGGAACCCCGAGAGGGTCATCGCGAGAAAGGATTGCGAGATCCTCCCGTTGGATCATGAGAACTACTCCCTTCTCTCCACCGATTTTCAATGTCTTCACGGGATGCGGATCGATCGTGTAAGCCGTCACGCCGCGCCGTCTCGATTCGTCCGTGTAACGTATGGGAATGGACGGGTTCTGACTGTTACCCCCGAACACCCCCTCTTCGTCTGGAGAGCAGGCCAGTGGGCGACGGTGAGCGCCGAGTCCGCGCTTCCAGGAGACCTCGTTCCTGGCGTTTCCGAGTACCCGCGAGCCCTGAACGAGGCGGTGTTCAAGGCGCCGGAGATGCTCACCGGTAGGAAGGAAATCGACTTTCCGGAGGGGCTTGGGCCCGATCTCTCGCGCCTTCTCGGGTACCTCATCAGCGAAGGCCATGTCCCCTCAGCGCCCGACGCCACCCCCGCCGAGATAAGCGTCTCGAACACCGACCCGAGTATCGTCAAGGATGTCGAAGAGCTCTTCCGGTATGTCTTCGGAATCTGCCCTTATGTCCAGGTCCACCTACCTTCGAGGCGAAGGAGAGCCACCCTCCCCTTGCATGACGTCCGGGCGGTCAGCGTCGACCTCCTCCATTTCATCCAATCCAACTTCCCCGAAGTGGCAAGAAAGTCTCCGGAAAAGAGGATCCCCGGATCCATCTTCCATGCGCTGGAGAATTGTCGAGTCCAGTTCCTTCTCGGGGCGTACCGTGGCGATGGCTTCTATGACTCCCAGAGATTCGGACTGACCACGAGTTCGGGAGGACTGGCGCGAGATTACGCCGACCTTCTCCTGTCGCTGGGCATCTACTCCTACATTGCCAGCTCGGTCTACCGATACGGGAAGGAGCGCACCGGAACGGCATACAAGATCGTCGTCTCGGGAGCCCAGAGCCAACGCCGGTTCTTCGAACTCGTGGGTAGGTACGACCCCCGAGCCGAAAAGATCCGTTCGTTTGTGGAGCGCAGCGAGGTTCAGCCGAAGGACCGCGATCGACTTCCCCATGAGCTCGTTTCCCGCCTCAAGTGCCTCCTTGGAGAGCTGGACCTAGACGACGGCTCCTTCCATCAGGCGATGACCGGAGGGGGCCAACTCCACCGGAGGACAATGGCGAGGTACCTCCATCACGCCATTACCCGATTAGAATCGATGCGACTCCCATGCCCCCATGGACCCTCTCCTAGGGAGATTCGCAAGTTGTACCACGTCCCGTTGGGTGCGGTCGCCGCTCGAACCGGACGCTCAATCGCCTGGGTCACGTTGCACGACGAGGAGGCCCACTCCGTGCAGGCCGAGGAAATCCTCCGAATCACGGCCGCGCTCGCCCAAGAGAAAGTCGTCCGGGTTTCGGAGGAGGTTGCCGCCCTGACCCGATGGGTCGAATCGCCGCTCCGTTTCGTCCCGATCCGTAGCGTGGAGGTCATCCCGAACTCAGGGGAGAAATGGGTGTACGATGTCACCGTTGAACCCACCCACACATTTGTGAGCGACGGCTTGGTGCTTCACAACACCGTCTCGATTGCCAAAGCCGGAATCACATCTACATTGAACGCACGATGCCCCGTCCTCGCCGCGGCGAATCCCAAATGGGGCCGCTTCACGCCGGATCGGACGATCTCGGAACAGATCGACTTGCCCCCCACCCTCTTGTCGCGGTTCGATGTTATCTTCTCCATCCAGGACCACCCGAACCAGGAGCGCGATCGCCGACTAGCGAACCGGATCCTCGCCTCGCACCGAGAGGGTGAAGTGGCGGGCGCGGGTGGCATCGGCGTCGCGGCCGAGGTTGCTCCTTTCTCGCCGGATCTCCTAAAGAAGTACATCGCCTACGCACGTCGCAACATCCGTCCGATCCTCTCGGACGCCGCCCTGTTGACCCTCGAAGACTTCTACGTGAAAGTTCGACGGCAGGGGGAGGAGCCCAACGCCCCCGTCCCGATCACCGCCCGCCAGCTCGAGGCCCTCGTCCGGCTCTCCGAAGCGGCCGCGAGGGCTCGGCTCTCCAATGTGGTGGAGGAACACGACGCCCAGCGGGCCACTCAGATCATGGAGAACTACCTCCGGCGCGTCTCGACCGCCGAGGACGGCCGCCTCGACATCGACCTCACCCAGACCGGCGTGAGCCACAGTCAGCGGGAACGGCACGTCGTCGTCCTCCGCGTGATGCGGGAACTGCAGGAAGCGGGCGGGGGGACCTTCACGATGGAGGCGTTCCTGGCGGCCGCCGAGAAGGCCGGGGTCGAGCCGAAGAAGGCCGAGTCGCTGTTCATCACCCTCCGGAACCAGGGCGAGGTCATCGAACCCCGGCCCAACCAGCTCCAGCTCGTGCGCTTCGCGGTCTGACCCGCTCCGGTAATCGCTATATCTACCGCTCCGGAACTAGTACGGGTCGAACCGAGATGGCGCCGGACCAGTCCGACGGGGCGTTCGTCATGCGGGTCCACCGCGTGCGGACGGAGTTCGTGGTGGCCGCCTGCGACGCGGAGCTCCTCGGGAGGGAGGTCCCGGTCGGGGACGCGGGCCGGACCGTGAAGATCTCCGCGGACTTCTACGGCGAACGGCACGTCTCGAAGGAGGAGCTCTTGTGGGCGTTGAAGCGGGCCACGATCGCCAACCTCCTGGGAGCCCGGACGCTCGCGCTGGCCGAGGAGGGGGGTTTCATCGACCCGGGCGGCGCGGGGGATCTCGGCGGGATCCCCCATGCGGAGATCTTCGCCCTGCTCGGCTAGGGGATGGTGTCCGATGGGGGGAGACGAGTTCTGCGTGGTCTGCGGTGCGACCGGCCGCGCGCTGGTCGACGGCGTGTGCGCTGAGTGCGCCGCGAGCCGTACCCCGCTCGTCCAGATCCGCCAGCGGGTGGACATCGTGATCTGCCCCACCTGCGGGGCTCGCCGGGTAGGCCAGGTCTGGCAACGCTCCGGAGCGAGCCCGCTCCTCACGGCCGAGGACCTGGCGCCCTTCCTCGTGATCCATCCCGAAGTGGGCGTGCGGAAGGTCGATTGGGAGGAGACGTCGGTGACCCCCATGGTACGCGAGTACACCGCGCACGCGATCGCCGTGTTCCGGCACGTCGAACGGGTGGTCGACCTACCCTTCTCGGTCCGGATCGAGCACCGCACCTGTCCCGAGTGCAGCCGGCGGAGCGGGGGCTACTTCACCGCCATCCTTCAGCTTCGCGGCCCGGCGGACGCCCGACCGGTGGAGAAGCCCCCCGCGCTCCGAGCCCGGCTGGATGCGGAATGGGACCGCCTCTGGAAGGAGGCCCGACCGGACTGGCAGCGGGCGCTCCAGTGGCGGGAGGAGCTCCCGGAGGGATGGGATTGCTACTTCTCGGACACGCTCGCGGCCCGGGCGGTCGCCCGGATGGCCAAGCAGCGGTTCGGGGCCAGCCTCAAGGAATCGGCCAGCCTGTTCGGCCGGAAGGACGGCCGGGACGTCTACCGGGTCACCTTCTGCCTTCGATTCCCGCGCCCGGCCGGCCGACCGACCGTTAAAGCGACGGACGTGGAACCATAGCCTTAAGAATCGAACGTCGCTCGATGACCTCGGTAGCGGGGCACTCGGCGATGATGAAGAAAAGCGGAATCCTTCGGCGGCACCACGGATCGGACACTCTCGAAGAAGGCTCGTTCATTGACCTCGGCGCGATGACCTTCGAGGACGAGGCGGGCGCGCTCGCCGGCACCAAGGGGACGATGCGTCTGGCCGAGATCCTTCGTTTCGAGGACCTGCACACGGTCTCCAAGCTCGCCTACCAGGGCGACATCGTCATGCTCGACTACACCTCGATCGCGAACGACCAGATCGCGATGAAGCGCCTCAGCATCGATCTCAAGAACGTCGCGAAGGACACGGGCGGAGATGTGGCCGGTATCGCTAAGAACCTCATCGCCATCACGCCCGCGGGGATCCGTATCGACCGCCAGAAGATCCGGCCGTCGTTCTAGGACCCCCGGTCCGGGATGAAGTTCGCCATCGAGCGTCGCGAAGCGGCATCCGCCTCGGCCGACGTGGTCGCCTCCGGCCTCTTCGAGGCCGAGGGGAAGGACGAGCGACCCCCGGCGTCGCTCCTCAAGGAGGACAAGGGGACCGGCGGGTTGCTGCTCCCGGCCTGGAAGCGAAAGGAGATCCGGGGAAAGCGCCGCGAGGTGACGGTGTTCCACCGCCCCGACGGACGCGGCCGCTGGATCGTGGTCGGGCTCGGGCCCCACCGGAGCTTCACGGCGGACACCGTTCGGCGGGCGGCCGCCGAGGTCGTGCGGGCGGTCAAGGGGAAGGGCGCCCGCACGGTCGCCTTCCGCCTCGCTTCGTTCGTGGACGGCCCCGTTTCGTCCGCGGCGGCGACCCGAGCTCTCGTCGACGGAGGGATCCTGGGGGGATACGAATTCACGCGGTACCGGACGACCTCCGAGGGGGGCGTCGAAGAGGTCACCATCCAGCTCGGTGAGGAACACGCATCGGAGGAGCGGACGCTCACGAGCGACGTCTCGGAGGAGGTCAAGATCGCGGAGAACGTCCTCTGGACACGCGACATCGCCAACCTGCCCGCCGATACGGCCACGCCCGAACGCCTGGCCGAGATCGCAAGGGCGCTCGGCAAGGAGACCGGTCTCAAGGTCACCGTCTTTGACGAGAAGGAGCTCGCGAAACTGAAGTGCGGGGGCCTGCTCGCGGTCGGGGGCGGTTCGGACCACCCGCCCCGTCTGGTCATTCTCGAGTACCCGGGCGGCACGCGCCGGGGCCGGACGGTCGCCGTGGTCGGGAAGGGGATCACGTTCGATTCGGGCGGGATCTCGATCAAGGAGGCGACCGGCATGGCCGCCATGAAGTACGACAAGTCGGGGGCGGTCGCCGTCCTCGGCATCCTCCGGGCCGCGGCGATCCTCAAGGTCGCCCCGCGGGTGATCGGCGTGCTCTGCTGCGCGGAGAACCTCCCGGGCGGGGGGGCGTACCGTCCGGGGGACGTCGTCACCGCCTACGGCGGCAAGACGATCGAGATCCTCAACACGGACGCGGAAGGTCGGGTCGTCCTCGCGGACGGTCTTTCCTATGTCGTGGACCAGTACCACCCGGACGAGGTGATCGACCTCGCCACCCTCACCGGTGCCCAGGTGGTCGCCCTCGGCGACGACACGGGCGGCCTCATCTCGACCGACGACCGCCTCGCGAATGGCCTCTTGGCGGCGTCGGCGGCCACGGGGGAGCCGGTCTGGCGAATGCCGCTGACGGACTATCACCGGGAGCTCGTCAAGAGCGACATCGGCGATGTGCGTAATTCGATCGAGTTGCCCCGGGCCGGGATGCTGACCGCCGCGGCCTTCCTGGAGACGTTCGTCGGGACGACCCCGTGGGCACATCTCGACATCGCCGGCCCGGCGTGGACCAGCCTCGTGACGAAGAAGTACCAACCCGCGTACCAGAACCTGGGCGCGACCGCCTTTGGGGTCCGCCTGGTCAGTCGCTACTTGCAGGACCTCGCCCGGTCCTGAGGACGGCTCGCGGGACGGACGAAGGTCGGTCCGACGGGTCCCCGCCTCCTCCGTGGCCCCTATCGAATTCCGGCGAACGCCTACGCGGCCACGATCTGGACGCTCTCGCCGCCGTGACGGGTGGCCCGAGGGCGTACCTCGCAGAACAGGGGGGTGTGGTATCCGCCGCCGGTGACGAGCGCCACTCCGACCGGGAGCGATTGGATCATCTCGGTCATCCCCGGGGTGAGACCCTCGATCGATTGGGCGATGGCCTTGAGATCGAGCGGGTTCGTCACCTGCAGGATCAGCTGGGTGTTGCACTGCGAGAGGACGCTCTTGTCGATGCGGGCGGCCCGCTGCGTCACCGCGCACAGCCCGAGGCCGAACTTCCGCCCCTCGCTCGCGATGTTCTTCAGGATGCGGGAGCACGTCGCGCTCCCCTGCTGGGGGGCGAAGTTGTGCGCCTCCTCGATGACGAGGAAGAGCGGGGGGATCTTGTTCTTCTTCCGGTTCTCGAAAAGCGTGGTCGCGATCCGCGCCACGACCAGCTCTTGAACGTCGGGCGCGACGCCGCGGAGGTTGATCAGGGTCGCCTCCCCCGACTTCACGAGGTCGTTCAGGCTCGTTCCCTGAGGACCCAGGAGCTTCGTCTGCTCCACATACTCGAGCCGCTCGTGGATCGTCTCCGCGATGGCCCCCTCACCCACCTCGGCGGCCCGCACGAGGTCGTGGACGGTGTAGTCGGGGTTGGAGGCCGCGACGCGCTCGATGATCTGCTTCAGCGGGGCCAGGAACGACTTCACGTTCGTGAGCCCCATGAAGACGAGGAGGTCGCGAGGGTCGCTGTTGCGAAGGCTGAACGTCAGCGGCTTGGCCGTGGGGTTGAGGCTGACGTCGGGAGAGTACTCCTGGATCTGTTTGCCGAACCCCTGCGACTCGACTCCGAACCGGGCGTCCCCGCCCTTCTTCTCGGCCGGGATCCTCAGCGAACCGTACTCGCCGTGCGGGTCGATGATCACGCACGTGACCTTGTGACGGAGCAGCTCCTCGATCAGGACGCCCAGCAGGTAGCTCTTGCCGCCGCCGGTCTTGGCGAGGACGCTGACATGGCGCTGGACGAGCTGGTTGATGTCGAGCTCGATGTGCAGCGAGTGGTTCCGGAGCAGCCCTACATAGGCGCCGCTGTTGGCATGGTGCTTCAGGCCGAGGACCTCGGCGATGAGCGGTTCCTCCGCCCGGAAGACGTGGGCCCCCGGGCGGAACGGGATCGTGGGGATCTTCACGAGCCCGTGCAGGTCGCGATACCCCACGATACGGGCGATCCCGAGCAGGTTGGTGTGGAGCGTTGCCTCCTCCGATGGCTGGAGCGCGCTGGCGTGCTCGATGTCGAGGTCGCTCTTCCGCTTCAGGTCGTCCAGTTGGCAGAGGACCTTCCCGTGGTATTCGTCCACCACGGTGAGGTAGTCGCCGCGCTCGATCGGCTGGGTGAGGCTCAGCTGGAACTGGCCGAGGCCGACGTCCCCGAAGATGCGGCCGACCTCCTCCACACCGCGTTTCACCGAGTGGGTCGGATATTAGTATGACGCGGCAAGAGCAGCGCCGGTCGGCCTCCGTTCGGAAGTCTTTATATTGCGCCCCTCTGTCGAACGCCACCTCGACCACGAGCCGCCGTGGCGAGGCTCTGCCCTTTGACCGACGCCACCGAAGAACTCGAACGCAAGCGCGCGGAGTCGAACGCGAGGGCGGACGAGCACCGGGCGCGCCGCGACAAGCTCAACGCCGAGGCCCGTACCACCGCCGACGAGCGGGGTCGGATCCTCGACGAACTCCATGGTCGAAGTGCCGAAGCGCAGGACCATCGGCGCCATCGGGACCAGCTCAACGCGGACGTCCGGGAGGCGAAACGGCTCCGGGAAGAGTGGAACCGGAAGCTCCAGGAACTGGGGGACAAGGTCCAGGAGCTCAAGCGGGCGCGCGTGCCGCGACCCGGCGCGATCCCGGTGTGGCGGCTGCGGAAGGAGTTGAAGGAGCTCGAGTTCCGCCACATGACGACCGCCCTGACCGGCGAGCAGGAGAAGCGACTCATCGAGGAAATGAAGCGCCTCGAGGCCGCCATCCGGGAGCAGGACGAACAGCTTCGTCAGGACCCCGAGGTCGAAGCGACCTTGAAGGCCTTCACCGAGGCCCGGGACGAGGCGGAGAAGCACCACGCCGCGGTCGGCCAGCTGGCGGAGGACGCCCAGAAGGAGCACGAATCGATGGTCGCACTCTACGAGACCGTCGACGAGCTCCGTCGCCAGGCGGACGAGATCCAGGCGAAGCTCATCGAGGTCAAGACCGCCGCGGACGAGGCCCACCGGGCCCACATCGCCGCGATCGAGGAGGTGCGCGATATCGAGAAGATGCTGTACGCGGCCCGCGGCGGCCGGGCGCCGCAGAGCTGGGCCGACTCGGAGCCCCCGCGGGAGGAGGACTTCCTCGCCCGCCTCAAGAAGGGCGAGAAGGTCTCCACCGAGGACCTGATGGAACTGCAGAAGACCGGCCGAGGGTGACGGCCGGGCAGACCCCCGCCTCGGTCGGGTAACCTATATACAAGAGGGGGCGGTCCCGCCCCCGGAATGCGTCAGGTCAAGCTCGACCAGGATGAGCTCCGCCAGATCAAGGAGCTGTACGAAGGCGTCATGTCCCACGCCTGCCACGGCCTGTTCTTCAAGGAGGGCTCGGTCCTCGGCGCGCCGATGGCCGAGGCCGCGCTCAAGGACCGGGCCCACTACTTCGATCGGGCGGGCCAGGAGCTCAAGGAGCGAGGCTGGGTCACCGACGTCCGCTTCGCGGAGTCCGAGGTGGTCGTCCACGGGTCGATCGAGGTCTCCCCGAGCGACATTCCGACCTGCCACCGGCTCCGGGGCATCCTTCGCGAGTTCTACGAACGTTTTAAGGGGGGGCGAGTTAAATGCACAGAAGAGATGTGTGCCAGTACCGGCCAACCCGAGTGCCGCTTCCACGTAGAGGAATTGTAGGGAGGTACTCGAATCGATGATGGCCACCGGGAACGTCGGCACCGTGATCAAGGACCTGAAGGCCCGGATCTCGGGGACGGCGACGGCGCTCGTCTCGCGCGACGGGCTGGTCCTCTACGCGGACGTCCCTGCCGGGGTCTACACCGAGACGTTTGCGATCATGTGCGCGACCATCCTCGGGGCGGCCGCCACTGCCAACACGGAACTGAACCGTTCGCCCCCCGAGCGTATCCTCATCGAGGGGAACGATTCCAAGACGATCATCGTCGGGAGCGGCAAGAAGGCCCTCCTGGTCGCGGTCGTTGACAAGAACGCGGACGTGACCAAGGTCATGGACGAGGTCGCGAAGGTCGCCGAGCTCCTGAAGGCGAACTAGCGCACCGCGCGTCCCGCCGCTTCCTCGTGCGTCGTTTCCGGGCGGGAGCTGGAAGCGACCCGGCTGAGCCGGTGGTCTCCGCCCGTGCAGACCCGGAAGAGGTAGCCCGCCATGGCCGCCGTGAGGCGGGCCCAGGCGATCGGGGTGCGTTGGCCGCTCATCAGTCGGCGGATACGGTACCGTCCCCAGAGTTCGCCCTGCTTCTCCGTCAGCTGCTTTCGGCCGTAGCCGTTCCAGAACGCCTGGTAGAGGAACCGGATGAACGTCGTGCGGATGTGGTGGTAGACGACGGCCTTGGGCTCGTAGCGGATCTCGACCCCCGATTCCACCGCGCGCAGGTTCAGGTCGATGTCCTCGGCCGTCACGAATCGCGGGTCGAAGCCGCCGAGGCGGAGGAAGAGGTCCCGACGGTAGGCGAGGTTGCACGACGGATACGTGACGTCGTAGCCGCTCACGAACAGTTCGACCCGCTCCAGTTGACCGAAGTTCGGTCGGCCCACGGTCACGGTCCGACCGGCGACCACCGGGGAAGTGGCGAGAGCGCCCCGCAAGGTGGCGATCCAGTGAGAATCCGCGAAGCAGTCCCCGTCGATGAACGCGACGAACTCCCCGCGGGCCGCCTCGACCCCGGTGTTCCGGCCGATCCCGCGGGAGCCCGACCGCTCGATCACCTTGAGGAGGTCGGGATGGCGGCGCTCGTATTCCCGCGCGATCTCGAGGGTCCGATCGTGGCTCGCGGCCTCGACGAGGACGATCTCGATCGGCGGCTCCTGAACGAGGAGGCTGTCGAGCAGTTGGGCGAGGTGGAGCTGCTCGTTCCGGACCGTGATAACGGCGGAAATGAGCGGGGGAGACGGGTCGCTACTTCCCAATGTCCATCACGACGACGTCCTTGACCGCCCGCATGCTCTTGAAGGGGAGCACGAGCCGGCCCGACGCGTCGCTCTGGAACAGTCGCTGCTCGACGTCCTCGCTCGGGGTCACGAGGACGTGGGCGATCCCGCCCGTCATGGTGTCGACGACGAAGTTGTCGATGAGTCCGAGGATCTGGCCGTCGTTCGTCATCACGGTCTTGCCGCGGAGCTCGGTAAGGAACTTACGCATGGGTGAGGGCCTCGGGCGAGGATGGCGGAGGGCAGTATTTAATCGTTCACGGCGAGCGGAAGCCTTCTTCGGCGGGGAACGAGCGTTCCGGAGGGCGCGTTCTCGCGTTCCGCGACGCGATTCCGGCCGCCGGGCCCGCCTGTCGCCGTCGCGCGGCCGGCAACGCTTATATCACGCACCCGGGTCGGAGGCGACCCGCCTATGGCCCGTTCTCACGTCAAGGGAAACCCGGAGTTGCTCCGGGCGATCCGGGATCTTCGTCGCGCGGCCCGCTCGCACGACGCTCCGGTGTGGGCCTCGGTCGCGGACGACCTCGAGCGCGCCCGCCACCCCTCCCGGCCGGTGAGCGTGGGCCATCTCGACCGGGTCACGACCGCCGAGGAGACCGTGGTCGTTCCCGGCAAGGTCCTCTCCGACGGGGTATTGTCGAAGCGGCTCACGGTGGCCGCCTTTTCCTATTCGGTCCAGGCAAAGAGCAAGATCCATGCCGCCGGCGGGGTCGCGCTCTCCCTGCACGATCTCGTGAAGTCGAAGCCCGATGGAGCGGGGGTGCGGATCATTGGCTGAGAACCCCGAGGCCCCGAAGCCCTCGGTCGTGGACGCGTCCGGTCTCGTACTCGGGCGCGCCGCGAGCCTCATCGCGAAGCGGCTCCTGAAGGGGGAGTCGATCGTCGTGGTCAACGCCGAGCAGGCCGTCGTGACGGGGAACCGTCCGAACGTCCTCGCCTTCTACACGGCAGCCCGCGCGCGCGGATCGGTCCGTAGCGGCCCGCACTTCCCGCGGTACCCGGACCGGATCTTCCGACGGACCGTCCGTGGGATGGTCCCCCACTTGAAGACCCGAGGCAAGCTCGCGATGGACCGACTGGAGGTCCACATCGGCGTCCCCATCGCGTACAAGGGGGCCCCGACCGAGACCCTGGAAGGCGCACGGGCCCGTCCCGCCCTCCGATCGCCCCTCACCCTCGCGGAGATCACCCGGCTCCTGGGAGCGCACGTATGAAGGCCCCGGTGATCGTCCTCGCGACCGGCAAGAGAAAGACGGCGGTCGCCCGCGCCACGGTTCGCAAGGGGATCGGCAAGGTTCGGGTCAACGACCGGCCCCTCGAGCTGGTCGAGCCCGAGATGGTCCGCCAGAAGATCCAGGAGCCCCTCCTCATGGTCGGCGACCGGACGAAGACCCTGGACATCGCGGTCTACGTCCGCGGCGGCGGCATCGTGGGGCAGGCCTCCGCGGCCCGCACCGCCGTGGCACGCGGCCTTCTTTCCTGGTTGAAGGACGACCAGCTCAGGGAGATGTTCCGTCACTACGACCGCTCGCTGATCGTGAGCGACCCTCGCCGAAAGCTCCCGAAGCGGCCCGGCGGCCGCGGGGCCCGGAAGCGCCGGCAGAAGTCGTACCGCTGAGGACCGAGGAAGACCCATGACGATGATGATCCCGGTCCGCTGCTTCACCTGCGGGGCGGTCGTTGGCCAGCACTGGGACGAGTACCGCGAGCGGACGGCTCGCGGGGAGGACGCCGGCTTGGTCCTGGACGCGCTCGGACTGGAGCGGTACTGCTGCCGGCGGATGCTCCTCACCCACGTCGACCTGCTCGACGAAGTCGGCCCGTACGGCTGAGTCGCCCCGTTCCCTCGCGCCCGAATCGACCGGCGCCGCGCCCTTCCTCGATTCGAGCCGATCGCCCCTTCCCTCCTCCGCAGGGACGGCGATCCTGCCCTAGGGCGAGGCTGCTAGAAATCAGAAGTAAGGGGTTCGGGCGAGGGGGACGGACGGCCTACTTGTCGTCTTCGTCCTCGTCTTCGTCCTTGTCCTCGACCTTCTCCTTGGTCTTGCTGCCCCGGCCGGGCCGGCTCGGGGGAGCGGCCGCGCGCTTGGAGCGCCAGCGGATCCAGAGGATGAGCCCGATGATGGCTGCGATCGCGGCCACCACGACCCCGACCACGATGATGAGCTCGGTCGTGGGGTTCGGGTTGACGGTCACCGACTGCTGGGCCAGGTTCGTCCCGGAGACGTAGTTGCCGACGTACTCGTTCGTCGCCGTGACGTTGGCGTAGAGGAGGTAGTTCCCCGTCGAGCTCGGCGTCCAGGTGGTCTCGGCCCGGTAGGTCGTGTTGAAGTTCATCGTCGGGACCTTCCCCGACGCGAACGAGGCCGTGTTCACGACCCCGCCGGTGTAGTTGTAGAACTGAGTCGTGCCCCCGATGTAACTCCGGCTGCCCGTGCCGCTCGGCGACAAGAGGTACCACGAGACCGAGACGTTCTTCGCGACCGCCGACGCCCCACCACCGACCGAGATGTTCACCCAGAAGGTGTAGGACGTGCCTTCGGTGAACGTCGTGGGAGCGGTCAGGTTGTTCGCGGCCAGGATCACGTTCAGGGTCGAATTGACCGACACGAGCAACGTCTGCGTCGTGTAGCCATGGTTCCCGTTCAGGTCCCAAACGGTCAGGTTGACCGTGTAGCTCGCGTTCTGCGGGTCCAGCCACAGTCCGGGAAGCGTTGCGTTCGGTCGGACGGAGGTGTAGTTGAAGCCCCGGTGGACCGACTTGTTGCCCGAGTTCGTGACCAGCCAGTAGTACTTCGAGACCGACCCGTTGTGGGGGTCGGTGGCGTTGGAGGCGTTCAGGACGACGCGCGCGGTGCCGTTCGCGGCGACCTGCACGCCCGTTCCCGAGATCGACTTCCCGCTGGAGGTCTGGAGCCGGAAGGAGGAGACCGGCTTTTCCGTGTCGTTCACGACGACCGTGAACTTCGCCGTGGCGCTCTGGCCCGTTCCCGACCACACCGTGAGGGTGACGTTGTACTGCCAGCCCTTCAGGGAGACGGGCGTGCCGTTGATGGTCATGCCGTTCGCGTAGTAGATGCCGGCCCCGAGGAACTGGAGCGTCACGTTCCCGAGCGGCTGGGCCCGGGAGCTCGCGGACAGGTTGACGGTGTACTTGTACCCCTTCGCGGTGAAGGTCCAGACGCTGATCGAGATCACGTTCTTGATCGGCGCGGTCGGGGAGAGCGTCGCGACGCTGTTGGTCGCGTTGAAGTGGAGCGTGGTGGACCAGTTCACCTTGGCATAGGGGCCGGCGGCGCTGTACGCGCTCGACGACCAGTTCCCGAGGATGGACGCCGCGACGGTCCCCTGACCGACCCAGACGTTGAACTTCGTCTCGTTCGTGATCCCACCCGAACTCGTGACGTTGAGCGTTCCCGCATACGCGCTGGCTCCGCTCGCGACCGCGAACGTGTGGTTGACGGTGGCGTTCGGCGTGGTCACGGGCGGGCTGCCGTCCCCGAAGTTCCAGACGAACTTGGTCCCGTTGGTCCCCGCCGGATAGGTCGAGTTGAGCGCGCTGAATGTGACGTTCTGGCCCACGCCCACGATCACCGTGTAGTTGTTGTGGGTCGCGTTGAGCACGTTCCGCGAGGAGAACGTGAAGCTCTTCACCGAGATGTTGACGTTCGCCGTCAGGTTCGCGACCTTGACGATCGAGAAGCTCGCCGAGCCGACCGGGGTGGTCGAGGTGAGTGACGAGAGCGTGAACGAGGTCCAGGTGTGTCCCGTGCCATCGGGGTTGAGCGACGTCTGGGGTGGCGCGCTCGAGCTCGCCGCGAGGACGTAGTTGGCGGGCAGGACGAACGTGTAGTTGTAGACCTCCGAGGGCGAGCTCGGGTGGCGGAATCCGAACGCGAGCGTGTAGGTGCTCGAGTTCCGGGCCACGGTGCCGTTGATCGCGTAGCTGGACTGCCATCCGAAGGAGAGGCCACCGCCCGAGGCGAGGTCGCAGGTCGTCGTACAGCTCGAAGTGAAGTTCTGGAGCGTGGGAGCGACCTTGGGCGCGAGGAATCCGGTGCCGTTGACCAGGAGGCCCGCCTGGACGGCCGGGAAGAACGGTCCGTTCGAGCCGACCCACGTCCCGACGCTGGCATTGTCGCTCGCGGGGAAGCTCAGCGTCCCCGTGTAGGTGAGGCCGAGCTGCGCCCAGAGCTGGCGAACCGTCGAGTTACCGAGGCCCGGCAGGACCGAGTCGTTGCCGAGCTGCGCCTTCGTCGTGACCGAGACCGAGCCGGTGCCCGAGGCCGGGAACAGGGGCGCGAGGCTCACCGTCGTGTTGTAGACGGCGAGAGAGCTTGTGGGCGCGGGCGACACCACCACATCCTTGACCAGGCTGCCGGGGGTCGTGACGGTGAGCGGGTACCACGCCGTGGTGTACCCCGCCGTCGCGAGGATCACGTCGAAGGAACCGGGGTAGGCTCCGATGGCGTAGTATCCCGTATCCGTCGGAGCCGAGAAGATGGCGTGCGTCGCGGTGTTGTAGAGGGTGACGTTCCCGAGCCCCACGACCGGGGACCCGGAGGAGATCCGGAGCCGTCCGGAGACGAGGAAGTTCTGCACGACCGGGTTGAAGGTGTTCGCCCCCGGGCTGACTACGACCGTGCTGACGTTGAAGGTCGTAGTGGGGCCGAAGTCCGCCGCCTTGACGATCCAGGTTCCCACGGGTACCTTGAGCGAGTAGCTCCCGTTGCTCAGGGTCGTGTTATTGACCAGCGTAACCCCGTTGTACCCGGGCGCCAGCACGGAGACCGAGCCGGGATACACGGGGTTCCCGCTCGAGGTGACCTTGCCGGTCAGGGTGGCGGAGTAGCTCACGACCGAGACGTTGTTCAGGGTCGTCTGGTAGGTCGTCGTGGTCAGGTCGGTCGAGTTGTAGTAGCTGAACAGCGGCGCCGAGCTCTGGGGCAGGACCCCACACGGCTTGCACAGCGGCAGCGAGATGTTGGTCTGGACGGGGACGTAGACGCCCCACCAGCCCGGCTGCAGGGTGTTGCCGGTGCCCGAACTCGTGAAGGCGAACGACCCGCCGGTGCCCGTGACGGTGGTGGTGTAGACCCCACCCGTGGCCCGCGAAACTAGGTCGACCTGTACGCCCGCCGGGACCGGGGGGGTGTTGATCCCCGGCTGCTCGACGATTCCGGTCAACTTGTACGTGGGCGACGATGCGCCTGCGACCCCGACAAAGGATGCCAGCGTTCCCGCCAGCACGAGCATTGCCAGGACCCACAGTGCGGCGTGGGACCAGTGCCGTTCCACCTGCTTCACGACTCCCGTGTTCTCCGCCCCCTTATCGGGGGCGCGGCGCCGAACTTGGCCCTGCTACATATAGCTTGCTCGCGAGCTTTTGGGCGGGCCCTTCGGGGCGCCGGTGTCGACTATCGGTAGATGCCCGGAACGGCCTCGCCGCGGGGAGCGGAGCGGTCGCGCATCAGGCGCTTTTCGTACTCTTCGTAGGAGCGGAGCGACTCGGCGTCGCAGGAGGCCCGGACCTGGTGAAGGGCCGCCTCGAAGTGGGCTTTCGTGACCTTCGAGGCGCGTATGCTTTCCCGGAGCGCCGTGAGACCGGCTTCCCGACAGAGCGCGGCGAGATCGCTCCCCACGAACCCCTCCGTCCGGGCGGAAATCGCGGCGAGGTCGACGTCGTCCGCGAGCGGCATCCGCTTGGTGTGGACCTTCAGGATCTCGATACGTCCCGCCACGTTGGGCGGCTCGACGTAGAGGAGCCGGTCGAACCGCCCCGTTCGCAGGAGCGCCTCGTCGAGGATGTCGGGCCGGTTGGTCGCGGCGATCACGAGCACTCGTTCCAGACTCTCGAGGCCGTCGATCGAGGTGAGCAGTTGGTTCACGATCCGCTCCGTGACCCCGCTCGAGTTCTGCATCCCCCGCCGCGGCGCGATCGAATCGATCTCGTCGATGAAGACGATGGACGGGGAGGCCTGACGAGCCTTCTTGAAGATCATGCGGATCGCCTTTTCGCTCTCGCCGACCCATTTGCTCATCACCTCGGGTCCCTTCACCGAAATGAAGTTCGCCTGGCTCTCGGTCGCGGCGGCCTTCGCGAGCAGGGTCTTGCCGACGCCCGGCGGTCCATAGAGGAGGATGCCGCGGGGCGGCTCGATCCCGATGTGGCGGTACGCTTGGGGATTCTTGAACGGGAGTTCCACCGACTCCTCCAGGATCCGACGGACCCGCTCGACCCCGCCGACCTCCTCCCAACGCGTACTCGGGATCTCGATCGTGACGTCGCGCAGGCTCGACGGCTCGATCGACTTGAGCGCCTCGCGGAAGTCGGTCTCGGTGACCTTCATCCGCTCGAGCAGCGAGAGTGGGATCGGCTGGTCGAAATCGATCTCCGGCAGGTACCGGCGCAGCGCCCGCATGGCGGCCTCGCGACCCAAGGCGGAGAGGTCGGCGCCGACGAACCCGTGGCTCTGGGCGGCCAGGTCCTTCAGCAACTTTTCGCGCTCCTTCTCGGTCCCCTCGATCGGCATGCCGCGGGTGTGGATCTGGAGGATCTCGAGCCGCCCTTCCTGCGTCGGTACGCCGATCTCGATCTCGCGGTCGAACCGGCCGGGCCGGCGGAGGGCGGGGTCGATCGCCTCCTCGCGGTTGGTCGCCGCGATGACGATGACGTTCCCGCGCCCGGAGAGGCCGTCCATAAGCGTGAGGAGCTGCGCGACGACCCGGCGCTCTACTTCCCCGACGACCTCGTCCCGGCGGGGGGCGATCGAGTCGAGCTCGTCGATGAAGATGACCGACGGGGCGTTCTTCTCGGCCTCCTCGAACTTCTCGCGGAGCTCCTTCTCGCTCTCTCCGTAGTACTTCGAGATGATCTCGGGCCCCTGGATGCCGATGAAGTGGGCCCCTGCCTCGTTCGCGACCGCCTTCGCGATCAACGTCTTTCCGGTGCCGGGCGGTCCGTAGAGCAGCACCCCCTTCGGCGGGGTGATCGCGAGCCGGTCGAACAGCTCCGGGTGCTTCAGCGGGAGCTCGATCATCTCCCGGACCCGGCCGAGCTTTTCCTTGAGACCCCCGATGTCCTCGTAGGAGATGCGGGGAGCGGCGACCTCGGTCTCGCTGACCGTCTCTTCCTTGATCGTGATCAGGGTCGCCGGCGCGACCTGGACGAACCCCTTCGGCTGGGTCGCCACGACCATGAAGGGCAGGGAGCCCCCCATCAGGAACACGCCCGGAATGACGAAGACGTCCCCCCGGACGAACGGGCGTCGGGCGAGGGCCTTTGCCACGAAGCTTTCGAGGCCGGGACCGAGGTCCATCCGTGCCGAGCCGGCATAGATGGGGGCGATGGTGACGGAATCCGCGTTCGGGCAGTCGATCCGCTGGACCGAGATGCGGTCGCCGATGCTCACTCCGGCGTTCCGCCGGACCACGGCTTCGATCCGGACCAGCCCCTTGCCCTCGTCGTCGGGTTGGGCGCGGCTCACGACCGCGGGAGTGGCCTTGCGGCCCCGGACCTCGACCACATCCCCGAGCCCCACCTTGAGGCGTTGCCGGGTCTGGACGTCCAACCGGGCCGTGCCGAGACCGATGTCCTGCTGGAAGGCCTCCGCGACCCGCAGTGTGATGGTCTCGCCCATCGGCGGGCATTTGGACCGAGAGCGAGCTAAATAGGTTGTCTGCGGAGCCGCCACCACCGCCGAGCCTGCCGGGCCCCCGGATTCCTCGCCTTACGAACGGAAGCGAGATATGGAGGGGGCCACGTCGAGCGCCTTGTGCCCCACGTCCCGGCCACGTCCTCCGTGCTCGCTCGCCTGCTCACCGCCGCGGGGTACCGGGTCGAGACGCGGACCGAGACGGTGGTGGCCGTTCGGATGCGAGACCGTCGGGCCGTAGTGATCGCCCCGTCCACCCGCTCTCCGGTCGAGGTCGAGAGCCTCTACCCCCCCGACTCGATCCACCGGACGCTCGTCTACGACGAGGACCCGGGCGAGGCCGCCCGCGCGGTCGCGGCGGACCGAGGGATCGAGGTCTTCGACCCCTCGACCCTCGGTCCTGCTCTCGGCGAGATCCTCCTGCCCCCGATCGTCGGGGAGGCGGACGACGGACCGGGTTCGTCGTTGGACGCGCCGTTCGCCCTCCTGCCAGAGGGCGCCCGGATCGTGCGTCCGCGGATCGGTCGAGCGGAAGCCGAGCTGCTGGCCGGCGTGGACGGCCCCCGCTTCACGCTACGACTCGTTCCGTACTACGTCGCCCCATATCGGGTCCGTCCCGCCTCCCCGTACGGCGCCCGAAGCACGACCCTCGACCGCATGGTCGCGGTCCACGCCGTGTCGCGCCAAGCCGAGGTCTGGGAGGACGGGGACCGGGAGCTGGTCGCGACGCTCGACCTCCCCCACCAGTTCATCGCGCCCGAAGTGGCCGCGGCCGAGGCCACCGGGATCGCCATGGAGGCGATCCGTCGCCACCATGTCGTTCATGTCGACCACACCGAGCAGCACGGGGGGGCGCTCGTCATCGAGACCCGGCGCGTGCCGCCGTCGGCGGACGACGTGCGCCTGGGGCCGCTCCAGTTGGTCTATCTCCCCCACTGGTACGCGGAAGGACACGAAGGCCGGGTCGTCCTGGACGCGGTCACGGGCCGAAGAACCGTCGCCGCCCCCCCGCTGGGCTGACCGCCCGGTTCATCGTCAAATAGACCCCTCCACTCGAGGGGGCGATGCTTCTCGACCAGTACCGGATCGGACCGTATCTCAACTTCACGTATCTCGTGGCCGATCGCGAGGGAGGCGAGGGGGTCGTGATCGACCCCTCGTACGGGATCGACCCGGTCCTGAAGGCCATCGACGCGAAGCACGTGAAGGTGCGCTACATCCTCAACACCCACAGCCACCAGGACCATGTGGCTGGCAACCAGGACGTGAAGGAGCGCACCGGTGCGAAGATCGTCGCCCACAAGGTCGCTCCGCTGGGCCAGGACGTGTCGGTGGAGGACGGGGACCGGTTCACGGCCGGACCGCTCCGGTTCGAGGTGGTCCATACGCCCGGCCACACCAAGGATAGCGTGCTCTACCTCTTCGAGGGCAACGTGGCGACGGGGGACACGTTGTTCGTTGGCGAGTGCGGGCGGACCGATCTCCCCGGAGGGAATCCGGGCGAGATGTACGACAGCCTCCTCCGTCGGGTCGTCGCGCTCGACGACGCCCTGGTCGTTCTCCCCGGACACGATTACGGGCCGACCCCGACCTCGACGATCGCGCAGGAGAAGCGGGAGAACTACACCCTCCGGCCGAGGACCCGCGAGGCGTTCCTCGCGTTCCTCCGGGAGTGAAGCGTGCCGCCCCTTCCCCCTCCCGCCGAACGGAGCCTCCAGGCCGTCGGGGCCCGGCGGCCCCGCCCGGGGGTTCCCTCGACCAAGGAACTGGTCCAGGCGCTCCGCACGTTCGCGAAGGACCCGCCGACCCTGATCGCGCTCTTCGATGCCCGCTCCATCGCGGGAGAACGGCACCTTCTGTCGGCGTGGGCGCATCTCGGCCGTTCCCGGACCCGGGGCGAGTCCCGCCTCCGCGACCGGGGAGCCGAGTTCGCGTTGTACGTCGCGGGCGATGACCAGCTTCCCCGCGCCCTCGCGAAGGTAGGCATCACCGATGAGTCCCACGAGATGGTCGTCGTCGCCGAGCGGCCCCAGGATCCGGTCCAGCTGATCGAGCGGTTCGGCCTCCAGACCTTTCCGGCCGCCTTCCCGCGCCCCGTGGACGAGACGATGCTTGACCGGCTGGGCATCACGGCCGCCGAGCGCGCCAGCGTGCCCGCCTCCGCGTGGGAAGGCCTCGTCCTGGAACGGGTGGCGCTCGTCGACCTCACGCCCCCGGCCGGCCACGGTTCCACCCCAAAGCATTAGTCACGGAAGGCGGTCCGCGGCCCCGTCCACGGGAGTCCGTGCAGGTGTAATCTAGTGGTAGGATGTCAGCCCTCCAAGCTGACCGCCCGGGTTCAAATCGGCGGACCGGACCGATCCGCCGCGAAACTCCCGGCACCTGCACTACCGACCCCCGTGGGCCCTCCGGAAGAGGGTTTATTCCCGAGGGACCCGGTCGCCTCGCTGCTGAGGTAGCCTAGCCCGGTAAGGCGCCAGCCTTGAAAGCTGGTGGCGGTTTCGCCACGGGAGTTCAAATCTCCCCCTCAGCGCTCCCCGGGCGCGACGCCCACGAGCACTCCCCGGGCGTCGAGGGTGGCTTTCGGGGGACGGACCCACTTCGCCGTCAGCCCCGCGTCCCCGAGCAGCCGACACAACCGCGGGTAGGGCACGAGCCGGAGTTCCTCCACCTCATGGACGTGGCGGAACCCCCGACCCGTCTCGCCGATGAGGTAGTCGAACACGATCCGCGAGGTCGAGCCCCGGCGCTCCGAGAACCCGCTCCGGACGATCTTCGTGGAATCGTCCTGGTAGACGTCGAGGGAGACGTGGCCGGGACGGAACCGGGAGGGTGCGATCCAGGGCTCCACCAGGACGACCCCTCCAGGGCGGAGGTGGTGGGCGAAGGTGCGGAACGCCCGGCGGAGGTCGGCCTCGGTCCGGAGGTATCCGATCGCGCTGAACAGGCAGCTCACGACATCGAACCGTTCCCCGAGATCGAACGAACGCATGTCCCCCCGCACGAGACGTACGCCCGGGAGACGGCGGCGTGCTTCGCGGAGCATCGGCTCGCTGAGGTCCACCCCGACCACCTCGAACCGCCGCCGGAGGAACTCGAGATGACGCCCGGTGCCGCAGGCGACGTCCAGCCAGCGTCGACCGGGGGACCGACCGCATCGCCGGGCGAGCCTCACGAGGTGGGCCGTCTGCGACCGGTAGTCCTTCCCCGAGTAGATCCGGTCGTAGTAGACGGCCAGGTCCCGGTACATCGGGCTCGGTTTGCTCATCGGCGTGGAAACCCGGCCGGGCGCTCCCCGTGTTCCAAGCACCCCCGGTGCCGATTATAAGCGCGGCCCCGCTCGCCGGGCCGACCATGCCGGTGGCGAACGTGTCGACGCCCCTCCTGGAGCAGTACGAGGGAGTGAAGGCACGGTACCCGGGTCATCTGGTCCTCTTCCGCGTCGGCGACTTTTACGAGACGTTCGGCGACGATGCGCGCCTCCTCGCCCGGGAGGTCGACGTCGTGCTCACCGCGCGATCCGCGGATGCTCAAGGGGTTCGGACTCCGATGGCCGGCGTCCCGCACCACGCGGTCGACACCTACCTCGGTCGCCTCGTGCGCAAGGGGTACAAGGTCGCGATCTGCGACCAGGTGGAGGACGCGCGCTTCGCCAAGGGGCTCGTCCGCCGGGAAGTGACGCGGGTCGTCACCCCCGGAACCGTCGTCGAGGACCGGATCCTCGGCGGCCCCGACCACAACTTCCTCGCCGCGGTCGTAGTCCGTCAGGTCGGCGGCGAGTACGCCGCGGTCGATATCACCACGGGGGAGTGGTACCACGGAGCGGCCGACGGGTCCGGCCCGGAGGGCGTCGTCTCCGTCCTGGCCCCCTTCCAGCCTCGCGAGATCCTCTGGGCCGCGGAGGGCACTTCCACCGGGACGCTCGCCCGGGCCCTCGGCCGGGAGTATCCCGCCGCGCGGCTCGAGCCGGCGCCCTCGCCGGTGGCGGCGGCGGAACTGCCCGAATCGCTCGGAAAGGGGTTCGTCGGAGCCGAGGCTCTCTTGGAGGCGGACCGACGGCTTGCGGCCTACCTGAAGGCGACGGAGCCGCGCCTCCTCCCGCATCTCACGCTCGTCCCTCGGGGTTCCGGTCTCCGTCGGCTCGCCCTGGACGCGAAGACCCTTCGCCATCTCGAGATCCGCCGCCCGATGAACCCGGACGACCCGAGCGGACCGACGCTGCTCGAGACCTGGGATGAGACGGTGACGGCACCGGGCCGACGGACCCTCTCGTTCTGGCTCGCGAACCCGCTCGCGGACGTCGCGGCAATCGAGGACCGGCAGGGGGCGGTCGCCGATCTCATCGCTCGCGGGGCCGCTCTCGAGGAACTGCGCGGGATGCTCCACGGCGTCGCCGACCTCGCCCGCATCGCCTCGCGCGTCGCGGGACGTCGGGTGCGTCCTCCCGAGCTGGGCGTGCTCCGGAGCGGTCTCCGCGTGGTGGAGAGGGTTCCCGCGTGGCTCGCGGAGGGTCCGGTCGGACACCGCCTCAGTGGTTTGACCGAGGAGACCCGCCCTCCGACCGAACTCGTCTCCCTGCTCTCCGCCGCCCTCCCGGACGAGCTGCCGAACCGCGAGGACGCGGGCCCGCTCTTCCGCCCGGGTCACGCGCCGGAGGTCGACCGTTGGCGCGAGGCGGAGCGCTCGGCGCTCCAGGACCTGACCGAGCTCGAGCGGTTGGAGCAGGAGGCGTCGGGGATCAAGACGCTCAAGATCGCGTACAACCAGGTCTTCGGGTACTACTTCGAGGTAACCCGGCCGCACCTCGCCCGGGTACCCTCCCACTTCCGTCGGCGCCAGACGGTAGCGCAGGCGGAGCGGTTCACCTCCGACCGGCTCCAAGAGCTCGAGCATCGGATCCTGGACGCCCGGGAGAGGGCCACCGCGGCCGAGGCCACGGACTGGGAGGAGTTCCTGGGCCGGGTCGACCACTGGGTCCCCGCCATCCACCGTGTGGCCCGAGCGGTCGGGGAGCTGGACGCCCTCGCCACCTTCGCCCACCTCGCGCAGACCCGGGGCTACGTCCGCCCGATCGTCGAGGACTCGACGGCGCTCGTGATCCGCGAGGGACGGCATCCGGTGCTCGAACGGGCGTCGGGGACGGCGTTCGTTCCGAACGACACCGAACTGGACCTGGAGCACGGACGGATGGTCGTCCTGACGGGCCCGAACATGTCGGGAAAGTCGACCTACATGCGTCAGGTCGGACTCCTGGTCGTGCTCGCTCAGGCCGGCTCCTACGTACCGGCCAAGTACGCGAGGGTGGGCCTCGTGAGCCGCCTGTTCACCCGGATGGGGTTCACCGACGAGATCGGTCGCGGCAAGTCGAGCTTCATGGTCGAGATGAGCGAGGTCGCCGAGATCCTCCGGTCCGCGGACGCCCGCTCGCTCATCCTCCTGGACGAGGTCGGCCGCGGTACGAGCACGTTCGACGGGCTGGCGCTCGCATGGGCGACGCTTAGGTACTTGCACGATCGCACGGGGGCCCGCTGCCTCCTCGCGACCCATTACCACCAGCTCACGGAGATGATCACGGGTCTGTCGGGGGCCCGGAACGCCCATCTCGCCGTTCGGGAAGGGCCCGACGGGATCGTCTTCCTCCACCGGATCGTGCCGGGGAGCACCGACCGGAGCTACGGCATCCACGTCGCCCGCCTGGCCGGACTCCCACCCGAAGTGCTCGGCACGGCCGAGCGGCTGCTCCAGCAGCTCGAGTCCAAGGGGATCCCGGCGACGGACCGACCGAGGCGAGCCGCGCGCAAGACACCCCGCTACACCCAGGCGATGCTGCTCGCGGAGGAGGGCTCCGCCTCCCCCCTCCTCGCGGAGCTGGGGTCGATCGATACCGACCAGCTCTCGCCGGAGGAAGCGCACCGTCGTCTCAAGGAGCTCACCCGGCGGGCGCGCCGACCTCCGCCGGCGAGCGGGGCGCCTCCGTGAGCCCGGCGCCGCGTACCGCCCGGATCCCCATCCGCCGTCTCGATCCGGCGACCGTCGAGCGGATCGCGGCGGGCGAGGTCGTCGAACGCCCGGCCTCGGTCGTCAAGGAGCTGGTCGAGAACGCCCTCGATGCGGGCGCGACCTCGGTGACGATCTCGCTCGACGACGGAGGTCTCTCCCGGATCGAGGTGGCGGACGATGGGTTGGGCATCCCCGCGGACGAGCTCGCGCTCGCGCTCGAGCGCCACGCCACGAACAAGCTCCCCCCCGACGGGCCGGTGGACCGGATCGCTTCGCTCGGCTTCCGGGGAGAGGCCCTCGCCGCGATCGGCACGGTGAGCCGGCTCACGCTGACCTCACGACCACCCGACCAGGAGGCGGCGACCGGCCTCCGGCTCGAGGGCGGCGAGCTCGGACGCCGCTTCCCCCGGGGGCGCGCCCCCGGGACGACCGTCGAAGTGGTCGACCTCTTCTTCAACACCCCCGCCCGTCGCAAGTTCCTGCGGAGCGCCGCCTCGGAACAGCTCGAGGTCGTCGCCACGGTCGAGCGGCTGTACCTCGCCCATCCGAGCGCCACCTACCGGGTCCGTTCGGGCGAGCGGGAACTCGCGCTCTACCCGGAAACCGGGTCGCTCCGCGACGCCGCAGCGCGGGTGCTCGGGCCGTCGATGCTCCGCGAGTCGTTCGACGTCGACGCCCCGATCCCGGGAGGGCGCGTGACGGGCATCCTGGGCCGTCCGGCCGTGGCGGCGGCCACATCGCGGGGCCTCTACCTCTCCGTGAACGGGCGAACGATCGCATCGCGCCCCCTCGCCCAAGCGGTCCGGACCGCGTTCGTCGAGTACCTCCCGCGAACCCGCTTTCCGGTCGGCGTCCTTTCGCTTCAGCTCGCGCCGGACCGGGTGGACGTGAACGTCCATCCCACGAAGCGAGAAGTACGGTTCCAGCGGGAACGCGAGCTGGTCGACGAGCTAAGGCGACGTGTCCGCGAGGCGTTGCTGGCGCATCCCGCCATCTCGGAGGCACCCCGGTCGGTCTCCTCTCGACCGATGGTCTCTCCCTCGACCCGGAGCCGGGCCCCCGCGACGGCAGCTCCCCCGTCCCGCCAGCGGACCCTGATCGCGGGGGCCTCTCCCGCCCGCCCCCCGGCGACCGCTCCAAAGGGAACCCCTCACTTGCGACTGCTCGGCTGCCTCGACGCACTGTACTGGGTTGCGGAAAGCGACGACGGAGCCGTCCTCATCGACCAGCACGCCGCGAGCGAGCGGGTCGTCTACGAGGCGCTCCGGCGGTACGGGACCCTGGCGCGTCAGACGCTGGTGGAGCCGATCGTCGTCCAGCTGTCGGGGGCCGAGCGGGCGGCCCTGGCCGCGCACGCGGAGTCCGTGCGGGCGGCCGGGTTCGACGTCGAATCCTTCGGGCCGGCCACCCATCGGATCCGGTCGGTGCCGGTCTATCGGGGGCGGTCGCTCCAGGCGGAGGGGCTCAGGGAGCTTCTGGACGAGCTGGCGGCCGGAGGCCGGCCCACCTTGCCCGACTCCCTCGAGGAGCGGCGGGCCGCGTCGCTCGCCTGCCATGCCGCCATTCGGGCCGGGGACCCGGTCGAGCCGGAGGAGTTCGCCCGGGTCTTGAAGGCCCTCGCGGCCCTTCCCGAGTCTTTCTACGCGTGTCCCCACGGACGACCGATCTTCATCCGGCTCCCGCGCAGTCGTCTCGACCGATGGTTCCTCAGGTCCGGCGCGTGACGTCCCGTCGCGCTCCTCGGCCGACCGAGCGGTCGGTCGCCGAGGAAGGGGCGCGGTACCTCGAGGGGGAGGGATTCCGGACCTGGATCAATCCGGACGGATCCGACTACTTCGACCTCGTGGCGCGTCGCGGCCCCGAGGTGGGCCTCGTCGAGGCGAAGGCCGCGGAGTCCCGCAACGTGGTGGCCCAGGCCCTCGCCCGCCGGGTCTGGGGAGACTGGGTCGCGGTCCTCTTGGGTTCCCCCCGCGCCGCGGAACGACTCGAGCTCCGCACCCGCGGTTCGCGGGGGGAACCGGTCGGCATCTGGACGCTTCGCGACGGACACGTCCACGTCGTCCGCCCCGCTCGCGCGTGGGTCCGGCCCGGCGACCCCGACCCGTACCTCGAGCTTCGGGAGCGGTTCCGCCGGGTCCTGGACGCCCTCGAACGCGGGGATCTGCCGGAAGGGCTCGCCTGGGACCGGGTGCCCCGCTCCGTGCGTCGCGCGTCCCACGGTCGAGGGTTCCGCGAGTGGCGGCTGGACGAGGGCGGGAGCTCCGGACCGTGATCACGCGGCGAGGAGCCGGCGCTCGGCGGTGACGGTCGCCGCGACCCGTTCCGGGTCGAACTTCTGCGCGAACCGGGCGCCCGACTCGGCGAGGAGGCGCCGTTCCGCGGGGTCGGCGAGCAGCTCCGCCAGGACCGCGGCGAGCTCGGCGGGCTCCTCGGAAGGGGCGACGCGGACGGCCCGCTCGGGGTCCATGGGGAACCGGACCGACGGGCTCGCGAGGACGGCGCACGGGGCGCGGAGGGCGAGGACCGCTCCGGCATCGAACCCCACGGCCGACGGGGCGACGATCGTGACGTCCGCGGCGGCGAAGGCCCGCTCGAAGGAGGACGTGTCCCGGTCCGGGACCGTCGTGAGGCCGGGCTCCGTGGCCGCCGTGCCGCCGACGAGCACGAGGCGAACCCCCGCGAACAACGAACGGACCCGACGGAAGGCGTCGACCATCCGGGTCGCGCCGGAGAGAACGGGGTCCTCGGAGGAGAGGGGCGCGGCGACCACGGGGACGTCGAGCGGCAGGCGGAGCGCCTTGCGCGCTTCCGCCCGCGACGGAGGGACGCCTCCGCGCACCGGGGGAGGGGCCCACTCTAAGAGACGGGGGTCGACCCCGTACTCGCGTTGGAGGAGGGTGGGAAGGTCAGGGGAGTCGTAGAACAGGCGGGTCGCCTCGGCCAGCGCCTCGCTCTCCAAGCGGCGGACGGCGCGGCGGTCCCGCCAGGTCTCGACCCGGCCGACGAGACCGGGCGGATGCTGGTGGACGGGTTCGCCGTCGTAGGCCGTGAGCTCGACCCGGCGCACGACGCCCGCGATCGGGGGAGCCCCGCCGTGGCGTCGCCCGAGGGAAAGGGGACCCAGACCGAACGGGTCGCGAACGATGAGCTCCGCGTCGGGTCGGATGCGTCGCCCGGCGGCGAGCGCGAGGGCCGCTCCCTCGACCGCGGCCCCCGGGCGACGGAGCGGAACCTCGATCGGGAGTACCTCGACCCCCTCCGGCGGATCCGGGGCTGGGGGTCCCGTCGGGTGGAGGACCCGAACGTGGTCCCCCCAGGTCGCCATCCCGGCGGCCAGCGCCCAGGCCGGGGCGGCCGGGTCGTAGGGGTCCCGAGGGCATGGGCCGACGGCGATCAGGTCGACCGTGCGTCCCGGCATCCCGGGGTCGTTCGGGGTGGGGGACCCGAAAAACGTTCCGTCCGACTGGCGAGCTAGCCCGGGAGCCCGAGACGGGCTCCGAACGACCGTCCGGACCAGGCCGCGGGAGGCTCGACCCCCATCCCGTCGAGGATGGTCGGGGCGACGTCGATCAACCGCACGACCCCGACGTTCGCGCCGGGTGTGATCCCGTCGCCCGCGCCGATGAAGACCCCATCCATCCGGTGCGTGCCGGTTCCGCAGAAATAGTCGGGTCGCTCGCGGATGAGGGAGTTCGGATAGGCAAAATCCATCCGGGGCTCGGTCCGCATGCCGTCGACGCGGATGAGCAGGGACGGGGCATGCTCGAACTTCCGGCCCTCGTACAGGTCCGAGGGTCCGAAGACCTCGATACGGGCGTCGGGGAACGCCTCGAGCCGGTGGCGCAGGCGCAGAAGGACCGCCTCCCGCTCCGGGCCCGCGAGGGTCGGGTTGAGATAGATCCCCTCCGGAATGGGGTAGGAGTACGCTTGGGTCCGGTCCCAGTCGATCTGCTGCGTCGCGCGTTCGAACGAAGCGTCACCGAGCAGCCGATTGGCGAGGAGGGCGCCCCGGCCCTCGCTCAGGAACCCGGCGATCCTCGGTGAGATCCGGCGGACGAGGGGCCAGTGCTGCACGCGGGGCAGGAGGCGCGCGAACAGGCGCCGGCTCCAGGGGTCGGGGGCGTCCCGGAAGACCAGGAACCCTTCTTCGGCCAGCCACCGGTTCGTGAGGAAATCGCTCTCGATCTTCCCATGGCCGTGATCGGAGATGACGAACGTCACCGCCGGTCCGCCACTCGCGCGGAACACCCGGTCGATGGAGGCGCAGGCGGAATCGACCGTCTTGAAGAAGGCCCGCAGGTCGGCCGGGATGCGGTCGACCGGGCGGTCGAGCTCCGACCAGAGCTGGTGCTGGACTCGGTCCGTCTCCCGGAAGAGGGCGAAGAGGAAGTCCGGGTGGTGGCGTTCCGCGAGGGCCGCCGCCGCCCGGCCGCGCTGCACGACGGACCGGGTCGCTTCCGCGACCCACTCGTCCCGCTCCGCTTCCTTGAACACCGGGAGCTCGGAGGGGTACGCGCCCCCGATCTCCCCCTCGACCTCGGCCCGGAGGCCGCTCGGGAAGGTCGGGGAGGTGGCCGAGAACATGCCGGGGAGAATGAACCCGTGCACCGGATAGCCGGTGCGGAGCGGGAAGTTCACGACCCCGACGCGACGGCCGAGACGGGAGAGCCGGTCCCATACGGCCTCGGACGGTCGGAACGAATGGACCAGACGGGATCGGCCGGGGGCGCCATCCGGTTCGGTAAACCCGAAGATCCCGAGCTCGCCCGGGTCGAGGCCGGTGGCGAAGGAGTACCAGGCCGGGATGGTCTTCGCGGGGTAGACCGACGTGAGCGGTGCCTTGACGCCCCCGCGGGCGAGGGATTGGAGGAACGGAAGGTCGCCCGCCTCCATGAGCGGGTCCAACAGGTCGAAGGTGGCCCCGTCCAAGCCGAGGATGAGGAACCGCCGAGCGGAGGATGCCATGTGGTTATCCCGCAATTGAGTTGGTCGATTGACGGGCCGGTACCTATTTAGGCCTTCGTCCAGCGGCGGTCTCGGCGAGGGGCGGCGAGGGTCAACGCGGGTCGGACTACAGCACCCGGACGGCCTCGAGATTGAACGGGGCTCGGGAATCCAGGTTGAACCGCTTGTGCAGGCTCCCGGCGAGGTCGATGATCTTGGATTCCTCCCCGTGGTTCAGGATGATCCGTTGCGGTCGCGGGTCGAGCGAAGCGACGTAGTTCATCAGCTGGACCCGGTCGGAGTGACCGGAGAAGCCTTCGATCGTCGCGATGTCGATGCGGACCGGAACGTTGACCTGCCGGGGGCCGTCCAGGAACGTCGCTTCGGAGAGGCCGCGCTGGAGCCGACGGCCGAACGTCCCCTCGGCCTGGTACCCGACAAAGAGAAGCCCGTTCTTCTCGTCGGGCGCCCACGCCCGGAAGTACTCCATCACCGGGCCGCCACTCATCATGCCGGAGGTGGCGAGGATGATACACGGTTCCTTCGAGTCGAGAAGGCTGATCCGCATCTGCTGCGAGTCGACCCGGTGGAAGATGTCGGAGAGGAACGGGTTGTCGCCCTGCTGGAAGATCTGCGTGCGGAGCTGGCTGTTCAGGAACTCCGGGTACGCGGTGTGGATCGCCGTCGCCTCGAAGATCATGCCGTCCAGGTACACGGGCACCTTCGGGATCTTGCCCTCGCGCATGCGTTCCTCGAGGACCAGCATCACCTCCTGAGAGCGGCCGACCGCAAAGACCGGCACGATGAGCTTGCCGCCCCGACTGACGATCCGTGTGGTCAGGGCGCTGAAATCGTCGGTCGCCTGCTGACGGCTCGGCTGGATGTCCCGGTAGCCGCCGTAGGTCGACTCGAGCACGAGGGTCTCGAGCCGCGGGAACCGGTTCGTGGCCGGGTTGAACAGCCAGCTCCGCTCGAACTTGATGTCGCCCGAGTAGGCGAGGTTGTGGTCGCCCTCCCCCAAGTGGAAGTGGCAGATCGACGAGCCCAGGATGTGGCCCGCGTTGTGCATCGTGAGACGAATGTCGGGGGCAATGTCCGTCGTCTCCCCCCAGCGGAGCGGGATCGTCCGCGTGACGAGGTCGCGGACGTGGGAGGAGTCGTACAGGCCCTTCCGCGCCTCCTGGTTGACGACCTTGATCGCGTCCAAGAGCATGAGCGTCATCAGATCGCGGGTGGGGGCCGTGCAGTAGATCGGGCCCTTGTACCCGTACTTCAAGAGGACCGGGACGAGCCCGCAGTGGTCGAGGTGCGCGTGCGTGACGACGACGGCATCCAGCGAGTCGAGCGGGAGGAGCTCGGGCGCGTTGAAGTACGGGGTCCGGTCCGACCCGGGGTCGATCCCGCAGTCGATGAGGATCTTCGAGTTCTGGGTCGTGAGCAGGTGGGCGCTCCGACCAACCTCCCGGTAGCCGCCGAGGGCGGTGTTCCGGGCCCAGAGCTTTTCGGGCAGCGGGTCGCGGGCGATCCGTATGCCGACCTTCTTCAGGAAGGAGCGGCGATCGTCGAACGAGTTGCGGAGGTGGATCCGGACCTCTTCGACCGTCTTCGAGGGGATCGGCGGAGTGCGGACGACCGTCGGTACCCACCCGATCCGTCGTTTCAAGTCGTTCAGGACCGCGCCCCCGCGTCCGATCGCGGCGCCCGGGTTGGCCGCCTCGATCGTCACCTCGCCGGTCTCGGGTTCGAAGAAGAGCTGGCTGATCTCGGCCTCGATCGGGATCAGCTCCCGGATCTGCTTCTCGGCCTCCTTGGGGTCGATCAGGGTGGCGGGGTCGCTTCGGACGAGGACCCGGCGGTGGAGGCGCTGGGCGATCTGCCGAAGGAGGTCGCCCCCCGAAAGGAACGCGTCCAGCTGCTTCGTATACAGCACGACGTGCGGGCCTTCCAGCTCGATGTCGGTGACCTCGATGCCTTCCGGGAGGACCTGTTTAAGGGTCTCCCGCGTCTCACTGACTAGCGAATCGAAACTCATTCACTGTGGAAGAGGTTGGGCGGAAAGAGTTGGCCCGGAACGGCGGTAACGATTAGGGCAACACCGGAGGCAACGCAATCTTGAGTGCCTTCAGGCGCTTATTAATTTCGTCCTCGGAGAATTCGTGGTAATCCTTGGCCGAAATGACGTGTACTAGGTAGCCGTCGCCGCTCGCGCTGTCCCGCTTCATCGCCGCGGTGAGGACCCGCAGGGCGAGGTCCACGGCCTCGGAGGTTGTGATCTCGCGGGTGTACCCCTCCTCCAGGATACCGTAGGTGAAGGTGGAGCCCGAGCCGACCGAGACGAAGCGGTCCTCGATGCAACCGCCCGCCGGATCGACCGAGAAGACGTGGTTGCCTTTCCCGTCGACGCCGCCGAGGATGAGCCACGCGTAGTATGGGTAGTACCGGTTGCCCGAGAGGATGTTGGCGAGCAGGGTCGCCGCGCCCTCGGCCGAGAGGGGGGCGTTCCGCCGGAGGCGGTAGAGCGAGACCTCGGCCTTGAGGTACCGCGTGAGGACCTGGGCATCCCCGACGAGGCCCGCGATGGTGATCCCGATGTTCTGGTCGATCTTGAACAGCTTCTGGGTCTGCTTGTTCGAGATCATGGTGCCGGCGGTCGCCCGGCGCTCGGTCGCCAGGACGACCCCGTCCTTGCACACGATCCCGATCGTGGTCGTGCCCTTCAGGAGCCGCGTCTCATCGATGGCACTGATCTGAGCTTGCATTGTCGGACTCCGTCTAGGACAGAGAGTACGAGGGCGGACCTGAGGGCGATATATAAGGGCTCACGCGGCGATTACGTTCCGGCCACCGAGGAACCCCGGGCGACCTCGTGGATTCGCTTCCCCGGCACCCCCGCGCGGCCGACCCGACGCGTCACGCATTAAAGGACGGTTCGTCTGACGCCCGCGAGAAGATGCAGAAGCACGACGTCGTCGTGGTCGGTGCGGGGCTCGCGGGACAACGCGCCGCCCTCGCGGCGGTCGAAGCCGGACGCGATGTCGCCCTCGTTTCGAAGGTCCACCCGCTCCGCTCCCACTCGGGAGCCGCCCAGGGTGGCATCAACGCGGCGGTCGGGAAAGATGACTCCGTCGACGCCCACATCTACGACACGGTGAAGGGGTCGGACTACCTCGGCGACCAGGACGCGATCGAGTTCTTCTGCCAGCGGGCGGGACCGACCGTCGTCGAGATGGAGCACTTCGGCACCATCTTCAGTCGGTCGCCGGACGGGTCGCTGGCACGGCGCGCGTTCGGTGGCGCAGGATTCCCCCGAACCATCTACGCGGCGGACCGCACCGGACTCGCTCTCCTCCAGGGACTCTGGGAACACCTCGGGACGTCCCACTATACCCTGTACGAGGAGTGGGACCTCACCAACCTAGTCGTCCGGGACGGTCGGGTCCAGGGGATCATCGCCTTCGACCGTCGGCGCGGCGACTTCGCGGGCATCGCGGCCCGTTCCGTCGTCCTCGCCACCGGCCCGTTCGGTCGGGTCTACGGTCGGACCACCAACGCCCACAGCTGCACGGGCGACGGCGTGGCGGCGGCGTACGCGGTCGGCGCCGCGCTGAAGGACATGGAGTTCGTCCAGTTTCACCCGACCGCGCTCATGGAAAGCGCGATCCTGATCACGGAGGGGGCGCGGGGCGAGGGGGGATTCCTGAAGAATGGATCCGGTGAGCGCTTCATGGGTCGGTACGCTCCTAAGGTCCTCGAGCTGGCCTCGCGGGACGTCGTCTCGCGGGCGATCGCCACCGAGGTGCTGGAAGGCCGCGGCTTCCCCGACGGGTCCTGTCACCTCGAGCTGATGCATCTCGGCAAGGAGAAGATCGAGAGCCGGCTCCAGGAGATCTGCGATGTCGCCCGGAACTTCGCCGGGATTGACCCCGTCGTCGAGGCGATCCCGATCGCTCCCGCCCAGCACTACATGATGGGCGGGATCGGAACGGACATCCACGGGGCCGCCAGTATTCCGGGACTTTTTGCCGCGGGAGAGGCCGCCTGCGTCTCCATCCACGGCGCGAACCGCCTCGGGGGGAACTCGCTCCTCGAGACGCTCGTCTTCGGGAACGAGGCGGGGATCGCGGCCGCGGCCTACGCCGCGTCGGCACCGGCCACGACCCTCACCGACGCCGACCTCGAGACCGCGACCTCACCCCTGAGGACGTGGTCGAGCCGGACGGAGGGGGAGGATCCGGCCACGCTCCGCACCGCGATGCAGGAGACGATGGACCGGTACGTCGGCATCTACCGGAACCAAGCCGACCTCGTCGAGGGGCTCCGACGGATCCGGGCCGTGAAGGAGCGGTTCCTCAAGGTGCGGGTCGTCGACCAGTCGAAGGTCTACAACGTCAACCTCTCGGACGCGCTCGAGGCCGGGCACATGATCCAGCTCGCCGAGATCATCATCCTCGGAGCGATCGCCCGGACCGAGAGCCGGGGCGCGCACTTCCGCCGGGACTATCCGAAGCGGGACGACGCGAACTGGATGAAGCATACCCTCGCGACCCGTGGCGCGGAGGGACCCCAGCTTTCCTACGCGCCGGTCGCCTACACGCGCTGGGAACCGAAGGAGCGGGTGTACTGATGACCGAAACGACGGTGAAGGCGACCTTCGACATCTACCGCTTCGAGCCCGGGCGCGACGCGAAGCCCCGCTACCAGCGGTTCGTCCTCGACCTCCCGCCCCACACGCCCGTCCTGACCGCCCTCCTCAAGATCCGGGACGGTTCCGACCCGTCTCTGACCCTGCGCTACTCCTGTCGGGGCGCGATCTGCGGCTCGTGCGCGATGCAGATCAACTCGAAGAGCCGCCTCGCCTGCCAGACCCCGATCGGACCGGAGCTCGAGCGCGACGGCCGGATCGTGATCGAGCCGATGCGCAACCAGCCGGTCCTCCGGGACTTGGTCGTAGAGCAGGAATCGTTCTGGCGGCAGTATGACAAGATCGAGCCGCACCTGATCCTCGACCCGAGGAAACCGATGCCGGAGGGTCGGGAGAACCCGATGACCACCCAAGAGGTCGACCGGTTCAAGGAAACGCCCCGGTGCATCGCGTGCGCCGCGTGCTTCTCCGCCTGCCCCGCGGTCGAGGCGGACGCGGGATTCCCCGGTCCGATGGCGCTCGCCAAGCTCTACCGGTTCGTGGTCGACCCGCGCGACCAGGGCCACCAGGACCGCCTGGTCCGGATCCAGACCGAGGGCCTCTGGCTCTGCCTCCGCTGCCATCTCTGCACCGAGGCGTGTCCCAAGGATGTCCGGCCCTCGGAGCGGATCCGCGACCTGAAGGAGATGGCCATCGCGGCCCAGGGCGGGACCGAGCACGGCAGCAAACACGCGATCGGGTTCAAGGACAACATCCGGGAGCGGGGGCTCATCAACGAGTCGAAGCTCGTCCGCCAGACCTCCGGTCTCCTCGGGCTGGCTGGCCAAGCCACCCAGGGGTTGCGGATGATCCGAAAGAAACCCGAGATCCTGAAGAGCCCGCACCGGATCGATGGGCTCGACGAGGTCGAGAAGATCTACCAGGCGCTCGACGACGTCCCGGAGGGAAAGTCGTGAAGCTCGCCTACTACCCCGGGTGCGTCGCCCAGGGGTCCGGCCGAGAGCTCGACATGGCGACCCGCTGGGTCTGCCGCGCCCTCGGTATCGAGCTCGTGGAGTTCCCGACGTTCTCCTGCTGCGGCTCCGGGTTCATCGACGAGGCCAACGAAGTCCTGAACGTCGCGCTGAACGCGCGCAACCTCGCCATCGCCGAGAAGGCGGGACTCGACCTCCTCACGGTGTGCTCGACGTGCACGGGCATGCTCACCCTCGCCAACCTCCGGCTCACGGACCCGACCGTGAAGGCCCGGGTCGAGGGCGCCCTGAAGCCGCTCGGGATCGAGTACCGTGGCTCGACCAAGGTGAAGCACCTCCTCCGCGTGCTGACGGAGGACATCGGCGTGGATGCGATCCGGGCCAAGGTCGTCCGTCCGCTCGGCGGCCTCAAGGTCGGGGCGTTCTACGGCTGCCACCTCCTGCGACCCGCGGACGAGCTCCACTGGGAGAGCGCCGAGGAGCCCCACGCGTTCGAGGACCTCTTGACCGCGATTGGCGCCACCCCGGTGTACTACCGTGGCCGCGTGATGTGCTGCGGGTTCCCGATCCAGTTTGTCAAGCCCGAGACGGGAAGCCGGATCGCCGGTCGGCAGATCGACGACGCAAAGGCCCACGGCGCCGACGCGATGGCCACCCCGTGCCCGCTCTGCCACGTATCCCTGGACGCCTATCAGAACCAGGCCGAGAAGGCCGTGGGACACGACCTCGACATGCCGATCTTCCATCTCCCTCAGGTCGTGGGACTGGCCTTGGGGGCGACGCCCGAGGACCTGGGGCTCGCCCGCCACATCGTCCCCACGGGACCCGCGATCGCAAAGATCCGGCCCCCGGCCCGGGCCTAGACCCCCGAGGGTACCGGGAACGTTCCTTCCCGCGGTTAACGCGAGGAACGACCCTTCCTAGAACTACGGAAGAGGACCGGGGCCATGGCGGCACCGGACCGACCCGGCCGGGCGGGAGCCTCTTTATCCCGCGTTTCGGGTCGGGGGAGCGTGGCCGACGACGAGCCCGCCATGGTCCGGCCGACCGTGCCGGAAGCCGATGAGCTCATCGGGGTCCGCCACCCGGTGCTCTCCCACGGCTTCGTGGCCCTCGTCGACTACATGGGGAACGACGCCGCGATCGTGCAGGCGGCGCGCGTCTCCTACGGGAAGGGGACGAAGAGCGTCCGCGACGACCGCGCGCTCCTTCGCTACCTGATGCGCCACCGCCACACGACCCCGTTCGAGATGGTGGAGTACAAGTTCCTCGTCCGTATGCCGATCTACGTCGCCCGCCAGTTCGTCCGGCATCGCACCGCCTCGATCAACGAGTACTCGGCCCGCTACTCCATCGTCCCGGACGAGTACGAGATCCCTCCCGTCGAGGAGGTCCGGCAGCAGTCGACCCGGAACCGGCAGGGTCGGGGCGACGCGCTGCCCAAGGAGGTCGTAGACAAGTTCCGGGCCGACCTCGAACGGATCTCCCAGGAATCGTACCGGGACTACACGGCCGCGCTCACCGCCGGGGTCGCCCGGGAGACCGCCCGGCTCCTCCTCCCGGTCGCCTACTACACCCAGTGGTACTGGAAGTCGAACCTTCACAACCTGTTCCACTTCCTCTCGCTGCGCCTCGACCCTAACGCCCAGGAGGAGATCCGCTTGTTCGCCGTCGAGATGGCCAAGATCGGTCGGGTTGTGGCCCCTATCGCGTTCGAGGCCTTCGAGGAGTTCCAGCTCTCGAGCCTCACCCTGAGTCGGCGCGAACAACGCGCGGTCCGGCTCCTCCTCGAGGGCCAGACCGCCGAGGCCGCCTGCGCGGCCGCGGGACTGCCGCTCGTCCGGGAAGATGGTCAGCGGATGAAGACCGGGGAGGGCGTCGAGTTCTTGGAAAAGCTCGAGGACCTCCGTTCTCCCGACTGAACCGGCCTCCTCCATCGGCCCGGAAACCACCTAGCAGGCACCAGCCGTATAGCGGGACGGTCGCTACCCCTTCCATGCCGACCGTTCCAGTCCGCGGAGGCTTCCTCGACAATCGGTTCGTCTCGCCTCGGGGTCACGCCACCTTCGACTTGAAGGACCCCGCGGACGGGTCCCGGGTCGGGACGGTGGCCCTGGGAACTGCCGAGGACGCGAAGGCGGCGATGGACTCCGCCGCCACGGCCCAGCCCGCGTGGGAGCGGCTGGGCGCAGCGGCCCGGGGAAAGATCCTTCTCCGCGCGGCGGAGCGACTCCGCGCCCGCGCCGACGAGCTCGTGCCCCTGATCACGCGCGAGATGGGCAAGGTCCTCTTCGAGGCCAGGTCCGAGGTGGAGGGGGCCATCGACAACCTGGAGTACTACCCGTCGTTCGCCCGGACCCTCAACGGCGACGAGGTCGCCGGCCTCCCCTACGGGGAGACGATGCGGCTGGCCTGGGTTCCCCGGGGCGTCGTGGTGGCGATCACGCCGTGGAACTTCCCGGCAGCGACGGTCACCCGGAAGCTCGCCCCCGCCCTGCTCGGGGGGAACACGGTCGTGCTGAAACCGTCGAGCAATACCCCGCTCTCCTCGCTGCTCATCGCGGAAGTCCTCCGGGACGCCGGGCTCCCGCCCGGGGCCCTTAACGTCGTCCCCGGACCGGGCGGCCAGCTCGGGCCGGCCCTACTCGCCCATCCCGCGTGCTCCACGGTCACGCTCACCGGCTCCACCGCGAGCGGGATCGAGGTCCTGCGGCTGGCCGCCCCGCGCGTGGTGAAATGCCTCTTGGAGCTCGGAGGAAAGGCCCCGGTCCTGGTCGCGGCCGATGCGGACTTGGATTGGGCGGCCCGTGCGACAGTCTGGGCCCGGTTCTGGAACGCGGGCCAGGCGTGCATCGCCGCCGAGAAGTGCTTCGTCCAGTCGTCGGTCGCGACCCGGTTCGTCGCGAAGGTCGCCGCCCTGACCCGCGCGATCCGGGTGGGACCGGGCTGGGCGACCGGGGTCGACATGGGTCCGCTGTACTCGACCTCCGCCCGAGATTCGGTCGAGCGAGCGGTGGACACGGCGCTCGAGAGCGGAGCGAAGCGGGTCGTGGGCGGATCGAGCCCGACGAAGGGCGCGCTCGCCAAGGGCGCGTTCTACCTTCCCACGCTTCTCAAGGGGGTCGACGACGCGAACCCGGTGGCGGTCGAGGAGGTCTTCGGGCCGGTCCTTCCCATCCTCGAGTTCGACGATTGGGCGGACGCGATCCGTCGCGCGAACGACAACCGGTACGGCCTCTCCTCGTACGTGTTCACCCGCGACCTCGACCGGGCCGAACAGGCGGTCCGGGACCTCCGCTACGGGGAGACGTTCGTGAACCGGGTCGGCCCGGAGAACCCGCAGGGATACCACGCCGGGTTCCGTCAGAGCGGTCTCGGCGGGGAGGGAACGGTCTGGGGGGTCCGCGACTACCTTCAGTTGAAGTCGATCTACGTCGACTGGAAGACGCCCCACACGGCCGACTACTTCCTGCCGTACCCGGATTGAGGGCGCACGAGCCCGACGTGCAGGTCCATGACGTTCGTGCCGGTAGGCCCGGTCCGAACGAGGGAACCCAGCCGCTCCAACGCGTCGTAGGACGTGTGGTCCCGGAGCGCGGCGGCGAGGTCGACCCCGACGCGCCGGGCGCGGGCGAGGGTCGTTCCGTCGACCCAGCCTCCGGCCGCATCGGTCGGACCGTCGATGCCGTCCGTTCCCAGGGAGAGAACGAGACACCCCGATCGGTCGGCGATCCGACTCGCGGCCGCGAGAGCGAACTCCTGGTTGCGTCCGCCCTTCCCGGGCCGGGGGCCCAGGCGCACGGTCGTCTCTCCTCCGGAGAGGAGGGCGCGCGGTCCACGACCGGTGCCTCGGACGAGCTCGCTCGCGAACCGGCCCGCGGCGAGGCGGGTCTCCCCGACGACGTGGGAGGACACGACTCGAGCCGCGTAGCCCCGCTGCCGGGCCGCGTCCGCCGCGGCGTCGAGGGCGGTGCGGTTCGTTGCGACAAAGTGGAAGCGCGCCCCCCGAAACCGGGGGTCGGAGGGCTTCGGGGTCTCGGGGTGCTGATCTCGGGTCCCCTCGACCAGGTGGTCGACGACCCGGGAAGGAAGACGAGGCGTTAGTGAGTAGCGGCCCACGACCCGGAGCGCGTCCCGAAACGTCGTGGGGTCCGGCACGGTGGGGCCGGACGCGACGTTCTCCGGGGCGTCCCCCACGACATCACTGATCGCCAGGGTCGCGAACCGTCCCGCCGCGCCCACGGGGGCCAACTGGCCTCCCTTGATCGCCGAGATATGACGTCGTACGGCGTTCATCGACTGGATCGGGGCGCCCGAGGCGAGCAGCTCCCGGGTGGTCCGCGCCAGGTCGGACAGGGAGAGGCCGGGGGCGGGGACCTCCGCGACGGCAGAGCCGCCACCGGAGATGAGGAACACCAGGCGGTCGGCCGCTTCGGTCGACCGCACTTCCCGCAGGAGGGCCCGGCCCGCATTCAGGCTCGCCGGACCCGGCACGGGATGATTTCCCCATGCCACGCGTATTCCGGACCGGGGCGCGGGGTAGCCTCGAGGGACCGCGACCAACCCCTCCACGTCCCGTCCGGCCACCCGGACGACGGCGTCCGCCATTTCGGCGGCCGCCTTTCCCAACCCGACCACGTGGAGTCGGCCTCCCGTGCCGGGAACGAGCGGGCGACCCACGACGATCAATCCGCCCGCGTGCCGGTGCACGGCCGCCCGAACGACCCGGCCGGGGTCGACGGCACGGATCCCGGCGCGTGCGATCGCCCGGGCCTCAGAAGCGAGGCGCATCGCCGCCCTCGAGGGTGAACCCGGGTTGGGGCACCGACGCGGGGGTTCCGGGCGGGAACCGACCGGGCAGCACCGGTCCCAGCGCCTCCCGTTCCGCTGTCGAACCCTCCCCCGCGGCGAGCAGGGCAGCCAGTCGGCGAGCGACGCCCCCGGCACGCATCACCCCGAAACCGTTGAACCCAACCAGGGCGAAGAGGCCCGGCGCATCGTCGACCGGACCGACGAGCGGGCGGCGGTCGGGTGTGGACGTGCAGACTCCGGACCAGGCTCGGACGAGCTCGGCGCCGGCCCAGCCGGGGAATCGGGACTCGAAGCTCTCGGCGAGGTGCCCGAGGAAGCGGTCGTCGCCGCCGCTCGGCGTCCGGTCGGGGTCGACCTCGACGAGCTCGGTTCCGTCTCCCGCCAGGATCCGCCCGTTCGCCTCGGGACGGACGTAGACGTCCGAGTCGAGGTCGTGGACGGACGGGAAGTTCTTGGGCCCCTCGGGGTCCGGGCGCAGGGTCGCGGCCTGCGTGCGATACGGCGCGAGCGGGAGGGGGTGACCGAACGCGGCGAAGAGCCGCTTCGACCAGGCACCCGCCGCGACGACGACCTTCGCGGCCCGGAACGATCGATTTCCCACCGTGAGGACCCAGCGGCCCGAGTCCCGGGCCAACCCGTGGAACGGGGTCCCCATCTCGATCTCGACGCCGTCCTTCCGGGCGCTCTCGGCGTAGATCTCGGTGATCGTGCTCGGGGTGACCACGGCATCGTCCGGGCTCCACATCGCTCCCTTGAGGTCCTCGAGCTGGACCGAGGGCACGCGCTGTTCGATCTCGCTCCGCTCGATCGGGCGGGCGTCGACCCCCCACGACCGGAGCCGGGCCTGCACGCCGGCGAGGACGGGCGCCGCCTCCTCCCGGGCCGTCCAGCGGATGAACCCGTTGACCGTGAAGGCGGAAGGGTCCCAGCGGGCCGCGAGCTGGGCGTACTGGTCGCGCGCGTCTCGGGTGACCGCTACGTCCCACTCGTTCCAGAGCTGTTCCGTGACGATCCCGGCCGCGCGTCCGGTCGCTCCGGCGGCCAGGGTCCTGGGGTCGTAGACGACGGTCGGACCGACCGAGCGCTCTCCGAGATGGTAGGCGAGCGCGCACCCGGCAATGCCGGCGCCGAGGACGATCACCTCGACGCGTTCCTCGGCCACGCCGGCGGGAGGCGGAGCGGGTTAATACTGCGGCTGGGCGCGCGAATAGGCGTCGCGAAGGGCGTTGGTGTCGACGTGCGTGTAGATCTGGGTCGTCGCCACGGAGGCGTGTCCGAGCAGCTTCTGGATGTATCGGATGTCGCACCCGCGCGAGAGGAGGGCCGTGGCGAGCGTGTGCCGCAGCATATGGGGCGTTACCCGTCGGGGGATGTTCGCGGTCTGGGCCGCCTTTCGGACGATCCGTTCGACCGTGACCGGGCCGACGGGGAAGAGTCGCAGGCTGCCGACGCCGGCGAGCGTCCGCTCGGTCAAGTACCGGTCGAGCGCGGCCCGGCTCCGGTCCTCGATGATGACCTCCCGGTCCTTGTCGCCCTTTCCGCTGCGCACGTGGAGGATGTTCCGCTCGAACTCGATATCCTCGAGCTGAAGATGACAGAGCTCGCTGACCCGGAGCCCGGCGAACCCCAAGACGTGCACGATCGCGCTGTCCCGCGGAGAACCCCGGACCGCGTCGAAGAGACGATGCATCTCGTCCTCGGTCAGGTACCGGGGGAGCCGCTCGGGACGGCGGGGCGGCTCGAGCCCGTCGGCGATCGAGAGGCCGAAGTTCCGGAACAGGCTGGTCAGGCCCCGCACGGTCGTGTAGACGGAGTTCTTCGAGTAGTGCCGCTCCAGCACGAGGTACTCGCGGAACCGTTCCAAGTCCTTGAGGGTCACTTCCTCGAGGGGCTTCTGGGCGTACCCGAGGAACGTTCGGGCGATGTGGCCGTACTGCTTCACGGTACAGGGACTCCGCTCCTGAGCCTGCAGGATCCGCTGGAACCGACCCACGAGCTCGTCGACCCGGAACACCGGGGGTTCCCCTGCGCTGGGCTCCCCGGGGCGGCCTCGGCGGGGGGGAACCGGCGTCCGAGCGCCGGGAACTGATGCCATTAGAGGTCGCTGGCTGGTATTTCCCTAATAATCGTATGCGCGCAGTGGAACCGGCGCGCGCTCCCGGGGCTAAATATCCGGCCGAGGTCTCCCTGTCGTGCGCTGCTCGCGATGCGACCGTCCTGCGGTCATCGACCAGCCCTACCGAGGAGCGCACGCGTGCGCGGCCCACTTCGTCGCGTCCGTGGACGAGCGGATCCGAACCGAGTTCCACCGCCAGCTGCCGAAATTCTCGCGGGGGACCCTCGCCGTCGCGCTCTCGGGCGGGAAGGACTCCGCGGTCGCGCTCCGGGCCACGTACCGCTATTTCGCCCGCCGGCCCAGCGTCCGGATCGTCGCCGTGACCGTGGACGAGGGGATCGCCGGCTATCGGAGCGGGACGATCGAGAGCGCCCGCCGCCTGACCGAACAGCTCGGCGTGGAGCACCGGATCGTCACGATGGAGGCGGAGCTGGGCACGACGACGGACCGTACCGCACGGGAGCATCCGGGGACGGTACCTTGCTCCTACTGCGGGGTCTGGCGGCGACGGCTCTTGAACGGCGCGGCCCGGGACATGGGGGCGGATGCTCTCATCCTTGGGTTCAACTTGGACGACCTGGCGCAGACCGTGCTGATGAACCTCGCTCGGGGGGAGATCGACCGGCTGGTCCGCATGGCCCCCCATCGCTCCCGACGTCCGGGCCTCGTCCCGCGGGTCGCCCCGCTCGCCGAGGTACCCGAGCGCGAGGTGTTCCTCTACGCGCACCTCCACGACCTCCCCTTCGACCACGGGGAGTGCCCGCACGCCGCTCGGGCGGCCCGCAACGTCTTCCGGGACGTTCTCTGGCGGTTGGAGGAGGCGATCCCCGGTACCCGCCAGTCCCTCCTGCGGACCCGGGAGCGTCTTCTCGAGCACCTGGAAGGGGAGGAAGAGGGAGCGCCCCAGAGCTGCTCTCGGTGCGGCGAGCCGTCGAGCGGACCCGTCTGCCGGTCGTGCGAGTTCCGGGACGCGACGCGCTTGCCCGTCCTCGCCCGAGGGGTTCCGTGAGCGGCGACCCCTCGCCCGGCGAGAGCGACCCGCGGGCGTCCGTGCAGACACGGGTGCTCGTCGTCGGGGCCGGCATCATGGGGAGCGGCATCGCCGCCCAGGCCGCGCTCGCCGGCTACCCGGTCACGCTCGTGGACGTGAACGAAGAGCTGGCCCGTCGCGGGACGGCGAACGCGACGCGGGCCCTCGATCACTCGGTCCGCAAGGGAACCATCACGACCGTCGACCGCGACGCGGCCCTCTCGCGCATCGACGTGGGGATCGGGATGCGCCGCGCCGAGGGGGCGCAGATCGTCGTCGAGGCCGCCCCCGAGGACCTGGAGCTGAAGCGCCGGCTCTTTGCCGAGCTCGAGAGCGTCACGTCGCCGACCGCGCTCCTCGCCTCGAACACCTCGTCGCTCCCGATCACGGCGATCGGGCAGCATCTCAAGGATCCGGGCCGCCTCGTCGGGGTCCATTTCTTCAACCCGGTCCTGCAGATGGCGCTCGTCGAGATCATCCCGGGCCACACGACCCGGCCGGAGATCCTGGAGCGGGCGCGGACCTTCGCCGTCGCCCTCGGCAAGACGGTCGTTCTCTCGAAGGACTCGCCCGGGTTCGTCACGACGCGCGCGCTCGCGGTGCTCGTGAACGAGGCGGCCTGGATGCTCTCCGAGGGAGTGGCGACGAAGGAGGACATCGACACCGCCTACAAGCTCGGGTTCCACCATCCGATGGGACCGTTCGAACTCATGGATCTGGTCGGGATCGATACGACGGTCTCGATCCTGGACGTCCTGTGGGACGGCTTCCGCGATAGCCGGTACCGGGCCTGCCCGCTCCTTCGCACGATGGTCTCGGCGCACCTGCTCGGTCGGAAGACCGGGGAAGGATTCTACCAGTATGCCGAAGGAACGAAGCCGTGAGCGCGACGGATGCGGCCGTGGACCTCCTCATCCTCGTCATCATCGCGCTGCTCCCGGCCCTCTTCTATCTCGCCTACGTCCGCCGGACGGAGCGGTACGCGCGCGAGGCGTGGGGCCCGCTCCTCCGGGCGTTCGCCTACGGAGCGATTTTCGCCACGATCGCGGCCGCCTTCGTGGAGGGGGTCGTCGTCGCGGTCGGGACCGCCGCGAGCCAGCAGTTCCCGCAACCCGAGTTCGTCTTCCTGAACGGGAACTCGACCCTGGGCGCGTTCTTCCTCGTCCTCGTCCTGGCCCCGTTCATCGAGGAGGGTCTCAAGGGAGCGGGGGTCGCCTCGTTCGGCAGCCAGTTCCGAGTGCTCGCCGACGGCCCCGTCTTCGGTGCCTCCGTCGGGCTCGGGTTCGGGTTCTTCGAGACGTTCCTCTACGGCCTCGGCGCGTTCTTCGTCGGGGGACTGGCCGCGGGGATCACCCTGATCCTCATCCGGAGCGTCTCGAGCGTGCTCCTGCACGGCAGCTCGACCGGAATGTTCGGCTACGGGTACGCACGGAGCCGGTTCAACCTGCCCGGCCCCGGGACGGGGTCCTACTACCTGCTCGCGGTCGCGATGCACGCCAGCTTCAACGCGCTCGCCTCCCTGGCCGCCATCCTCGCGTTTGTCGGGGTCTCGGGGATCGCGGTCGACACCGCGTCGTTCCTCGGTCTTTTCGCAGCGATCGCTTTCGCCTTCATCGCCATCGAACACGTCCGGTCCGTCATCGTGACGGCAGACTATCCGGCGCTCGTGCCCGGTCCGTACACCCCGGGCCTGAACCGCCCCAAGAAGCCGTCGTGAGCCACTACTTCGGAGGGGGCGCCGCGGGGTCGCGCTTCCAGTCGGCTTCGCGGATCGCGCGGTACGTCGCCTCCGCCTCGTCCGTGGGAGGCGCGTCGCCGCCCTGGCCGGCGTCGCGGATGCGGCCCTTGCGCAGCAGCCAGTAGTGGATCCTCCATGTCTTGCCTCGCGAGACGGTCGCGTCCTCTTCCTCGCTCGTGAGCAACCCCTCCTCCTCGAGCTGGTAGAACCGGTCCCGGTCGTCGCTCGACAGCTTGTTGTCGAGGACGGTCGCGTCGGCGCCGAAGTAGCCCAAGACCATACGGGCGGTCGTTCGGGCCTCGGCCGGCGGCACCTTTCCCTTGACGACCAGGGTCCGCTCGATCGCCCGGGTCAGCTCTGCCTCGGTGATGGACGGCATGGGTCCGCGCCAGCACCGGCGTCGCCGAGGATAAGCTCAGCGCGGTACCGGTAATACGTCCGAGTAGGTCCGACACGGTTTAGTGGCACTCGGTGGTCGCGCCGCCGTGCCCGAGCCTCCTTCCTTCGACCCGACCGCGGAAGCGCTCGCCGCCGCCCGACGGGGGTCGGTCCGGGGATTGTGCCCCGAATGCTTCGGTCGCCTGTTCGGCCGTCTCGGGCACGGGCTCGCAAACCCGGAACGAGCGGCCCTCCTGGCCCAACGGCTCGAGATCTCGCTCCCCCCGCCGACGGCTCCCTGCCCCGGTTGCGGGGACACTTTCTCCCGCCTCCCGAACTGGGTCGACCGGGCGGTGCGGGCGGTCGAGGGATTCGAGTGGCATCGGTTCACCTGCGGGTCTCGCTGGGAGCCCGAGGTGCTCGCCCGGGAGGAGAACACCTGGCTCGAGACCGGGACGGAGTGGGGCGAGAGCGCGCGGGCCGCGTTCAACCGGGAGTGGGGGAAGGCGATCGAGGCGCGTACCGGCGCCGCGGGCGGCCCCGACCGCCCGGACATCGTCTTCCTGGCCGACCTCGCGGTCGGACGGGTCGAGTTTACGGTCCTCCCCCTCTACGTTCGGGGCCGCTACCGGAAACTCGACCGAACGCTTCCTCAGACCCACTGGCCGTGTCGACGCTGCCAGGGGCGCGGGTGCGACACCTGTCAGGGGACCGGAAAGACCTACCCGACCAGCGTGGAGGAGCTCACCGGGGTCCCGCTCGTCGAAGCGACCGGAGCCGAGGGTACCCGATTCCACGGCATGGGACGCGAGGACATCGACGCCCGTATGCTGGGGCGCGGTCGCCCGTTCGTCCTCGAGCTCGTCCGGCCGCGGAGTCGCACGCTCGACCTCCCCGAGATGGCCCGCCAGATCGGGGTCCGGTCGCAAGGACGGGTCGAGGTCGACACCCTGAGGTTCGCGGAAGCGCCCGACGTCGTCCGGGTGAAGGAAGCCGCCCCGGAGAAGAGCTACCGCGTCGGGGTGGTGGGCGTCGTGCCGGTCGCAAAAGTTAATGAGGCACTGCTCCTCGCTCAGGGTCGAGCGATTGCCCAGCGGACCCCGACTCGCGTCGCCCACCGGCGGTCCGACCGCGTCCGCGCGCGTCGGATCGTCGCGGCCCGCGTCGTCGACTCTTCCGAAGGGGGCTTCACGCTCGAGATCCGGACCGAAGCGGGTACGTACGTCAAGGAGTGGGTTGAAGGAGATGACGGACGCACGGACCCGAGCCTCTCCGGCCTCGTCGGAGTCCCGCTGAAGGTCGGCTATCTCGACGTACTCGAAGTGCACGATTCCGAAGGGTGAGAACATGGTCAAGGCATCGAAAGGGTTCCGTTCCCGCAGCCGCGGCTGGTCGACGAAGCACCCCCGGGAGAAGGGGATGCCTCCGGTCACCCGCTTCCTGCGCGAGTTCGCGATCGGCGACCGCGTCACGCTCCGTCTCGAGTCCTCGGACGTGCACGGCATGCCCCACCCGCGTTACCAGGGGCGAACCTGCACGGTCGTGAAGAAGACCGGCCGCGCCTACTTGATCGAGTTCATGGACGGTGGCAAGGTCAAGCGCCTCGTCGCCAACCCGGTCCACCTCTGGCCCGTGAAGGACACCCCGAGGGCCGATGCCTGAGCCGGTCCCCCTCGCGCGGGTCAAGGACCTCCTCGCCGAGGAGGCCGCCCACCGGACGCTTCCCCGGGAGGCCGCCCTCGCGCTCCAGCACGCGGAGCTCTTCGTCCGCCTCCCGACCGAGGCGACGGAGAAGCTGATCGCCGAGCTTCGGACGCTTCCGTTCGTGGACGCCACGGTCGCGGTCAAGCTGGCCGATACCCTTCCGCAGTATCCCGAGGAGATCCGCCTGCTCTTCTCCAAGGAACGCGTCGCGCTCGAGGAAGCCCAGGTCGCCCGACTGCTCGAGATCATTGCGCAGCACCGATGACCGGGAGGGAACCCCTTGGAGAGCTACGCGCACATCCTCGATTACCTGCCGAACGGTCGGCAGACCGAACGCGGCTTCCACCGTGAACCGCTCGCCCTCGCCGTCGGCGAGGACGAACTGAAGCTCTTCGAGCTCGTACCGAAGCCGGGCGCGGTCCTGGTAGCGGGCACGCGGGTCCCGCTCGTCCCGATCGGCAACGTCCCACCGCCCATCGACCACGTCCGCCGCCGCCTGGCCTACGATGAGCTGACTGTCTCCGCGCGGGCGGAGCTACCGGCGGCCCTCGAGCGGATCGTTCGGTCGAACGTGCCCCGCTACCTTAGGTTCTTCAACGAGGCGCCCGCCGTCTCGCGACGGTTCCACCTCCTGGAGCTCCTCCCCGGGATCGGGAAGAAGACGATGCAGCAGATCGTGGACGAGCGCAAGCGGGCCCCCTTCGCGAGCTTCGAGGAGATGGAGACCCGGCTGCACTTGAAGAATCCCGAGCTCCTGATCGTCGGACGGATCGAGAAGGAACTGAGCGGTGTCGAGGACAAGTACCGCCTCTTCGTCGCGCCGTAACGACGGCGACGACCGGGACCCCTTCCCGGTCCCCGAGCGACCGGAGGAGATCCGGGAAGCGCTCGAGAGCCTCGGGGTCCGCCCCACGAAGGGGTGGGGCCAGTCGTTCCTCACGGACCCCTTCGTCGCGGACGCCGAGGCGGCCCTCGTCGAGGTCACTCCCGGCCGGCCGGTCCTCGAGATCGGGGGAGGCCTCGGGATCCTCACGGCCGCTCTCGTGCGTCGCGGCGTGCGCCCCCTGACGGTCGTCGAGCGGGATGCGCGGTTGGCCGCGCACCTTCGGACCGTGTTCGGAGGGCGGGTCCAAGTGCTGGAGGGCGACGCCCTGACCGTCCCGCTCCCTCCCGCGGACGTCGTGATCGGCAACCTCCCGTACTCCGTCGCGACCCCCATCCTCCTCGCACAGTTCGCGCGTCGGGTCCCCCGCGTGGTCTTCCTCGTCCAGGACGAAGTGGCCCAGCGTCTTGCGGCCCGCCCCGGGTCCCGGGTCTACGGACGTCTCTCGATCATCGCCCAGCTCTACGGGTCGGTGGAGCTCTTCCGTAGCGTCCCTCCCGGGTCCTTCAGCCCGGTTCCCGAGGTCTCGAGCCGAATCGGTGTCCATGCGGCCCGCGCGGGCGACCTGCCCGTCCCGTCGGTTCCGGAGTTCGAATCCCTGGTCCGGACCCTCTTCTCCGCCCGCCGAAAGCAGTTGGGAAACCTCCTGCCCCGGGTCGTCCCCTCCACGGACGCCGCCCGGCAGCTGGCGAAGACCGCCGGGTGGCCGGAGGATTGGTCGCACCTCCGCCCCGAGAATCTCTCCCCGGAGGCCTACTTCGCCCTCGCGCGCGCCCACCATGTCGGCCGGCGGGCGGCCTGAAACGGGTCGATCGAGCTCTCACGCACCGGGCGGAGCGGCGCGCCGGCGACTCGTCTGCGCTTGCCGCCACATCCCGAGGACCAGCCGGATCTGCCGGAAGAAGCCCACCGGGGTCGCCCAGCTGGGGTAGTCGGCGGCCTGGCGGAAGCCCATTCGCTCGTAGACGGGGTATCCCATCGGCGTGGCCGCCAGGTAGGCGACGTCGGCCCCGAGACGACGCCCCTCCTCCACCGCCTGCCAGGTGAGCGCGGTCCCGTACCCATGGCCCCGGGCCGCGCGGGTCGTGCCCACCGAGACGATCCCGGCCACTCGTTCCGACACGATGACGGACGAACAGGCGACCGGCCCGCCCCCGGCATAACCGACCAGGAAACGGTTCTGCGTGCCGTGCTCGGGATCGTCCGGTACCACGGTCGGAAGCACCATGTCGAAGATCCAGCGAGGGATCCCGAACGCGGCGCACCACGCCACCCCAAAGTCGTCGAGCGTGCCGCGGGAGTCGACCGTCCGGATCAACAACCCGGGGAGCGGAGCGGGAGGGGCCCGGAGGGGGTCCAGGATCATCCCGGGCTCGGATGCGATCGGGGCGAGACGGTGGGCGGCGGCGCTTCGATGGACCTCCTCGGCCCGAGGACCCGCGGCGATGACCCGCCACGGACGGTTCGGGCCGAAGTACGCGGCCGCCTCCGCGAAGAGGGACTCGAGCGATCCCGTCGGCTCCTCGAGGAACCAGATGTTGGCTTGCGACGCGGCGATCCCGCTGCGCATCAAGGTGCCTCCGTCGGACACGCGGCGGCTGGCGCCCGGCGTCGACTTCGTGTACTGCCAGAATCCCTCGACGAAGTTGCGATGGCATCGCGCCATCGTCGCGGGCGGGACCGGGTCGGGTGAAATCGCTGCCTCCCCCTCGTCCGGAGGCGGGCCACGCGCTAAGTAGGTTTGGAACCCCTCCCCCAACCACGACTCGGGGGAGGACGAATCGGTGTCCGACGGCCAGTACCGGAGGACCCCGCCATGAGCGCGAGAACGTGGTCCCAGGTGGATCGGTACCTTGAGAGCCTGCTGCTCCCGCAGGACCGCGCTCTTCAGTCCGCCCTCCGTGCGAGCGCTTCCGCCGGACTTCCGTCCATCCAGGTGAGTCCGCTCCAGGGGAGGTTCCTCCACCTTCTCGCGCGGATCCGCGACGCCCGCCGTATCCTCGAGGTGGGCACCCTGGGGGGGTACAGCACGAGCTGGCTCGCGCGAGCGCTCCCGCCGGGGGGGCGCATGATCACGCTGGAGCTCGACCCCCGGCACGCGATCGTCGCCCGGGCAAATCTTCTACGGGCAGGACTGGCGAAGAAGGTCGAAGTGCGAGTAGGACCGGCCCTGGAAGCCCTTCCTCGGCTCAAGGCCGAGGGGGAAGGACCGTTCGACCTGATCTTCCTCGACGCGGACAAACCGAACAACCCCGCGTACCTCGACTGGGCCGTGCGGCTCGCTCGCCCTGGCACCGTGATCGTCGTCGACAACGTCGTGCGGGACGGCCAAGTAGTGCAGACCCGCAGTCGAGATCCCCGGGTCCAGGGGATCCGCCGCATGAATGCCCGGTTGGCGAACGACCCCCGCCTGCTCGCTACCACGCTCCAGACCGTGGGCCGGAAGGGGTACGATGGGTTCGCACTGGCGGTCGTACTGAGGGTCTCGGCCCAAAGGCGAGGACCTCGGGGGGCGGGTGCCCGTCGCTTCCCCGTCCGTGGGCGACTCCGTGGGTCGGCCGTCGGGGCCGGGCCTACTCCGTCGGTCGAACGGCCTCGGCGGGAGCCATCCGAGACGCCCGGATCGATGGGAGCGCGATCGCCAGCATCGAAAGTCCGTACGCCGCCACGACGATCAGCCCGACGGTGAGGACGGGGACGGCGAAGAACGAGACCCCGTTGGCCGCCGCGTTCGGGCTCGTGGAGAGGTCGTAAACGATCCAGACCCCGAGGACCGTCCCGATCGTTAGACCGAGCAAGGTCACGAACGAGTACTCGAGGAAGAACGCGCGGAGGATCCCGGCCTCGGTGAATCCCATCGCCCGCAGCATCCCGATCTCGCGCCGTCGTTCGACCACGGCGCGGAGCGCGAGGATGCCCATCGCTGCGATCCCGACGCCGAGACCGAGCCCCACGAAGATCTCGAGGAGTCCGATGAACCCCTCGGTCGTGGCGATCGAGCTCTCGAGGAGGGCCGTGATGTCGAAGAGGACGAGGCCCTCCGGGAAGAAGGCGCGCTTCGCGTCCTGCGCCGCGGTGGTCGTGGAGATCCCCGAGTGGACCGTGAGGAGGAATGCGACCTCCGAAGTGTACCCGAGGCCGGAGGCCGCCGTCGGGTTGACCCAGACCCCGCTCAAGACGGTCTGGGTCATGATCCCGATCACCCGCACCGACAGCACCGCGCCGCCCCCCGGCGGGGTGACGGACAGGAAGCTCCCGACATTCAAACTGGGGTGGGGCGAGGAGGGCCCCCCGGTCACGCTGGCGGTGGGGGGCGCGTAGTTCCCGTCCAAGATCGCGACCGACTCGTTGGTCTCCAGGTCGTCCAGCACTTGGGTCCGGCTCATCCCGTCCCAGGTCGTGGAGAACGAAAATCCGTTCGTCGAGTAGAAGTTCGAGCTCGGCGAGGCGTTGGTCGGCGCCGCGAACAACGAGTCCAGGTACGGATTCGGGGACGAGCCCGAGACGTTGACCTCCACGAAACCGGTCACGATCGGAATCGCGACCGCGAACTCTCGGGCGAGGGTTGAATTGTTCGCGATCTGCTCCGAAATATCCGGGATGGGCTGCGTGGAGAAGCCGAAGAAACTGTAGCCCCCCGATTCGGTCTGGATCGTGTTGTTGAGGTTCGCCTGGACGGTCGCTCCGAAACAGGCGATGGCGACCATGGTGAACGTCACCAGGGCGAAGATCGTCAGGGTCACCGCGGTGCGCCCGGGCCGGCGGGACGGGTACGAGAGCGCGACCCGCGCCACCGGTGCGCCTCGCGAGCCACCTCCGGCCAACTTGAGGAGCCCGTTGGTCACGCTGACCGAATTGAAGATGTAGAGGATGAGCGCACCGGAGACCATGAGTATCCCTTCGGTGAACACGATGAAGATCCCGCCGGTGTGGGCGGTGCCGAGCACAGCCCGGCGGAGCGGCGCGAACCCCGCCCAGACGAGGAGGCCCGCCCCCACCGCGCTGAACGCAATCCGGTTGGGGATGAACCGGGACGCGACGAGACCCAACCCCAGGATCACGAGCGCGCCGCCGGTGATCGGGATCGAGATGTCCGACGTCCCGTGCGCATCCCGCGCGAGGATCAGGGCTCCCAACGCGGCCAAGATCACTCCGAAGACGAGGAGCAGCGTGTAGAGCCGGAGGGGGGGCGGGCTGGGAGGGATGTCCCGGATCGCCTGGACGATGTTGAGTCGGCTCACGCGCGAGCACGCGACCGCGACCGTGATGAGGGTCAACAGGAACCCCGCCACGTAGCTGACCACGATGTCGTCCGGCGTGACGGTGAACGACTGAAGGATGGCGGTGGAAGTGAGCCCCCCCGATTGGATGAACTGGCTGAACGCGTACGTCAGACCGTACCCGGCGACGATCCCGACCAGCGTGCCGGCGAGCGCGCTCCCGGCCGCGTAGACGAGGCCCTCGAAGTAGTAGACGAGGACGAGCTCGCGCCGCCGCATCCCGACGGCGCGCAGCATCCCCATCTCTCCCTTCCTTTCCTCCGCGAGCATGAGGAAGATCCCGACGATCAGCATCGCGCCGGCGGCGATCGAGAAGAGTCCCAGGGCGAGGAAGATCGTCTGGATGTTCGAGCCCGAGGAGTTGGCGCTCGCGATCGCGTCCTTCAGCAACTCGTGGACCGCGAGACCGGTCGCCGATGGGATGTGAGCAAGGGTGGAGTTCAGGAAACCACTCACGGCGTCCGAGCTCCCGATCCCGCCCTGCTGACCACCCGCGTTGGTGACCGCGATGAAGTTGATCATTCCGGGGAAGTTCTCGACGGCTTGTCCCGTCGCGAGGTTGACGAAGACGTTGCCCGGAACGATCCCCGCCGTCAGGAAGCCGCCGCGGGAATCGTCGACCACGATCGCGGCCACGATCGTCACGACCGGCGTGGCTCCGTAGACGACCAAGGTGTCCCCCACGGAGGCGTTGAGTGCGTCGGCGGTCTGGACGTCAAGAAAGGCCTGACCCGGACCGGGGCCGCCGCTCGTCGCCCCCGTGGTGGTCGTGAAGGCCCCGAGGTTCGCGCTCTGGTTCGAGTCGGAGGCGATCAGGTTCAGGTTTGTTTCCGGTAGGCCGGTCGTTTTGTCGAAGACCTGGCTCGTTTCGATGATCATCGGGGTGGTCCCCGCGATACTCGAGTACCCTTGCGTCGCCGCGGCGAGCGCGGTGTACGTGCCGTAACCGAACGGACGGTCGTTCCCCGAGGGGCCGGTGGCGTAGATCCCCTCGTGCACGTTGCCGATCGCGATGTACGTGTAGTGCAGGGTCAGGCTCTGGACGGTGGATCCGACCACCAGACTGCCGGAGATGATCGTCGTTCCGACGAGCAGACCCACGAGGAGGAGGAGAGTTCGTCCGCGGGCGCGACGCACGTTGCGCAGCGCGATCCGCCAGGCGAGCCGGTGGCTCAAGATGAGGACCCCGGCGACGACGGCGACGACGGCCAGGAGGACCGCTCCGAGCGCGATCGTGCCGTCGACCACGAACGGGAACCTCGACTAGCTCACGAAGCGGCCGTCACGCATCTTGAGAACTCGGTCGCACTTGGCCGCCACGTCGGCGTCGTGGGTCACTACGACCATCGTCTGACCGTGATCGTGGTTCAATTGCCGGAGGAGGGTCGTGACCTGGTGGGATCCCTCGTCATCGAGGTTGCCGGTCGGTTCATCCGCCCACACGATCGCGGGTTTCGCGACCAGCGCGCGGGCGAGCGAGACCCGCTGCGCCTGCCCGCCGCTGAGCTCCGAAGGGCGGTGATTAGCCCGGTCCCCCAGTCCCAGCAGCCCCAGCATCTCGGTGGCGCGCTGTCGGGCCTCCTTGGCGCGGACCCCCCCGATGAGGAGGGGAAGCTCGACGTTCTCCACCGCGTCGAGGACCGGCAGGAGGTTGTACGATTGGAAGACGAAGCCGGTGCGCTTCGCCCGATCCTCACTTCGCTTCGCATCCGGCATCGCGTGGATGTCGATCCCGTCAACGAGAACCTGGCCTTTGGTCACGGTGTCGAGTCCCGAGAAGCAGTTCAGGAACGTGGTCTTCCCGCAACCGGAAGGTCCCATCACGGCGACCATCTCGCCCCGTCGGATCTCGAGATTGAGACCGCGGATCGCGTCGACCGCGGTATCCCCGCTGCCATAGGTCTTCCACACATCCTTGCCTACGACCACCACATCGTCCATCGCAAACCCCTGTGCCGCGCGAGGCTAGGGCTGGAACCACCTTCGGGACATAAGGGCGCGGAAGGGTCCATAGGTTTCCGGTCGACGTCTCAGGCTTTGGGACTGCAGTCGCCTCCGGCCTTCTCTCCTGATTCAATCGTCCACCCCCTGACACTCTTCCATCCCCGCTTCGATCCTGGGGCCGTCTGAGACTCGTGAGCGACCCCGAGGGTCTGTCCTCGAAATTGTGCATTTCACGAGGACGAACTCGATACGGCTTGAGAGGTCAACCCGGGTTGACCAATCTTTGATGCCACGACAAGCTGTAGCATGCGCTAGCCAAATGCGGGACTCCGAGCCGCCACTCGGGGAAGCTGCAAATGTCCCGGGGCCAAACCACGGCAGCTGGCCCGGTTTTCGAGGACGAGGGTGGCTAGTGGCGTTTCTAGCGCGGTAGTGTAGCTTCCTCCGGACCGCAAAGGCTAGTGCCGGGGAGTGCTCCCGTCCCGGGCATGGTGCTCCGCGTTCGACGCATTGCCAACGAGGAAGGGAACCGCCTCCGCACGTCGATCCG
>DATGZO010000014.1:0-166187 GCA_035297105.1 Thermoplasmata archaeon
GGGGGAGGCGGAGCGGGTGGAGGGAGCTCGAAGGAAGGGGGAGCGGGCACCGGATGCTCTGTTGGTAACTCCGGAGGGGGCGACGGGGAAGGGGGCGGAGGGGGCACGCTGAGAGGTGTCGGGTGTAGAGCGGGAGTAGTCGCGACCGGGGGCAGAACCGGAGCGGGCTGAGTCCGCGAGGGAGTCGGGGGCGAAGGCGCCGGGGCTCGGACACTCGCTTCGGGGGAAAGCGGCGCCGAGGGGGCCGCCGCGGGGGGCGGGCGTACCTCGACGACGACCTTGCGAGGTTCGAGCGGCACGGCCGTTGGGAATTCCTTGAGCAACTTGCCGAGCTGGGCGGTGAGGATCGGCGCCTCGGGGAGACGGATCGGGGCCACTCCCGTCCGCGTCGTCTCGGCCCGAGTGAGGATCCGGGCCAGGGCCGCTTCGGACGAGGGCGCGAGCGTGAGATGGGCGATGAGATGCGTGTCCGGCGGGGACGACCCCGCGGCCATCGCGCGCGCGACGTGGGCGGTCGCCTCGTCCGTCTCCCCCGCGCGCGCGGCCGCGAAGGCCGCCTCGACCTCCGACCGCACGGGGACCAGGTCGCCGCCGACCAGTCCCAAGTCGTGGATCATCTGGCCCAGGAGCTCGACGACCGACAGCTCGGGAAGGGGACGTTCCATGAAGTCGGCCCCCGGTGCGTCCGACGGCGGCACGCGGATGATCTGCTGGGTGTCTCGCGAGACGGTGACGTTCAAGTTGATGTCGATCCCATTGGGTCCGATCCGGTACGGGTGCATGCGGATGTCGTGCGAGCTCCCGCGGAACTTCTCGACCCCGATCGCGCGTACGGTCACCCCGTCAGTCTCCCAGCGAAAGAGGCGGACCTCGCCCCGGGCGAGCATGCGTTCGGGCGTCTCGACGTCCTCCAGGGGCGACTCGACGGTCAGGAGGGTCGTGACCTGCATGTCGGAAAGGAAGCGGAGGAACGTCTGCGCCCCGGCGTTCACGTCGTGGCCCTTCATGCAGAAGTACTGCAGCGCGGTCAACGAATCCACCACGATGCGCGAGTACGCCTTGCGCTGGACCTCCATGCGGAGCATCTGTTCGAGGCCGGTGATCGTGACCTCGACGCTGCTCAGTTCAGGCGTCTGGCGGATCTGGAGGTCGACCCGGTCGAACGGAACCGAGGCTCGGACCGACGCGATGTCCTTGAACGGAGCCCGCTCGTAGCGCATCACGTCGGGGATCGCGTCGAAGACGTGCACCTTCCCGAGGTATGGCAGGAGGGCGCGGTGGTTCCAGCGGGCTTCGTTGGGCGGCTCCTCGAGCGTGACCAGTAGGACCGTTTCGCCACGTCGCACGCCGTCGCACAGGAACTGGAGGGCGAGCGTCGTCTTTCCCGTTCCCGAAGGACCGACGACGAGGTACGGCCGATGGGGGAGAAGTCCGCCGTCCAGCATCCGGTCCAGCTCGGGGTTCCCGATGGAGATACGGGGCTCCGTGACGACGGACCGGGGGTGCGGTGCGGACAGTGTTCTCCTCCTTGCCGTGCCGTTCGATGCCGGCTAGGGCGAGCCTAGAACGCGGTCTCGGGGTCTTGAACCTTCGTGCGCTTCCCGCTCGCAAGGGCTATCTCCCGTTAGGCTCCCCCCGAAGCATGGCCGGTCCCGCCACGGACGGACCCCATCGGATGCGGGCCCTCGCGGCGGCGCTCCCGAGCGCCCTCGTGGACGGGTTCCATCTCGGTCGGGAGATCTCGCTCCCGGCCGAATCCGGCCCGGTCCACGTCTTCGTGGCCGGCATGGGCGGATCGGGGATCGCCGCCGAGCTGGCGCGAGGGATCGTCGAGGCCGAGACGCGCGTCCCCCTTCTCGTCCTTCGCTCCCCGACCACCCCTCCTTCCTTGTCTCCGCATTCGAGGGTGATCCTCGCCAGCTACTCGGGAAACACGTGGGAGACGTTGCGCGCGTACGAAGCGGCCGGGCGGGCCGGTTCGTTCCGGGTCGTGATCGCCTCCGGAGGTGCGCTCGCCGAGAATGCGGTTCGGGACCGCGTCCCCCTCCTTCCGATCCCCACCGGGATACCACCTCGATCCGCGGTCGGGCATCTCCTCGGGGGGATCCTGGGCCTCCTCGACCCCTGGTTCCCGGAATCCAATGAGGACCGTGTCCGCCGGATCGCCGAGGCCGCGCGCCCCTACGTGGCCGCGTGCGGCCGCGCCCGCGGGCCGGCCGACCGGATCGCCGCGTCGATCGGGACACGGTTTCCCTTCGTGTACGCCGAGAGCTCGTTCGTCGGACTCGCGCGCCGCTGGAAGACCCAGATCGAGGAGAATGCGAAACGGTTGGCCGCGTTCGACGAGATCCCCGAACTGTTCCACAATGCCCTGGTCGGGTGGGACGCGATCCCGACGGCCGACGCACGGCGGGCCGCGGTCGTCCTCCTCCAGTGGGCGGGCTCGCCCCCGCTCGTTCGGCAGAGCGTCGGATACCTGGAGACGCTGCTCCGCACCCGCCGGGTCGAGGTGATCTCGGTCCCTCTCGAGTCGGAGGACCGCTTGGAGGCGCTGATCCACGGCCTCACCCTCGGCGACCATGTCAGCCTCTTCCTCGCCGAACGCGGGGGCGTCGACCCGTATCCGGTCGACGCGATCACGCGGCTCAAGACCGCGCTGGGCACGCTCACGCCGGGACGGGAACCCGCGAAAAGGTCCGAGACGAGCCGTCGTTCCTCCTCGACCGGCCCCGGTCCGCGACGAGCGCGCGCCCGAACCCGATAGCCCGTTCGAGAACGTTCCCGACCCTACGGAAGGGCTACGCCCAGGAAGTGGGCCACGATTAGGACCAAGTTGCTGACCCAGGCGGCCAGGATCACGACGAACAAGGACAGCGCGATACGAACGCGCGTGGGGCGACCGTGAATCGGGACGGCGATCATCATGCCGGAGAGGGCGACCGAGAGGGCCACGGCGAGAAGCCCGAGAGGGAGGTAGCGAGACCCCGGCCAGCCGATGAGGTAGACGGCGAGCACGAGGAGGGACACGCCGATCACGAAGCCGGAGCCCAGGGCGACCCTCGATCCTCCCCCAGCTTCCGGAACTTCTCCCGCAGCGGACACGGCGGGGCCAACAGGCTGGCGGGCGGAATACTCCTCTGCCGCTCGGGTGTCGTCGGGGAGCGCGATCGAGTGGGGACGGAACGGCTCCGACCACCGCCGGCACAGGGACCTGGGGCATCGGATTGCAGACGGCAGCTCCTCGGAAAGGCTCAAATTCCGGGCCACGCCCTCCGGGGACCGGTGCTGAGGTAGCCTAGCTCGGCCAAGGCGCCAGATTCGAGATCTGGTGGTGCGAATGCATCGCGGGAGTTCAAAGGTCGCGGGGGGCGCTCCCCCCGCGGCGGAGAATCTCCCCCTCAGCGCCTCTCCTGCTTCGATGCTCACCATCGAGATCGACGTGGCGCGGGCCGGCCGTCACTCGGTCGAGTCCGTGACCGTCCCCGAGGGCTCGTTGGTCCGAGATGTTATCCGACATGCCCATCAGGCCCCGGAAGGGAGCGTGGTCCTGATCGACGGGTTGCCGGTTCCCCTCGACACGAGGTTGGAACGCTCCGTTCGGCTGCTCGTCCTTCCCACGTTCTCCGGCGGGTGACCGAGACGCCGACTACCACAGCCATTAAGGACGCAGTTTCCGTCTCTAGGGTGTTCCGGGTGTAATCCGTGCCTTCCAGTTGTCCCATCTGCGAGCAGCCGATCTCGCCCACCGGCCTCCATTGCACGGTCTGCGGGTATCCGACGGCGCTCGCGATCGAGGGCCTTCGTTCGATCGAGGCCCCTCCTTCCCCTCCGTCGACCGACCCGGACAATTCGCAACTCGCCCGACCGGTACGTCGCGCGCCGACTCCGGAGTCGGAGCTCGCCTCGCGGATCAGCCGGGACCTCCGCGCGAAGATGGAGCTCGTCCATGGGCTCGGACGCTCCTTCCCCGACGCGACGAGCGAGCTCTGCTCGGCGGCGTTGGGGGAGGCCGAGGGTCGAGAGGGGGAGGCCTTGGAGACGCTCCGGGGCGCGCAGATGCGGATGGAGCGCGAGGTCGACGAGCTGCTCGAGCAGCGCACCCGCTCGGTCGCGAGTCGTCGGGATGGTCTCGTCAAGAACGGGGTACAGTTCTCGCTCGGGGCCGCACTCGACCGGGTCCGGGAGGAGCTCTCGCTCGGCCACCGGGAAGAGGCCGCCGCCCATCTCCTCGGGGCCGAGCGACGCGTATCCCAGTTCGAGTCCGATTGGAAGGGACTCCAGGGACTCCTCGCCCAGATCGAGGGGCTGCGGAACGAGGCGCTCGAGCTGGGCCTCCCCCTCGGCGAGATCAGCGGCGAGATCGAAGCGATCCGCGAGCGCCTCACGGGACCGAACCTGACGGAGGACGCGCTGGACGAACTGGCCCAGGCGGCCGCCCAAGCCCTGATGTTGCTGCACGAGGCGATCCCGACGTCGCTCGAGGAGGAGCTCGCTCGCCACGCGACCACGCTCGACGGGTACCCTGAGGACCACGTGCCGAGCGCCGTTGCGCGGCGCCTTCACCTGGAGGCGACCCGGCACCTGAAGAAGGGCCGGCTCCCCGAGGCCGTCCAGAGCGTTCGCGATCTTCGTCGTGCGATCGAAGCGGTCGAGAAGGAGGCGAGCACTCGGGCCCCCGCACCCTCGGCCGCCGACATCGCCCGCGAGACGGAGGCGGAGATGCTCGACCGGCTCCTGAAGAAGGCCCGCAGCCTCGCCGCCCGTGTCCGGACCCTTCCCCCCGAGAGCGAGACCGCACGGGAAGCGGCCGCCGAGATCCGCAGCGCGACCGAGATGCTTCGGGCCCGGGAACTCGTCCAAGCGGACCAGACGCTGGCCCGGCTCATGCGAATGCTGTCGGCCGAGCCGGAGAGGAGCTAGGCCGTGCCGGACCCCACTCCGCTCCCCGCCGAACTGAAAGCTCGCCTCGACGCGCTCGTCGTGCGCGCCCAGGCCCTCGAGGTAGACGGACTCCCGTTCCCGGTCCACCAGGTCCGGGATGCGATCACGGAGGCGATGGCCTCGGGAGCCTGGGCGAAGGCCGAACAGGTCCTGAAACGGGGGGAGGCCCTTCTCGACAAGGTCAGTCGGGACTGGACGTGGGTCAAGGAGCTGCTCCGACGGGCCGACGAGCTTCGCGCGATCGCGGGTACGATCGGGGTCGACCTGGCCCTCCTCGACTCGCGGGTCGGAAATCCCCGCAGCAAGCTCAAGGCCGCGGGACTGAGCTCCGGCTCGCTCGAGAAGGCGGCCGCGAGCGCCTCGCTCGCGCTCGCCGTCCTGAACGACGCCGTACCGAAGTTCTGCGTTCAGGAAGCGATGAAGTTGGGCGACTCGATCCGTCTCGCCCGAGACCGGGGCGAGGACGTGACCGAGCCGGCCGCCGCGTTCTCCCGGCTGCTCCAGTCCATCCAGGACCAGAACCTCCCTACCTCGGCCCAGCGTCTCGTGGAGGCCCGCAAGGCCGTGGCGCGGATCCCGAGGGCGCCCGCGCTCCCGGCGCGGATGAGCAACGAGGAAGAGGAGGAGATCCTCCTCGAAGCGCGCAACCTCGCCCGCCGACTCCAGCGGATCAAGGGCAAGGCCCACGACGCCCACAGCGCGGCGCGCCTGATGTCCCAGGTGCGCGCAGCGCTCTCTGAAGACCGACGGTACGGGACGCCGGAGGAGGAGATCGAGACGCTCTGGCTGGAGGTCGACCGGATGACCCGGGAGAACCGCCGGGCGGCCGAAGCGCCGGTCGCGTCGGTGGATCGGGAGCGGGACGACCGCCCGGCCGCCGACGTGGTTCCCCGGGCCGCTCCCCTCGACGACCTCGACATTTCACGGACGACCAAGTCCACCGTCTCGGGAACCGGGAAACCGGCCGTGGCGATTCCCGAGTCCGCCTCCCCGACCCCCTCCCGCCGGGGATTCTTGGTCCCGTACGTTCCGCCCGAGATGCCGATGCCTGCCGGCCCCGAGGACACGGGAGACCCGCCGTCCCGCTCGCGTCTCCGCCCGAGGGTTCCGCCGTAACGCTTTAATAGGTATCGCAAGTCCTTTATAGCACTTGTCGCGGGGGACTGCCCGGACGGCACCTCGACCTGCGGGGACCATCCTCGCGGTCACTCCGAGTGGATTTTTCACGCTCCGCGCCCCCGGACCGGACGTGGTTCCCGAGGGCACGCACGTCGCCGAACCCCGAAGCGGGGTCCGCGGGGTCGTGGCCCGGGTGTTCGGGCCGGTCTCGCAGCCCTACCTCAGCATGCGCCCCCGCCGTGCACCGTCCCCGGCGGAGGGGATACGCCTGATCGGCGCGACGGTCTGGGTCGAGTAGGAGGAACGCGATGGCGGAAGGGGAGGGACCGGCGAACGGAGAGAAACCCGCGGCGCGCCCCGAGGACATGGCGGTCCCCACCCGCTGCACCAGCTGCGGTTCGACGCACCTGACCCGGGATTACGAGCGGGGTGAGCTCGTCTGCGACGAGTGCGGCCTCGTGCTCGAAGAATCGATGATCGACCAGGGCCCCGACTGGCGCGCGTTCGACGCCGAGCAGGGCGAGAAGAGGGCCCGCACCGGGGCGCCCACGACGCTCACGATCCACGACAAGGGACTCTCGACCGAGATCGGTTGGAAGAACCGCGACCCGTATGGCAAGTCGATCCCCACCCGCAACCGCGCCCAGCTCTACCGGCTGCGGAAGTGGCAACGCCGCATCCGCGTCTCGAACGCGACCGAGCGGAACCTCGCCTTCGCCCTCGCGGAGCTCGACCGGATCGCCTCCGGCATGGCGCTCCCCCGGAACGTACGCGAGACCGCGGCGATGATCTACCGGAAGGCCGTCGCGAAGAACCTCATCCGGGGCCGCTCGATCGAGGGCGTGGTCGCGGCCTCGCTGTACGGCAGCTGCCGGCAGTGCAACGTCCCTCGGACCTTGGACGAGATCGCCTCCAAGTCCCGGATCGGGCGGAAGGAGATTGGCCGGACGTACCGGTTCATGACGCGGGAACTCCACCTGAAGCTCATGCCCACCCGGCCGCAGGACTACATCCAGCGGTTCTGCTCCGAGCTCAAGCTGAAGGGCGAGATCCAGACGCGCGCCAACGAGATCCTGAAGCAGGCGACCGACCGGGAGCTGACGAGCGGGCGCGGTCCGACGGGGGTGGCCGCGGCCGCGATCTACATCGCGAGCGTACAGTGCGGCGAGCGCCGGACCCAGCGCGAGGTCGCCGAGGTCGCGGGCGTCACCGAGGTCACGATCCGGAACCGGTACAAGGAGCTCACGGAGAAGCTCAACCTCCGGGTCATGCTGTAGCGCTGCGCCACCCTCAAAGGGTCGGGGGTCCTCGTTCCCACGTGACCCGCGTCCTTCCGATCGCGCTGCTCGTCTCCGGTGAGGGGACGACCCTCGATGCGCTCGCGGAGCGGATCGCGGGCGGCCACCTCCCCGCCCGCGTCGCGCTGGTCGTCTCCGACCGGCCCCACGCCCCCGCGATCGAACGGGCCCGCTTGCGCGGCCTTCCCACCCTCGTCCTTTCCACCCACGGCGTGGAACCGGAGGAGTGGGGGGCGAGGTTGACCCGCGAGCTCGAGCAGGCGGGGGCCGAACTGGTCGTGCTCGCTGGATTCCTCTCCATCCTGCCGGCCTCCTGGGTGCATCGCTGGCAGGGCCGGGCAATCAACATCCACCCCTCTCTCCTGCCCCGGTACGGCGGGCCGGGGATGTACGGACGCAAGGTGCTCCAAGCCGTTCTCGCAGCCCGCGAGCGGACCACCGGCGCGACCGTCCACCTCGTGACGAACGAGGTCGACGGAGGCACCCCGCTCGCCCAGGAGCGGGTCCCGGTGGCGCCCGACGACACGGTCGAGACGCTCCGCGCCCGGCTGCATCCGGTGGAGGTCGCCCTGCTTTCCGGGGCGATCCGCCAGTTCGCCGAGGGCTCCCTGCCGCTTCCCTACCCGGAACCCGGCGCGTCGGCGCCGGTCGAACGGGACCGGGCCGACGTGCGCCGCTGAGTCCGCGGACGCCTTGGGTCGGCCTCCGGCCCCTCGAGCTCCTCGAGCGGGGTGGGTCGCGAGGGAAGTTCGTGCTGCATCACGTGCCGGGTGGTCTTCGGGGGGAAGAGCTCGCCGGCCTTCGCCCGTCGTACCACTTCGTCCTTGCCGATCGGCGGACCGTCGCTCCAGCGCTCGAGCCGCACCGACGAGGAAGGGTAGTCGATCACCCACGCGGGCGCGTGCGTCGCCCCGAGCTTGCGGAGCGCGGCCACCCGGTGGTGGCCGTTCAGGATGACGTAGGAGTCTTCGGCGACGGCGACCCAGATCGGGTCCTCCACGACGCGACGGCCCTGGATGTCCTCCGCCAAGTGGTGCACCCCTCCCTCGTCGATCTCCTCGTGGGCCAACAGCTCCTCCAAGGGAACCAGGCGAAACGTCGGTTTCTCCTTCACGCCGCCCTCCCCGCCCGGACCCGCTCGACCGCGCGGCGCACGAAGACCGACACCATCCGGCGCCGGTAATCGGGGAGGAGGAAGGTGTTGTGGACCGGCCGCGTGGAACGTTCGACCTCCTCGGCGAACGAGCGGAGGCGGTCGTCGGAAAGGTGCTCGCCGACGAGCGCGTCCGTGAGCGCGTCGTAGCGCTTCGGATGCGTCTCCGCCCCGCCGATGGCGAGGCGCAGCGCGCGGACCCGGTCGCCGTCCATCGTGCCCGAGGCAGCGACCCCGAGCTCGGGGAAATCGAACGACGGGCGCACCCGCAACTTGAGGTAGGTTCCCGGACGGCCGCGCGTGGCCGAAGGGAGGTCCACCCCGACCAGGAGCTCGCCCGGTCGCAGCGTCAGCCGTCGGATCCCATCGCCGGCGGCGTCGTACAGCTGCTCGAGCGGGAAGCGGCGCCGGCCCTCCGCGCCGGCGACCTCCACCTCGGCGTCCACCGCCATCAGGGCCGGGGCGAGATCCCCCGAGAAGGTCGCGTAGCAGATCTCCTTCTGGGGTACGACATGGCAGCGGTCGCCGGCCGCCTTGAGACAGAAGCCCAAGCTCTCGCGCCAGAAGTAGCTCTGGTTGAAGAAGAAGCAGCGGGTCTCAACGAGGAGATTCCCTCCGACCGTCCCGCTCGCCCGGACGAGCGGCGTCGCGACCTCCCGGACCGCGTCGCCGAGCGGAGGATACGCCGCGAGCAGCGGACCGTCGGCCTCCACGTCGGCGAGGCGCTCCATGGCTCCGATCCGGTCGAGCGACCGGCCCCGGAGCTCCCGGACATCCTCGAGCGCGACCAGGTGGGGCCGCAGGTTGAGATGCATCTTGTAGTTCGGAAGGAGGTCGGTGCCGCCCGCGAGGTAATCGAACTGGCCCTCGAGGTCCCGGGCGAGGACGACGACCTGGTCGACCGTCGCCGGGCGGTGGAGCTCGAACGGGTCGAGGTGCATGGTCAGGCCCCCTTCCAGGGGCGGCCCTCCTTGCGACGCAGGTCGATCCCCTTCAGCACCCGGTCGGGTGTGATCGGAAGGTCGGTGAACCGCACGCCGAGCGCGTCGTAGAGCGCGTTCCCCACGGCCGGGAGCGTTGCGATGAGAGGTCCCTCGCCCGCCTCCTTCGCCCCGAACGGACCCTCGGGGTCGTCCTCGCCGACCAGGAGGACCTCGACTTGGGGCATCTGCTGCGGCATCGGGATCTTGTATTCCAGGAGGGACGGATTCATCAGGCGAGTTCCACGGTAGTTCATCGACTCGCCCATCACCTGGCCGAGTCCCATGTGGACCGATCCCTCGACCTGGCCTTCCACGGCGAGCCGGTTGAGGGCCCGGCCGCAGTCGAACGCCGCCCAGACCTTCGGGACCCGGTACATCCCGGTATCGACATCGACCTCCACCTCCGCGACGTACGCCGCGAAGGAGTACGCGGGCGCCGTCCCCGCACGGGCCCCCTTGAACGAACCGCCCATCTTGGCCGTGTTGTACGAGCCGCTCGCGATCAACGCGCCGGACCGCTCCATCGCCTTGTGGAGCGCTTCCATGAACGTCACGCCGACGTGGGGCTCCGAGCGGGAGAAGTAGCGCTCGTGCCCGACCTCGATCTCCTCGACCGGACGAGCCGTCAGCTCGGCGGCCGCGGCGATCAGCTTCGACCGCAGCTCCTCGGCCGCCACCCGGGTGGCATTGCCCATCATGAAGGTGACCCGACTCGAGTACGACCCCAAGTCGACCGGGCTCACGTCGGAATCGACCCGTTGGACGTGGACCCGCTCCAAGTCCACCCCCAAGACCTCGGCGACGATGAGCGCGAGCAGGGTGTTCGAGCCCTGGCCGATATCGGCCTGCATCGAGTGGGCCGCGATCCCCCCGTCCATGTCGACCTTCAAGTGGACCGTCGACTGCGGCATCACGGGCGTGAAGTGGATCGGGCTGTTCGAGCCCGAGATGTAGAACCCGCACCCCAAGCCCACGCCGTGCCCGTAGGGGAGCTTGCGGAACTTGGAGTCCCAGCCGCTCTTCGCCCGCGCGGCGGCGAGGCAGGCCCTGAACGAGGTCGAGGTGATGCGGAACTCGTTGATCGTCGTGGAGTTCGGAGGGAGCGCGTTCCGCTCGCGCAGGTCGAACGGGTCCACCCCGGTCCGTTCGGCGATCTGGTCGAGCGCGACCTCGATGGAGTACCGGATGTTGGTGCCCCCGTGCGCCCGCATCGCCCCGGACGGCGGCTTGGTCGTGTAGACCCGACGGCCGCGGTACCGGAAGTTCGGCACCCGGTACGGTCCCATCGAGAGGACGCCGTTGTAGTACGTCGTCACCGTGCCGAACGAGCTCCACGCTCCCCCGTCGATCAGCGCCTCGATGTCGTAGGCGAGGATCCGTCCCTCGGGGTCGGTCGCGATGCGGACATCGTTCTGCGTCGGGTGACGTCCGTGGTTCGTGTAGAAGACGTCCTCCCGGTCGAAGAGGATCTTGACGGGGCGGCCCGTCTCGATCGCGAGGGCCGCGCAGACGATCTCGTGCGGGAGCGGGTCCGACTTCCCCCCGAACCCCCCGCCGACCTCTGGCTTGATCACCCGGATTCGGTGCATGGGGATCCCGAGGACCTCGCTGAGCGACCGGTGGAGGTAGTGGGGCACCTGGGTCGCGCTCCAGACGGTGAGGCGGCCGTCGGGGGTCGCTTCCGCGATCGTCGCCATCGGTTCGGTGAAGGCGTGCGTTACGCCGGCAAAGTTGCCCCGGACGCGGACGCTGTGCGCCGCCTTCGCGAACGCGGCGTCGACGTCCCCGAAGTGCTGGACGACCTCCTTCTGGATGTTCGAGCCGTTCAGGCCCCGAGCGTGGATCGGTTCCGCCACCTTCGACGTCCCCTCTCGGGGGTCGGAGTAATCGGGCAGAGGGTCGACCTCGAACTTGATGAGGGCGAGCGCTCGTTCCGCCGTTCGCTCGTCCGACGCTGCGACCGCGGCGACGATGTCCCCGATGTACCGTGTCTTGTCGACGGCGATCGCGGTCTCGTCGTGGGTGATCGGCAAAACGCCGAACGGGATCGGGTACTTCTCGCCCGTCAGGACCGCGAAGACGCCGGGGAGCGCCCGCGCGGTGGTGACGTCGATGGACCGCAGTCGGGCGTGCGACCAGGGGCTCCGCAAGAGGCGCCCGATGAGCTGGCCCGGGCGTTGGATGTCGTCGGTGTACTCCGCACGACCCGTTACCTTGAGCGGCCCCTCGATGTACGGGATCTTCTGGCCGAGGAGGCGGTACTCCTTTCGAGGCGCGGTCGCCATCAGTCACCGCCCCGGGCCGCGGCTTCAATCGCCTCGATGATCTTGAGATAGCCCGTGCAACGACAGAGGTTGCCCGAGATCGCCCGCACGATCTCGTCGCGGGTCGGGTGGGGGTGGGTTTCGAGGAACGCGGTCCCGGTCAGGATGAACCCGGGGGTGCAGAATCCGCACTGCGTGGCCCCGTGCTCGACGAACGCCCGCTGGAGGGGCGAGAGTCCCTGGGGGGGCGAGATGCCCTCGATCGTCGTCACCGTCCGCCCCTCGACGAGGGGGGCCAGGGTGAGACAGCTCAGGGTCGGGCGTCCGTCCACGAGGACCGTGCAGCACCCGCAGGTGCCGAGGTCGCAGCCGCGCTTCGTGCCGGTCAGGTGCAGGTCGTCCCGCAGGAGGTCCAAGAGGATGCGGGCGCTCTCGACGGGTACCTCGACCGGGTGCCCGTTCAGACGGAACTTAAGGGGTGCGGACGACGGCATCCTTCTCGCCCTTGGGCGCGCGGGCATCAACCGACGAAGTACGTAAGGGAGTGGGGTGGCGTTCCTGTACGATCTCGGCGACGATGCTGACCGCGATCTCGGCCGGGGTCTCCGAGCCGATCTCGAGTCCGACCGGCGAACGGATCCGGGTCAGGGTCTCGCGCGTCACCCCTCGGCTCCGGAGCTGGTCGTACATGTGCTCGCGTTTCGAGGCGCTTGCGATGAGTCCGATCTGGTTCGGGAATCGTTCGAGGGAGACGGCGAGCGCCTCGAGGTCCTTCTGGGCGTCGTATCCGAGGAGGTAGGCGTGGGTGAACGCGGCCGGGTCGAACACGTCCCACAGATGCTCCGGCGCGACCACTTCGCGACGGTCGGCCGCCGGGAACCGGTCGGCCCCGACCCAGTCGGGACGGTCGTCGGCGACACTAAAGTCGTACTCGAGGGTGGGGAGGATCTCCGCGAGGGCTCGGGCCACGTGGCCCCCGCCCCAGAGCAGGAGATTCGGACGGCTCGCCACGTACTCGAGGGCGATATCGACCGAACCACCGCAGAGGCTCGGGAGACCGCCGGGGGCCCAGGCCTGCAGGTCGAAGTGGTGGAGCCCGCCCGCGCGACGGGTCAGGGCCTCACCGGCGAAGGTCTTCACTCGCTCTTCCAGCGCCGCGCCCCCGACGGTTCCGAACGTCGAACCGTCCGCGCGAACGATCATCGAGGCGCCGAGCTTGCCGGGCACGGAGCCCACGGTCTGGACGACCGTCGCCCGCACGAACGGTTCCCGCGCGTCCAGCAACCGGAGGGCTTCTCGAGCGTGCCGACGGTCCATCAGTCGCCCTCGCGAGAATGCCACTCGTCCCACGCGAGTCGGTAGTCCTCGGGCGTGTCGACGTTCGCGACGACCCCGGGGTCCTCGACGGCGATCCGCCGCACCTGGGGACCGAACTCAGGTAGAAGGGAGCGGAGCGGGGCATCCGAGCGGAGGTCCAAGATGTCGTTCCGTATCCCGGCGCGCCACAGCACCGGGTGGCCTCCCTTGCCGTGGTGCGTCGGGATGAACCAGACCGCGAGGAGGTCGGATTCGCGGACCCTCCAGAGCGCGTCGACCGTTCGGGTCGCGACGAACGGATGGTCGACGGGCCAGAGGAGAACGTCCCGATCCTCCGGGATGGCACGAAGCCCGGCCTGGACCGACGCAGTGCGTCCCTCGTACCAGTCCTCCGCGTCGACGATCTCGACCGGGAGGCCCCGTAGCTCGTGGGCGATGGGTCCTCGGTGCGCCCCGACGACGGCCACCACCGGGTCCGCTCCCGCTGCCAGCGTGACCTCCGCGATGCGACGGACCGAGGAGCGCTCGTCGGTCGGCAGGAGCGCCTTCGGCTGGCCACCGAATCGCGTGGAGGCCCCGCCACTGAGGATGAGCGCCGCGGTGGTCATCGTTCTCGGCCTCGACCAGCACAAGGGCGCTTGTTAAGCCACCGCTCGTGGACAGGCCCGCTCCGAACCGAACTCCGCCCTGGTCGGGCCGGGACCGGGCTCGGTCTTCCCTGCCCTCGGCGGCGCACCTCGTGTACCTTTAAATAAGCCAGCCGGGTGGGCGCGCCGCTCCATGACCCATCCGAACGACGTACCCCCGTCGAGGCTGTTGCCCCCGCTCGCGGCCGAGCTGAAGAATCGCCAGTCCGTGACTCCGCCGGTGTGGGCCACCTTCGTCAAGACCGGGGTGCACAAGCAGCGCGGGCCGGTCGCCACCGATTGGTGGTACCTGCGCAGCGCGTCCGTCCTCCGGAAGATCTACGTCTTGGGAACCGTCGGCATCGCGCGTCTCTCGAACGAGTACGGCGGAAAGCGCGACCGGGGAAGTGCGCCTTACCACGCGCGATCCGGCTCCCGGTCCATCGCCCGGGAGATCGTGCAACAGCTCGAGAAGGCGGGCCTCGTGAAGGCCTACAAGAACCAGGGGCGGCGGATCAGCCCCGAAGGATTGAAACTGCTCGACAAGATCTCCACCGAGACGATGAAGACGATGGCGATCGAGCGCCCCGAACTCGCCAAGTATCTCTGATTCATCAGTAGGGGAGCGGAGAAGGTGGCCTGTGTCCGACGCGGAACTCGACGAGCTGCGCCGACGGCGCATCCAGCAGCTGCAGGAGACGCAGGGCGGAGGCGACCCCGCCGCCGCCCAGGCGTACGCCCAGCAGGACGCCGAGATGCAGCGCCGCGAGGCCGAGCGGGCCGAGGTCTTGCGTCGCATCCTCACGCCCGAGGCCCGGGAACGATTGGGCCGCATCCGCCTCGCGAAGCCGGACATCGCGAACTCGGTCGAACAGCAGCTCATCAATCTCGCCGCGAGCGGACGTCTCCAGCGTCAGGTGGACGACGCGTCCTTGCGAGCGCTCCTGGAGCGCGTGATGCCCGAACGACGCGAGATCAAGATCACGCGACGGTGATCGGGAGCGAGCAGCATGGCAAACCGTAGGAAGAGCCTGGCGCGGAAGGTCCGCCTGTTCCGCATCGTCAAGCAGAACCGCCGCGTTCCAGCCTGGGTCATCCAGCGAACGGACCGGCGCGTTACGCGCCACCCGAAGCGGCACACCTGGAAGCGTGGCCACCTGCACAAGTAACGGGAGGTAGGAGCGATGGCAAGCAAGAAGGCCAAGACCCCCACCGCACGCCACGGCGAGGAGCTCGAGCGGGAGTACGTCATTCCCCTCCGCGCCAGCATGCACCAGCCCTCGCGGCGCCGCCGGGCGGGACACGCCCTCGAGACGGTCCGGCGGTTCGTCGTCCGTCACATGAAGGGCCGCTCGGAGGACGTTTGGATCGACCCCCGACTCAACGAGCACATCTGGGAACGGGGCATCCAGCACATCCCGCGGCAGGTCCGCGTCAAGGCGATCCGGTTCGAGGACGGCCTCATTGAGGTCGATCTGCTCGAGACCGAGTGATCGCTCGGCCTAGGAGACGCCCGCGGTGCCGGTCGGTCGCACCCTCTACGGGGGCAGTCCCTATCTCGGTGTCTACGTGCGCGTGGGGGAGACCCACGCCGTCGTCCCGTCCGGCGTGCCGCACGCGCTCGCGCGGGACCTGGCTCGCCTGCTCGACGTCCGGGTAGTGCGCACCAACGTCAACGATAGCGAGGTCGTGGGCGCCCTGATCGCGCAGAACTCCCACGGGTTCGTGGTCGGGGACGAGATCTCGCCCGAAGAGAGGGAGGCGCTCGAGGGTATCGCCCCGGTCTCCGTGATCCGCTCCCGGCACAACGCGATGGGCAACAACGTGCTCGCGAACGACCACGGCGCCCTCGTGCAACCCGAGTTCTCGGACACGGCCATCGAAGCGATTACGCGGGCCCTCCGCGTGCCCGCCCGCCGGGGAACGCTGGCCGGGCTCGGCACCGTGGGGATGGTGGGGATCGCCACCAACAAGGGGGTTGTCGTCCACCCGAAGGCGACCGAGGGCGAGACCCAAACGGTCGGGGAGGTCTTGGGCGTTCCCGTGCACCGTTCGACGGCCAACTTCGGCGTTCCGATCGTCGGGGCCTGCCTCGTCGCGAATTCCCACGGGATGATCGTGGGCCTGCCGACGACCCCGGTGGAGATCGTCCACCTCCAGGAAGGACTGTCGCTCTTCGACTAGGGCGCCGGGACCGGCGCTCGGATCAGGTGCCGCGCTTGCGTTTGGTGTACCGGGTCGCATATCCGGCGATCCGGTTCGCGAGCTTCTTGTAATGGACCTGCCACTTGCCGTCCACCAGCACGCCCAGGTCGGTGAGTTCGAGCACTTTCTGCTTGTTGGCGGCGAAGTCGCCCCCAAAGGATTCCGGGTGGAGACGGATCAGTTCGATCGCGACCCGTTTGATGTACGTTTGACGGATGTTGCCCATGCGGGGCGCCCGAGGGTCGACCGTTTATAAAGGTGGCCCACCGCGAGCAGTTTCGGCGGGAGCGGCCCGACCGCCGGGTCGCTCCGGCGGGCGGACGGGCCCGGAACGCCCGGTTATACGGCAGGGGTTCGGCGGAAGGCACAAATACGCCACCCTAGGTAAATGAGGGATGTGCGCAGCCGCGGTACCGTTCGGGCGAGGGCCCCGGACTGATCCCGGGGAGGCGCCGATCACTTGGAGCGAACAGCCGACATGGAGGATGCGAACGCCGCGCTGCCCTCCGCTCCGCTCCGCGAACGCCACGTCCTGGTCCTCGACCTCTCGAAGAGCATGCTCGCCCCCCTGCCGGACCCCGGCACCGACAAGGCCGAGCGCCAGAAGATCGAGGTCGCCCGGACCGCGGTGTTCCGGATCCTGCAGGATGCGGCCAGCTCCGGCTGGTTGTTCGGACTGGTCACGTTCACCGAAGCGGTGCGCGCCCCGGTGCCGCTCGGTGAGATCCACAAGGAGAACCTTCCGTACATCGAGAATCTCATCTCGCTCCTCAACCCGAGCGGACGCTCGGCGATCTGGGATGCGCTCGCCGTGGGCGCCGACCTCCTTAGGCTGGGGACGCACGGCGTCCAGGGGAACCTCGTTCTCGTGACCGACGGCTGGGACAACGCCTCCACGCGATTCGACGTCCGCCTCTCGGGCCAGGGCCCGATACCGCCCGGCCGGGTCGACCTCGTGCCCTACCTCCTACCTGCGGGGTCGAACCTCACGCTCAGCGTCGTCGGGATCGGCAACGGGATGGAACGGGACAAGGGCGTCGACGGCGCCCGCATCCAGGAGCTGCTCGGCCAGATGACGGCGCGGGCCCAGGAGCTCGGCCTGCCGGCCGCGTTCAGCTTCCAGGAGGTCACCACCGGCTCCGCCCTCTTCGCCCAGATGGTGAACGCCTTCATCGACGTCGGGTACGAGGACGACCGACGGATCGAGGACCTGCACCCGGAGGAGCTCGCCCAGCACGCGGCGAACGCCGCCCGAGCCCTGAAAGAGCCCCAGCAGCACGCGACGGTCTCCCGTCTCCACTCGGCCGCCCCTGCCGCCGGCGACACGTACTCCGAGGTACCCGAGCTCGAGGTCGACGTGCTCTCGTCCGGCTCCGGCCCGGCCCCGCCCGCCTATCTCAAGGAACGGTACGGGCCCCTCGGCGAGGTCGTCGAGGCCTACATGGGCGGCCAGTTCGACGCCGCCCTCACGCTCCTCCAGCACTCCGGGGGAGCCCTGCCTCCGGTGACCCGCCTCTACTGGGAGGCCCGGATCCAGTTCGCCCGTCGGGCCGTGGTCGAGGCCGCCCGCGCCCTCCTGCAGGCGTGGGTCGAGGTCGAGAAGCTTCCGCCCTCATCGCAGACCCGGATCCTCCGGCGGCTCGCGCTCCTCCAAGCCCGGATGCAGAACGACAAGGAGACCGAGACGCTGGTCCGGTTCATCGACGACACCGAGCAGCGCCTCGCCAACGCGGACCCCCAGGTACGGGCGAAGTTGCTCAACCTGTTCACGGAGCTGATGGACCTGCGCTCCACCTACCAGTTGACCCAGCTCGCCGGCGAGGGCGACGTCCAGGACGCGGCGGTGGACCACGAGGCCGCGGTCGAGAAGATCTTCGGCGAGGTGCAGGACGTCCGACTGGAGCTCGCCGCGTCCGGGCCCGTCGCGGAAGGCGCGCTCGATTTCATTGAGATCTGCTTGGCTGAGATGAGGTAACGGAGAATCATTCGATGGGCGAAGTGAAGGTCACGACGAAGACCCGACGGGCTCCCGGAGCGAAGCGCGAGAGCAAGAAGGGGCCCGATTCGGCCCGGATCGCGGTCGTCGGGATCCCCGCGTCGGGGAAGACGACCTACTTCCGCTTCCTCGCGGGCCACTTCGGTCTCAACCTGCCCATCCTGTACGTCCCGGCGCGCGTGGACGGCGGCCAACTGCCGATCTTCGGGGACCTGGAGAACGACGTCGCTCTCGAGGAGACGACGTACGAGACCACGGACCCCACCGACCCCGAGGGCAGCCTCGAGACGACGAGCCGGTTCTACGTGAATCGGCCGATGGAGGACCGCAAGAAGCTCTGGGTCGAGCTCGCGGCCGGCCGCGAGGAGCAGGGCGTCCTCACGAAGTACCCGCTGCCCACGAAGTTCAATCAGTTCGTCGAGATGAAGATGCGCTTCCGCTACGGGGCGCCCGACGGGGAGACCGGATCCAAGCCGATGGAGCTCCAGACGATCGACGAGGCCGGCGGGATCATCGCCGACTACTTCACCTACGACCGGCTCTGGATCGATTCGGAGACGGCCGACGTCACGGAGAAGAGCTGCCGCGTCATCCCCCACTTCGACGCGTGGCGCCCGGACCGTCGCGACCTCTGGCGTCGCGGGCTCACGCTCCTCGGACGCTTCGTCAGCGGCGCCGACGCGATCATCCTCCTGCTCTCGCCCGCCCTCCCCTCGCTCCACGACCAGGCCCAGCAGATCAACCTCGCGCGGGGCGTCTTCCGCTACGTCCGCGGAAAGAACCTGCCGCTCGTCATCGCGATCTCGAAGGCCGACAAGCTGAAGGAGTTCTACACCGAGGTCGAGCAGTCCGTCCGCGAGCGCACGTACCGGAGCGCCTTCGACACGGTCGACTTCCTGCTCCGACGGGACGGCGGTGGGATGGGCACGATCCTCGTCGCTCAGGAGGGCCGCGGGATCTCCACGAAGGAGGACGTCTTCTTGGTCTCGAGCGCGGTCTCGACGGGCGGCGGTCACCCGCTCCTCGTCGGCGACTCCGGCCAGGAGGCGCCCTCCGTCGGCGTCCCGACCATGGGCGTACCCGTGATGGTCAACACGACCCTTCCGCTGGCTCGCGCCTGCGAGAAGGTGCTCGAGCGCCGGGCGACCAAGGGGGCGTGATGGCGGCCTCGGAGGTGGGCGCTCCCGCCGCGCACGCCCCGATCGCCGTCGTCTGGTGCCGCCAGGTCGACAACGAGGCGGAAAGCCCCGGCTACACGACGATCCCCGACGAGTTCCCGGGCCGTCGCGAGACGCTCGAGGCGATCCGGGTCGTCGGGAACCTGACCGTCAACGTCGCCGACACCCACGACTACTGGGACCCGGACCCGTCGGCCCCGCTCTCCTACTACCCGAACCTGTTCCTTTACCCGGCCGCCGCGGGGCGCTACACGTGCGTCGGCCGGATGTTCCTCTCCACCGAGGATCGGCCCCGCATCGGCATGAAGACGCTCGTCTTCGAGACGGCCGCGCTCGCCGCCAGCGGGGAATTCGGGGCCGCCGTCCTCCGCGCCCACGCCACGATGGGCGGACGGTCGGGCGGGGACCGCCCCGCGGCCGATCCGGACCAGTCGATCTACCAGGGCGTCGGCGAGGGATTCCTCTACCACCGGGGCTCGACGGAGCCGGTGGTCCTCGTCACGGCGGAGCAGTGGGAGGCGACCAACCAGGTCGTCCTCGACCTCGTCCGGGAGCTCCCGACCGCGCTGGTCGCGCTCGGCGCGTTCCTCGTCTTCCCGTACTTCCTTCCGGTCGCGAAGGTCGACATGCACCAGTTCACCGAGCAGCTCCCCCTCGCGCTCGCGGTCATGCGAGTACCGCGCGGGGAGGCCCAGGGGGACCGGCACATGAAGCGGATCCAGGGCTGGGAGGGTGCGCCGGTGACCCTGCGCGACCTGACGCGCCCACCGACCGGACGCGCGGCCAAGGATGCCCTTCCTCTCGTGCTCCAGTACGCGCGTGACCATGCGGAAGACAAGCTGGGCGAAGTGAGCCACCGGGTCGACCTCGTGGAGGCGGCCCGAATGAAGGCGATCCAGGACGATGCCGATCGCCAGGGCGGTCGGGACCGTCGCAAGGAGATGTGGCGGATCGGAACGGCCATGGAGACGGCCGCGCTCCTGCTCGCCCGACCTCGGGGTCGCTCCGTCTCGGTGACGGGAGAGGCGGCGAAACGGGCGAACGAGTACGTGAAAGTGAAACGGGACACGGACCGGGGCGGCGGAGGAGGACCCGCTCCGCCCTCGGCCAGCGCGGCGCTACCTCAGCTGACCGAGCCCGCCGCGACCCAGCAGCTCCCTCCGTGGCTGCAGCGCCCGGCCGACATCACCCTCCCTCCCGAGGGTCCGGTGGCCGTGCCGGTATCGATCCAGTCCGACCCGTCGCTGCTGAGTCGCCCGGCGGCCGACCTTCCTCTTCCCCCACCTCCCCCGCCTTCCACCTCCGGGACTCCCTCTTCTCCCGCCTCGCTCGCAGCGCCGCCCCCGACCCCCGTGGACGGCGCGGTCATCGACGCCCGGGTCCATGCCGCCCTCGGCGCGGCGGAGACGAAGTGGAGATCCACCCTCGACCTCAAGGTCCGGGAGACGGCCGATTCCCAGACCCGGGCCTGGAACGAGAGCCAGACCGAGGTCGCCCGCCGCATCGAGTCGCTCGAACGTCGACCCACCATGTCACCGGACGAGGTCGCCCGCCGCCTCTCGGCCCTGGAGGCGCGTCCCTCCCTGTCTCCCGACGAAGTGGCCCGCCGGTTCGCCGCCCTCGAATCTCGTCCCCTGGTCTCCCAGGATGAGGTGACCCGAGAGGCGGAACGCCGGGTTCGGGAGGCGACGGAGCCCCGGTTCGCGGGGGTCCCCGACCTGGTCCAGAAGGCGGTGCAGACCAGCGGAGCGACCTGGGCCGATTCGTTCCGCGCTGAGTTGAAGCGGATGGCCGACGAGATGAACGCCCGGCTCCTGCGCGGGGAAGAGGAACTGAGGACCGCCCTCGTGGCCCAGCTCGACCTCGAGCTGACCGAAGCCAAAGAGCAGGGGTCGGCACTGCGCGAGGAGATCGAGAGCCGGGTCCGCACGCTCGTCGATACCCGATTCACCGAGCTCGAGCAGAAGCGAATCCGCGACGTGCGCGACATGGAGCAGCGGATGGGCCTGTTGGTCGAGGGACGATCCAAGGACCTGGAGGCCCGCCTCCGCACCCAGGTCGACGCCCGCGCGACCGAGCTCGACCAGAAGCGCGGCCGCGAGGCGAAGGACCAGGACATTCGGACCGGGGTCCTGCTGGACGCCCGGGCGAAGGACTTCGAGATCCGCATGTCGGCGCTTCTCGACGCCCGCGCGCGCGAGCTCGAGGCGCGCATGGGCAACCAGCTCTCGATCTCCCGTTCGGCGGTCGAGGAGCGGGTCAACCAGGCGACGAAGCGCCTCGAGGTGGACCGCGAAGCGCGCCTCGCCGAACTCTCCGATACCCACTCGAAATCGCTCGCCGGCCTCCAGGTCCGGATGCAGTCCTACCTCGACCAGAAGATGAGGGAGGACTCCGACCGGGAGCGGGGGAAGTACGTGGAGCTCTTGGCCCGGCTCAAGGGCGAGGTCGACGACGCCCTCGGACGCACGATCGATTCGACCCGGTTCGACGCGGCGGTCCGCGAGCGGGTGAAGACGCTCATGGACGAGAACCGGGCGGCTTACGCCCGCTCTCTCGCCGAGCTCGAGGCCCGCCTCCAGAGCGCCCCCAGCCCCGACACCGCGCGTCTCGAGACGATCGAGGCGCAGCTCCGCGATCGCGCCGACGCCCTCACTCAGGTGGAATCGAAGGTCCGCCAGGACGTGGACGACTTGGACCGCCGCGTCCAGGTCGTCACCGACAAGATGCTGCCGCTCGTTCGCAAGACGTGGGTCCGGATCGACGAGGTGGAGAAGCTCCTCGCCCGACCGGAGCAGAACGAGGCTCGCTTCGCGGAACTGCGTCGGGACCTGGGCCGCGAACTGCGCCGCGTGGAATCCGAGATCCGGGACGAGACCGCCCACCTTCGGCGACGGCTGGAAGCGTCGATGACGAGCCAGGGGAAGATCTGGCTCAACCTCGTCCGCCAGCTCTCCGAGTCGGGCACCGGCTACGTTCCCAGCGAGGACGACCTGGCGACCGAACGGGGTCGCCGCGGCAGTCGGCCGGTCCCCGCGGACGACGAGGACCTCCTCGCGCGTCCCCGCTCCCGCGAATCCCCCTACGTCGACTACGACGAGGATCCCGCGAACCCCCTGGACCCGCAGCCGACGGACAGTGAGCCCGCACCGCCGCGTCGGGCGGCCCCCCGCACGACGCGCGGCGGGGCGCAACGTTAACCCGCCTTCGGCGCGTCGAGGCCCCGGTGACCCGCTCGGACGACCACCGCCACTGCAAGGTGTGCGGCCGAACCTGCGACCCCGACGAGCGGACCTGCAGCAAGGAGTGCGCGCAGAAGCTCGAGGACATGGCCCGGTCCCGGCGGAACTACCAGTACCTCCTGTACGCGAGCATCATCCTGCTCCTCGTCGTCCTCCTCTCGCACTACATCGTATAGGAGGTCGCCGCCGTGCCCCGCTACGCGCGCGCCGTCCTCGGCGGTACCTTCGACCATCTCCACGTCGGCCACGAGGCTCTGCTCGCGACCGCCTTCCGGCTCGGCCGGACCGTCGCGATCGGGCTCACCACCGAGAGCTATCTCGCGGCCCACTCGAAACCGGGCCGCGGGAGGATCCAGCCGTTCGCCGTGCGTCGGCGGACCCTTCTCCGGTGGCTCGAGAGGGAATTCCCGGCTCGGGCCTTCGAGATCCGCCCTCTCCAAGACCGCTTCGGCCGTTCGGTCGAGCGCGGCGTGGGGGTCCTGGTCGTCTCGGCCGACACCGTGGACGGGGGCCGGGCTGTCAACCACGAGCGGCGTCGACGGAACGTGCCTCAAGTCCCCGTAGCGGTGGTCCCCCTCGTTCTCGCCGATGACCTGCTTCCGGTGAGCTCGCGCCGCATCCGAAGCGGAGAGATCGACCGACGGGGACGCCGCCGTTCCACCATCCCGATCGCCCTCGAGGTGGGCGACCGGCGCGATGTGCCCTGGGTCTCTCGCGCGATCCGAAGCGTGTTCCCCCGAGCTCGTCTCCTGTACCTGCGTTCCGCGGCCACGGGGTCCTCCCGCCGGACCGAGACGGGAGCCGCTCCCCCCGATGGCCTTGCGATCTCGGTGTCGCGCCGGGCGAGCGGGGGCTGGACGGTCCGGGAATCCAGCGACCGCATCCGGCTTCCGGCCCGGGCGTTGGACGATGCGACCCCCGCCCTCCTCTCCCGAGGCCTGCGACAGATGCTGCGGCCGGGCACGCCCGGTCTGTGACAACCGTTTTAGGGCCTCCGACACTTTCCGCGCCGAAATGGAGACCTATCTTCGGGTGACGTTCGACAGTGAGGGGGCCAGCCCCTCGGAGATCGCCGACCGGCTGAAGTCGATCGGGTTCGTCCCGACCCAGGGGAATTACGATTTCGTGTACGACTGGTCCGGGAGCGCCTCCCACGACCAGATCCTCGACCTCTCCGACGAGGTGACGCGCCGCCTCCGGGGCTATCGCGTCCTCTTCGAGATCGAGACCGTCTAAAGGGGCGCGGACCTCCGCGCCAGACTTTTTATCGACTCCGGGAGTGGAGCCTTCGTCGTGCAGAAGTACCCGGTACGGACCAGCCACCGCGGCAACCTGGCCCCCGCGGCGCTCGAGCGGATCCTGGCCGTCCATTTCGAGGGCGTCGGAGGGTCGGGCGAGGAGCGGACTGCCTCGTGGGGGGCGCTGTCGCGCGTCGTGGTCCGGGCGGAGGGAAAAGAGCTGGCAGTCGAAGTGACGATGAACCCCAAGGTCCCGGAGGAGGTCGCGCGGGAGACGATCGCGCGCTACAACCGATTCCTCGAGGAAGCGACCGGGTTCAGCTCCAAGGAACGGGCGAAGCGCCTCCGCAAGTCAGCGACCGCCGGCCCGCCGGGGGCGTAGCTCCGTGGGGACACCGCGGACGGGACCGCTTCCCACGGCCGGGGGGTCGGAGCTCGAGCGGATCCGCCGCATCGTGGGGGCCCTCTTTCCCATCTACGACACCCGTCTCGGACCGCAATCGCTCATCCTCGCCGTTCAGGTGGACCCCGGAACCCTGGAGGTCAAGTTCGACCGGCTTCGCCGGGAGCTCTGGGCGGCCGGGTATGTCCCCATCCTCCGCCACCAGATGGGGGAGCACTACCTCGAGGTCATTCCCCGCCCCAAGTTGCGGGCCAAGCGGCAGTGGATCAACCTCGCCCTCCTCGGGGCCACCGTCGTGACCTGCACGTTCGCCGGAGCGCTGATCTGGCTCACGTACGTCGGCGGGTCGAACCTCTCGGCGACCGACTTCGTGTGGGGAGCGGTCTACTTCTCGGCCCCGGTCCTCACGATCTTGGGGCTGCACGAGCTCGCGCACTACTTCATGGCACGCCGGCGCAAGATCGATGCGTCGCTCCCGTACTTCATTCCCCTTCCGCCCCCGTTCCTCTTCGGAACGTTCGGCGCGTTCATCAGCATCCGCGAGCCGTTCCCGGACAAGAAGGCGCTCTTCGACATCGGGGCCGCCGGCCCCCTCGCGGGCTTCGCGGCGTCCATCCCCGTGGCGCTCGCCGGCCTCTATCTCTCGACGCACGCGATGGTGACCCCCGCGAGCTACTGTGGCCCGACCGTCCTGGGCGTCAGCTACGGGAGCCTGGTCATCGGGGTCCCGCTCTTCTGGGAGGGGCTCGCGCTCTTCTTCCCGTCCTCCATCCTCAACCTGCATCCGCTCGCGCTCGCCGGCTGGGTCGGCATCTTCGTCACCGCCATCAACCTCCTCCCGGCCGGGCAGCTGGATGGCGGCCACGTCTTCCGGGCGCTGTTCGGGGACCGCGTCCGCTTCGTCAGCTACGCGGCCGTGTTCCTCCTCTTCGGCCTGGGACTGTTCTACACCGGTTGGCTCTTCTTCGGGATCCTGATCCTCCTCCTCGGAGTACGTCATCCGCCGCCGCTCAACGACGTCTCTCCCCTCGACACCAAGCGCTACCTGGTCGGGGCGTTCGTGGTCGTGGTCCTCCTCACGGGGTTCGTGGTGGTGCCGATCGCGAGCCCGCCCGGCAGCGTCACGCTGGAGACGGGAGTGATCGGGTATCCCGCGCCCACCGTCAGCCATCCGGTCCTCGCCACCGTGAACTACTCGGTCGTGAACGGGGACCCGGTGCGACACGGCTACCTGGTCGGGGCCTCGGTGGCCAACGTCTCCGAACGTCAGGGGAATAGTACCGTCTATCTCACGGGGAACGCTCTGTCGGACTGGGAGGCGAACTCGACGTGGACCTTCACCCTCCCCGACGGACGCAACGCCACCTTGACGGGGGGTTCGGTGATCCTCCCCGGCTCCGACTATCTTACGATCAGCGGATCCACCTCGATGAAGCTCGTGCTGGCGTTCGCCAACACGGAGACCGCCACGTCCGTACTCATCGACCTCTCCGTCAACCAGCTGTGCGCCACGGGGGGAGGGGGATCCGCGAGCAACTCGGTCGAGGTCGTCCCGCCCTAGGGCGCCCGACGGTACACCCGGAACTCCCGGGTCAGGCTTCGATGCACCCGTACCGGGACCGCGAGCTGGCGGCGCCACGGAGGTGCGAGCGGGTCGTCGCCCCCGGGCAGGATCACGACGGCGTACGCCGAGGGGCGGAGCCGCTCGGCCCAGCGCGGAAGGATGCGAGCGGCCAGCGACTCGGCGGTCTCCCCACCGGTACTGGACGCCCGTCCGTAGGGAGGGTCGGTGAGCAACCCGTCGAAGGGCCCTTGGGAACCGGGGAACTCCACGTCGGCGGAATCGCCCACCACCAAGTGTTCGGCGGAGACTCCCAGATGGGTGAAGTTCCGGTTGGCACCCTGGACCATGGCGGCCTCGAGGTCGATGCCGGTGACCCGCGCTCCGAACAAGGCGGCCTCCGCCAGGAGGGCCCCGGTGCCCAGGAAGGGGTCCACGACCCGGTCCCCGGGGGCGATACGGGCGAGGTTGGCCGCGGCCCGGGCGAGCCGAGGAGCGAGACCGATCGGCCGCCGGAATGGGAGGTTCGAGATGCGCCGGGTCGACGTGCGACGCCGGTCGACGGCCGCCACCTCCTCGAGGAACTGGTCCGATGCCGGCTCGCCCTCGGCCCACCAGAATCGACGCGCCGGTTGTTCCAAGTCGATCCGCCCGCCCGCGGACTTCCACGCCCGGGCCGCGGTGTCGATCCCGCGGGCGTCCCCGCCCCCGGACGGGCTCCCCAATCGCCGGAAGGCGGCCGTTTCCCCGGGAACGGACGGGCCTCCGTCGGCCGGATCGAACGCCGCACCGCCGGGAACGTCGATGAGACATCGCCGCGCGAGCGCGAGCCTAAGCGCCAGCGTGGGCACGTACTCTCGGGCGAGCTCGACGACGACCAGGGGAACCGGGGACGGAACGAAGTGGAGCTCGACTCCCCCCAGGACCGCGGCCACCGCATCGACCTCCGCCCGGGCCAACTCGAGGCTCTCGCCGGAGAGCTCCACGTACACGCGCGTCACGGGCGCCCCGGTTCGCTCCAACGGCGAATGCGGTCCCTCAAGTCGGCGGTGTGCGACCCCGCCCAGTAGAGATGCCCACAGGCCCCGCAGCGGTAGAGTTGCAGGCCGGCTCCGACCCGATCCAAGGGAGTGCCCGCTGGGAGGCGGGCCCCGGCCGGCGGGGCATAGGGTGCGAGGACGCCGTTGCAGAGGCTGCAGCGGACGAACCGGACCTCGGTGGGAAGGTCGGGGAACCGCGTCCGGACCTCCTTCCATTGCTGTTCGACGATCGGGCTTTCGAGGCAAAGCGACTCGGGTACTCGTCCGGCGAGGTCGTGGTCCCGGGTCAGGAGAAAACGGCCCTCTTCCCGGCACTGGAGCGCGACCTCCAGGTCGGTGAGGCCCCGGACGTAGGCGGTGTCCAACCCGACGAATCGGAGATACCGGGCCAACCTGCCCAGCATTTCGTCTGCACACCATCGAGGAGGCAGCTCGGGGACCAATCCGGACGGAGGCAGATACCCCGGCTTTGGGATTTTATTCGGATGCTTCCCTGTTACGTGAAACATTCGAACCTCGTCCCTCCCTTCCCATCCGCTCCACCCGTGCCGGTCGGTCGTTGGCCGACCCGTAGAGGGGTCTCACCACATCCTCGGGAAGGGCGTCGGGGTCAAGTCGAAGACCCCCGAGCCCCGCGTGGGTCCGCAGGGCGGTTATTCCCAGGTTCAGCCCCGCGTTCAGTTGGCGGTCGCACGACCACCCACACTTCGCGCAGTCGAACCTAGTCCCTACCCTTCTTCGGTGTTCCGATACTTCACCACATCTCGGGCAGGTTCGTGACGTACGATAGGGATCGACCCAGATGATGGGAACTCCCCGATCCTGGGCCTTGTAAGTGAGTTGACGATGGAGCTCCCCCCGGGGCCAGGAAGAGAGACGGCGTCGGAGGCGCCGTGAGCGGAAGGGGGGACGCCGTCCCGAGAGGGACCCCCGTCGGCGGGGTGTTTGCAGTGATTTGAGATCCTCGAGGACGAGAGCGGACTCCGTGGAGGCCAAGCGGTCGATAAGGGTGCGAGTGAGTTCATGGAGACGAGACCGGACCCGATCGTGTTCCCGCCTCCCCTCCCGACCCAGCAGCCAGCGCGACAGTCGTCGGTCGTGGGACTTCTTCCTACCCAGGTATTGGCGCCGCCCCATGTGGCGCCACTGGATGCGGGGGATCTCCGGGAAGTGGACCCGGACGTAGAAGGCCCCGTCGGAGTCGACCTGAACTCCATCCATCGACGCCTCGTTGCTGTCGAGCGCCACAATCGATTTGGGAGCATAGGGCTCGGGGGGGACTTGGGCGTAGACCAGGACGACCCGGTGGAGTCCGATGTGGACTTGGGTCACCCGACGCCCGGGGTGGGCGAGCACCTGTCGGTGGTAATTCGAGACGGGGACAGTGAGGGAAGTCCATTCCCCACGACGGAGCGAGAGTCGAAGCTTACCGGTCTCCGGGTCAAAATGGAAGGACTCCTTGGGAATCCGGACGAAGGGGGTTCGAACGTAGGGGATGCGGCTGGCGACTCCCTTGCGCACGCGCGAGCGGTGGCCGCTAGCGAGCGACGCCGCAATCTCGGCCGCAGCGACACCCATCGTCCCTGTAACCCGGGCCTCTGCGGCCTGAGTACGGGCAAACCGTGAGATCGCCCCTCTGGAGGTGAGCCGAGTGGAAAGTGCGTGACGGAGGCACTGATTCAACAGGAGACGAAAGTCGTCCATGAGGAGGCGAACCGAGGGTGGAGGACTCTCCGGCTCCGGCGGGAGGCGAAAGACAAGGGAGCGGCGGGGGTCCACGAGGACAGAGTGGACACTAAGGGGTAGTCGTTTTCGCTCCTGGTGAAAGGTGAACGATGACCCGAGACGAAGCGGACCACCTTCGCCCCGCGGAATAAAATCCCAAAACGAGATACCCCTTGCCGCTCTTATACCGGACGACATCTCTTTCTTTGGGACCGATGACCGCTCGTCTGTTCGGCACGAACGGCATCCGCGAAGTGGTCGGGGAAAAGCTGACCGCCGCCTTCGTGACCCGGGTCGCGGGGGCCATCGCTTCCACGATCCCCGTGGGAGCGCCCGTCGTGGTCGGACGGGACGGTCGCACGTCCAGCTTCGCCCTCTCCCGCATCGTGAGCTCCACGTTAGCCATGGGCGGACACCGCGCGATCGAGGTCGGCGTCCTCCCCACTCCGGCGGTCCAGTACCTGGTCCCCCGGTTGTCCGCACAGCTCGCGGTGATCGTGACCGCCTCCCATAATCCCGCCGAGTTCAACGGCCTGAAGTGCATCGCCGCGGACGGCCTCGAGGTCTCCCGGTCGATCGAGCAGGCGATCGAGGACGCGACGGAGAAGGGGACCGCCGCCTCGGCCCGATACACGGACATCGGGACCATCACGACCGTGTCCGACGGAGGACACCGTTACGTGGAAGGGATCCTCGGCCAGGTCGATGTCGCCCGTATCCGGAAAAGGAAGCTCACGGTCGTCCTCGACTGCGGCAACGGAGCCAGCGTGGAGACCAGCCCCGCACTCTTGCGGCGTCTCGGATGCCGAGTCGTCACGCTCAACGGCCACCTCGACGGGACGTTCCCGGGCCACCCCTCCGAGCCCACGGAGCCGAACACGCGCGATGCCCAGCGGACGGTCGCCGCGGTGGATGCGGATTTCGGGGTCATCCACGACGGGGACGCCGACCGGGCGGTCTTCGTCGACCACACCGGGCGGTACGTTCCGGGCGAAGAGACCCTAGCCCTCCTCGCCCGCGACGCGGTCGAACGGGCGCACGGGGGGGTGGTCGTGTCGCCGGTTTCGGCTTCGCAGAGCCTCGAGGACGCCATCGCGCCCCTGGGGGGTTCCGTGTTCTACACCCGGATCGGCTCCCCCGCGGTCACTCATGCGATGGTCGACCAGCACGCCGTCTTCGGGGGAGAGGAGAACGGCGGCATCATCACCCCGAAGTTCCAGTATGCCCGGGACGGGGCGATGACCCTCGCGTCCGTCCTCGACCTCCTCGCCCGGTTAGAACGACCCCTCGCGGACCTCCTCGCGGAGCTCCCGCACTACGCCCTGGTTAAGGAACGGATCCCGTGCCCCACCGAGCTCCGTCCCCAGGTCGTCGAGTGGGTGGGCGAGAAGCTCCAGAAGGAGGCCGACCGGATCGTCACGATCGACGGGGTTAAGGTGTTCTGGGACGGGGGCTGGATGCTCCTGCGCCCGTCCGGCACCGAGCCGCTCCTCCGTTTGTTCGCGGAGGCCAAGGACCCGAAGCGGGCCCGCGAGTTCGCTGATTTGGGCCTCGCCGCGGTGCGAGAAGCACTCGCCCAGGCAAAGGGCGCGGGCTAAGCGGAGGTCGGCCCTCCCGGTTGGGAGCGGGCCGTCCCGCTTCTTCGAAACAGGGAAAGATCGGCGGTCCGAGGCGCTCGGTGACCCAGATCGTCAGCGGATCAACGGTCCGAGCACGAGGAGCCCGAAGAACAGCATGACGAGGACCGCGAACGTGATCCCCTCCATGGCCCGCTCGTGTCCGAGACGGAAGTAGTAGAACCCGGAAGCGACCCTCAGGATCGGGGTGGCCACGAGGGCGAGGAGGCCTAGTGTGAGGTAGGCTGCGGGCGCTCCGTCGGCCAGTCCGTGGGCGAGTCCGGTCGCTCCGAGGTAGTTCAAGATCGGGTTGGTCGCGATCGCGTCCGCGAGGGTCGCGGACGGGAACACGAGCAGATACCAGACGAGGGCGGCCACCATGATCCCGAGAGCGAGGAAGAGCCCGCCGCGCAGGACGAGCGTCATGCGCGAGTAGGCCGAGTCGGGAAGGGTGGGTACGCGGGAGGGACCGGCCGTCACGGCAACCCGAACCCCCGGAGGATCATCTCGACGGCCAGGATCGCCACCACCGGGAGGAAGATCAGGCGAACCGTTCGGTTCCGGAGCGAAGGGAGGATCTGGCTCCCGCCGTAGGCTCCGATCGCCGTCCCCAACGCTACCGGCGCGGCGAACAGGGGGTTGACAAAGCCCGCCGCGAACAGGATGCCGGCGCCGGCCGCGGCGGTCACGCCGATCATGAAATTGCTGGTTGCCGTCGCGACCTTCATCGGGAGACGGAGGTACTTTTCGAGGGCGAGCACCTTGAACACGCCCCCTCCGATACCGAACATCCCCGAGACCAAGCCGGCCCCGAACATCACACCCAACGCCGGGGTGGTGCGGGCCGCCGTGTACGATACGGGGCGGCCCAGGGCCTGGTCCTGGTACTCGCCCGACAGTCCCAGGGCCCGCGAGCGGGCGTCGGGCTGGACCCTCGAGGGGAGCTCTTCGTTGCGACGGGCCAGGCTCCCCGGGATGGTCGCGATCAGGACGAGCCCGAGTGCGATGAGCAGCGTATCCGCGAGGCTCGCGTGCGTGAGGAAGACCGTCGCGGTGGCCCCGAGGAGCGCCCCGGGCACCGTCGCGATCTCGAGGAACATCCCGATGCGGAGGTCGCTCAGGCGGTCCCGGACGTACGCCGCCCCGGTCGTGGTCGAGGTGGCGAGGATGGTGATCGCGCCGGTTCCGATCGCCACCGGGATCGGCACCCCGAACAGGATCACGAGCGCCGGGATCACGACGACTCCTCCCCCCAACCCGGAGAGAGCGCCGACCAAGCCCGCCGTGATGGCGAGGAGGATGAGGAGGCCGACCAGAAGGTCGAGGTCCACGGGAGGGGGAGACACGGGGTGGGAAAAGCCATTGGGGCGGAGTCGCGCGGCGGGAAGCAGGCTCGCGAAACCTCAAGCCCGACCGAACCTCATCCGGGAGGAAGCGGGGGTTCGTAATGCGAATTCGCGGAGACCGGGTCGCCTTCGGGTCGCCCGGTATGCCGCCGCGATGGTCGCACTCCAACAAGGACGGGATCGGCACGGCGTACTCCGCGGACTCCCGGCTCTGGTTCACCGTCTGGCGGGGCATCGTCACCGAGGTGTACTTCCCGACGATCGACCGGCCGCAGCTCCGCGACCTGCAGCTCCTGTTCACGGACGGGGCGTCGCTGTTCCACGAGGAGAAACGCGACCTCAAAGCCCGGATCGAGCGGATGGGAGGCGACTCCCTCGCCTACCGCTCCAGCTCCGAGGATCCGGAGGGGCGGTACACGCTTCGCAAGATCATCCTCGCCGACCCCCATCTCCCGTGCCTCCTGACCCGGGTTCACCTCAAGGTGAGCGCTCCCGAGCTCGCCTCGAAGCTCCGCCTGTTCGTGCTGGCCTCCCCGCATCTCAACGTCGCGGGCTGGGGGAACTCCGCGACCGTGCAGGAGATCCTGGGCCGCTCGGTCCTCCTCGCGGAGAAGGACGGAGTGGCTCTCGCGCTCGCGGCGGATGTCCCGTTCCTTCGCAGCTCCGTCGGATACGTGGGAGCGAGCGACGGGTGGACCGACCTCAACCAGCATCGGGACCTGACGTGGGAGTTCGACCGGGCGCCGGACGGGAACGTGGCCCTCACCGGAGAGATCCCCGCCGGCAGCTCCTCCACGGAGTTCACCCTCGGACTCGCCTTCGGCGAGAGCGCGGCCGCCGCCGTCACCGCCCTCTTCCAGTCGCTCGGCACGCCCTTCGAGACGCACGAGCGTCGGTTCCTCACCCAGTGGCGTCGCAGCGTGCACTCCGTGGACCATGTGCCTTCCGGCGACGGGGGCGCGCTCTACCGGGCGAGTCGTGCCATCCTCCTCGCCCACGAGGACAAGACCTACCCGGGCGCCTTCATCGCGTCCCTCTCGATCCCCTGGGGCTCGGCCAAGAGCGACGAGGACCAGGGCGGCTACCACTTGGTCTGGGTCCGGGACCTCTGCCATGCGGCGACCGGCCTCCTCGCCACCGGACAAACGGAGGCGCCCCTCCGAGCGCTCATCTACCTCGCGACGCGGCAGCAACCCGATGGCGGATTTCCTCAGAACTTCTGGGTGGACGGTCGCCCGTACTGGCGGGGACTCCAGCTGGACGAGGTGGCGCTCCCGATCCTCCTCGCCGACGCGCTGCGCCGGCATCGGGCCCTGCGCGATTTCGACCCGACCGTGGGGGTCCTTCGGGCCGCCCGATTCCTCATCGAGCACGGCCCCGCGACCGAGCAGGACCGATGGGAGGAGGTCTCCGGATATTCTCCCTCCACCCTGGCGACCTGCATCGCCGCCCTGACCGTCGCCGCGGGGTTCTCCCGCCGAACGGGGGACGAGCCCACGGCCACCTTCATCCAGGAGTATGCCGACTTCCTCGAATCGCACGTCGAGCCCTGGACGGTGACGAACCGGGGCACGCTGGTCCCGGGAATCCCCCGGCATTACGTGCGCATCCGGCCGGTCCAGGTCGACAACCCGGTGCCGGACGAGGGCCCCGACCTGGGTCGCGTCCGGTTGCGAAACCTACCGCCCGGGGCACCCTCGGAGTTTTCGGCCGCGGAGATCATCGATGCGGGGTTCCTCGACCTGGTTCGACTGGGCATTCGGAGCCCCAACGACCGGATCGTAACGGATTCGCTCACGGTGGTCGACCGAATCCTGAAGGTCACTACCCCCAAAGGCGACCTCTGGCACCGGTACAACCACGACGGGTACGGGGAGACCGCGGCCGGCGGACCGTACATCGGTTTCGGGGTCGGACGGGCCTGGCCCGTCCTCACGGGCGAACGAGGCCACTACGAACTGGCGCGGGCGGGGAACCCGACTCCGCACGTGCGCACCCTAGAACGAGTCGCCACGTCGACCGGCCTTCTCCCCGAGCAGGTCTGGGATGAGGCGGACCGACCCGACCTCCACCTCTACTTCGGCATGCCGACCGAGTCGGCCACGCCGCTCGTATGGGCGCACGCGGAGTACGTGACGCTCCTCCGCTCCATCCAGGACGCGCGCCCCTTCGACCAGGTCCCCGACGTCGCGGAACGATACCGGCTCCCCCGGACATCGCGGCGCCGTCTCGAGGTATGGAAGTTCAACCGCCGCCCTCGGATGGTACGACCCGACTCGGTCCTCCGCGTTCTCGCGAACCAGCCGTTCCGTCTCCGGGCCTCCAACGACGGCTGGAGCACGCACCAGGATTTCGATTCGATCGAGACGACCCTCGGGCTCCATTATGCGGACCTCGAATCCCTCGGCCGGGCCGGCCGAAGTTGGACCTTCACCTTCTTTTGGCCCCTCGCCGAGCACTGGGAAGGGACGAACTACGAGGTCGCGGCCGGTGACGCACGGCCCGACCTCTCGGAGTAGTCCGTCGGCGAGCCGGGGTCGGGGGTCCGGCTCCTCATTTCCGATGGCCGGCCCTCCGGAGCTCGTTCCGCAGGAAGAGGGCCAGCCATTCGACCTCGTAGACCCCCGGACAGAGGAGCTCCAGGGCGAACCACCACGGGACGCGGACCGCATGAAGGCTGGGCGTGCCGGTCCAGATCGCCTTCGAGATGCGGTGCCGGCCGTCCAGGGCGATCTGGTACCACCCCCGACCGGCAATGATCACCGGGAAGGTGAGGTCCGCCCGGTCCAGAAACTTCGGAAAGACGCGCAGGGCAAAGCGGATCATTCCCTTGGAAAGGCGAGGAAGGTCGCTGAGCGGCTCTTCGAAGACCGGGATCGAGTGGGTCTTCAAGTAGCGGATGGCGAGGATCAGACCGGCACGTCGATGCCAGACGAAGGAACTCGAGTCGACCCCCGCCATGTTCTCGTCCGTTGCCGAGCCCCCCGGTACCGCCTGGGAACGGAAAACGCCACCACCTCCCGTAGGGAACCAATCGAGCCCCGTGGGGACGGCGAGGGGGGTTCGCCGGCCGGACCCTCGGGGGAAGGTCCGGGCGCTGTCTATGCGGGGCCCGGGAAGGTCGCGCCCAAACGTCTCGCTCGGACCGTCGCGGCCGTGAGCACGTCGTTCGCCCAGGCCAGATCGGCCAGCGGGAGGGCACGGCCGACGGGAAAGATCTCCGGTCTCGCCGATCGCTCGGCGACCAGGACTCCGCTCTCCCACGAGGTCAGATCGTGGGCCCGGACCTCGAATACGTAATCGAATAGGGCCCGAAGGGGGCCCGGTCCGTCTCCCCGGGCCACCATCAGGGAGACCGAGATCTCGCTGAGGGCCCGGAGCACGCGCCAGGCGGTTTCCGGCTGTCCGGCATACAAGTGGGACACGCGGTCGATGTTGGGGATCGCCAAGACCCGCGCTCCCGAGGTGGGTACGGACCGGGCGGCGATCTCCTGCGCGGTCACGGGTAGCGCCATGAACCTCCGCAGTCGGTCGATGTCGCGCGGAGCATCGTCCAGCAGGACCAGGCTGGCCAACGACCGCGCCCGCATCGGGGGATTGGGCCGTAGACCGTCGGGCGGGATGGCGTCCGATTCGGTTCGAACCTTGGAGCTTCCTGACTCGAGGAGCTCGTCGAACGGATCGGGAGCGCCATGGTTGCGAACATTGACCCAGACGAATTCCGGATCCATCCGTCGCGCGAGCGCGTACAGAACCAGGTTGACGACGAGAGGAGAAGTGCCCCAGAGGAAGACCGACGGACCCGGCGAGGTGTCGGGGCCGGGGTCCGTGCCCGGATGGGTCTCCCGACGCGACTCGAGGGCGTTCACGACCGGGTCCCGCGCGGGCGACATCACTAGGTCCACCGGCGCCCTAGTTCTTAGACTGGGACCGAACCCGTTCGGGTTACTCTCCCCGAAGCGGTGCTCGTGCCGCCGACATCGGGGTCGTCCCCAACTAACGTGGAGAGGTAGGGCGGGGGTTTGCTGGGGAGCGATTGAGCGGTACGAGAGCGATCGCAGGAATGCACCCGAGACCCAAGATCGCCGTGAGGATCCAGGCACTCGAGTACCCGGAGAGTCCAACGACCGTCCCAAACACCACGGCGAACCCCGCGCTGAACAGGATCCGTGTCCCATCGATCGTGCCCACCACGATCGGCACTCGGGGGCCGGCCATTTCGGGGATGTGGGAGGGCATGGAGAACAGGATGGCGAGGACCGCTCCCAAGAGGAGGCCGGCGGTGGCGAGGAGGGCTGCAAAAGCGTACTGGTCGGCCCACGGGATGAGGGCGAACAGGGCTCCCGAACCCACCGCGAAGACGGCGAGCACGATCCGTCGGTCGATCCCCCGCTCCGAGACCCATGCGCCGAGGAATCCGCCCGGCAGGGTCAAGGCGAGGGCGGTCGCTCCCACGACACCCACGTAGACGAGGCCCCAGGATGCGTGTTGGCTGGTCACGTAGGCCGCGAGAAATCCGGCCGCCGTAAAGCCGGCATTCAGCACTCCCAGAGGGGCGAGGGTCAACGCCCAGACCGAGACCATCCGCAGGGTGGGCGCCACCAGGGCACGGTCACGGCTGGGTTGGAGCGGCGCGAGGGAGAGCGGAGCCCGGCGGAACGCGATTACGGAGACCGCGGCGCCTCCGAGCGCGACCAGGCCCAATCCGCCGAGCAGGACCTGCCACCCAAATCGCGGCCCCACGAGGGCGCCGCCGAGGAACCCGACCGACCCGCCGATCGCGAGGCCCAGGGACACGAGCAATCCGACCCGCCTCGCTCGTCGGGGTTCGGGAGTGTTCGCGGCCAAGAGGCCGACGGTGACCGGGAAGTAAATGCCAGCCCCGGCTCCCGCGATGAGTCGAGCGCCGAACAGACTCGCCGGGGAAAAGGCGAACGCCGAAACCGTCGCCCCGACCCCGAGCACGACGAGACCGGCGATCACGGTCCGAGTCGATCCCCAGCGCTGTACGAAGAGACCGGAGAGGAGGGCGAACGCACCGACTCCGAGCGGGAAGCCGGCGAGGATTAGTCCCTGTTGGGCGGGCGTGGCATGGAAGGCGGTCCGGATCTGCGGGAGGACGATGGCGATTCCGAGCTGAGTCACTTGGTAGAGCACGCTCCCGAAATAGAGGGTCCCCATGCTAAGCCGCTGGGACGTCGTCGGGGACGATCGGGACGCCATAGCGTCGTGGGGAGACGGCCGCCCCCTTAGATGGACCTATCCGCGGACCCGACGCCCCTCCTCGCGGGAGGAGGAAGGTGCGATGAAATATCCGGCCGGTGGGTCCCCGACCCGATCCCCGGCGGGTGGCACGGATTACCGGCAAGTCCCTCTCCGCGCCGGAAAACCCCGTCGGCGGTACCGGCTCGCCCGCGACTCGTACCGGAAGATGGAGCGGCTCTACCGTCAGAGAATCGACGCTCGGAGGGCATCATTCTAAAACCCCTTTCGACCATCTCGCGGTCATGCGCGCGCCGACCAAGGTCGCTCCAACCGGCGACGGCTGGGAACCGATACCCGATCCGGACGGACGCTATTCGAGTGGGATTCCAGATTTCGATCGGCTGCTGGGGGGAGGGTTCCAACGGGGCAGCCTGGCGCTCTTCTCGCTGGACGAAACCGTGGGGACCGAGGACCTCGATCTCCTCCTCTTCCCGACGTTCCTCAATCACCTCTACCAGTCCCGGGGAATGGTGGCCATATTGCCATCGCGCGACTCGCCTCATGATTTTCGGGCGCGACTGACCCGCTTCGTGACGCGCCGGCGATTCGACAGCCGAGTCCGCATTTGCGATTACGTCGGAGAAGACGAAGGCTCCCCCTACGTGGTGAACCTGAACAACAAGGGATGGCAACCTAAGGGAGCTCCCAAAAACCCGAAGGACCGAGTTCGAGCCCTCGCCAAGATGGTGGCGGCCGAAAAGGCGGTCCAGGGGAGCCGAAAGAAACCGTTCGTCGAACTCACCGCCTTTGAAGTCTTCGACACCCTGATCGGTCCGGAGGAGGCCACTCGCGCGTTCTTCTTTGGGGTGAAGCGGATCCGCCAGTTGGGAAACCTCGGGATCGGTCTGCTGAGTCCCGGGGTCGGTTGCGCCGCCGGCGTGCGCAGCATGGCGGACACTGAATTCGCGCTCCATCGGGACGAGGTGGGCCTGATCATCCGCGGCGTTCGTCCGGCCTTCCCGAGTTGCGTAGTGACCGGTGACCTCCATGCGGGTGCGCCGCACGTCGCTTTCGTGCCCCGGCCGGCCCGAATCGAACCCGCGCGATCGGTCGGGGAGGGTGGGCCCACCCTTCGCCGAGTCCCGGCGCTGCCGTCGCGAGGGGGAATCAACCGGCGGGAGGGCTCGAGTTCTCGCCCGAGGGGGGGAGACCGGTGATCGCTGGCGGGATCTGGTCCACGCTTCGGATCGTGGACGAGGCTCGCGAAGGCGTTCCGCCGGGAGATGCCGGAGGCGACTCCTTCGAAGGAGGGACGGGGGCGGCGTGGTCCGGCCGGAGCTGCAGGGTCGCTTCCACCGTGCCATCGTCCGAGAACGTGAGCTCGAACCCCATCCGCTTCATCAGGGAACGCGCGCGGTAGTTGTCGGTCAACATGAGGGAATAGACCTTCTCGACCCCCATCTCGTAGGCGATGTCGAGGACGTAGTCGGCGAGTTTCGTCCCCAGGCCGAGGCCCTGGAATTCGTCGGTGACGATGATCGCGAGCTCTCCGGACTTCCCGTCGGGTTCGAGGCTCAGTCGACACACCCCGAGGATCCGCCGCTTCCCGTCCCGGGTCAGCTCCGGTACGATTGCGATCTCCCGGTCGTAGTCGATGTTGCAGTACCGCACCCGCACTTCGTGCGGGGTGTCCTTGATGACCTGGAAGAATCGGTACCGGATCGACTCCTCCGAGAACCCCTTGAACATGTCGAGCCACAACGGCTCGTCCTCGGGCTTGATCGGGCGCAGCATGACCTCCTCCCCGTTCCCCATCTTCCAGCGCGTCTCGTACTTCTTCGGGTACGGACTGATGACGAGGTGGGCGCGGAGGTCGTGCTCGCGCAGCGCGAGCTCCTTGTCGATCAGGATGCGCGCGTCCAAGATCTGGACCCGGGTCTCGTTCACGAGGAGGGGATTGATGTCGATCTCCCGGATCTGCGGGAAGTCCTGGAGCAGCTGGGAGAAATCCAGCAGGGTCTTCTCCAAGAGCTCCAGGTTGGCCCGGGGCTGGTTCCGGTACCCCTTGAGCAGTTGGTAGACCTTCGTCTCCTCGAGCATGCGGCGAATGAGCGTCGCGTTGAGAGGAGGGAGGGCGACGCCGCAGTCGTTGTAGAGTTCGACCCCGACGCCTCCCATCCCGAACAGGATGACCGGCCCGAATAGAGGGTCCGTCTTCCCTCCGACGATCAGCTCGTGGCCCCCCCTGGGGACCATGGGCTGGACGGTCACTCCCACGACCTGTGCGGTGGGCAGGAACGCCTTCGCCAGAGCGACCAGGGCGTCAAACTGGCGGCGGACCTCCTCGTCGGAACCGACGTCCAGAACGACCCCGCCGGCGTCGGACTTGTGGAGGATGTCCGGGGAGAGGATCTTCAAGACGACCGGGTAGTCGAAGTGGTGGGCCCGCGCGACCGCCTCGTCGGCGGTCGTGGCGACCTCCGTCGGGACGACCGGGAAGCCGTAGAACTTCAGCAGCCGCTTCGATTCCTCCTCGGTGAGGGAGTCGCGATTCTCCTGAGCCGCCCGATGCAGGATGACCGAGATCGGTCGCTTCGGGGGCAGCGCGTCCGCCGGGAGCTCTTCGGGAGTTTCGTACAGGAGTTCGATGTTCCGCCGGTACTGGTACATCGTCAGGAACGTCTTGACCGCCTCTTCCGGCGACGGGTACGTGGGAATGTGGTGGGCCGCGAAGAACGCATTCGCTTCCGTGACCGTGGTGCGACCCAAGAACGACGCGAGGATCGTCTTGTTCTGGTACGCCTTCGCGGCGACCCCCTCCACGATCGTCTTGGCGACCTCGAGAGGGTGGATCATGGCCTGCGCCGTCAGCAGGAGAAGGATCCCGTCGACGCCGTTGTCTTCGAGACAGGCATCCAAGGCGATCCGATACCGCTCCGGCCCGGCGTCCCCGATCAGGTCGATCGGGTTGCCGCGGCTCCAAAAAGCGGGGAGCCCCGCTTCGAGCCGCTCCATCGTCTTCGGACTGAGCTCCGCCAGCTTTCCCCCGCGGGCGAGGAGCGCGTCGGACGTCATGATGCCGGGGCCGCCGGCGTTCGTGATGATCGCGAGATGGGGTCCCTTCGGAAGCGGCTGGGTGCTCAGGACCGCGGCCGCGTTGAACAGCTCCTCGATCTCCTCCACCCGGACGATCCCCGCCCGTTTGAACGCGGCATCGTAGATCTGGTCCTCCCCCGACAGAGAGCCGGTGTGGGAGGCGACGGCGCGAGCGCTCTCCCGGAACCGCCCTGCCTTGACGACCACGATCGGTTTCGTCCGGGCGAAGTGCCGGGCGGCACTCATGAACTTGCGCGCGTGGGTGATCCCCTCGACGTACATCAGGATACTTCGGGTCTGGGAGTCGCCACCGAAGTAGTCGATCAGGTCGCCGAAATCCACGTCGATCATCGACCCGACCGAAACGAACGCCGAGAATCCCACGTTCTCATGGATCGCGGAGTCGAGGATGGCGGAACCGAGCGCCCCGCTCTGGGAAAGGAAGGCCACGGTGCCCGGCTTCGGGAACTTGGAGAGGAAGGTCCCGTTGAAGCGGGTCTCGGGTCGGATGACGCCGAGGCAGTTCGGGCCGACGATGCGAATTCCATACTGTCGGGCGACTACGAGGAGCTCGTCCTCGAGGGCCTTGCCGGCCGCTCCCGTCTCTTTGAACCCGGCCGAGAGGATGATGGCCCCCTTCACACCGGACTTGCCGCACTGGTCGACCAGCTCGCAGACCGTCTTGGCCGGTGTGGCAATGATCGCCAGGTCGACCTCCTCCGGGATCGCCTCCACGGTCGGGTAGGCCTTCTGGCCCAGTATCTCGGATCGATGGTTGTTGACGAAGTACGATTTCCCCGCGAACTCTCCGGTCGCGAAATTGGTCGCGACCGCGTGGCCCACGGAGCCGACCGTGTCGCTCGCGCCGAGGAGGACGACACTTCGGGGTTTGAAGATCTTGTCGAGATTGAAGGTCCCCATGAATCCGCGCCTCGCTCGCTGACCGCTCCGCCAACCGAATCCCGCACCGGTCCGGGGTCGGAGGGTCGAGATACGGAATGCCGGCTCGCCACCGGTACAAACGCGGGCCCGTTCAAAAGGACGCCCTCCGCGAACGGGTATCGATCGCCGGGTCGTTCCAGGGCGGCTCGACTCGCGGATCAGCTCGCCCCGCCGGGCGGAGACGGCGGGGGCGACGGGCCGGAACTCTCGGCCTTCACGACCGGTTCGGGCTCCGCCCTCTTTCGACGACCGAGCAGGAAGAAGAGGAGCAACAGGAAGGCGAGGAGGACGAGCCCGGCGATGATCGCCCATTCCCATGCGGTGAGTCCGGACGTACCTGCCGTCCCGGGGGGTGAGCTCACGCGGAGCGTGGCGTGGGCGAGGGCGTGGGCCCCGGCGTGGTCGGTGACATTCACCGTGACGGTAAAGGTCCCGGAGACGGACGGAGTGCAACTCAAGTCAACGGTACTGGACGTCACGCAACCCATGGGCAGGCCTGTGTAGACGTACGAGTACGGCGCCGTCCCTCCGGCTGTGGACGTCGTCAAGGTAGTGCTGGCGCCGAGAGACAGGTTGGCAGGGTCCGCCGTGAGCGTCGCGCTCAGGAGGCTCGTCCCGACGGAGAACGCGATCGTCTGGTAGACCGGGTGGCCCGCCACAACGACGGAGCTGGAGCTCGGGGAGGCGGAGTAGCCGTTTACGGCCCCGACCGTGAAGGTATAGCTCGCGTTCGGCGCGTTGAACACGATCGATGCAGGAGCGGTTGCTGGCGAGTTGCCACTGATAGACGGGGTCAGCGAAATCGCCCACTGGGTCCCGGTGGGGAGGCCGGTCTCGTTGAACGTAACAGGGTAGGAGGTGGGGGAGGATTGGGCGGTGAAGGCGATGTACACCGTCGCGGGGCTGCCCGCGACCGCGACCTCCCCCGACGTAGCGTTCGCGACGTACCCCGCGACGCTCCCGACCGTGAATGGGTAGTTCCCGTTCGGCTCGGTGAAACCGATATGGGTAGTGGCCGACGAGTTGGGAGCTCCGTTCAGCGTAACCCCCCACGTCGTCGAGGGCGTGAGCCCGCTCTCGATGAACGTAACGGGGTAGGTGGTGACCGTGACGCTCGAAAGGATCGAGATCGAGCTGGTGAATTCGTTCGAGACGTAGATGTCGCCGGACGAAGGACTGTAAGCGACACCTCCGGATCGGATCGAGTCGTTGATGTTGAGCGGGGACCCAAGCAAGGCGTAGGTCGTCGCGTTGTACGCGTTGACCTGCCCATTCTCGGATGAGACCATGTACACGGAGTTGGTACCCGAATCGTAGGCGAGGTATTGGGGGAAATACCCCGAAACATGGCCGACGACTCGATTGGTCGTTGCGTTGATCACGCTGATGTTGCCCGAGCCGTAGTTCGCGACGAAGATGGAATCGTTCTCGGGGTCGTATGCGAACGATGTGGGCTCCGTTCCGACCTGGATCGAGCCATTGGTAGACGTGCGGTTGACCACGGTCACGTTGTGGGCCGAGTAGTCCGCGACGTAGATGGAGGAAGAGGCGGGGTCGTAGATCTCGGCCCCGAGGCTGTCGAATGGCTTGGCGGTGATCACTTTGTCGATCGCGTGGGTGGCACCGTTGATGAGCGTGATGTTGCCGCTATAGTAGTTGGACACGTAGATCTCGCTGTTCGCCGGGTCGTAGGCCACCCCGAACGAACCGAAGCCCAGGCCGATCGTCGTGACGAGAGTGCCCGTGCCGGTGACGACCGTGACCGCCCCCGACGGCTCGCTCGCGATGTACAGCTCGCCCGTGGCCGGGTCATACGCCGTATCGTCCGGCCGTGGGGCCGAAGAGGCGAACCCGGTCCGCAGGTTCGTCGCGGCCGAGAGGATATCCGCTCCCAGGCCGGCGTTGTCGGTCGCGTAGAGGTTGCCGTTCGACGCCACGTCGAGGCTGGTGGGGTCAACGGCCAGCCGAACGGAGGCGACCGACAGGGAGGTCGACCCCGAAATGACGGTCAGGTTCGTATCCGACGAGGCCGTCCCCTCGTTGGCTACAAAAACGTTTCCCGTATGGATATCGACGGCGAGCGCCTCGGGAAAGTTCGTCGTCGTCACCGCGCCCTTCCACGTGTTGGTGGAGGGGTCGAGGATGCTCACGTTGTTGGACCCGTAGTTGGCGGTGTAAACGTACCCATTCACGGGGTCGTACACGGCCCCCTGGGCACCATGACCGATCGGGATGTTCCCGACCACGGTGTTTCCCGGTTGCTGGAGGACCGTCACATTGTTGCTCCCTCCGTTGGCCACGAGGAGAGTGTCCTTGCTAGGATCGTAGGTGGCGGACGACGGGGCGGCTCCCACCGGGACCGACTGGACCGCATACGTCACCCCGTTGATCACCGAGATGTTTCCCGAAATCGCGTTGACCACGTTCACGAGGTCATCCTTAGTGTTCAGTGTGAGGGCCAGGGGCTCGGCGGACCGGAGCCCAGTGACAGGGTTCTGGACCACCGTCTCGGTAGAAGTATCGATCACCGAAACGTTGCCGCTGTTGAAGTTCGAGACGTAGACCTCCGAGTCGTTCGGGTCGTACAGGATCGCGCCCGGCTCTCCGCCGACGGGGATGCTTGCGACCACCGTGTTGGACGAGCCGGAGATGACCGAGACATTGTTGTTCCCCCAATTGCTGGTGTACAGGTTGCCGTTCGCCGGGTCGAAGACGATGCCGCCCGGCGCGGCCCCGAGGTTGATCGAGGCCGTGAGCAGGTTCGTGGTCGTCGAAACGACGCCCAGTGATTCGGCCTCCGTATTGGCCTCGTAGAGGTTGCCGTTGGCCGTATCGAGGGCCATCGTGGGCACATTGGGGAGGTACGCGCTCGCGGCGTACCCGACGGTCAGGCTGGTCAACGCCGTCTCCGTGGAAGCGTTCACGACGCTGATCGACAGACCGCCGCTTCCCCGAATGTACAGATTGCCGTTCTTCGAGTCGTACAGCACCATCTGGGGGGACGCCTGGACCGCAGGCTGCTGGTTTCCCGGTAGGAGTCGATTCGCCACGAGGTCGAGGGTGTCGATCACCGAGCCGACTCCGCCGGCCGATGGGGCGGCATGGAGGCGAATGGACGGAGGGGAAATCGGGAGTGCTCGAGGGGCCAGTTGGGTGAGTCCATCGGGGGCTGAATGCGCCGACGCCCCGTGCCCGCCCACCCCGAGAAGCAGGGTGGCGACCAGGAGGAGTTGGGTCACGAGTACAATCAACGTCTGCTCACGAGCCGAGGCGCGACGGGGTCGAACACGCACGGCGAATCGTAGGCCGTGGAGCGTACCTTGCACATCGCACCCGAGCACGAGTTACCCTTGTTGGTGATAAGCGTTCGCGAGGCCGATTCCGCCCCCGGCGGCTGGCCGAACGTCCCGGCCAGTGGTCTGAGCGTCCGGTCCGACGGGCGGTTCGCAGACCGGGCGCGGAGGGATTTGAACCCTCGACCGCCGGGTTAGGAACCCGGTGCCCTATCCAGACTGGGCCACGCGCCCCGACAGGTCTCCCCTCCCGGGCATATCAGAGTGCCCCTACTGGGGGCCGGACGGCCAACAGTTCCATCACGCCGGGCGCTCGCCGTTGAACGAGCAGGCTTTGAACGTACCCTCGGACCACCGAAGAATCGGAGTCTTGGAGTACCTCGGCCACATCGTCCCAGTTCCCGGTAAGCTCGAACGCGAGCGTGGCCGCTCCCCGACGGAACGCATAGAGCGGGTAGTGCCCCACACCTGCGCGCCGCGCCGCCGCGTCCTTGGCCCGTCGGAGATACTGAATCGAGACCCCTACCAAACGGGACCCATCCTGACGACAAACGAGGTGCCCGGTGTCGTCCGAGGACCGGGCCGCCCACGTTGCCCGTAGCGGGAGCCACCACGCCAGCTCGGCGATTACCGAGCTGTTGAGGGCCATCCGACCGTTCGGGTCGCCGTGCCCGCCCTTCTTCCGAACACCAATCCACGGAACCGGGTCCCGTAGGTGGAGGTCGGAAAGCATGGCCCGTCGAATCTCCACGGGTCTCCGACCGCACCCCAAGAGAGCCAGGATCACGCGCTCGATACCCTGCGCTCCGTTGGAGATTTTGTCCCGGGCATCCCGGTCGATCACCGGGGTATTCATCGCGCGATTCGGATAGCGGTCCTTGACGTGGGACCGTTGAACGACCCGGTTCCCCTTGGAGTCGAGGAACGACCCCAAGATGGCAAAGACCGCTCTCTTGGTCTTGGGTGCCGGGCCTACCCGCTCGGCGATAATGTAGAGGTCTTCCGGCGTAACCGCTGTCGGGTAGTGATGAATCCACGTACCCACCTTGCGGAGCAGCCGACGGGCTTCGTACCCGTTCCTCCCCTGATATTTCCCCTCGGCGTTTTTCTTGGCGACCCATCCCTCTCCTTCCTTCTGCCACACCTCGCTAACGCGAGGCATGTCCTCCAAGAGCGGGCAGGATTCGACCCCCTCAATAGGGTTCGGTTCTACCGACTCGACGAAGTACCACCTACCGGCGAGGCACTTCGCGAGAGGAGTTAGGCGGCCCCCCGGGCCGAAGGTTACAGCTTCGGCCCGAGAGGGTTCTAGAACAGCGAAGAGAGGTTCAAGTTCGACTCGCACGAGCTGTAACCTCGGGCATGGATTCAGTTGAAAGGGAACGGCCGAGGTGTCGCAAGCGGCGCAGCTCGTCCGGTGATTCCTCGGGGAAGATCGAGCCCGACACGTCGAACAGTTCAAGCTCGGGGATTCGGAAACGAGAGAGAGGAACCGGGACGGGGCGGCTCATGGACCAAAGAGCCCCGTCATCAATTGGGAGAAACCGGCGGCGCCTTGCTGCGCGACAACCGGGAGCGCCGAGGCAAACCCGTTGATCAACTGAGTCGTGCCCGCGAGCGCTTGACCCAAGAACCCACCGGAACCCGAGCTAGCACCGCCCATCGTGGAGCCCACGGCGCCGGGGGGTGACGCGTTCGCTGCGGCGTCGACAATACCCCGACCTGGCGTCCCAGCCCCCGGAACGAGCGAACCGTGCCCTAGGGCGTGCATGGGCGAAGAGAGCAGCATCGGAGCGGAGGGACCCTGCGTGCGGGCGTACCAGTCGGCGGTACCCGTCATGGAGACGACTCGGGGCGGCGCGGAACAACGATAGGACGCTCGGGATTGTCGGCGGACCCAAAGCCAAAGGATTGGCGGAGTCGGTGATAGTAAGCCCGACCCGTACCGTCTCGCTCATCGAACTTCAACGCAAACAGGACCGCCTCAAGCGCGTTCGTTAGGTCGCCGGACGCAAGCGCAGCTTCCGCAGAGGAGATCGCACTCTCTCGAAGCTCGCGGGTGCGTTCTTCGTCTGTCAAATCAGCCCTCCGATGGTGGCGGAGCGGAAAGGAAGTACCCAGCAGGGGACCCGGGCGGTAGTTCGTACACCATGCTCAAGCCCCCGAGGGTCGGGCGGTTTCGGCGGACACGGGGACGGAAGCGAGCGCGCCATAGAGTAGGTCGGTCACGTACTCGCTGAAGGTCACGTCACGCCGAGCGGCGTTCTCGTGGAGCTGGGCGTAGAGGTCGGCCGGGATACAGCCACCGAGACGCTTCAATTTCGAGCCCTCGTTAAGGGACATAGCAAAAATCCACTTCATATGGGTTCCCGTTTTTCCTCCGTCAGTAAGTCCGTTTGTCTGACACGACCGGGGGTGCGCAACCAGACACCCGAGACAGACACAGGGTTCCGCGCCGAACCGCGAAACACACGCCGAACCGCACTCAATTCACGCGTAGCACTACACCGGGCCCGCAAACCCCCCGAAACGGGTCGGGTTACGTCAGTAGAGGCCCTTTCTGGCCGTTCCGGTAGGAACGCGCCAAGTCCGCGAGGGGACGGCACCTTAGACCGCGGTTGCGTGCCCCTCGGAACGCACTAGGCGGGTCGGGTGTCCTGAAATCGTCCAAGCCCCGATGTGGGGTTGTCGCACATCGGACGACCACCACTCGGCGGGTCCCGGAGACGCACCCCGGGGATGAACCCGACACCCATCCGAGAGGAAGCGTCCGGCCGCACGGGGAGGAAGGGACCGGGACACCTCGACCCCTCGGGCGCGTAGATACGGCAACCGGAACACCGAAACTCGACCTGCCAGCCCTCGCCCGCGACTTCCCACTGTTCCGCGTGATGCCAAGACCGGGCGTGACCGCAAGACGTACAACGATCCCGGGGAAACAGCGCGCCGACCAGGGCGCGGTAGTCCGCGATGTCCTCCGCCGTCAGCCTCACGTTCCCCCCCTCCCCGCCGGCAGATACAGGATTCGCCGAGAGCCACCGCCAAACGTTCCGGTCGAGTCGAAGGCTACCGCACGCCATGCGGACCAATCAACGGTCACCGGCTCAACGGGAGGAGGTCCCTCGCCCACCCACTCGGCGCTTACCCACTCGGTTTTCGGGTAGCACACCCCGCACAGGGGGCAAAACACTCCATCGGTCGGGATATCGCGCGCTCGGACCCTCCGACCGAACCATGTAACGGTCAGGGTCGCCCCCCCTGACTTGCCCCACTGCGAGATACCCCCGCACTCCAGCCGGGCCGAGTGCGATAGGAGGTAGGTCGCCTCTCCCCGTACCGCCTTTTCTCCGACCTTAAGTCCGTGATTTCTCACAACCCATCCGGTCCGCTTGAACGTCACCGAACCGTCAGCAATCCAACCGAATCCGAGAACGTGGAAATGCGGACCGTCCGTCTCAATCGGGTCCCACTTATCGGCGCACCGCCGCCGATGAAAGACCACCGCACCGCAAACGATCCCGGCGCGGCGGGCCACTCGATACGCCCGGGCTCGGAGCAACCGGAACACTCGGTAGTGTCGCGCCGGATCCTCGACCGAGCCCCATAGCACCGGCGGGGGATTGACCGAGACGTGTACGACGCGGCGGTGTTTCCCGAGAGAGGCACGAGCTTTGCTTTCCGCTTGAAGGACGGTGAGCATGCGCCCCGCCTCTCGGCGCAGCCACCCGACCCGCCAGCACGTTGGACAGTCCCGCCGGTCGCACGAATCCACGTAAGGGACCGCATGGTTTCCCGGGCAGATTCGATAACGGAGCGCGAGGTGCTTAGGGTCACGGCCGCACGACACCCCGCGGCCCGGGAGCGCCCACGCGAGCGGGAGGGACGGAGATTCTTCCTCGACCGCTCGGGCGCGTGGGCGGGCAAGAGAGAGGTCCCCGGAGAGAAAATCGCGCTCCTCGGAGAGCGCGAGGTCAAATCCGGAACCGAGGAGGCCCGCCGCAGCGGGGCTCATCGGCAGCCGTCGGCGTCCCGGTCATGGAAACAGCAGCAGACCGGACAGAGGTCGATTCGAGGAGGAGAAAGAGCCCGGGGAGCGGAGGAGCCCCCCGGGGAAAGAGTTGCCTTCAGCCTTTGTGTGGCTCGGAGGAGGTCGAGGGTTTCAGATCGCCAGTCTGCCGGTTCGATTCGGGGCCGGATGGGGGGAAGCTGTCGAGGGTCGGTGCCTTGTCCAGACTAGGCTACGCGCCCCAAGCGAATTGCCCGTTTTCGCAGATAATCCCTTCTCCCGGAACGGCCGATGGATACACGAGACCGATGTCCCCCCTTTCTTCTCCGGCCCGGTCTCGGAGCCCCCCGGATCGCAGGCACAAGGCGGCCCCACCCGACCGGGGATCTCGGACGACCCAGGCAGGGGTACCCCTTTACTCGCCGATCCCCTTCGCGGACCCTTGACCGCCTCCGCCGCTAGTGGGCGACCTACCCCCGACTTTCGTTCGCTCGATTTTGACCGGCTCTGGATCGGTCGAGATCGCGTTACCGAAGTGGAGCGATCGGTCGTCCGGGAGGCGCTCGCCACGGTGTCCCCCTCCCGTGTACTGGAGATCGGGACCGGGGCGGGTCGCCTCTCATCGGTGATTCAGGGGAACGCTCGCGAGTACGCGGCGCTCGACATCACGCCGGAATTCCTCGCACGCATCCCCCTCCGAAACGGCACCGCCTCACTCCGGGTGGCGGCGAATGTCTACCACTTGCCGTTCGTCGATCAGGCTTTCCCAGCGGTCGTAATGGTCCGGGTCCTTGGGTTCCTGGAGGATCCCCGGGCGGCGCTCGAGGAGATCGGGCGAGTGATGCGCCCGGGAGGACTCCTCGTGGTCTCGTACAATCCCCACCCCTCGGTCGCGAGCTTGGTTGACGACCTCAAGGTCGGGTTGTCTCGGAGCCCGACGGAGCCCAAGCGATCGATGACCTTCTCCCGTCAAGCGATCGTGCCGGTCCGACCGAGCTCGTTCCCGGCCTGGAGCCTGACTCGGGCCGAGTTCCGCCGCACCGTCGATGCGGCCGGGCTGGTGGGGACCGTCGAGCGACCGACCGGTTGGGAGGAATACCCCGGGCTCCGCAAACTCCCGGCTAAGTTCTTCCATTCGCTCTCCCACGCGGCGTCCAGAATCGGCGGGTTTCCGACGCGTTTCGCGCTCCTCCGGCGGCCCGGCGAGTCACTCGGTCCGCCGGCCGAGTGGGGTCAGGTCCTCGCGTGTCCCGCCTGCCGGTCTCCGCTCGGGGCGTCCACCCGCCACGATCTTCCTGCGATCACGTGCACGCAGTGCCATCGCTCGTGGCCCCGAGAGGACGGAATTCTGGACGCGCGCTGGCCGGCTCCGCCCGAGATCGAATCCGTGGTCACGCACCCGTGACCGGCTGACGGCGCATCCCCCGCTCGTAGTACATCCCCTCGGCGATCGGGATGACGAAGACGAGGAAACAGGAGGCTTTCAACGAGATGTTGAAGAAGTAGGCCCACGGCAGCTGCGCGAAGGTCCCGGTAGAAACCAACGGGAACCCGATCGCGAACCAGATGAGGAATCCGGCCGCCGTGTATCCCAGGGCGATACCCCAACGCCAGGTGAGCCGCCACCAACCGAGTCCGGTGAGACCGAGGACCACCCAGACACAGTACGAGAACATCACGTAGGGCTGGGCGTAACCGATGAACAACCCCGGATGGAAGCGGGCCCCGGCCTCCTGGAAGATGACCTCGAACGCGCCGGGCCCCGCGAAGGGAACGGTACCGGCGATGAGAAAGGTTCGGCCCGCCCCGAGGTGGGTCCACCGGAGACCGGCGAGCAGGATCCCCACGAAAGTAGTGGCGGCGAATCCGTAGGTGTACGGAAAGATGATGTCCGACTTTTGGCCCGTGAACGCCAGGTAGAACGAGTAGAGATAGCTGGGCCCGAAGCCCCAAGGGGCCACGTTGACCAGGAGCCAGAACGCGGCGAACGGAACGAACAGTAGCTCCGGACGCCGCCGAAAGGCCGGCCAAACGAGGAGAAGGCGGGTTCGGACCGTGGCCGGCGCATGCGTCTCTTCGGTCGTGGACTTCCCCAAGAGGGAGGACATCAAAAACTAGTCGCGAACCTCTCCGATTCGGGGAGACGTCTCTACCCCCGAGTCGGCTCCTCGGCGGCAGCGGGTGCCGGAGGGCGTGGTTTCAGACCTTCGCCGACAGCCGTTCATCGGTCGGGGGGAGAAGTCGGTCGTACCGGTGGTCGACCCGGGCCACGAACCGGTCGGCCGGCTCCTGGATGATCTCGATCCCCTCCAAGAACTCGCGGAACGTCACGAGCACCGGTCGCCGCCCACCCTCGGCAGCGGGCGGCGGGGTGGAGGCGCCGAGTGCGCCGACCAGCCAGCGGTCCGATCCGACCACGAACAGGAAGGGAAAGACCCGACAATCGCGCGTGAGCGTCGCGAACAGGAGCTCCGGTCGCGCCCCCGTTCGAGGAGCGCCGGACAGCAGGACGACCTGGTCCGGGCTCTTTCCCTGGTACGGGGGGAGGCGAGCGGGGTCGAGTAGCGTGCGATGATCCACCCAGCCGCGCGCGAGCATCTTTCGTTGTGCGAACGGAAGCCCGAACGGTCCGACGAGATGCGGCCCCTGCCCCTCGTCAGCTCCCCGGAAGGGGCGCTGGAGCAGCTCGGAGATAGCCCACCGTCGATGCGAGGTCAGGGGCGGCGCGTCCGCTTCCTCCGCCACGGCACCTCCAAGGCCGTGGGGGTAGGCGAGCGTCCCGGGGAGCCCGACCAAGTGGCACCAGAGCCCCTCGAAGTCGAAGTACACCGGTACGGTGGGTCCGTCGACGCGCACGCTGATCGACAGGGGAGCGGCGCCGAATCGTTGCTGGTCGAAACGCGTGCTCCAGCGTTTCGCATCGGTCGCCTTGGCCTGGAAGTAGATGGCCAGGGCGACCTGGGTCCCGGTCCAGAGCGCCACGTTGCCGGGGTCGCTGGCCGCGAAGGTCGCGAACTCGTCGAACCGGTCCGCGTACGGGCGGGCCAGGACGAACGTCACGTAGGGGCGTCCGAGCGGCACGGGATGCGGAACGTACCGGTCGCGGAGCCACTTCTCCTCGTAGGCGCGCCGTCGCACGGCGTGGTAGGTCGACCGCGGGATCTGCACCTGGTGCAGGCGCTCGCGTTCCCGGTCGGGTCGCGCGGCCAGAAGAACCGCGATGACCCGGGCCTCGGATTCCGTCAGCGCGCGCACGGGACACCCCTTCCCCGGTTGCGACGCACTAGCACGGTGTCCAACTCAGAGGGAATGGTTCGGCACACCCGTTTAAGAGTGCCGTTCCGCATCGTTCGTCGTAGGAATTGCGACTGTGGGGATTCGTTCGTGGTCTTTGGGATCGGGAACGTCGGCAGCGTTGGGAGCTCTACTGGTCGCAGGCCTCATGGTTCTTGTGGTTCCGAGCGGCCTCGCGAGCGCGGCCGTTCCCGCCTCGTCCGGTGATGGCACGACCTGGGCCTATGGGAACGTCGTCACCGTGGACTTTCACGGAGTGTCCGCGGGGGGGGCCCCCTACACGGGCAACGCGACGTACGGATACTCGGCGCTCATCCACCAGATCAATCTCAGCGGAACCGATTTTGAGCTCACGGTCGACCGCACCATGGGCGCCTCGTTCCAGGTGGAGTATTGCTCGCCTACATGCGCCTCCCACCGGTATTACGCGGCTCTCGCCGACCGGCTGTGGGAGACGGACAACGCTACGGCGAACCTCACCACCGCCGGGACGGTCTACGAGGGAGGATCCGCGGTTCCCGCCTTCGCTCTCCTCGGCTCCAGCAGCCTTCAGACCGCCAACTTCACGGAGTCGACCAGCTCGTACCTGCCCGCCTCCCTCAATGTCGGGGTCGCCCGTTCGGCCTACCTCGGGGCTCAGGTGGACGCCACCACCTCGGTCACCTTCGGTACCCCGCTCGGCCTCTTCCCGACCGACCTCACCTCGGCCCAGGAGTGGAATTCCACCGCCTCGTTCAAAGCCGGCGCCAACGCCTCGTACGCCTACTTCCACTCCCACGCGGCCCCGCTCGCCAACTGGAACGTGTCGGGCCACGGCTACTTCCCGGTCGAGCGCTCGGGGAACGTCTCCGTCCTCGGGAGTTACTCCCCTTCCAACTCGATCGCCCTCGGCGGTGTCACGTATCCGGAGATCGGACTGGTCATTCAGGGTCCGTTCGCCGTCCGGGAGGGGTTCATCCTGGTTCCCAGTGCGAGCGACCTGTTCGTCGGAAGTTCGGCCCAGCCGTGGTCCGCCAACGATTCCGGCCAGGCCACGGCCGGTATGGGCTTCCTGGACGTCCGCCCGCAGGTCGGCGGACATTTCGGCCTCGGCGCCTCGGAGTGGGTCTACGATTCCCAGAGCCTCGAGCCCACGAGCGTAGCCCCGGCGTCGTCCGGCTTCACGGAACTCGCGACGGGCGCGACCCCCGACACGGCCCCGCAGACCGTCGTCCAGGGGGAACCGCAGTCGGCCTCCCAGAGCGAAGCGACCCAGCTGTGCCTCATCACGGGGACCGGATGTCCGTCGGGGTCGAGCACTCCCGGTTTCCTGCACGGGCTCTTGGGCCTGATCGGCGTGGGCGCCATCGCAGTCCTCGCCCTCGCGGTGATCGCCGTGGTCGTGGAACGTCGTCGCCTCCCGCCTCCGAGCTACCCGAACTCCTCGCTCTACCCTCCGGGCAGCTCGTCCCGCCCCCTCGCCGGCCGTGCACCTACCACCCCCGAATCGCCCCCTCCCGAGGACGATCCGCTCGGGAACCTCTGGTAGGCTCGGCGCCGCACGAGCTCACTCGCGGTGCGCCGCGATGGTTCACAGACCGTTCTGCGTCGACGAACAGGGTCGGAGGGCCACCGGGCTCGGCATCGGGTACCGCAGGATCGCTCCGATCCCGCCGAACCCCTTCGTGAGCATCTCCCCTTCCTCGCTCTCCCCGGAGACGAGGCGGGCCGTGGCGCCGGACTCGGTGGCGCGCCGGAAGAGCCCTTCGACGAAGTCCTCGCTCGACGCCTCCGTGACCTGACGTTGCTGGCAGTTCGGGCACGGGGCGTCGAGCACGGCATCCACCTCCTCGTCGGGGAGGGTCCGGAGGAACACCTTCGAGCACGCGGTGCACCGGAACGTGACCCGCTGGCGCCGGAGCCCCTCCGAGATGACGAGGACGTCGACGGCGCCGAGGTCGAGGGCCCGGTTCACGTCGACCTCGCCGTACGTCGCGAGCCCGGCCTCCGCCTTGCGGACCTCGCCGAGCAGCCGCTGGACCAGACGTTTCTCCTCGGTCAGCTCGAGCCCGTGGAGGGTCTGGGTAGCTTTTTCGACCAGCTCCTTCAGTCCGTACTCGTCGGTATACCCGGTGTCGAAGAGGGGCTGGACGACCTTCTGCTGGAGCTCGTAATGCAGGTAGGCCTCCTTGTAGAAGTACTCCTTCGTCGCCCCCGGCCCGCCAAGGAGGATCCCCTTCAGCTGCTCCTTCTTCGGGAGGAAGATCTCGCCGGACATCTCGGCGATCTTGACGAAGAAGTCGTGGGCGGCGTGCTCGATGATCCGCTCGAAGCGGTGCTGGGACTGGCCGCCCCGCCCGTGCTTGGAGGGGACCATCGACTGGCGGTTCCGAAGCGCCTCGGTCCGCTTCCCGCGGAGGAGGCCGATCGTCACCTCCGCGCGGTCCATCACGAGGAGGCCCCACAGGTCCGGCTCGTGGACCATCGAGAGGAGCGGTTCGAGGAAGAACGTCGAGTCGCACCGGTAGAGGTAGGTGTGGAGCGGCTCGGGCGGCTCGACGATGAAGGTCACCGGTTCGGACTTGTCGGAACCGATGGCCTTGCTGCCCACGAAGAAGGCGACCCCGTTGGTCGGCGGCTCCTTGAACCCGCGCACCCGGCCCATCAGGGACTCGATCGCCCACATCACGTTCTTTCGGGTCGTCCGGCTCTTGATGTTGGAACTCTGGGCGTACTCGTTCCGTAGGTAGCTCATCACGTCGGAGATCTGCTTGCCCGGCGAGACATAGAGCGAGATCAGTTCGGTCGCCCGTCCCCGGCACTGGGCGATCTCGTCCAGCTTCCGCTGGAAGACGTAGCGGAGGAGCTGCGGGTCGGTGGCGGGAGTGCTCATACCCCCTCCCGTTCCGCTCGGGGGATTAGCGTTACCGTCTCAGTCGTCGCGCCGACCCGGTGCCGGGTCCGGCGCCCGTCCCTCGGGCGGGACAGTCACAGCAGGCGACGGATGTGCTCGTCGATGACCTCTTCGGGGTAGGCCCCGACGATCCGGTCGACCAGCTTGCCCTGCTTGTAGAAGAGGAGCGTGGGGATGCTCATGATCCCGAGAGCACCCGCCTTCTCCCCGTTGTCATCGGAGTTCATCTTCCCGAAGGCGACCTTGCCGCGGTACTTCTCGCTCAGCCGGTCGACGATGGGGGACACCATCCGGCACGGTCCACACCAGGGGGCCCACACATCGATCACGGCTGCCCCGTTGTCCTGGGCGAACTTGTCGTAGTTAGGCCCTCCCACCTCTTGCACCGCCATTTCGCACCTATGGGTATCCGGACGCCGTTCCGATATTAAATCGTACGCGGAATTCGACGTCACCGAGTGGTGCCGACGGGCGACGCACATCCTTTGTAGGGAGTCACCCCTCAGGTACTTGTTGCGGTGACGCCTCCCCCTACCGCCGATATGAGGTCGAAAAGATGGAATTGACTCCAGGAGAATCGGTGCCTTTCGTCGACCGCGGCGCACGCCGACGCTCGCTCATCTCGCCGGCCGCCCGCCGCGGCATACGCCAACGAATGCTCCTCTTCCGCCAGACGGCGCTCGACCGGATCGCCGCGATGACCGGCGTTCCGGAGGCCGAGCTCCAGCGGTACCGGCGCGAGCTCCGCGCCGCCGACCTGCCCGACCAGCTCCTCGAACGGGGAGCGGGCGTCGCGTTCACGAGCGAACTGCCCCAGGGCGCGCTCCTCTACCTGCTCGTCCGAGCCCAGCGTCCCCAGGTGGTCCTGGAGACGGGGGTCGGCCCCGGGTATTCGACCGCCTGGATCCTCGCGGCCCTCGACTCGAACGGATCCGGCGAGCTCACCTCCCTCGGCCCCGGACCCACCGCGGGTCGTTCGGCGGGCGTCCACGAGGTCGCCATGGGTCAGTTCGTCCCGCCGAACCTGAGGACCCGATGGACCCTCGCCCTCGGGAACACGGAGGCCCGGCTGCGGGAGATCCTCGCCCACTTCGGCCAGGTCGACCTGTTCTTCTACGACAACGGACCGGTCGCCGCCCGCGCTCGGTTCGAGCTCCACGCGGCATGGGAGCGGCTCACGCCGCGCGGGATCCTCCTCGCGCACCATATCGACACCAACACCGCCTGGAGCGCCTTCTGCCGGACCCAGGGCGTCCCGGCCCAGGTGCTCGACGCCGGACCGCCCCCCATGGGCGCCCTCGCCCTCCAGCGGGATGCGAGGCGCTAGCGCTCGAGCTCTTCGACCAGGTGGATGGCGGCCGGCAGGATCAGCTTCTCGACCGCGGTCCGTACGGCGCGCTCGCTACCGGGAAGGACGAAGACCGGTTTCCCGTGGATCAGGTAGAGGGCGGCGCGGCTGATGATCGCGAGGGGCCCGACCTCGTGGAAGCTGAGCGACCGGTAGATCTCGCCGAACCCTTCGAGCTTCTTTCCTCCCATCACCTCGAGGGCGTTGACCGTGAGGTCCCGCGAGCTCACTCCGGTGCCGCCCACGGTGATGACCACTTCGAGCGGGATCTCGGCGAGCCACGGTTCGAGCGCATCGCGCACGTCGGCGATCGAGTTCGCCACGAGCCGGTAATGGAGGACGTCGTGGCCACCCTGGGAGACCAAGTCCCGGGCGAGGTGGCCCGACGGGTCGTCGCTCTCGGTGTGGGTGTCGGAGACCGACAGGATCCCGAAGGACAGGCGGCGGGTGCCTCCCAGGTGGTGGCGGCTCGCGGCGGCGGGGGTCCGATGCGGTTCGGTCATGCGGTGATCCTCCCGCCCTTCCTCTTTCGAAGGACCCGGACCGGTCCGAGGGAGGTGTGCGGGTAGAGGCCTCGGCCATCCTTCTCGAGGTACTTGACCATGTCCCACACCGTGAGGAGCGCCACCGTCGCCCCGACGAGCGCCTCCATCTCCACTCCCGTGCGGTCCACCGTCTCGGCCTCCGCGCGAACGCGGACCCCGCGTCGGGACACGGTCAGCTCGACGGCCGCCGACGTCAAGGGGACCGAATGGCAGTGGGGGATGAGTTCGGGGGTCCGCTTCATCGCCAACAGGCCCGCGATCTCGCCGGTCGCGATCGGATCCCCCTTCTTGACTCCACGGCGGCGGATCGCGGAGCGGGTGCTCGCGCCCAGGGTCAGCTCTCCGACAGCGACCGCGCGCCGGGGGATCCGGGGCTTCCCTCCCACATCCGCCTGGCGTGCCATGGGTCTCACTTCGCGGGCGGCGCGCCCGCGGCGATATGGGCGAGGACCGCCTCCAGCTGGATCCGGTCCGATGCCCCCTGGGCCAGCCGGAAGTCGACCTCGCCCAGGTACTCGACCAAACGTACCTTCTCCCGAGGCGGCAACACCTGGTCGCCGATGTCGGGGAGATAGCTGTGGATCGCGCGAAGGATCTCCTCACCAGCCGCGCCCCGGTCCGTGAAGAGGGCATAGAGGCGGCTTCGGGCCTCGCGGAAGTTCCCGGTCAGCGCCGCCGCCAGCATCCCCTCCACCTCACGACGGAGCGGCATGCTCGCATGCTCCCGCACGGTCTCGGCCGTCACATGGTCGGCGTGGGTGGCCGTGAGTTGGAGAAGGTTGATGGCCCGTCGCATGTCCCCACTGCTCGAGGCCAGGATCGCCTCGTACGCCTCAGAGTCGACCTTCTTGCCCTCGGCCTTGGCGATGCGTTCGAGCTGTTGGCGGATCGCCTCGGGGGAGTAGGAGCGGAACCGGAAGACCGCACATCGGGACTGGATGGGGTCGATGATGCGGGACGAGTAGTTGCACGAGAGGATGAACCGGCAGGAACCCGAGTACCGCTCCATCAGGCGTCGCAGGGAGGCCTGGGCCTCCGAGGTCAGATTGTCGGCCTCGTCGAGGAAGAGGAGCTTGAACGGGACGTCCCCGAGGGGGGACGTTCGGGCATACTGCTTGATCGTGGTCCGGACCGTGTCGATCCCCCGTTCATCGCTCGCGTTCAACTCCAAGAAGTTCTGGCGCCAGCTGGACCCGAAGAGGTCTCGGGCTAGGGCGAGCGCGGCCGTGGTCTTTCCGGTTCCTGGGGGGCCGGCGAACATGAGATGGGGCATCGAGCGCTTCTCGGCGTACGAGCGGAGCAGGGTCACGATCGACTCCTGGCCGAGCATCTCGGCGAGGGAGGTCGGTCGGTATCGCTCTACCCAGACGGCCTCGTTCGTCCGCTCCCCCATCGTCCGTCCGAGTCGCCCTTCCGACAGCGGCTCTTTAGGGTTTCTCGGCGAGCGTTCGGGGCCCACTGGCCGGCTCGGCCCCCCCGGTCTGCCGCTCCCGTTCTTCCTCGCGGTGTCGCTGGAGCGCCTCCGCGAGTACCTTGCCGTACTGTCCGAGCGCCTGCCGGTGCCCGCCGTGATCCTCACGCGCGACGATCCCGTAGAACCAACGAAGCTGTTCGAGGGAAACCGGTAAGAGTCCGTGGTCCGCCCGCAGGACGGCCGCCGGCCCTGTCGAAGGCCCGGCGACCCCGTCACGTCGTTCTGGGTTTCCCGCGACCTCGTGGAGGTGATCCTGGACGCTGGCGGCGATCTGGTCGACGGCGAACGCGATGTCCGATAGCGGATACTCCTCGAGGAGGACGAGGCGATCGCTGACCCGGCCAAACCACTCGATCCGACCATCCAGGTCCGCCGGGGGGGACCGGATGTCCACCTCGAGCGGGGGATCCGACACGACTCATCCAGTGAGCGATTGGCGATATCCGTTCCGGCCGGGGGCCGTAGCTTCTGGAGGTCACCGAACGTGAGCGTCCCCCGTGCGTCCGGGGTAAGCCCCTGGGACCCATCTTCCCGATCGATGAACGCCTTTACCCTCCGAGAACCGATCGAGTATGCCCGGCTAAGCCGAACGACCCTCCGAGATGGGGCGCGGAGGACGCCCCGACCGTGGGCCACCGCGCCAACACCGAACCTATCGGACCGCTTCCTCCCCTCCGGTCCGGGCCCGGGGAGCGCCGCGGGAAGTGAGGGGGCCAGGGTCGCGACCGCGACGCCGAAATAGGCTGGCGCCATTCCCTGTCGTGGCCCCACCAACCCCTCCGATCCGCGACGGCTACACCACGATCCAGGGCTACCGGCTGTACTGGAAGAGCGTCGGGGACCCCGGGCCGCGCGGCACCGTGCTGGCCCTCCACGGGGGGCCCGGCATGACCCACGATTACCTGCTCTCGCTGAATGATCTCGCCGGCGCCGGATACCGGATCGTCTACTACGACCAGCTCGGATGTGGAAAGTCCGACCTCGCCCGCGAGCCGGAGGAGTACTCCGTCGAGCGGGACACCGAGGACCTGGAACTCCTCCGGAGAGCTCTCGGGCTGGGACGGGTCCATCTCTTGGGTTCGAGCTACGGTGGCCTCTTGGCCATCGCCTATGCGCTGGCCCATCCGGAGGGGCTCAGGACCCTCATCAGTGCCAGCGGGCTCGCCAGCGTGCCGCTCACGGTACGCGAGATGCAACGGCTGAAGGGCGAACTGCCGGCTCCGATCCGGGATACTCTCGCTCGGTGGGAATCGACGGGGGACTACGGCCAGCCGGAGTACCTGGCCGCGGTCCAGGAGTTCTACCACCGACACGTCTGCCGCCTCGACCCGTGGCCCCGGGAATTACAGTACACCTTGGACCACGTCAGCCTGCCCAAGTACGGGCGGATGAACGGCCCGAACGAGTTCACGATCGTGGGAACGATCCGGGACTGGGACGTCACCCGCCGTCTGGGCGAGATCCACGTCCCCACGCTCGTCACGGCGGGGCGCTACGACGAGGTGACCCCGACCGTGGCCCGCTCTATCCACCAGGGGATCCCCCGCTCCGAGTACCGGCTCTTCGAGGAGAGCTCCCACCTCGCGTTCTGGGAGGAACGACCGCGCTACATGGCCACGCTCGTGGATTTTCTCGGACGTCACCCGTAGGGCGACCGGAGGGGCGCTCAGGTGGGGGGCGCGGGAGCTCCGGCCGCCCCGACCGGGGGCTGGACCTCGCGCGCCCGCATCGTGCGGTGCAGTCGGAACAACAGGTAGAGGAACACGGCCGTGACCACGAGAATGCCCGGCACCGAGAACTCCACGATCACGTCCCACACGGCGAGGACCCCGATCATGCCGGAAGCGATGTAGAACTTGGTCCATTCCGTTCGCTCGGTGCCGGCGTATCGGAGCACGACCCCGAGGGCCAAGAGACCCACCAGCACGATGACCACGCCGGCCGCCCACGCGGGCAGGACGGGGTGACTCGAGAGGACCAGGAGCACCGTCCACACGTCGAAGGGGAGGGAGCCCGCGAGGGCGATCACCCAAGGGGGAATGCGCACGGGGCCGGGCCGCGGGACGAGGAGGTCGCGCGGAGCCCACCACGCGAGCGCGATCAGGACGATCGAGATCCCGAGGAACACGGCGAAGATCGCGGGCGTGGGACCGTGGCCCACGACGACCGCGAAGAGGCCCACTACGAAGAGGTAGACCACCGCGGTGAGAGCCACCCCACCCCGGTCCAGCCACCGGAGGTCGCGGGTCGCGGGATAGAAGAGTCCCACGAGGAGGATGGGCAGCGCGATGGAGTACGTCGCGTGGAAGATCGATAGAGAGAATGCCCAAAGCCAGTCGACTCCGAAGGCGTGCCCGTACGTGGCGAAGTGACCGACGGGATTCCCGGAGGTCTCGAAGAAGGTGTGGACCGCGAATCCCTCCTCGCCGATCCCGTAGGCCGCGCCGAGCAGGAGGACCGAGGCCCATCCTTTGTGGAAGTAGGCGGTGAACTCCCGGATCAGGAGGGCGCCGCCGCCGTAGAGCCCGACGATCCCCGCGAAGGCGAAGGCGAAGTAGATCGGGCTGTAGACCAGCTCGGTGATCGGGGTCGACCCGGTCAGGAGTTCGGGGATCGAGGGGGCGAACAGGAGGAGGGCCACGACCGGCCACGGGCTCCGGATCAGGAGTCGCACGCTTCCGACTCGACGCCCGGGTTACTTGAATCGTTCCCTCAAGCGGCCTCGCGTCGGGGATATAACCGACTCCCGCCCTGTAGATTCCGGAGACGGAGATGCGGGAGCGGTTGGCGCTGGTCTCGTTCCGGGGCACGATCCGAGAGCGTTCCGTAGAGCCGTTCCTCCGCCTCTTCCAGGAGCTCCGACGCCGCGCCCGATACCGGGGCGTGTTGCTCGACATCTCGAGTGGAGGGGGCGAGGTGATCGCCTCGACCGATCTCTATCTCGCGGTGAAGCGACTCGACCAGGCGAAACCGGTCTACGCCGCGATCGGGTCGATCGGGGCCTCGGGCGCCTACATGGCGGCGCTGGGCGCCCGGCGGGTCTTCGCCTACCCCGAATCGGCGGTCGGGTCGATCGGCGTGATCATGCCGCACATCGCGGTCCGCGAGCTCCTCCAGAAGCTCGGGATCTCGGTCGAGCTCCTGCACGTGGGGGAGCACAAGGACGCCTACCAAGGCTACCGCCCGCTCACGGACGTGGAGCGCTCCAAGATGCTCACGGTCGCTCAGGAAGGGTACGACGAGTTCGTCGGTCTCGTGGCCCGGGAGCGGAAACGCCCCGTCGAGGAGATCCGGGCGCTCGCCACGGGCGAGGTCTGGACCGGCCGTCAGGCGCTCCAACTCGGTCTCATCGATGCCCTTTCCGATCGGGAGGGCGCGATGGAGGCCCTCGCCGCGGCCACCGGAGTTCCGGTCCGTAAGGCCGTTCGCATCGCCCCACCCCGATCGTTCCTCGATCGCCTGCTCAACGGCGGCGGGGTTGGGTACGGGGGCGGGATCTCGGGACGACTGCACGACACGGTCGAGGACGCCGTGCTCGACCTCGGTGGCTGGGGCCTCCGTCGATAGGACGCCGGAGCAGGCCTCCCGCCGCCGGTCGGTGATTATATAGTCGTGGCGAGCTCGGACGGACGTCCATGCCCGACAGCAAGCGCTCCGGCTTCTCCAGCGCGGCCGGCCTCATCCAGTACTACGATATGGAGGAGACGCGGGCGCTCAAGATCAACCCGTACATCGTGATCGGCCTCGGCATCGCGGCCGGGATCCTCGTCGAAGTCGTGAACTGGCGGCTCACGTAACCGCGCCGACCGGTCCGGACACCCCGGGTTCCAAGGCGGGAGCCCGCCCCGGAAGGTAGCGACCCTCGGCGCGCAGGCCCAACAGGACCACTTTCGATTCCGGGGACTCGTCCAGGACGCGGTAGCCGGTCCGCCGGGCCAGGCGTTCGGCGAATGCCCCGATCTCCTCGTGGGTCGGCACGTGGTCCTTCCCGAGGCGCTGGCGGGACCTTCCCATGTAGACGTACCCCTTGGGCTCGATGAAATCCGGCCGCGCCAGGAGGTCGAGCTCGGCATACTGGCCGATCCAACCCAAGTTCCACCCCCTGACGAGCGTGTGGCGGACCACCCGGCGGGTCCGGAGGTCGCGCACGATCGCGAGCGATTCCCGAAGCCGCTCGAACGCATCGTCGTGGGCCGGGAGCGTGAGTCGACGAAAGACCTCGGCGTTCGGGGCCGTGACCGAGACGTAGAGCTGCGTGGGGAGGGGATGGAGGGCTCGGAGTGCGTCCGGGTTCGTCCCGTTCGTCACGAGGAAGGTCGTGATCCCCCGCTCGTGGGCGAGCTCCAGGAACCGGTTCATCTTCGGGTAGAGGGTCGGCTCCCCGGTCAGGGAGATCGCGATGTGCCGGGGGGACTGCGACTGGTCCCACCGCTCGAGGGAGACCGACGGGTCCCCCTTGAACCCCGAAAGGATCCGACGCTGCGCGTCGATCGAGCGATCGAGGAGGGACTCGGGGTCGTCGAACTCCGGCATGATCGCGTCGTTCTCCCATCCCTGGTTCCGCCAGCAGAACCGACAGTGGAGGTTGCACGAATCGATCGCCGGGGACATCTGGAGGCATCGGTGGCTTTCGATGCCGTAGAACCGGCCCTTGTAGCAGTCCCGTCCGCGTTCGAGGGATTCGCGGGTCCAGTAGCAGAGCTTGACCGCGCTGTGCTTCCCGACCAGCTGGTAGCCTTGGCCCGTGAGCTCGGTCGAGAGGTCCTGGTCGCCCATCGGTCCGGAACCGCTCGACGTGGGTACGGGCCATAAGGCTTTCCCGAAAAATCGGCCGGGATCGCTCCTTCGGGGAGGGGCCCAGGACCCGCACCCGGCGTCGCGCGGGAGGAAAGGGTCGGTTCGCGAGCCGAACCGAAAGGCGCCTTCGGATAGCGCTACGTGAACTCTTCGCGCTCGAACAGGGCGAGCCCGCCGACGGCCGTGAGCAGGAAGTAGCCGCCCATGACGGCGAAACCCTCCGGGTAGGTCGGGCTGTACGTGGTGATACTCCCCCCCCGGCCCACCGTCACCGTGGCCACATGCGGGGGCAAGGTCGCCAGGAACGGGTACGAGATCACGTTCTGAGCGTAGGTGATGATGAACCAGGGTTCGATCTTCACGAGGCCGGCGATCAGGTCTTCGATGAGCGTGAACCCGAAGAGGAAGAGGACCGCGACGACGAGCACGGCGTAGAGGCTGTTCTTGAACATCGAGCTGAACATGAAGACCGCCCCCAGCAACGCGAGCATGTAGAGCAACGCGATCGCGAACGACTCGAAGAGGGATACCGGGAACGCGTTCGCCACGCCGAGATACCGCGACCCGTTGGCCACGAGGATGAGGAGGTAGACCAGCACCGCGACCACCGAGGCGGCGAACGCGGCGAGGAACTTGCCGACGTACACGCTGGCCCGGCGGACCGGGAGGCCCATGAGGAAGTACCCGGTCTTGTACTGGAACTCGCCGGCGATCGCGTCGCCGCCAAAGATGATCCCGGAGAAGATGATCACGACCGTGACGCCCCCGGCCCAGAGAGTGCCGTAGAAGGAGTCGGCGTCGCTGTTGAGGCCAGCCCCGTTGAAGTAGTAGAGGACGTAGGAGAGGATCGCCCCGATGAACGCGACGATCGCCATCATGAGGATGAACCGTCGGGCCCGGAGGTAGTCCCGGAACTGGTAGCGGGAGAGGAGGAGCGCCTGCGTGAGCGTGCCGGGGAGCCGACCCAGCGAGGGGGGCACCGAACCGTCGGGCGCCGTGGAGACCGTGGGCATCGTCATGAGTCCCCCTTCGAGATCTCCTGCAGGTAGACCTCTTCGAGCGCGCTGCGCGAGGGCTGGAAACTCACGAGTCCGATATGCGCGGTGACCAACTGCTCCAAGAGTTGTGCCTGGACCTGAGGTCCGCCCGCGACCATCGCCGTCAACCGCTGGGCGTCGACCCGGGAAACCCCCACGATACCGGGCAGGGAGGTGATCCGAGAGCCGATGGTGTCGTCGCTGACCGGTCCGGTGAAGCTGAGGTCGATCGACGTGGTACCGCTGGAAAGCCGTTTCTCGACGTTCGAGAGCGTGTCGTAGAAAAGGAGCTGACCGCGGTTGACGAGCGCGACCTCGTCGCAGACGTCCACCACTTCGCTCAGGATATGGCTGCTCATGAAGATCAGTCGACGGCCCTTCTTGAGCCCCCGGACGATGTCCCGGACCTCGGCCATCCCTCGAGGGTCAAGGCCCGTGCTCGGTTCGTCGAGCATCACGACCTCGGGGTCGGAGAGGAGGGAGGCCGCGATGTTGATCCGCTGCTTCATCCCCTTCGAGAACCGGCCGATCTTCTGGTCGGTCCATTCCTCCATCTTGACCTCGCCGAGAACGATCTCGGTCCGGGACCGGATCTCGGCGGCGTTCATCCCCCGCAGGCCGCCCACCATCTCGAAGGCCTCGCGAGGCGTCAGGGAGCCATAGATCTCGGGGGTCTCGATCAGATTCCCGCACATGGCGAGCGCGGCCTTGCGGTTCTTTTGCACCGAGATGTCGTTGATGAAGGTCTCACCGGAGGTCGGGAAGATCAGGTCGGTGAACATCTTCAACGTCGTCGTCTTGCCCGCGCCGTTCGGTCCCAGGAATCCGACGCACTTCGCCCCCTCCACGTGAAGGTTCAGGTGGTCGAGCGCCGTGAACGTCCCGAATCGGCGGGTGAGCTGTCGCGCTTCGATGCTGGGAGTCATGGGGACCGTCGGGCCAAGGTGGGCGGGCAGGTCCCGTGACGCTCAAAAGTGGTTCGCCCAACGTGCTACGTCTTGGCAGGCACGACGGAGTGGCCCGGGTCTCGCCTCACGCCGTCGCGGTCGGGACGGCGGCCATCGGTGCCCGTCGGGAGCGGATCGACCAACGAAGGCCGAGGGAAGCGAGGACCACGGTCGTCGAGGAGAGGCCCATCGCGACCGCGCCCGCGATCGGGAGGACCAGGTACACACGAAATCCCCACACGGGGATGAGAGCGCCGGCCGCGATGGGTAGCAGGACCAGGTTGTACCCCAGCGCCCAGGTCAGGTTCCATCGGACTCGCGCGACCGTCTTGCGAGCGATCTCGAAGGTGCGGGGAACGGCCCGCAGGTCGGGTCGGACGAGCAGTACCTGACCCGCCTCTTTCGCCACGTCCGTCCCGGTTCCGATCGCGAGGCCGACATCCGCCGACGCCAACGCGGCGGCATCGTTGATCCCGTCCCCGACGAACGCCACCCGATGTCCGGCCGAAAGGGATCGACGGATCAACGCTACCTTTTCTTCGGGTCGGACGCCCGCCTCGACCCGCTCGATCCCGAGCTCCCGTGCGACGGCCTGGGCGGAGGCGAGGCGGTCGCCGGTGACCATCACGACCGGGATGCCCAGTTCGCGCAGCGCTCGCATCGCCTCGCGGGCACCGCCGGAGAGGCTCGCCCGGAAGAGCAGGATCCCCACCGTGCGTCCCTCTGCGACCACGACCGACCACCCAGCTCCGGACGAGTCGGCTTGGTCCGCCGCGGGGGCGAGGCCCTCGAGGCCGACTCCCTCCCGACGTGCCGTTCCGCCGTCCAGGATCGCCACGGGAGAGCTCCCCACCCGGCCTCGGATGCCCCGCCCGGGATCAACCTGTACCTCGTCGACGCGGAGAGGTGGGACGTTCGCGTCCTTCGCCTTCTCGCGAACGGCCCGCGCCAGGACGTGCTCGGATCCGAGCTCGAGACCGGCCGCGAGCCCGAGGACGTACTCCTTCGACTGGCCCGCGGCCGGCATCACGTCGACCTCCGAGGGAGCGAGGCTCGTGAGGGTCCCGGTCTTGTCGATGAAAAGAAGGTTCGCGCGAGCCGCGCGTTCCAGAGCGTCACCCCCCCGGTAGAGAATCCCCTCGCCCGCCGCCTGCCCCACTCCCACGGCGATCGCGGCCGGAGTCGCGATCCCGAAGGCACACGGGCATGCCGTGATGACCACCGTGACGAAGATCAACAGTGCAACGGGCGCACTGGCTCCGCCCCAGAAGAACCAAGCGAGGGCGGCGGCAACGGAGAGCGCTAGGACTACGGGGACGAAGATCGCCGCGATGCGGTCGGCTGTCCTTCGAAGCGGCACCCGGGCCGACTCGGCGTCGGTGAGGAGGCGGCCGATCTGGGCCACGAAGGAGTCGTAGGGGGTTCCGGTCACTTCGACATCCAGGGGCCCGTCCCCGTTCATCGAGCCCGCGAGGACCGGGTCGGTCGGTCCCTTCGGGGCGGGAAGGAGCTCCCCAGTGAGAAGGGACTCTTCGACGGAGGACCTCCCGGCCCGTACGATCCCGTCGGCCACGAACCGCGAGCCGGGGCGGATCCGGACCAGATCTCCTGGACGGAGCTCGTCGACGGACACGGTGTGGACTTCGGTACCTTCGACCCGGTCGGCCCGGGTAGGGAGCAGGGATTTCAGGTGATGGAGCGCGCTGCCCGCGCGGTCGCGCACCAGGGTCTCGATGTAATTCCCCGTCAAGATGAGCGCGACGATCAGACTGGATGCGTCGAAGTAGTAGGCCCCGGGTACCGACCCGGGCCGGACGAGGGCCCAGAGGCTGTATCCGTAGGCGGTCGTAGTTCCGACCGCGATCAGGAGGTCCATGTTGAACATGCGGCTTCGGAAGGAGTCCCACGCTCCGCGGTAGAAGGGAGCCGCGGCGTACACCTGGACGATTCCGGCGAAGAGGGCCGCGAGATAGAACGCGGGAGTGGACGGGATCGCGTACGTGAGGACGACGACGGCGATCGCGAGGGGCCAGGCCACCGCGAGGCGGTAGCCCACTCGCCGTCGGGCCGCTTCGGGGGACGCGAACGAGCTCAAGCAGCTCTCGGAACAGAAGTAGTACGTTCGGTTGTCCCGGTCAAGCCGCAGGGAGGCGGTTCGCTCGTCCACGAACATGCCGCAGATCGGGTCCGTGGCCATGGCCGCTCGGGACTCCGTTGAAGGAAAAGGGGCTACTTGGAATCCGGGGTGTGCATGCGCTCGTAGGTCCGCTTGCAGGTCTGTGCGCAGAAGTACAGCTCCTTACCTCCGTACGTCCCACGCACGGTGGTCGCGGTGACTTCCACCATCATTCCGCAGACCGGGTCCTTGACTTTCATCGAGCGACCGAGCCCGAACGGGGATTTAGGCTCGCGTGATGCCGGGTCGACCGCAACTTCTAAGGGTCGGTCTCCTTCGCTCTCGCCCATGGTGGACGAGCTCGCGCCGGAGGAGGTCGCGGAAAAGATGAAGGCCGGGCCCTCGAAGGTGGTCCTCCTCGACGTGCGGGAACCCTGGGAGCGCGGGCTCGCCGTGATCGAGCCCTCCCTCCACATTCCCATGGGCCAGGTCGCCTCCCGGTCCGCCGAACTCCCGAAGGACCGACTGATCGTCGTGTATTGCCATGGTGGGATGCGGTCCGCCATGATCGCGGGCTACCTCGAGAATCACGGCTTCCCGGACGTGGCCAACCTATCGGGCGGGATCGATTCCTGGTCGAAGGACGTCGATCCCAAGGTCCCGCGGTACAGCTAACGGCCCTGCCGGCCCCCGTGGGGTACGGTTCTTGGGCGACTTCGCTCCTCGACCCGAAGGGGGTAGTCGGGTAAGCTAATGCTTATGGTGAGCGCCGGGATGGATTTTCCACCGGAATGACCGTTCCTAAGGTGTCCGGACGCGCGCGAGCACGGCTGGCGTGGCCGCGGTTCCTCCCGCCCGCCCGACTGGTTTGGCTTTCGTTAGCGGTGTTGGGGGCGTATGGGGTCTACGCGCTCCACGGGCTGGGATATCTCTCCCTGCTCGCGTTGCCGCTGCTGGCCGTCCTGGCCGATCTGGGATTCCAATCGGCACGCTTTCCGCGAATCCGATTCCCGGATGCCGCTCTGGCGACGGGCCTCTTCCTCGCCCTGCTCCTGCCCCCCTCCGTCTCGCTCGTGCTCGCGGGGGCCGTGACCTTCGCGGCGATCGGCGTCCGCCATGCTCTTCGGTTCGAAGGACACCCCTTCTTCAACCCCGCCGTTACCGCGGTCGTGTTGGGGGCCGTGATCTTCGGCCTCGCGCCGGCGTGGTGGGTGGCGATCGGCCCCTTCGGGGAGTATCTGATGGTCGGGCTGGGCCTGCTTCTCCTCATCCGAAGCCCGCGGTCGTGGCGCATTCCGCTCGGTTTCTTCGTCGCGTACGGGCTCGCTGCCGCGGTGGTGCAGCTCCTCGTGAGCACGACCCTCAACACGAACCTGCTCTGGCTGACGCTCATCGATCCGGCGGTGATCTTCTTCGGCTTGTACATGGTCACCGAGCCCCGAACCTCCCCGTCCAACCCGCTCTTCCAGGGCCTCTACGGGGGAGGCGTGGGATTGGGTGCGATCGCGTTGTCCCTCTACTTCCCCTCCCTCGGAGTGCTCCTCGCTCTCCTCGTGGTGAATGTGGCTGTCGTGGCGGGGCGGGTCGCCCACTCCCTCCGAGTCCCCCACCGCCGACCGTCCTCCCGGAAGGGCTCGACCAAGTCCAAGAGCATCCCCCCCGGCCCAGCCCGCTGGCCACTCGCAGTGCGGGTCGGAGCGGTGTTCCTAGTCCTGGTCGTCCTGATGGGCGCCGCGGCGTTGTCCCCGAACGCCTACCCGCAGCCGATCCTGGCCCCGCCGGGCGGCGGGGGTGGGGGCCACGGCGGAGGGGGCGGAGGAGGCGGGGGAGGCGGTGGGGGAGTCCCCGACTGCGCCCACGACAACTCGGCGATCCCGTCGAGCACCCTCTCTTCCTTGCACCAGATGCTGGGACCGTCGGTCATCCTTTCCGACAATCCCAACAACGGAGTGGTGGTGTTCTACGACCCGGTCAACCACGTGACGATCACCGAATCGGACCTCTACGAGGACTTTGGCTACGCCGAGTTCAACGGGGACGATTACGCGGTGAACGGCTGCCACCCCTAGGATCGGCGGCGAACCCTCCCCGGGACATCGGGACCGTTCGTTCGACTCCGACGTGAGCGAATTCGACCGTCGGTGTGCCGCCGTGCGACATCGTCCTGTCGGAACGGCGAACCCGGATCACCGGCCGGATCGGTTCCGGCGGCGGCGTGTCTCCGGCTTCGGGCCGGTGGCCATGGCCGGGAGTGGAGGGGGGTCTCTCAGGGCGGGCAACGCCGGTTCGACATTCCGCGCGATCGGATCCGTTCTCCTCGGAGTTTCGCCCCGCTTCGAGGAGCCCGAGACCCGTTCCCCCGGATGGTCGTAGAGCTCGAGGGTCGTCAGGTATCCGTTCATCTTCCAGTACGTGTCGAGGAATTCCTGCCCCCGGGCGGTGACGTCGAACACGGGTCGCCCGTCGACCTCCTCGCTCTCGAGCAGTCCCAGGGAGAGCAGTCGGTCCATCAGGATCCGGAGTCGGTCCACCGGCATGCCGGCGCCGTAGGAGACGCGGGTGATGCGGGCGCCGCCGTGATACCGCTTGACCACCTCGAGAACCGTGGCGTAGAGGTCGGTCGCTTCGCGTCGGCGGGCGCCGGAGTCGGGCCCGCTCCGCTCGGGGGTCATTCCGAACCCCGGTCAGAGCGGGAAGGGCGGTAGTGCGGCCACTTGCTGCGGGTTCCTCACCCGGGCACCTTTCTCGAGGCTCAGCGTTCGGGTGTAGACCACTTCGTCCACGACGGCCCCTTCTCGGAGATGCACGGCGCCGCCCACGACCTTCCGCGCCTCGCACTCCCGGTCGAGCTCGATGACGTCCCCGTAGATGTCCTCGACCTTGGCCCGGCGCTCGAGCTCGACCCGGCCTCCGATGAGCGGTCCCGAGGCCCGAGAACGATGGGCCAAGCGGATGGTCGCCGCCTTGAGACCCGCGCGGGTGGCCACCACGCCTCCGATCTCGGCCTTGCCGCTCAGCACCGCGCGCTCGGCCTCGAACTTTCCACCGATCTCGAGGCTCTCGCCCTGCACGCTTCCCTGGACGCTCGCTTTGCCGCCGACTTGGAGGGCCCCGGTGAGTTGGAGCGAGCCGCCGACCGAAAAGCGACCGCCGATGTGCACATCCCGTCCCTTTCCGTTGCCGCGGATGTCGCCGATTCCCCCGACCTCGAGGACATCAAAGGTCAGGTCTTTGGCGGCCGTCATCACGCCGCCGATATCGATGGACTTGCCCGATCCGATGTCCCGGAACTCGGCAAACCCTCCGACCTCGAAATCCCCGAAGGTCAGGGGGCCGTCGGACCGGAACTTCCCCCCGACATCGATCTTGTGGCGGACTTCGCCTCCGCCGATCCGAACGAGACCCCCCACTTCCAGGTCGTCGAGCGAGACGTCGGCGAGCTCCACCGCGCCACCGGCCTCGACCGAGCGGGCCTCGATCTTCCCCGCAAGGCGAAGCCGGCCGCCGACCGAGACCGTGGTCGCGGTGAGGGTCGAACGTCCGTCGAGAATCCCTCCCACCTCCAGGTCCTCGGTCACGGCCGGTCCTAAGAGCGTCAACTTGCGATCGACGTCCACCGATCGGGCCCGGAACAGGCCTCCGACCTCGAGCTCGCCGGAATCGGTCCGAACCGAATCCGCCACGGTCAGGCTGCCGCGGACCCGGACCCGGCCGTCTTCCGAATCCCACGCGTTGCATTCCAGGTCGCCGAGCACTTCCACGTTCCCCTGGAAGCGCGCCGTTCCCGTCACCCGGATCGTCCCATCGGCGTCGATCGTCGAGTCCCTCTCGGCGCGGAGGTCGCCCTCCACGACCCCGAGTTTGACTCGGCTCCCCCTGGGAACGTGTGCGTCGCTCATCGAGGAGACAAGCATCCCCCCATTCTATACCACTAGGTCACGTGAGGTGAGTATCCGGCGATACCCCCCCGGGACCCTTTAGCCACGCTCCGCTCCGGGCCGGCGTGCCCGACGCGCTCGAAGAGATCCGCCGGGAGGTGGTCGCCTGCGTCCGGTGCCCCCGGTTGGTCAGCTATCGTTCCCGGGTCGCCCAGGAGCGGAAGCGGGAGTTCCGGGACCAAGAGTACTGGGGACGCGGCGTGCCCGGATTCGGAGACCCGCGGGCCCGCCTGGTGGTCGTGGGCCTGGCGCCCGCGGCCCATGGCTCCAATCGGACGGGACGGGTGTTCACGGGGGACCGGTCGGCGGCCTTTCTAGTCCGGGGGTTCTACGAGGCCGGGTTCGCGAACCAGTCGACCTCGCTCCGACGCGGGGATGGCCTCCACTATTCGGACCTCTACCTGACCGCCGCCGTGCGCTGCGCCCCGCCGGGGAATCGGCCTACCCCGGCCGAGCAACGGAATTGCCAGCCGTATCTCGAGCGGGAATTGAAGGCCCTTCCGGAGACCCGCGCCATCCTCGCCCTCGGTGGATTCGCCTGGGAGGCGGTCCGAGATGTCGCTCCCGTCGTCTACGGCGGAACCGCCCCGAAAACGCCCTTCGCCCACGGAGCGTGCGCCCCCTTGGGGGCGGCTGGCCCCTTGCTCTGGGCCTCCTACCACCCCAGTCCGCAGAACACGAACACCGGAAAGCTCACCTTACCGATGCTGGTGGGACTCCTGCGCCGGATCCGGGAGTCGTATCAGGGCGTTCCGCCGGGATCCGCCTCGCGACCCGGAGGCTCCGCGTGACCGGGTTCGAGCTGCTCGAGCGCGACGGGCTCGCCCGCATCGGGCGTCTGACCACGCCCCACGGTCCGATCGAGACGCCCGCGCTCTTGCCGGTGGTCCATCCCGACCCGTCGCGACAGCCGGTCCCGCCCGAAGAAATGCGGAGGCGCCTCGGGCTCGGGGCGGTGATCACCTCCTCGTACATCACGTGGCGAACGCCGCCGTTACGCGCGATCGCAGAGCGCGACGGGATCCATCGGCTGATCGGGTTCTCGGGTCCGGTCATGACCGACTCGGGGGCGTTCCAGCAACACGCCTACGGCTCGGTCGAGGTCGGACCTGAAGAGATCCTCGCCTTCCAGGGGACCATCGGCTCCGACATCGCGACTGTCCTCGACCTCTTCACCGAACCCGACACTCCGTACGATGCGTCCGCCGCGGCGCTAGACATCACGATCGCCCGCTCGAAGGCGGCGCGGACCGCGCGGTCCGGTCTCCTCGCGGTTCCCGTGCAAGGCGGCCCGCACCCGGAGCTGCGCGCCCGCTCGGCCCGCGCGGCGAGTGCCCTAGGGGACGTTCTCGCCGTAGGGGGCGTCGTGCCCCTCCTGGAGCAGTACCGATTCGTCGAGCTCGTACGGGCCTTGGCCGCCGCGCGACCGGAGCTGACCCCGGGAGGCGCGGTCCACCTCTTCGGAGCCGGGCATCCGATGACGTTCGCGTTCGCCGCCCTGTTCGGCGTCGACCTCGTCGACTCGTCCGCCTACCAGAAGTTCGCGCGCCGAGGCCGTCTCCTGTTTCCCGAGGGAACCGTCGCGATCGAGGACCTGGTGGAACCGGTCTGCCGCTGTCCCCTCTGCGCCGAACTCCCGCTGTCCGACGTGGGCCGGCTCCCCCCGTCCGAACGCGAACCCCGGATCGCGCTCCACAACCTGCTCACCTCCGCCGAGGAGATGGCCCGGGTCCGCCAGGCGATCCGACAGGGCACGCTCTGGGAGCTCGCGGAGCGTCGCGCAGTCGCTCACCCGGCTCTGCGTGCCGGGCTCGAGGAGATGAAGCGCCACTCCGGAGTGTTCCTCCCCACGGAGCCCGAGAGCCGCCCGGCGTTCCGGGAGATCGATCGGAGCAGCCGCGGCCGGCCCGCCGTCGTCCGCTTCCTCCGCCGTCTCGAGATCTATCGACGCGATCGGCCGGCGCCCCGGACGGTGGGGCGACTTGGTCTGCGCCCCGAGTACCTGCAGCACGTCCCACTGGAAGATACCGCCGGGCTTCCTCTCCGCTGGGAGACCCCCACGCCGCTGGGCCCCGTGCCCCTCGAGCTCACCGACCTCTATCCGGTGGGGCCGTACCTCGGGGTCGACGAGTTCCTCGACCCACCCCGACACCGGCCGCCGCGCCAGGTCCGGGAGGAGATCGAGGCGCAGTTCCCCGCGGGGTCCCTCCCTGACCGCGACTGGACGGAGGCGTGGACCGCGTTCCAGACGAGACAGCTTCTGGAATGGCAGTACGGACCGGCGGTGGCACGCGAGCTCGGTCCGGTCGCCCGAGGAGAGCGCTCCCGGAGAACCGGCCGACTCCGGGGCATCAACGGACCGAAGGATCCGTGGTTCGTGATCGGGACGGACGGAGTCCCGCATCCGACGTTCCGCGGTGCCCAGCAGCTCCATCCCCTGATCCCGGGGTCCGCAGGACGGGTGGTCGTGCAGAACGACGCGGTCCCGTTCGTCCGTGCGGGGCGCACGCTCTTCTCCCGGTTCGTTGCCCGGGCCGACCCCGAGCTCGTGCCCGGCACCGCGGCCCTGCTCGTGGACGAGAAGGACGAGCTCCTGGCCGTGGGACGCCTCCTCCTCGCGCCGCACGAGATGCCCGCCCTCGCGCGCGGCGTGGCCGTGCGCGTCACCTCCCACGCGGCTTCCCCGCCTCTCGAGTTCGACGACGCCCCGCCGGGACCCACGGCGGATTCGGATTCGGGGTGAGCCTTATCTCCGCCCGGACCCTCGTCGTCGGCAGCCGTACCGGGGCCCACGTGATGACCAAGACGTTCCTCCTCCTGCAACTGGACAGCGAAGGCGCCCCGTACTCCGACATCGCGTCCTGTCTCGAGAACATGGGCTTCCGTGAGGAGACCGAGGGGTACGACTTCGTCTACGAGTGGGGTCGGGAGGTGTCGGTGGGCGAGTCGCTCGACTTCGCCGACCGCGTCCAGCTCGCGATCCGCGGGAAGAAGGTCCTCTTCCGCGTCGAGTCCTCCGAAGAGTAGATCGCCGGGGGCGCGTCGGCCTCTCGTTATAACCCGTTCTCCGTTCTTCCGACGATGGTCGTCCTAGGCATCGAGTCGACGGCCCACACCGCCTCCGTCGGGCTGGTCGACGAGGAGGCGCATGTGCTAGCCCTGACCTCCGACATGCACCGCCCCGTGAAGGGCGGGATTCATCCGCGCGAGGCGGCCAACCATCACGTCGACGTCTTTCCGGCTCTCGTGGAGGAGGCGCTCGCAGCCGCCTCGGTGAGGCCCTCGGAGGTTGAGGCAGTGGCGTTCGCCCAGGGCCCGGGGCTGGGCCCCTGCCTCCGTGCGGGAGCCACGGTCGCCCGGATGCTCTCGCTCGCTTGGGACTGCCCGCTCGTGCCGGTGAACCACTGCGTGGCGCATGTCGAGATCGCCCGGGTGCTCAGCGGGCTCGACGACCCCCTCCTCCTCTACGCGAGCGGGGGGAACACGCAGGTGATCGCCTACGGCCGCGGCCGGTACCGGGTCCTCGGCGAGACGCTCGACATCGGGATCGGGAACTTCCTAGACAAGTTATGGATCGAGCTCGGCGGTACCTTCCCCGGCGGTCCCCAGCTCGAGCAGGACGCACGAAACGGTTCCGAGCTGCTCGCCCTCCCCTACTCCGTCCACGGAATGGATGTCGCCTTCTCGGGGATGCTCACCGCCGCCCTCGCCCTCCACGCTCGCGGCGCCCGACGGGCCGACCTCTCGTACTCCGTCGAGGTCACCGCGTACGCGATGCTCACCGAGATCACCGAGCGAGCGCTCGCCCACCGACGGCACGGCTCCGTCGTCCTCGGCGGAGGGGTCGCGTGCAACGAGCGGCTCCGGGGGATGGTGCGGGAGATGGTCGAGGACCGGGGAGGGAGGATGTTCGCCCCTCCCCGCAACCTCTGCGTCGACAATGGCGCGATGATCGCCTGGACCGGCCATCTCGCGCTCCGGGCGGGCCTCTCCGTGCCGGTCGAGGACTCCGCCGTGATGCCGCGCCAGCGAACCGACCTCGTCCCGGCCCCGTGGCGGGAGTTGGCGACCGCTCTTCCGAGATCCTCGCCCCCGCGGGAAACCACCTAGGGAATTCGGTATTGGTGGGCCGTATCATGGCGCGGGGAGGGCAATGACCCCGAATCGGAAGGATGCGCTCGCCCTGGCCACCTTGGCGGCCCTGGTCGGAATCTCCCTCGTCGTCCTGACGATCCTCGCCCCTCCCGCTACCTCCCGCACGGAGCTGATCCAGGGAACCTACTATTCCTTCGAGTCCGAGTCCCTCTTCGGGAATGCTTCGTGGCTGAACTACTCCTTCCACGGAGTGACGTTTGGGTTTCACCTCTGGTGCGCCGTCCTCGCCGACACGGGACGTGTCTGCGGGAATGCCACCGAACCCACGGGGGTGTCGTACCCCTACTCGTTCACGGACGGTCTGCCGCATCCGGGCAACCCGTCCGGGCAGACCTGGATCGCCCCGGACCAGCACGAGGCCGTGCAGTACCAACAGGGAGGCCTGGTCCGTCTGCTGGTCGCGGTTTGATTCGAACGGGGCCCGCCTCCGAAACCCACGGTTATTAGTCGTCCGCCTCTCCGTGGGCTCGAATGGACGTCGACGTGCTGGTGGTCGGGGCGGGTCCCGCCGGTTCGACCGCGGCCCACCGGCTGGCGAGCCAAGGCCACGGTGTGCTCGTCGTCGAGGAGCACCCGAGCGTCGGGATCCCGGTCCAGTGCGCGGGGCTCGTCTCCCAGCGGGCGCTCGACCTGGCGGGCTCGACCGGAATGGTCCGAACCGCGGTGCGGGGCGCCACGGTGTTCGGCCCCTCCCTGGGCTCCGTCTCCTTCAAGGCTCCGGAACCGCGCGCCTTCGTGATTGACCGCGCGGGTCTCGACCTCCGGCTGGCCGACCGCGCCGCCAAGGCCGGGGCCGAGTACCGCACGTCCACTCGGTTCGACCGGCTCAAGGGGACCGAGGCCGGCCGCTCGATCGTGGAACTGACCGGTCCGGACCGGCAGACCCTAGTGGTGCGTGCTCGTCTGGTGATCGGGGCCGACGGGGTGGCGAGCGCGGTCGCCCGAGCGTTCCGACTGCGCCGGCCGGTCGAGATCCTACCCGCGTTCGAGGCGGAATTCCCCCGCAGCCCCGGGGATCCCGAGACGGTCGAGGTCTACCTCGGGCGGAGGCTCGCACCCGGTCTGTTCGGATGGTGGATACCGGACGGGAACGGGGGCGCCCGCGTGGGGGTTGCCGTCGATGCGGATGGCACCTCGGCGCGAGAATACTACGACCGGCTGGTGGTTCATCTGGAACGTAGGTTCGGCGTCCGATTCGCGAGCCCGACGGCCTTCCTCGTGTCGGGGATCCCGATCGGTCTCGTTCCGAAGACGCACGGGCCCGGCGTGCTCCTGGTCGGGGACGCCGCTGCGCAGGTGAAGCCTCTCTCGGGGGGCGGGATCTTCACCGGAATGCGGTGCGCCGAGATCGCGGCGACGGTAGCGCACGACGCGCTCCAGCGAGGGGACGTGGGGGCCGGCTCCCTGGCGGAGTACGAACGACGGTGGCACGCGGAGTTCGGAGAGGAGTTCCATCGGGCCCTGTACTTGCGACGCCTCTTCCAGCGCCTGGACGACGCCGACCTGGACCGGCTGATCGCGGCGATCCAAGGGTCCGAGCTCGCTTCGACGATCGTCGCGTTCGGCGACATCGACTTCCCGACGCACGTCGCACGGCAGCTGCTGCGTCAGTCCCCATCGCTCGTCCGTCTCGTGCCGAAGGCCCTCGGCGCCTGGGTCTCCGCCGGGACGGGCCGGGTCCCCGACTTGGAGTTCGAGCGACGGAAGTAGAGCCACGCCCCGATCCCGACCACGACGAGCCCGACCCCCAGCACGGCCCAGAGGGCGTAGGCGAAGTTGTTCGACTGGACCAGGAGGCTGGTTTCCGGAAGGATCCCCGAGACGCCCAACCGACTGAGGTTCACGTCGGTGCTCCCGTTCGGACCGTTCGTGGCCGCCGTCCACGTCGCGAAAGTGAACCATCCCCGGGACTCCAACACGTAGGCGGTCCCGTTCTCGACGAACCGGAGCGCGGTCCGGATCGCGAACGTTCCGGCCGGCGTGGAGTCGGCCGTTTGCACCGAGATCGAGAGCGAGGTGGTGGCGTGCGTGGCCAGGCTTCCTAGGGATTCGTTGACCTCGAGACCGGAGGACGTGACGTTCGACAGGACCGGAGCGGAGGCGACGTTCACTCCCGAGGTGGCATTGCCGGGGAAGGCGTTGAACGCGTACACTCCGACCGTGAGGACCGTTCCCGTCATCGCGTCGGCGAGCGGGTTACCGACCTTCATCGAGATTGCGCCGCCGGAACCGGGCGCGAGCTCGGCCCCCGTCATGTTGTTGACGAAGATCCGGTCGAGGGCGAGCGGGAGAGGAGGCGCTCCGGCGCCCCGCGCGGGAGACGCGCCGATCGACGCCGCCGCGAGGAGTACCACGACGAGCAGGGTGGCCGGAAGCCCGAACCGACCGACCGGAGCCCCTCTAGGCACCGGGCTCCTCCGGGTACCGCCCGCTCTCCGCCCAATCCATGAGGCGGCGGATCCGGGCGGCCGCCTGCCGTTGACCGCGACGGCCTCCTACCCCAAGGAATCCGCTCGCGGAGAAGGCGGGCGGGGCGGGCGGAGCGAAACGCGACGCCTTGTAGAGCGCTCGGGCCAGGGCGCGCGGGCGGCCCGTCAACTCGACCGCGATCCGGTCCGCCCGTAGCTCCTCCCGAGCCGTGAGCCGGTCCGCGCAGAACGCGAGGATCGGGTCCCACCGCATCATCCGCGAGAGCGTCCGGAAGAACGTGAGGTAGCGGCCGTCCAGCTCGCGGACATGGCCGAGCTCGTGGGCGACCACGGTCTCCACCTCGACTTGGGTCAGCTCGCCGAGCAACCCCTCGGAGAGGAGGATGACGTCCCGGCGCCGGAGGAGGCGGGGGCCCCCTCGCTCGAGCAGCGTGAAGGTGAACGCGTTCGGAGTGGCGGAGGCGAACGCGAGGAGCGAGGTGGGCGCCTCCGGAGCCGCCAGTCGGGAGGGCCAATCGAGCGGCCGGGTCTGGAAGAGGATCACGAACCCCCGGCCCACGGCCTGGCTCAGGACGAACGCCGCCAGGAAGATGACGAAGGCACCCAGGGCGCCGGCGAGCCACCAGACCAGATACCGGAGCTGGAAGAGCAGCAGCGGAGCGTGAACGAGGGCGAGCAGGGCGCTCCAACCCCCATTGAGCAAGACCCAAAGCAGTCCGGTCGTGGCGAAGATGGCCCAGAATCCGAGGAAGAGGGCCGCGAGCCGGAACACCGTCGACGAGGTCCCGGTTCGATAGGCCACCAACACTCCCACCCCGACGGCGACCCAGGCGAGGATCGGGAGAGAGAGGAGCGCGAGCGGCGCGACCCCCATGCGAACCCCGGGGTCTACTCCAGTCCGAGGCGGCGACGGAGCTGGTGCTCTTCCGAGGGGTTCAATTTCGCGATCTCCTCGTTCAGATGCACCACTCCCGCCGGCCCGAACATGGCGACGACTCCGCGGAGCAGGTTGATGAGGTATTTCTGCTCGACCTCCGCGGTCCGGTACACGTACCGCTCGCCCCCCCGACACGTCTCACGCCGACGTTTCACGAGCCCCTTGTCGAACAGTCGGGAGAGGATGGTCGCCACGGTGGTGTACGCGACCCGGGTCCCCCGTTTCGCGAGCGAACTGCGGATCGCGGCGGCCGGAGCCTCCCCCAGTTCCCGGAGCGAGGTCATCACCTCTGTTTCGAGGGAACCGAGCATGCCGCGTTACCGGCCGATTCGAGGGAACGTGGCTCCTTAATAGGTCCGTCCTACAGGAACGTATGAGTACGTACGAAACGGACCCTGGGGAGCCCGTGGGCGGGCCCCCGGGCAAGGGTTTATGGCCGGACCCCTCTCGCGCGTCCGTGTCGCCCGCAGGTCCCCGCCCCCAGAGCATCCTCGACCTCGTCGGGAACACCCCCGTCGTCCCGCTTCGTCGGGTCACGCAAGGTCTTCCCTACACCGTCCTCGCGAAGCTCGAGTACCTGAACCCCGGCGGCTCGGTCAAGGATCGCATCGGGGCGGCGATGGTCGACGACGCGGAGCGTCGTGGCCTCCTGAAGCCCGGCGGCACGATCGTCGAAGCGACGAGCGGGAACACCGGCGTGGGGCTGGCCCTGGTGGCCGCGGTGCGGGGCTACCGGGTGGTCTTCGTGCTCCCCGACAAGATGAGCACGGAAAAGATCCGTCTCCTCCGGGCGTACGGCGCGCGCGTCGTCGTGACCCCGAGCGGACTCCCTCCCGACCACCCCATGAGCCACTACTCCGTTGCCCGACGCCTCGCCCTCGAGATCCCCGGCGCCTGCTACCCCAACCAGTACGAGAACCAGGCCAACCCGGACGCCCACTACCGCTCGACCGGGCCGGAGATCGACCGCGACGGGGGACCCGAGCTCGCGGCCATCATCGCGACCGTGGGGACCGGGGGGACCCTCAGCGGTGTCGGACGGTATTTCAAGGAGCACCGGCCCATGGTTCGGATCGTGGCCGTCGACCCGGCGGGATCGCTCCTGGGCCCCTATTTCCGGACCCGCACGCTCGGGAAGGCCACTCCGTACGCCGTCGAGGGGATCGGGGAGGACATGATCCCGCCGTCGATCCACTTCCAGTACATGGACGAGTTCGTCGAGGTCAACGACCAGGAGTCCTTCCAGATGGCCCGGCGGCTGGCGCGTGAAGAGGGGATGTTCGTCGGAGGTTCCTCGGGCTCCGCCGTCGCGGGCGCCGTGAAGTGGCTGGCGAAGCGGCCGCTCCCGGAGGGGTCGACCGTGATCGTCCTCCTCCCGGACTCGGGCGACCGGTATCTCTCGAAGTTCTATTCGGACGACTGGTTGCGGGAGAAGGGGTTCCTCGACGTCGGGGCGAGCGCGCGGGAATTGCTGACCCGCAAGACCGCGACCCCCGCCCTGGTGGCCGCCGACCCGACGACCGTCGTGCGCGATGCGCTCGCCCTGCTCCGGCATCACGGGATCTCCGCCATGCCGGTCCTGTCCGGATTCGAGAATGTCGGCAGCATCCACGAGGACGACGTGCTGCGACGCACCCTCGCGGACGAAACGGCGTCGCTCCGCACGGTCCAGTCCATCCTCCAACCCCCGTTCCCCGAGGTCTCGGCTGACGCGCCCGTTTCCGAGGTACTCCACCGGTTCAAGGAGGAATCGACGTTGCTCGTCCGGGACCCCGGCACCGGGGCACCGCTCGGGGTCTTGACCCGGCACGACCTCGTTTCGTTCCTGTCCGAACAGGGGGGTTCTCATGCGCTATAGTACCCGGGTCATCCACGACGGCCAACCGGTCGACCCCGCGACGGGGGCGGTGAGTCCGCCGATCTACCTCGCCAGCACCTTCCGCCAGAGCGCGCCGAACGAGAACCAGGGATACGTCTACAGTCGGTCGGGTAACCCGACCCGGGCGATCCTCGAAACGACGCTCGGCCGGCTGGAGGGCGGAGTCGGCGGACTCGCGTTCTCCTCGGGATTGGGGGCGCTGACCACCCTCCTCGAGTCCCTTCCCTCCGGCAGCCGCATCGTGTCCGTGAACGACCTCTACGGCGGGTCGTGGCGCCTGTTCGAGCATCATCGTCGCCAGTTCGGGCTCCAGGTCGAGTATGTGGACCTCTCGGACCCGGCGACGCTGGAGTCCGCCCTGTCCGAGAAGGCCGACCTGCTCTACCTCGAGACGCCGACCAATCCCCTCCTTCACCTGGTGGACCTCAAGGCGGCGGTCCGGGTCGCTCGCGCGGGAAAGGCCCGAGTGGTCGTCGACAACACGTTCGCGACCCCCGCGCTCCAGCGACCGATCGAGTTCGGCGCCGACATCGTCCTCCACTCCACCACCAAGTACCTCGGCGGACACTCGGACGTCGTGGGAGGCGCCCTCGTCTTCCGGTCGCGAAAGGATCTCGAGCGGATGACCTGGCTGCAGAACGCGGTCGGCGCCGTCCCCGGCCCCTTCGACTGCTTCCTCGTCCTGCGGGGCATCCGCACCCTGAGCGTCCGGATGCGGGCGCACGGCGAAAGCGCTCGCGCGGTCGCCGAGCTCCTCGAGGGGCACCCGAAAGTGCGGCAGGTGCACTACCCCGGTCTCAAGTCCCATCCGCAGCACGCGCTCGCCCGCCGACAGATGCACGGATACGGAGGGATCGTCAGCGCCGACCTCCGCGCGTCGAAGGCCGGCGTCCTCCGGTTCCTACGGGCCCTTTCGATCTTCACCCTCGCGGAAAGTCTCGGAGCGGTCGAATCCCTCGTCGACCATCCGGCCACGATGACCCACGCGAGCGTGCCCAAGTCCGAGCGCGAAGCCCACGGCGTGACGGACGGGCTCGTCCGCCTCTCCTGCGGCATCGAGGATCCGGCCGATCTGGCGGACGACGTGCGGCGGGCCCTTCGGAAGGTCTAGCATGCGACGCGTGCTGATCTACGACTCGATGTCGCGGGAGACCCGCGGGTTCGCCCCCATGGTTCCCCCGCGCGTCCAGCTCTTCGTCTGCGGCCTCACCCCGTACGCCGAGGCCCACGTCGGCCACGGTCGCCTGTTCGTGGTCTTCGACATGGTCGCCCGGGCCCTTCGACGTTGGGGGTACCGCGTCTTCTACGTGCAAACGGTCACCAACTTGGACGACCGGGTGATCGCCCGGGCCGCGGAGCAGGACGAAGACCCGTTGGCCCTCTCCGACCGCAATTTCCGCGAGTTCCTGGCGACGATGGACCGTCTCGGCGTCCGCTCGGTCAACCTAAATGCGTACGCTACCGACTACGTACCCGAGATCATCGCCCAGGTCCAGGCGTTGATGGACCGGGGGTACGCCTATCGGGCGGACGATGGTTCCGTGTACTACTCGGTGGCCAAGTTCCCGACGTACGGGAGGCTCTCCGGCCAGAAGGTCGAGGCGCTCAAGCCCGGGGCCCGCGTCGAGCGGGACGAACGGAAGAAGGCACCGGAGGACTTCGTCCTCTGGAAGGCCGCCACGCCGGGGGAGCCCGAGTGGGAAAGTCCCTGGGGGCCGGGACGCCCGGGTTGGCACATTGAGGACACGGCGATCACGAGCCGGGTGTTCGGCCCGCGGTACGACCTGCACGGAGGCGGGCTCGACCTGATCTTTCCGCACCACGAGGCGGAGATCGCGCAAGCCGAGGCCGCGACGGGCGAAGCCCCCCTCGTGAACTACTGGATGCACGTCGGGATGCTCAACCTGGGCGGGGAGAAGATGTCGAAGTCGATCGGCAACGTCTCGTCCCTCGCGGCCGCGACGGACCAGTTCGGACCCCGGGTGGTGCGATTCTTCTACCTTAACGCGCACTATCGCAGCCCGCTCGAGTTCGAGCCGGGTCGGAGCCTCGAGGAGGCGCGCGAGGCCTATGCCCGGCTCGCCCGCCCCGCGGACCGGATCGCCGAGCTGCTCGCCCGCGACGGGGAGGACCATCCGGGGGTGGAGCTCACCGACGAGCGGAGCGGGGCCGCGGAGGACTTGGTCGAAGCCCTCGATGAGGCGCTGGCCCAGGATTTCAACTCCCGGGAGGCGATCGCCCTCCTCTTCCGCTGGAGCAAGACGGTCGCGGAGGCTCTCGGGTCGCTCGACGCTCTCTCGGGGAACGCGCTTCGCCAGCTCGATGCTCCCTATCGCTGGGGGGACGAGGTCTTCGGTCTGTTTCCCCGCGCCTCGGCGCCGCCCGCGGGAGCGCTATCGGGCTCGGTCGATGTCGCGATCCGCGCACGGTCCCGGGCGCGGGCCCGGGGGGATTTCGCGGAGGCCGACCGGATCCGCGATGAGCTCCGGGCGGCCGGAGTGGTGCTCGAGGACGATAGCTCGGGCACCCGCTGGGAACCCGCCCGCGAGTAGGGGGCCATGCGCGGGTTCGGGTTCGCGGAGCACGGCGGACGGGACCGCCTGACGTTCGTGGACGTACCGGAACCCGTCGCCGGCCCGGGCGAGGTGCGGGTCCGGATCCGGGCGGCCGCCTTCAACCACCTGGACCGGTTCACGCTCTCGGGGATCCCCGGGGTTCCCATCGAACGGCCCCACGTCCTCGGCTCGGACGGGGCGGGCGAGGTCGATACCGTCGGTCCGGGCGTGGAGGGATTACGGCCCGGGCAGCCGGTGCTGATCAACCCGGGGATCTGGGACGGAACCTGTGAGGCGTGCACGGCCGGACAGGAGTCGCTCTGCCGGAACTACCGCATCCTGGGGGAGCACACGCAGGGCACCGCGACATCGTACGCGGTCGTCCCCGCGCGCAACGTCCACCCCCGCCCGGATCGCCTGTCGGCCACCGAGGCCGCCGCGGTACCGCTCGTCTTCCAGACCGCCTGGAGGGCGATCCGCACCGTTGGGGCGACGGGGCCCGGAGACCAGCTCGCGGTCATCGGGGCGGGCGGAGGGGCGACCACCGCGGTCGTTCAAGTCGGAAAGCTGCTCGGCGCCCGGGTGGTGGTGGCCTCCCGGAACCGATCCAAGGAGGTAGCGGCCCGCGCGCTCGGCGCCGACGATTTCGTCTCATTCGACGACGACCATCCGCTGGACCGGGTCCTGTGGGAGGCCAGCGACAAGCGGGGGTTCGACGTCGTGTTCGACTCCGTCGGCGCGTCGACCCTCTCCCGATCCGTGCGAGCGTTGGCACGGGGGGGACGGGTCGTCGTCATCGGTGCGACGTCAGGGCCGATGGCCGAGATCGACGTACGCACCCTCTTCTGGCGCCAGGCCTCGATCCGGGGGAGCACGATGGCGGACGCCCGGGAGTTCACGGAGGTCCTCGCCCACCTCGCCGCCGGACGACTTCGGCCCGTTGTGGACTCGACCCGACCGCTGGACGACGCGATCGCAGCGTTCGACCGCCTCGAGGCCCCGGACCTGTTCGGCAAGGTCGTCCTGACGGTTCCCTGACCCGAACCGCCGCTGGATTCGACGGTTCCAGCCCCTTATCCACGCGGGTTTGGCTCACGATTCCTCGGGCCGGACCACGCTCCGGCGTGCGTGCGGAGAACCGTATCCGTCACGAGGAGAAGTGAGGATTAAATAGGTGGACCCGACCTTTCTTCGGTCGTGGACCGTTTTTCGGGCCATCTCTCACCGACCGAGGGATTGGAGACTCTGGGCCGCCGACTGCTGTACGGAGCCGTTCTCACGCTCGTGCTCACCCTGCTGCTGGTGGGGAGCGCGGGACTTCTGGGGATGGCATCCCCGCGGGCGACCCCCGCTCCGGGCGCCGTCGTCCCGGCGGCCCCCGTCGCGCCCGCGGCCCCCCTGATTCCGGCCGTACAACCGGACCTCACCCACGGCGACCTCATCGTATCGTCGGGGCAGGTCTTCACGATCCAGCCCACGTTGGGTGGCAACACCTACTTCCAGGGCGGCAACATCACCGTCCTCGCGGGCGGGACCCTGATCGTCCGCAACGTCATCCTCTCGTTCGTTCAGTTCGTGTCCGATGTCGGGACCCCCCAGTCCCGCCTGTCGCACGTGGTCCACTTCCTGGACCAAGGGACCGTCAAGGTCTACAACTCGACCATCACCACGGACGCAGCGGTCCTGAACGCCTACGTGAAACTCAACCTCACGGTCACCGGCGCCATGACCACCTGGAACTCCACCCTCGCGTTCCCGGGTTGGGTCACCGCGACCGGTGCGGGCGCGGCGCTGACCCTCAACTCGACCCTTGTGACCGGTAACCCCTCGGTCCGCTCCCTCAGCGAATCCCCGACGATCCTCGGCGACACGATCTGGGCCCCTTCGATCTTGGCGACCTCGGGGGCCGAACTGAACCTCTTCAACAGCAGCCTGAACCAGACGTACGCCGACGATACGACCTTCTACGGCATGCCCGGGCCGGCTCCCCTCAACGCCTCCCAGGTGACGATCCCGGCCAACGTCACCTCCCTCGCGACCCCGACCGACTCCGCGAACCTCACTCAGGACTGGCTCTATCCGGGCGGGATCGGAGGCGGCCGCGTCGGCGTCTACTACAACACCACCGGTAACCCGACCGAATCCACCTTCACGGTCAAGGTGTGGTATGGGGGCACCGGCTACGCCCTCGGAAGCGTGTTCCTCGTCAACGACACCACGGACGGCTACGCGGTCGTCGACTTCACGAACGCCCTGACCACCGCGATCAACGACAAGGGGATGCTGAACTACCTGAACTACACCGGATCCTTCGGCACCACGAGCCAGATCTCGGTCCAGTACGGGCTCACGAGCGGCGCGCCGACCCTCGCGACCCAGGTCACGGTCAGTCTCCTACCTCCCCTCGAGTACAACCTTGAAGTGTCGGGCGCGGGGACCGTGCTGAACTCGGTCGACACGGCCGTCGGCCTGACCTGGACCGGCCTTCCCACGTCGCCCTACTCCGCCTTCGCACCCTTCCCCTGGGCCTCGAACAAGCTGCTCGTGGAGAACGGAGCCACGGCCTACCTCGGGAACCTGAGCGTGCCCAACGCGATCCCCGGCGTGTTCAGCACCTCCGCGGTCCTCCCGGACAGCTCGAGCACGGTCTATCTGTACCGCTGGGCGGACCTGAACCTGACCGGCCGGGGAGGCACGATCCCGATCTACGGGGCGACCGTCTCCGCCTACTACGCGTACCCGAACACGCAGTCCAACAACGCGACCGCCAACGGGCTCAACGATCTCGCTACCGCTAGCCCGCCGATCTGGGGCTATGTCCACTATCGCGATACCAACCAAGGCTACCCCGGGTACGCGACGAGCGGCCGGTCCGGCATCGCGAGCATCCTGCTCGCCTCTTCGGTGCTGAACGGAACGACCCTTCCCGACGGAGGGTTCCTCGGCGCGTATCATTTCGGCGTCTTCCTCCCGATCCCGACCAACAACAGCCGCTGGTTCAACTGGTCCGTGAGCCCCTTCCCCGTCGGCGTGGCGTTCGGAACCGCGGGCTACAGCGGTCCCGACTGGGGCCCCAACCAGCACTTCCCCCAGTACTATGCGGGCGCCGCGATCACCAAGGAGGTCATCTCGACGAACGGCACCGGAGTAGGGCCGCGGATCGGTCAGGACCTCACGTTCACGACGACCGTCACGTCCATCGGACCGGCCCCGATCACCTCGGCGATCGTGTCGCTGGTCTTCGAGAAGAACACGACCGTGACCGAGCCGAAGCTCATCGCCGTGCCGCTGACGCAACAGAACTCGAACTACACCTTCGCTTTGTCGTGGACGATCAACGAGACGGTCATCGGGGATCACAGTGAAGCGGTCAACTCCTCCTTCACGGTCTTCTTCCTGTGGAACCCCGGAAACGTCTCCGGCCTCTCGGGCATCACCAACTCGTCCCACGCCTTCCTGGTCCACCCGTCCCAGGTGTCGATCACGGTCACGTCGTATCCCCCGTCCACGCTCAGCCTGAACGACCTCTACATCACGCCGGGGGACCTTTGGTACAACACGAGCCTCGCCCACTCGGCCGTCCTCATCGTGACGGCGACCCCTACGAGCGGAGGCAACGGCCCGGTCACGGTCGCCGAGGCGCTCTCTCTCCCCGGTCCGTACACGCTGGCCTGGCAATCGCTCCAACAGCTGCTCTCCCCCGGGACCACCTACCTGATCAGCATCGAGGCGCTCTACAACGGGGCGAACGCCTCGATCTCCTTCCCGGGGACCTACACGGTGCCGGGCGGGTCGTCCTCGAACTTCCTCAACTACAGCTTCCTCGGTCTGACGATCTGGCCGTACTGGATCCTCATCATCGCCGCGGTCGTCGTCGGGCTCGTCGCGTTCCTGTTCGTCTCCCGCCGCCAGGCGGCCGGCAAGCTCGTGGAGTGCGGCGAGTGCGGTAACCTGATCCCCGAGGACGCGACCGTCTGTCCGAAGTGCGGTGCCGAGTTCGAGGCGGACCTGATCCGCTGCAGCCGCTGCTCGTCCACGATCCCCGCGAACTCCAAGATCTGCCCCGAGTGCGCGGCCCTGCTCCTCGGCACGTCGGAGGAGGCGGGGGAGGCGGCGGAACGCCAGGGCTACCAGGACTACACCGAGAAGTACCGGGCGGAAGGCAAGCGCGAGCTCGGGGAGAACTTCAACGAGGGCTCCTTCTGGGACTGGTGGAAGCGCCAGCCGACCTACACGCCCTACAACCAGTGGAAGCTCCAGCAGGGCCAGGGAACGCCGCGGACGGGCATGTCCGAGCCTCCCGCCGCCGGTGGCGGCGGTGCGGGCGAGCCCATCGCGGCCCTCTCGGGCGGGGCCGTACCCGCCCGCCCGCCGCCCAAGGGCGGAGCCGGCGGTGCCCCGCCCCCGAGCGCCCCACCGGCCAAGGCCGCTCCCCCCAAGACCCCCGCGGGAACGGGAGCCGCTCCTGCGGCGGCCGGCTTCAAGAACTGCCCCGGCTGCGGCAAGGAGATCCCGGGCGACTACCTGATCTGCCCGTTCTGCTCCTCGGTGGTCCAGTAGGCGCCGCCCTCCGGTCGGACCGGACGAACCCTTTCCCCCTTCCCTAGCTCTTATCCCGTCTCGGGATACCGACGCCCGGACTCGTATGCCGGGCGACCTCGAACGCGGGCGACAGAAGGTCGAGTGGGCCCGTGCCCACATGCCGGTTCTGGAAGGGATCCGGCGGCGTTTCGAGGCGGCGCAGCCGTTCGGGGGCCTCACGATCTCTGCCGTGCTCCACGTCGAGTCGAAGACCGCGGCCCTGGCGCTGGCGCTCCAGGCGGGGGGCGCCCGGGTCCACCTGGCTGCCGGCAACCCCCTCTCGACCGACGACGACGCGGTTGCCGTGCTGCTGGAGTCGGGGATCGCCACCCACGCGGTGAGGGGGGAGTCCGTGGCGGACTTCCGGGAAGGGATCCGGGCCATGCTCGAGGCGGACCCCGACGTGATCATCGACGACGGGGCCGACCTCGTCGCCCTCATCCACACCACGCGCAAGGACCGGGGAAAGATCCGGGGCTCGACCGAGGAGACGACAACGGGCGTCACCCGACTGCGGGCCCTCGCGCGTTCCCGCCACCTCCTGTTCCCCGCGATCGACGTGAATGACGCAGAAATGAAGCACCTCTTCGACAACCGCTACGGGACCGGGCAGTCGACCCTCGACGGGATATTCTCCGCCACGAACCTCCTGATCGCCGGCCGGGTCTGCGTCGTCGCCGGCTACGGCTGGTGCGGAAAAGGCGTCGCGAGCCGACTGCGCGGCCTCGGCGGCGAGGTCATCGTGACCGAGGTCGATCCGGTGAAGGCGATCGAGGCCCGGCTGGACGGGTTCCGGGTGACGCCGATGCTGGACGCCGCTCCGCAAGCCGACCTCATCGTCACGGTCACCGGCAACACGAGCGTCGTGCGAGCGGAACACTTCAAGGTCCTGAAGGACGGATGCGTTCTCGCGAACTCCGGTCACTTCGACGTCGAGGTCTCGCGGCCCGACCTCGAGGGCCTGGCCGTGAGCCACCGGACGGTCCGCCCGTCGGTCGAGGAGTACCGGTTCGCCGACGGGCGTCGCGCCTACCTCCTCGGAGAGGGACGGCTCATCAACCTCGCCGCCGGCCAAGGTCACCCGGTGGAGATCATGGACCTGTCCTTCGCCCTTCAGGCGCTGAGCGCCGAGCATCTCGCGAAGCACGGCCTGACGATGGAGGCGCGGGTCCAACCCGTGCCGCCGGAGCTCGACCGGCTGGTCGCGGAGGCCGCGCTCGCCCCGCTGGGGGTCGGACTCGACCACCTGACGCCCGAACAGGTTACGTATCTCGGGCAATGGGAGGAAGGATCATGACGGAAGAGGAGGTGCCCGAAGGACTGCGGTATGCGAAGAGCCACGAGTGGGTCCGCGTCGAGGGCGACACGGTGACTCTCGGGATCACCGACCACGCCCAGGCCCAGCTCACCGACATCGTCTTCGTCGACCTCCCCGCGGCGGGGAAGGTCGTCCCCCAGGGCGGCGGCGTCCTCGTCTTGGAATCGGTGAAGACGGTCGCCGACGTGTATGCGCCGGGCAACGCGACGGTCGTCGAGGCCAACGCCGATCTGAAGTCGCACCCCGAACTGATCAACCAGGACCCGTACGGTCGCGGGTGGCTCGTTCGATTGAAGCTCACCGGCCCGCTGGACCCCGAACTGGTCGATGCGGCCGGGTATCGGGCGTTCCTGGCCGCGGGTGCCTAGCGCCTACTTTCCCTCGAACTTCGGCTTGCGGCGCTCGAGGAAGGCGCGCATCCCTTCCTTGCGGTCCGTCGTACCGAACGTGTGGCCCGCCGACTCCGCTTCCAAGTGGAGCGCGGTCGCCATGGCCGCGTCCTCCCCCCGGTCGATCACCTGCTTCACCCAGCGGACCGCGAGGGGCGCGCGGCTCGCGATCAGCTCGGCGAGCGCCTGCGCCTCCTCCCGCGCGGTGGCGGCCGGGAGGATCCGGGCGACGAACCCCAGGCGGAAGGCCTCCTCCGCGGAGACCGGGACGCCGGAGTAGGAGAGCAGCTTGGTCCGGGCTCGACCGATCAGGCGCGAGAGCCGGGTCGCGCCCCCCATCCCGGGATGGATCCCCACGGTGACCTCCGGGAGCCCGAGCTGGGCACCCTCCGCCGCGACGATGAAATCGGCCGCGAGCGCGAGCTCCAGGCCGCCGCCGAGCGCGTATCCCTCGACCAGGGCGATGACCGGGGTGGGGAACCGCTCGACCCGTTCCGCCACCCGCTGACCCAGGAACCCGAACTCGATCCCCTCGGCGAGCGATTTCGTCTCCATCTCCGCGATGTCGGCCCCGGCGGCAAAGACGGGCGAGGAACCCGCGAGAACGACCGCGCGCACGCCGCGGTGTGTCTCGAGCTCGGTGAAGGCGGCTTCGAGCTGGAGCAGGACGTCCGAGTTCAAGGAGTTCAGCACCTCGGGGCGGTCGAGGAGCACCCACGCCACCGGTCCCTGGCGCTCCACCCGAACCGCGTGCAGGGGCCACACCGTCTCCCCGCGGGTGGCTCGGTCGCGCAAGGCCGCCGCGACGGGAAAATTGCCGGGCCAGGATCGCGCGTACTCCTCAACGAGACGAAGGCCTTCCGCGAGGCCGACGGAATTCAACAGGGCGAACGGTCCGAACGTGCGCCGCAGTCCGACGGTCGCTCCGCGGTCGGTGGCCTCGGGCGAGGCGACCCCCTCCTCGACGAGCCGGGTGGCGATCCCGATGGTGAGCCCGAGGAATCGCGCCCGCACCGCCGTCTTCTTCCCCGGCTCGACCGGGCTCTCCTTCCAGGCCCACGGCGTACCCGAGCGGAACTGCTGTTCCAAGAGCTTCGAGGGGGCGTAGGCCGGGCCGAAGGCCTGATAGAGCGACGTCTCCGCGTGGAACGCGATCGGGATTCCCGTTACGTTCATCAGCTCGAACGGGCCGAGGGTCGCGCCGAACAGCTCCCGTCCGACCTCCTCGATCGTCCCCAAGCTCGCGACCCCTTCCTCGGCGAGGCGCGTCGCTTCGTTGAGGTAGGGCACGAAGTACCGGTTGACGCAGAACCCCGCCCGGTCCGCGGTGTCGATCGGGATCTTCTTGAGAAGATAGCAGAACCGCTCGAGCTCTCGGCGCGTCGCCGGCGCGGTCTCGTCCCCGCCGATGACCTCGACGAGCTTGTTGATCGCCGCCGGGTAGAAGAAGTGGAGGCCGGCGAATCGGCCCGGATTCAGGAATCCTTTCGCCAGGTCGGTGACGCGCAGCGACGAGGTGTTCGTCGCGACGATCGCGTCGGGAGCCACGTGGGCGGCGACCTCCGTGAACACGGCCCGCTTGACGGCCGCGTCCTCGAACACAGCCTCCACGACGAGGGCTGTGCCTCGGACGGCCTCTCCGATGTCGGTCGTGAAGCGGAGGCGCGCGAGGACCTCGTCCCGTCGGGCGGGCGTCAGCTTCTTTCGCTCGATCGCCCCGTTGAGCATCTTCTCGACCCGGCTGCGACCGAGCTGAAGCGCCACGTCGTCCACGTCGCGGACGCGGACCTCGAAGCCGGCCTGCGCGCACGCCTGGGCGATCCCGCTGCCCATGTTCCCGGCGCCCAAGAGGGCGATCGCCGCCGGTGGCCGGAGCGGGAATGTCGTCAAGCGGGATCCTTCCTCGAGGCGGAATCCGCCTCGCCCGAGGACGAGGGACCCGGGGTAATAACCATTGGTCGGGGCGTCGGGCACTTAAGCCCGCATCGCTCCGCCGGGACGTGGGCGAACTCCCCTTCCGCGATCCGGTCGAGACCGCGCTCGCGGCCGAACAGCAGTTCGTGCGGACGCTCGGGGGGTTCGTCATGGGGATCGCCGGCGGCGACCTCGTCATCCACGAGCGGATCCCGCTTTCCCGGTTCAACTTCGTGGTGGTGCACACCTTCTCGCCGGAACGGCGAACGGCCTTTTTCGAGCGCGCGCTCGACCACTACTTCCAGCGGGCGATCCGGCCCACCTTTAGGGTCCCGACGCCCGTTCCCGCTCACGTGGACTCGGGCCTCCGGGCCCTCGGCTTCCGTCCCAGCGCCGCTCCTCTGTCGCTCCTGCTGTCGGGCGGAGAGGTGGCCGCCCCCACGCCCTCCGACCTGACCGTGCGCCCCGCGATGGCGGACGAGTTCGACCCGATCCTCTCCCTCTGGACCACGGAGAAGGAACGACCCGAGCTCCGCACCGCTCTCGACATCGTCTGGCACCACCCCAACCCCGAGGAACGGCTCACCCCGATGGTGGCGGCCCGCGACGGGAACGTCGTCTCGGCGGGCATCCTGTACGAGGCGAGGGGCGAGACCGGCCTCCATTTCATCGCCACCCGCTCCGGGGAGCGGGGCCAGGGAGCAGCCTCCACGCTGGTCGGCGGGGTCTTCGGGGGGTCCGACGGGCGGACCCGACCGAACGGGTTTCTCTTCGCGGACTCCCCGCGTCTCGAGTCCCGCATCGTCCGGCTGGGATTCCGGCCCGCGCGGGTCTTCACGGTGTACGAGTTGCCCCGGGAGGCAGAACTGGCCCTTCCGCCGGTGCCCGCGGCCGGACCTCCTCGGTGGCGGCCGCCGCGCGGGGGCCCCGCGGAGCGCGGTCCCGGCTAGGGTCGCGCGCGCATCCCGTGAAGCTTCATCCGCTGCTCCAGGGAGGCGATCGTTCGCATCGTCGTCAGCACGGTGTCCGCGTTCAGGGAGATCGAGTCGATCCCCTCCTTCACGAGGAACTCCGCGAACTCGGGGTAGACGCTCGGTCCTTGCCCGCAGATGCCCACCGTCCGGCCGGATTCGTGAGCGCCCGTGATCAGCATCCGGATCGCGTTCAACACGGCCGGGTCCCGTTCGTCGAAGTACCCCATCCGCCCGAGCGTTTCCGAGTCCCGGTCGGCCCCGAGGATGAGTTGGGTGAGGTCGTTCGACCCGATGGAGAACCCGTCGCAGTGGGCCGAGAACTCCCGGGCGAGCAGCACGGTCGAAGGAACCTCCGCCATCAGGTAGAGCTGGAAGTCGCGGGAGCGCTTCAACCCCTGCGCCTTCATCATCTCGGCGATCTCCTCGAGCTCCCAGGTGTTGCGGACGAACGGCAACATCACCATCGCGTTCTTGAGGCCCATCTCGGTCCGGACGCGGTGGATCGCCTCGAGCTCGCAGAGGAAGGCCGGCTTGTAGATCGGGGAGATGTACCGGGAGCAGCCGCGCCACCCGATCATCGGGTTCTCCTCGACCGGTTCGAACTCTTCCCCGCCCGGCATCCCACGGTACTCGTTCGTCTTGAAGTCGGACGTTCGAATGATCACGGGGCGGGGATGGAACGCCCGGCAGACCTTGCCGACCCCGTCGGCGAGCCGTCGGACGAGCTCCTCTTTCTTGCCCTTCTTCAGGAGGGAGAGCGGGTGCTCTCGGATGTGGGCGGTGAAGATGAACTCGATCCGCAGGAGGCCGACGCCCGATACCGGTAGACGGGCGTACTCCTCCGCTTTCTCGGGAACGCCGACGTTGACGTAGATCTTGGTGGCGGTGATCGGAGCTCCCTCTCCGCCGTGGCCACCCCCGCCGGCTTCCGCGACGGCCGCCGCCGGGGCGGCCTTGATCGCGCGCAGACCGGCGTAGACGGCCCCGGTCTTCCCGTCGACCGTGATCTCCGACCCTTCCGCGATCTTCTTCGTCGCCTCCCGGGTCCCGACGATGCACGGGACGCCGAGCTCGCGCGAGACGATCGCGGCGTGGCACGTCATCCCCCCCTCGTCGGTGACGATCGCGGCGGCCCGGCTCATGGCCGGCACCATGTCGGGAGTGGTCATCGTCGTGACCAGCACCTCGCCCGCCTTGATCCGGTCCATCTCCTCGGCACCGCGGAGGATACGGGCGATCCCGCCGGCGATACCGGGGCTGGCCCCGAAGCCGCGGACGAGGGGCGCCTGCTCGGAGGACTCGCCTCCGCTCGCGTTCGAGGGGCGCTCGGCCCCCGGCGCGGTGGAGGTCGGGATCGTCGTCACGGGCCTCGCCTGGACGATGTAGAGGGATTCGGCGTCCGCGCACCACTCGATGTCCATCGGACGGCGGTAGTGCGACTCGATGAGGCGGGCGAGGGAGACGAGTCGGGAGAGGCGGTGGTCGGAGAGCTTCTGGGCGTTCTGGGCATCGGCTGGCACGTCCTCACGTCGGTTCCCTCCCCCCTCGGCTCGAACAATGCGCACCCGCTGCTCGGATATCTGCTTGTGGACGACCTTCAGGGTCGCCCCGTCCACTACGTAGTGGTCGGGGGTGACCTCGCCCCCGACGATCGCCTCCCCCAGGCCCCAGCCGGCCTCGACGATCATGTGGTTCTCCCCCGTGTTGGGGTCGCGGGTGAACAGGATCCCGCTGACCACGGAGTCGACCATCTTCTGGATCAGGACCGCGAGGTGGACCTGGAGATGGTCGAACCCCTTCTTCTCCCGATAGACCAAGACGCGGGTGGTGAACAGGGAGCTCCAGCACCGCTTGGTGGCCGCGAGGATCTGATCGATCCCGGCGACGTTGAGATACGTATCCTGGAGGCCGGCGAACGACGCTCCTTCCAGGTCCTCGGCCGTCGCGCTCGACCGGACGGCGGAGAAACGGACGTTGTGCCGGGTCACGAAGCGGTCGTAGGCCGTGGCGATCTGGGCACGGAGTTCGGGGGGAAACTCGGCCCGGTCGAAGGCCTCCCGGATCTGGCGCGACGCCGATTCGGTGGAGTCGGCGCGGGCCCCCTTGACCGTCCCCAGGATAGCGGGTATCTCGGTCGCGAGCGCGGTCCCGTTTACGAAGGCCTTGTACGCCTCCGTGGTCAGGACGAAGCCGGGGGGCACGGGGAGCCCCTGGCGCACCATCTCGCCCAGTTTGCCGGCCTTCCCCCCGACCAGGGCGAGGTCGGCGTCGGAAACATCCGCGAGATCCATCACGAGCGCCACACGAACCTCCTACGCGGGCGCGCGCTCGAATGTGTAGGCGACCAGGTCCGCGGTCGGGGAATAGGGATGGGCCACGTGGCGGTCCCGAAGGTGCCAGGCCGGAGCCCCGCCGAGCCGGTCCCGGAGCTCGACATCGTGCTCGCCGGCGCCCTGCCGGTCGGTCACTTCGTAGTAGAAAATCCGTCCGCCGGGTCGCACGACGTTTGCCACCGAGGGTAGATACTTAATCCCTTCGTGAGGGAGGTTCAGCACGGCGACGTCGATGGGCTCCGCGCCCTCGAGAAATCGATCGACCGGAGCCTCAATCGGATCCACCGTCGAGCGGAAGGGGTATCGGGCGAGGGTCGACCGGAGGAGCTCGATAGCGACCGGATTCACATCGACCGCGACGATGCGGGCGGCCAACCCGGCGTGCGCGATCGTGACGGCAAACGGACCGACCCCGCAGCAGAGGTCGTAGACGCGTTCCCCCCGAAGCACCTCTGCCGCGACACGTCCGTGTTCGCGCGCCAGCCGGGGGGAGAAGTACGCGTGCTCCAAGTCCACATCGAACTCGAGTCCGTTCTCGCGATGCCGGGTCCTCCACGGCCCCGACCCCGCCAACCGCTCGACCGTCCGTCTACGCTCCGTCCCGTGTACTCCGTGATCCGCCCCGACGAGGCGAGCCCCGGGGACGAACGCGAGGAGCGCATTCCCGATGTCGGCCGACCGATGGGACAAGGTGGAGGGGATCCGCACCAGGACCACGTCCCCGACGATGTCGAATGAGCGCGGCAGCTCCTCCCGTTCCGCTTTCGACCAGCCGACTAGGAGATCCCGATAATCCTGCGGACCCCGGGCGGCCGCCGGTTCGAAATCTCGTTCGACGAACTCGCCGAGATCCGCCGGCAGAGAGATCCCCGCTTCGACGGGGAGAAAGATCCATTCTCCCTCCTGGACGATCCGTAGGTCGCTGCGGAGAGCCTGAGCTTCGCGCAGCCGGCTCCGAACCCGCTCCCCCTCGACGCGGGGCACGCGGAGTCCCCGACTCCTCATGCGGAAGTCGGGTTCACAGGATGGAGGAGGCGGGGAAGGACGTCGGCTCCCCGAAGCGTCCCGAGCGATCCTCGGGCGGCCGCAGGCTCTCCAAAAGTGACGTCGGCCGTCCCGCCGGGGATGCCGGCCCCGACCAGGAGGAAGGGGACCGGATCGTCGGTGTGTCCCTTCTGGATCGCGGGCGTGGCGTGGTCGGCCGTCACGCCGAGGCGGACCCGACTCAAGTCGAGGCCGTCCAAGAACGGACCGAAGAACGAACGGTCGATCGCCTCCACGATCTCCTGCTTCAGGAGCGCGTCCCCGTCGTGCCCGGGTTCGTCGGGTCCCTTCAGGTGCACGTAGACGAAGGGGAACCGCTCCAATAGGTCCCGGGCGATGCGCGCCCGTTCTAGGTACCCGGCCTCCCGGTCCGGTCCCATCGGACCCACGAAGCGATCCTCGAGGCCCAGGACCCGGGCGATCCCCCGCTCGACGGGCATCTCCGTCAGCGACGCTCCACGGATCCCGTAACGTTGCTCGAACGAAGGGAGGGGAGATTCCGGTAGGGACCCCGCGTTCCGGACGAGGAGGGCGTTCGCGATCTTCTTTCCGGAGAGGGCGCGGCGTGCATTCACCCGGTGGCCGGCGAGGACGCCGCCCGAGCGCTCCAAGAACGAGTTAATGGCCTGGGCGGTCCGGGCCGCCGCCGGCACCTCGTCGAGCGGAGTAACGGGCAGCACTCGAGGGTGGTCGGGCCGTCGCGCCTGACCCATGCCGCCCACGCGCTCGTAGAACGGGTCGGCGTTGGAGACCTGGGGAGAGAGCGGACCCCCCGCGACCGGATGTAACCAGAGCACGCCACGGTGGCCCACCGTGGCCCGAACTTCGGCGCGGATCCCTTCGTTCGCGAGGAGGTCCGCCCGAGTGATCCCGAGCGCGAGCTCCTGCGCCTCGTGGGTCGAGAGCGATCGCCCCACCCGGGAATCCACGATCGTTCCGTCGCCCTCGGTCGTCGCGAAATTCAGGCGCAGCGCAACGTCACCGGGTCCGAGCGGGAGGTCCACGCCCAGCGCTTCGAGCACGCCCCGTCCGGGCGAATCGTGAACGGGGTCGTAGCCGAGCAGGGCGAACACGCCCGCGTCCGACTCCGGCGCGATTCCCGGCCCGATGACAACCACCTGGCCGAGTTGCCCCAGGCGGGAAAGTCGGTCCAGATGAGGCGTCGCCGCCGCCTCGACCGGGGACCGACCCCCCGTGGCGGGGTGAGGTCGGTCGCCGAGCCCATCCAGGACGATCAGCGCGACGGGGGGGGCCGACGGGGTCGCCATCGAGGAAGAACCGGCCATCACCTAATTAAGGGGAGGCAGGTCTGCCTCTCCGTTCCGTGGAGCAACTGGCGGGTTTAAGGGGGTTCGTCCAGCGGCCCCTCGGGCGGGTTCTTCTCATCGCCTTCGCGATATTGGTGACGGCGTTCACCTACGCCTACCTCTACGCGCTGCTGGCCATCCCGGTCATGCTCGTGGTCGGTCTCGCCGTGCCGATCTGGCTCGGCATCAAGCGGATCCGGTTCCTCGCCCTCCTGGGACTGGTCATACTTCTGCTCTCCGCGCCGATCGCGAACGTCGTGCTCACTCAGGAGGTCATGACCCCGATCGCGCCCGCCAACTCCCCCACCGACTTCGTAGGGGGCGGCGGAGGCGCCCTGATGCAGAACGCCCAGGTGAGTCCCTACGTGGGCGGTCTCGCCACCAACTTCACCTGGACGGTCAGCATCGTTCCGCTCTACGTTCCCAAAGGGAACGATACGCCGTTCCAGATCTCGCTGTACATCTCGACGTGTCCCGGCGCCACGGGCGCCAACGACCTGAACTGTGCCGTCGGCTACCCATTCTACACCCAGAACCAGACGCTCAAGCCCGCGGATTTTGCGAACGACAGCAATCACACGGTCACGTTCCACTTCATCTTCCCGTCCGACAGCATCTGGGCCTGGCAGATGGGCCTCTTCCTGAACAACAGCACGTCCCCCACGACCCACAACGCCACCTTCATCCTCCTCGTCGGGGACCCGAACTACAACGGGCTCGAGGGACCCGTGGTCGGCACGTTCGCCACCACCTACATCCAGCTCCTCCTCACCGTCTACATCAACATCTTGGTCTACCTCGGGATTCCGTTCTACGTCGTCCTCCTCGTCTACATGTACATCAAGCGCCGGCAGACCCAGCGCGGCAGCGCCCTGGCCCGTTCGCCGGGTCCCATCGCCCCGGAGGCAGGGGAAACCGACGCGCCGGTCTCCCCCGCGCCCCGCACGGCCGCCCCGGCGGTCGCCGAGGTGGCCGGACCGCGACGACCGGAGGTCCCCTGCCCCAACTGCGGGGCCGTGGTCTACCCGAACGAGACGACCTGCTGGAAATGTGGGGCCACGCTCTCGCCCAGCGCCTCTGCACCCACCTCGACCCCGCTCCCGTCTGCACCCAAGAAGAACTGATCGATTGGCGAGGACCATCGGGCACACACCTTCCCCTCACCGGCCCCCCCCGGTACGACCCTGAGTCACCGAGCGCCCGGCGGGGACGGGGCATGATCAGGCGGCCGGAATCTCGGTTCGGAGTCCCACGCCGGGCTGCCGAGGTCACCGGGAGAGTCGGCGGGCGGGGCCTGCCGGTCCTACGTCACCACGATGGTGTAGGTGTCCCAGACGTACCCCACCGTGATTCCGGCCGCGGTGACGGTAACCTGGGTCTGGATCGTGTAGGTGCCGGCCGCCGCAGGCTTCCATCGGGTAGTAGCGCCCGGGCCGGAGGTCGCGGTGTGGGCGTTGGGTCCTGCGGCAAGGGCAGTGGCACCGATCGTGTACGTGTTCTTGTTCACGCCCGAGAGGTTGACCCAGATCTTGCCCGAGAAGGAGGTCGCTACGCTCCAGTTGCTCCAAAGTGTGTCGTTCAGGAACGGGCACGTAACGGTGCACGAGTGCGAGAACGATGTACTGGGGAACGTTGCGACCCACCCAGTGATTGGGGCCGCGGTGGTGAAGGACGTCGTCCCATGCGCTGAACCTACCGCTGTCACGGTGCTGGACGCCGAGATGACGACCGTAGAGTTGAGCAGCCAGTTGCTGAAGGTCGCGGGGCTGGTGCTGTAGACAGTGACGGTCGTGGGTCCCGAGATGGTGAGTCCGGAGGGTGCCGCAAGCGCTTGGGAAACGGTCGAATACGCTCCGGGCTGGCCGGCCTCTTGCCGGGGGGTTTGGTTCACCCAAAACTGCACGGCCAGGGCGAGGTTCGTACCGGATCCCTGGTACGTGACCAGGGCCGCGAAGAACGCGGGGACTTGCGGGAGGGTCGGGGGGTTAGGGATCATCACGACGGCCACCGAGAGAATCGGGGTTGAGCCGCCATTGGAACTGACGAGGGTGATCGCTACTCCAGCGGTGGCGCTCTGCCCGATTGGGTTCGTAATGTTCACGAACGCGTAGAACGTTCCGTTCGTGGTCGTGAGGCTCGCGGGGACGACAAAGGTCCATCGGTTCGTGAGGGCCGAGAAGGTCATCTTCTGCGCCGTGGGATACGTCGCAGCCAATCCCGGAATGTTCACGAGGTTGACGTAGACCGGGTCGCCCCCGGTATTGCCCGAGACGTACGCGGTGATGGTGAACGTCCCCGCCACGACGGGGCTGGCAGGCGAGATGCCGGTCGCGACGAAGAAGGGCGGTACCGAGATAATGGTCCCCGGGAGGATAGTACTGAACACGACCTGGTCGTTGCTCACGACGAGGACCGTGATGTTGTCCGGCAACGCGGGCTGCTGGCAGCCGCCGTGGGGACACGGGAAAGTGTAGTTGAAGGTCTGACCGAGATTCCACGTAATGGGATTGGGAATCGAGGCGGACGCCACGAGCGGGGTCTGGAACTCGGGCGCGGTCGGGTGGAAGGCGGACTTGAGGTAGATGAGGGCGCTGCCCGCGAGAGCGGGTCCCGCGAGGTGGGTGATCTGCAGGCCCTTGACGTACGTTTGGTTGGCGGTCAGGACGAGGTTCGCGGAGAACTGCGTCGTGTTCTGGACCGCGGGTGCCGGGAACGTCGTGACCCACGCGAAGATCGAGGAGAACAACACCACGGTCATGGCCAGCAGGATGATCGTGGCCACGACCTCCGAAACCCCCCGTCGGCCGAACCGGCCCGATCGCGCCCGGCGCGATGCACGACGGCCGGCGGAACGCAGCGACGACGCCCTTGCAGAACGGAATCCCGACATAGACGAGCCCCCTAGTGCTGTGTAAAAGGCTGGGGCGCCGTATTTAGACGTTCCGAGTTGCGCAGGCGTTTGCCACCGACGGTGAACCTGGAGGAACCAGTTTCTGATGGGATGGATTGAAGGCGGGTCGGCACCATTTCAGCCACTCTTTGACTCGAACGGTGGCGAATCCGGCGCCGGTGGGAAAAGATCCCCCACTGAAATGATCGACGACGCGCCGTTCGCCAGCGCGGCTCCGGCGACGCGCCTCACCACCGTCCTGAATCGCGGCATACGGAACACCTCTTCTGATGGCCGCGTCCTCTCGTTCCGCAATCGCTCGACCGTCGGTCCGACGTCACGGTCGCCGGCGCGGTCGGAGGGCGTCACTAACTCCGGCGCATGTCAGAAGGTTGATTAGCCCCTCCCGTCCATCAATACGGTAATGGAGTCAACTCGGCGCTGGCGGCGAAGGCGCAGCCGTGGGGTCTCCGAGATCATCGCGACAGTCCTTCTCGTAGCGATCACGATCATCGCGGGCGTGATCCTCTGGACGTTCCACGTCTACACCCCACCTCAACCGCCGACGGTTTCCTTCAGTATCCCCGGCGGAGGGAGCAACCCCGTCTGGGGCGACCCGACCGATTGCCAGCCGCTCGGAAGCTGGACGTATCCGTTGGCCCCGAGCCTCGACAATGCGTGGGGTCAGGCTTGGTGGAACGAATGCGAATACTTCAGTGAGGACGAGTATCCCACGGCCGGGAACTTCTCCTCCTTGAATACGACCGAGATCGTCTTCACTCAGATCAGCTCGCCGAGCATCCTACTGTCGGAACTGAACTTCACCTTCATCTGCAACGGGATGGACGCCCCCGCTCCCTACACGACCCAGAACACCACGGTTCTCCTCCAAGGCACCCTCGCCCAGATGACCTGGTTCCCCGGTCTGTCGGGGTCGGCCCCGGCGGGACCGTACCTCGGGTATTGTGGCGGGTTCGACATGGGGGACGAGGCGGGAGTTGCATTCGGTTCGCTGTTCACCCGACTCGGCGTATTCGAACCGTTGACGAACACCACGAACTACCTCGTGAACGGGGACCTGTTCATCGTCTACATCCATAACGGCGGCTACCCGCTGGACTACGCCTGCATCGAGGCTTCCGGGCCCTACGCCCAACCCTGGGCGCATGACAACAACATCTGTCCCTCGTCCGGGATGTACCCGAACGGGATCACGGGCGCGCCCCTCCTGGACATCGACGACTACCACGGGGCCCCGCCCTGGTGCTTCGAGAACCCGGCCGCCTGCACGATCGACATCTCCTACACCGGACAGCCATCGAACCTCTTGCTCTCGATCCCCGTCTACGACCTGACTCCCCCTACGTAGGGATCAATTCGGCCGGGACTCTCATGGCGGGCGCATCCGGCTCTCGACCCAAGCCGGTACGCATCGCTCAAGATTCGGACCGGCCTACGGGACATCCGTGACGATGCGGGTACCGCGGGGACGTCAGCTGATCTGGACGGCCCTCTACTCCATCGCCCTAGGAGTGCTCGTGCTCCTGCTGGTCTTCATTGGGATCGGGTACCTAAGACTCCCGGCCTCGTCCCCCTCCACGTTCACGGTGGAGGAGGTCCGTTGGACCATCGAACAGGGCACGATCGCGAACGGCCAGGGCTGGTTTGGGCTGGGCGAGTTCAACTACTCGCGCGCGGCGGGTTTCTTCCCCCCCACATACGACTCCGGAGCTTCGTTCCAGGTCGCGTGGGCGCTCGTCAACTACGACCATGTCAATCACACGATCTACAGCGTCACCGTGAACTCTCCCTTCACCCTCGTAGGGACCAAGTACTCCCTCCCGATGCCGGTCGTCATCGGCGACGACAGCCGACCCCTAGGCCTGACGATCGGCTCGCCGAGCTCGTTGACGGGCCCGGTGGTCCTGGAAATCACAGTCAACACCTTGGGGTAGACCATCGGCGCCGACGCCGAGTGGTGGTGAGGTCCGCCGTTATCGCTGTACCGTGTCCATGACCCGGCGCAAATCGCCCGCCGCCGCGATCCCTGAGGGGGCACAAAACAGGGGCGGCAGGACCCCCCCCGGAGGGGCCGGGTTCAGGTACTGAGTTGGTTGTGAGAGTGTGGGGCAAGCTCATTCGGTCGATCATTGGAGAGTAAAGCGGCCCATGTGGGGGGGCGCAACGCCACCTCACGCAAATCCCTCGAAGACGAGTCACTATCTTGACGCGGGGTCGATTCCGAAAGGGTCGAGTCGCGGTCTTCGGTCCTTTTCAAAAACAAGGGCCGATGGCGGGAGTCGTCCGCCACCGTGCCGAGGAAAGGGTTCGTCTCAGGCGGGCTACCGCGATCTACGGGAGAGAGATCGGGGAGGTCGAATCTCCGTAGGAGCCCGTTCCGAGCGCCACCAGGGTCAACCCGTTGCCCACCTGCGAGGTCGCCGCGCCAGTGTCGACGACGATCGAGTACAGACTGGTGAGCGAGTTCGAGGACGCGTAGGTCCCCGTGTACGTTGCCCACGTTGTCGTCATCGCGAGGCCAGCGGCGGCGGCGACGGTCGAGTAGGCCGCAGCGGTTCCGGCGATGGTCTCAACGGCGAATCCACCAATGCCAACGTTCGAGAACGTCGCACCGGTACCTGTCTTGACCTCGAGCAGGATGCTCGCGAAGGTCACGGTCGAGGTGCCCACCGGGATGGTGTAGATGAAGTTACCGGATACACACAGGTGAGCGGTCGCTTGACCCGCCGTGCACGTGCTTGAGATCGCCGCACCGAACCCCAAGGCACTCCCAATGGGGGTGTTTCCCGGTCCGTGTGTCAATCCCGAAATCAGCACGTAGAGCACGGCCGCGAGAACCACCGTAATCGCGACCAGCAAAATGGTCGCAATAATCGGCGATACCGCGCGCTTCCGCGCCTTTCTCCAGCTCCGCTTGTTTGTTTCCCAGACGTTCATTCGCTTTGTCCTCCGAGGGTCCGAAGACCCGCGAAGACCCCTACTGGAAACAGGTAGTATTTGAATGGACAGGGTGTCTGATACGACAATGGACGCATTTCACATCGTCAATTGACGCGATGCGCATGAATGCGCATAATGACACATCGCCGCACGTCACGGAAGCGTGTCGTGCATTGGCACGCTAGTCCGGCCCAAACGGGCTCCGGAACGCCAAATTGACCGTTCCCGGGCTCACCTTGACTGCGACGGTCTAGGGTCCGAGCCGATCCCTCGCTTCCAGCGCCCGTCGCCAGGGGGGTTATACACGAGCTGACCCGGGCAAAGCGCTTGTTCGACGACATGTTTCAATTGTTCGACACCTCAGAAAAATGCGATTCTGGAAACTTACAAAATACTAGACGATCTACCTTACGTTTGTTTAAGTACAAGAAGTATGCTTGGCCAATACTGGCTGTGTTCGACAACGCTCCGGACCGAGAAAGTGCGCGCCCTCGTGGCGCCGCTCCTTCTCGGGAAGCGACCGAGGATGCGCGCATCGCGCTACGGTGCAACCGCAAGGAGCTCCAGCTGGTCGACTCGTTCGTGACGAACGGCGAGTTCCCGACCCGCTCGGAGCTCATGCGCGCGGCGCTGCACGCGTTCCTCCGCGCCCGTGCCTTGTCGACCGCGCCGACGCCTGCCGTGGACGCCGAGGGCTTCATCGAGGTCCCCGTGCGCCTTCGGCCCGAGGAGTACGCCGCGTTCGAGACCTACAGTCGCCACATCGCCAACGGGCGCCCGGTCCGGGACATCCTGGCCGAGATCGTCCGCCGCGGCGAGTTGGAACTGAAGGTCCAGGAGCTCGTCCAACGGGCTCGTGCAACGGTGCGCGATGCGGTGGAGACCCGGGCCCAGGTCGGAGCGCTCCAAGAGAGCGGGAAGGACCTGGAGCGGCGGGGCGTCGTCGGTCGGTAAAGGACGGAGGTTCGGGAGACAGCCAAAGGGTGGGTTGTGGCGATCTACAAGGATGGGCAGGCAGCGAACGAACGAATTTCCGGACCGGACGCCGGCGTGCTGGAGGAGGCGTGGGCCCACCAGCTCCGTCTCGGCCAGGACGTTCGGTTCGTCCTCGCCGCCGTCGGCGGCGGCGGAATACGGATCGCCCGCGAGATCGCGGCCCGCCACATTCGCCACCTCGAGACCGTGGCCATTAACTGTGACCCCAAGGTACAATCGTTCGACGAGTTCGACCGCCGTGTGTACCTCGGCCCGGACTCCGGAGTCGAGCGCGACACGGGGGGCTCCCCGTTCGTCGGCGGACTCCTCGCACGCGCTGCGGAGCCGGCGCTCGACCGCATTTTCGAGGGCGCCACGTTCGTCATCGTCGTCAGCAGTCTCGGGGGCGGCGCCGGAAGCGGGGCCCTCCCCTATTTGCTCGAGGTCGCCAGCCGCCATGCCGAAGTCGTGAGCGCGTTCGTCGTCCGTCCCTTCCGGTGCGAAGGGGACCGCCGCGCTCTCGCGGACCGGGCGATCGGTCGGCTCCATTTCGTGGAGGCCTTCGTGGAGAAGCGCGAGCGCGGCCTCGCTTCGCTCCGCACGCTCGACAACGAATCGCTCGTCACGTCGCAGGCGAACCTCGCCTTTGGCCAGGTGGCACGCCACTGGGCCGACCTGATCCAGGACCACATCGAGACGGCGTTCCTCGCCCCGACGGAAGCCCTCCTCGAGGCGGCGGCCCTGTCGCACTCCGCGCGCTTGACCCCAATGAACCAGCTCACCGAGGCCGAGCTGCCCGCCGTGGGGCTCAGCATCCCTCCGATGGCCCCGGCCCCGTCTCCCGAGTTCCCGCCCCTCCTGCCCGCGGTGGCGATCCGCGACGGCGGGGAAGTGGAGTTGACGTTCGAGATCGTCCCGGAAGCGCGCCCGCCCGAGGCCCACTAGACCCGCGAGGAGGGGGGCCACTCCCGACCCCCCTTCCCCCGCCCCTCCTCCTCTAGCCTTATGAGGAGAGCCGCTTCGGCTCCCCTCCGATGGACGGACGCACGCTCACGGTGCTTTGCCTGCTCGCCGTCCCCGCCGTCCTGATCGGGGTCACGATCTGGGCGTTCGCCTCGAACCCGCTCGCGATATTCGTCCTGCTCGGGGCGATGGTGGCGGGCGGATTCTACCTCTTGAGCTACAACTCGTCCTTCACCTGAGGGGCCCCGCCGGATCACCCGTACATTTCCGGCGGTCCCGGCGGCGCATCGCGGTTTTCCGGGCCCGATTCGGCGGGACGATTCTTCATCACGCTGCGAAGGGCCCGCTCGATCTGCTCTGCCTGCTCGCGCAGCGGCTTCGTGTCGATCTTCAGCTCGGGCAGGAGCCGGTCGAGGGTCTCGATCAGAGCCGCGCCCGCCCGATGGTCGGGGAGGCCCTCGGCCACGCCGGCGCTCACAAGCAGGGTCGCGACCGGGATCGGCCGCCCGATCCCCTGGACGAGCAGTGCCCCGGAGACCCCTCCGATGACGCCGTCCTCGAGGGAGCGAGCGTGCGCGGCCTCGAACGTCTTCCGGAGGGCGGGGTCGGGACGGGAGTACGCGGCCCACACCTGCTCGTCCGTGGACCCCTCCGTCTTCTCCTCCTCTTCCTCGCCGTCGCCCGGATGCGGAACAACGCCCTCGAGACAGATGATCAGTCGGGCCTTCCGGGCCTCGGCCCCCGCGAGGATCGTCCGCGCGAGGGCGTTCGCCTGCGAGGGGGTCGGAGGGAACTCGGAGAGGACGAGGGCGAGGTCGTTCCGACCGTAGACGCGCACGGTAGGATGGACCTCCCCTCCCTGGATAACGGCCACCGGAGCGATATCGGGAGATTCGAACCGACCCACGCGAGGGATCTTGAGGGCCCGGATCATGTAATGACCGGCCACGGTCGTGGCCAGCCCGGCGCTCGGGAACGCGGAGATCACGACCGCCCCGGGCCGGATCGCACCCTCGCCCGTCCCCTCTTCCTTCCAGGTGTACTCCATCGGATTCCGCTCCGGCCGGGCGGAATGCGGACCCCCCTTTATCCCCGTCGGGCCCGCCTCGCGCACCCCCTTCGCGATACGCCCAAGTACTCGGGTCCGCTCTTCGGCCCCCGTGGGGCTACCACTCCGGGACCTCGTGGAAGCGCAGGAGCTTCCCTGGGACGCCCTCTCGGGCCGGACGCTGGCGGTCGACGGATACAACGCCGTCTACCAGTTCCTCGCCACGATCCGCCAGCGCGACGGACAGCTGTTCACCGACACCCAAGGTCGGGTCACGAGTCACCTGATGGGCGTGTTCTACCGGACCACCTCGTTGCTCGGCGAAGGCGTCCTTCCTGTCTGGGTCTTCGACGGCAAGCCCCCCGAACGGAAGGCGGGCACGATCCGACAGCGAGTGGCCGCCAAGGAGCGGGCGGAAGCGCAATACCAAGAGGCGCTCGCGGCAGGCGACCTCGAGACCGCCCGCCGCAAGGCCGCTCAAACGTCCCGCCTCACCCGCCCGATGGTGGAGGAGATCGGGACGCTCCTCACGACACTCGGCGTGCCGACCGTCCAGGCTCCGAGCGAGGGCGAGGCCCAAGCGGCGGTCATGGCCGCGCGCGGGTCCGTCTGGGCTGCCGCCTCTGAGGATTACGACAGCCTCCTGTTCGGGGCCCCTCGGCTCGTCCGCGGGCTCGCGGCCCGGAACCGAGGGGGGGCCGCTCCGGGGGCCCAGATCATCGACCGGGAAGAGCTCCTCTCCCGGCTGGGCATCTCGGGAGACGAACTGATCCTTATCGGCATCCTCGTCGGCACCGATTTCAATGAGGGCGCCACGGGCTACGGTCCGAAGAAGGCGCTGAAACTCGTCCAGCAGCACCTCGGTTTTCAGGCGACCGTGGAGCGGGTCGGGCTCGACATCGCGGAGAGCGAGGAGACCGCCGAGATCTTCCGCCACCCCGCGTCGGTCGAGGTGGCCCTGCCTCCCTTCGGCCCCGTCGATGAGGAGGCGGTGCGACGCCTTCTGGTCGACGAACACGGTTTCGCCGAGGCGCGTATCAAGAGCGCGATCGCCCGGGCCCGGACGCGGCCTCGGCCAGCGACCAGTCCCGCCGAGGCCCGAGGACATCAGACCTTGCTCGATACGTTTGGAGGAGCCCCATGAGCCGATTCGAATGCGTGCCGAACTTCTCGGAGGGCCGGGACGCGGCCAAGCTGGAGCGGATCTGCGCCGCGGCACGAGAAGTCCCGGGTGTCACCGTCCTGGACGTGGAGCGTAACGCCGACCACAATCGGGCCGTGGTCAGCCTGGTCGGCGAGGGGGACGCCCTCCTCGAAGCGGTGTTTCGGATGATGCGGGTCGCGACCGAGACGATCGACCTGACCCAGCACCGCGGGGAACACCCCCGGATGGGAGCGACGGACGTCGTCCCGTTCGTCCCGCTCGAGACCGCCACGATGGAGGAGGCCGTGCGTCTCGCCGAACGCCTGGCCGAGCGCGTCGCGCGCGAACTCGAGATCCCGGTCTACCTGTATGCCAAGGCCGCTCGCCGACCTGAGCGGTCCGACCTGGCGAAGGTGCGGGAGGGCCAGTTCGAAGGGATCCGGGACTCCATCGCCACGGATCCCGCGCGCGCCCCCGATTTCGGACCGCCCCGGGTCCACCCGACGGCCGGAGCGGTCGCCATCGGGGCCCGCGCGATCCTGGTCGCGTTCAATACCTACCTTACGACCCCGGATGTGACGGTCGCGAAGAAGATCGCCAAGGCGGTACGGGCCCGCGACGGAGGACTGCCCGAAGTCAAGGCGCTCGGGTTCGAGATCGCCGAGCGTCACCGGGCGCAGGTTTCAATGAACCTCACGGATTACCGGACCACGCCAATCCACCGGGCGCTGGAGGCCGTGCGCCGCGAAGCCCAGCGCTACGGGGTCGGCGTCGAGGAATCGGAGATCGTGGGTCTCGTTCCCGAGGACGCCCTCTTCGACGCCGCCGAGTACTACCTCCAACTGCACTCGTTCGACCGCGGGGCGGTGCTCGAGCGAAAGGTGCGCGCCGTGGATGCGGCCGCGCCGGCGGCCGAGTCGCTCGGCTCGTTCACTCGTCGCATGGCCGCCCGGACTCCCACGCCCGGAGGAGGGAGTGCGGCGGCAGCCGCGGGGGCCCTCGCCGCCGCGTTGGGCGAGATGGTCCTCGCGTACTCGATCGATCCCGCAAAGCCCGATACAGAACTCACCGAGGTGCACGAAATGCTCGAGGAGGCGCGAGTCCGGTTCCTGGCCCTGGTCGAGGAGGATTCCCAGTCGTACGAACTCGTCCGGACCGCGCGCAAGGCTCGGAAAGCGACGCCGGGACCGGACGCCGAGCGGGACTACATCGACGCCCTCCGAACGGCAGCCAACGTCCCGCTCGGCACGGCGCGGCTCGCCACCGGGCTGGCGGGACGACTGCGCACCGTCGGACCGCGCACCCGAAAGGCGCTCGCGAGCGACCTGGTCACGTCCCTCGCGCTCTTCCGGGCGGCGACGGAGGGAGCGTTGGCCAACGTGGAGATCAACCTGATCGACCTGAAGGCCGCCGGCGTAGCGACCGGTGAGCTCGAGGGCGAGTTACAGGGCCTCCGGGCCGGATGGTTGTAGTCCCGTGGGCGACCGAACGACTTCCTCCGTAGTTCGACCGCATGTCTGGGTGAATTGCGCCGCCTCGCTCGACGGGCGGCTCGCGTTCGCAGGGGGCGTTCGCGCGCGTCTGTCTGGACCGGAAGACCTGGCACGGGTCCAGCGGATCCGGGCGATGTCCGACGCCATCCTGATCGGGGTCGGTACGGTCGTGAAGGACGACCCGTCGCTGCGCGTGCACTGGGACCTGCTCGGCGAAGAGCCAAAACGAGCGCCGACCCGCATCGTCGTCGACGCGTCGGGGCGGCTCCCGGAGCGCGCCCGGGTGCTCGACGGGTCGATCCCGACGATCATCGCGACCAGCGAGCGGAACCGCCGTCCGTACCCGGCCACGGTCACGACGCTCGTCTCCGGAAGGGAGACGGTGGATCTCGAGAAACTCTTCCGTACCCTCCGGGACCACGGGTTCGAACGACTGATGGTGGAAGGCGGATCCCGCATCCTGGCGAGCGTCGCGCGCGGAAGTCTCTTCGACCGCTGGACGGTCTACTACGCCTCGGTCGTCATCGGGGGCACGACGGCACCGCCGATCGTCGGGGGAGAGGAAGCGATGGGACCGGAGGATCTGGTCCCGTTTCACTTGGAAGGTCTCGAGCGGCTCGGGGAAGGGTACGTCGCGACCTACGGACCCCGGCCGTCGGGGAGCCCCGCAGGTGGGGAACCGAGCCATCGCGCACCCGTCGTCTGAACGCGTAGTTCTATACCCGACGAACCTTCTCGCGGCCGAGAAGGACCGATGAGAAAGGGTCTGGTCGTGGTCGGCATCGTGCTGTTGATCCTCGGCGCGGTGCTCATGCTGGTCCCGCTCGTCCCCCAGGCGTCGGTGACGGTGACGAAATCATCGCCCTATCTCGCCAACATCACCGGCTTCTCGATCACCGGGACCGTTCCCAGTTCCGTCACCTGGAGCTCCGGCAGCAAGGTCGACTTTGTCTTCGGAGCCTGCTCGGCCGTCAACTCGACCGGTACCTGCACGGGCACTTCCCAGTCGTGGAACTACACCGGAACAGGCGGGACGATCTCGTTCAACGTCGCGACGGGCGGCGCGCTCTATGCCGGTGTGATCGGCAACGGTTCGGCTTCCATCAACCTCAAGCTCGCCGAAACGACGATCGGCGTCATTGTCATCGTCGTCGGGATCCTGCTACTGATGCTAGGTGTTGTCCTCAAACGGAAAAGCGTCTCGGCACCGGCCTCCGCGTCCCCGGAACCGGCGCCCGGAACGACGAGTTCCCGTGACCCGGTTCAGAAGTAGGCCCGGAGCGCTCGTCGCCTTCCCCGTCGCAGCATTCAAGTAAGACGGCGGGGCTCCGGACCTCGGGGACACGCGATCGTGACAGGTACGACCAACTCTCGTCCGCTCGGGGTCGCCGGTATCGCCGTACTGATGGGCATCCTCGGGTTCCTCGTTCTGTTCGGCGGAATCCTGGTCCTCGCCGGGATCACCGCAAGCGCCTTCCTGGGGGCTCCCGCCTTCTTCGGGGAGGTGGGGCTCGGCCTCGGGCTCATCCTCGTCATTTTCGGCCTGATCGTCCTGGCCGTCGCGTACGGCCTGTACGACCTGCACATGTGGGCCCTCGCCCTCGCCATCATCGTGCTCCTGGTGTACCTCGTCTCCTACGCACTCGCGGGAGCGTACTTCAATCTCGGGTTCATCCTGGCGCTGGTCATCTTCGTGTACCTCCTCGCGGTCTCCCGGCACTTCTCGTAGAGCACGCCGGCCCCCGGCCGAGGCGGCCCCGCCGCGCGACGCACCTGTTATCAACCGGAGCGGTTCCTCCGCCGCCGGGGACTTCCGTGAAACTCGTCCACTTCACGCTCGCCGACCAGTTCCACTTCGGCATGATCACCGACGCGAACGAGTACATCGACCTGGACACGGCCTGCCGGGACTTCTTCGGCGTCAACCCCGTCAAGGGCGCGGACCCGAGCCGGTTCCGTGACATGCAGGCGTTCTTCCAGGGCGGGGCCGACTCCGTCGAGGTGACCCGGAAGATCCTCACGTACATCGAGCGGCGCCGCGCGGCGGGATGGACCCCCCGGGCCGCCACCGGAGCCCGGTTGCTGTTCAAGGCGGAGGAGGGGGTCAAGCTCCTGGCCCCGGTGGTACGCGGCGTCAAGATCTACTGCCTCGCGACCAACTCGAAGAGCCACCTCGCCGAGCAGGGGAAGCCGACCCCCAAGCAGCCGTACGCGTTCACGCGTTTCTTCAACAGCCTGGTCGGACCCAGCGAGGCCCTGCTGCTCAGCCCCGCGGGCGCGTTCCCGGATGTGGAGCTCGAGCTCGCGGTGGTGATCGGCCAGCGCGGCAAGCACATCCCGGCCGCGAAGGCGATGGAGTACGTCGCCGGCTACACGATTGCGCTCGACATGGGCTACCGCGACCTCCAGTACCCCTCGGAAGGGGTGGTCGACTGGACGATGGGCAAGGGGTTCGACGGTACGATGGCGGTCGGTCCGTGGGTAGTGCCGAAGGAAGAGGTCGGCGAGCCGTACCCCCTCCAGATGGAGCTCAAGGTCGGCGGCCAGGTTCGCCAGCACGGGGATACCTCCGACTACGTGTTCCGCATCCCGCAGATCCTGGCGCACTTCTCCCAGGGCATCACGTTCGAGCCCGGGGACATCATCTCGCTCGGCAGTCTCGGTGGCACCCCGGGCTTCGAGTTCGGCAAGGAGTCCCGCAAGCTGAAGGCGGGGGACGTCATCGAGGCTCAGATCGAGAAGATCGGCCGCCTCGTCCTGCCGGTCAAGCCCGAAGCGACGCTTCCCCCCGCAGGATCAGGAACAGCGCCGCCGCTGTAGGCAGTTCCTTCGCGTCGCCGAGGCTCCCTTCCAGTTCAGCATCTCCCCAGGGATAGCGCACGGACTCCCGGAGCGTGATCCCCACCCGGTCCCCGGCAGGCGACCGGAACGGGCCATCCCGGAGCGGGTCGAATCGCTCCAGGGCGTCGCGGGTCAGCGGCAGGACCCGAAGCCCGGTGCCGCCGTGCAACGAGCCCGGCAGCCGGATGAGGCGGTGGACATCCGTAGTCACGGGGGCGTCGGTCTCGCCCTGCACTTCGACCGCGGCACGCGGCACGACCGCCCCGAGGAACTCCTCCCGGAGGGCCGGCGTCATGGGAGGCAGGGTGCGGGACGAGCGGATCTTCTCCACCCCTCCCTCCTCGAGAAGGAGCTTGGCGAGCCGCCGCGCATGCGGCTTGGGGATCCCCCACTCGACCATCTCCTCGGTGGCCGCCGGGGGGCCGGCCCCCTCCCAGCGGGCGAGGATCGCCAGCAAGGCTCGGGTCGTCCGTCCCCGCCATCCTGCCGCATCGGGCGGCGCGATCTCCCGGAGCTGGACAGTAGCCCGTCGCCCGCCGAGCGCGCCGTCGGTCCCGTCGTCCGAGACAGCCATGTGACGGGCCGCGACGACCTGCCGCGCATCGAACCCGGTCCCCTGTATGTAGTCGACGAGCTCCCGGCGTTCGGGGCTCGTCAGGGGCAGGAAGCGCTCGTCCCGCACGTGGACGTGGTAGCCGCGGCCCCCGGAGAATACGAGCCGCATCTCCTCCGGCGGGATCCCGAAGTCGCCGACGAGGAAGTCGTCCACGAGGTCCAAGAGGCGGGTCTTGACGAGCCGAAGCTGGTCCGCATAGCTGAGGCGCTCCGCCCCCCGGAGATGGTCGGCGTCCAAATCGAAGACCAGGTCCGCGCCGAGCCACTCCTTGCGCGACATCGTCGCCTCGGCGGGATAGCGGTAGTACGCGGTGGAGTAGTAGACGTGGCGAGGGACCTCCCGGACCAGATACTGTTGGAACTCCTCCGGGGTCCGGAGCGTCGTGTGCCTCCGCATGCTCATCTCCGCGCCGAACGGGAACGCGGCGAACTCGCGCCGGTCCAACCGGTGAGGAGGGGGCGGCGGGTTCGCCTCGTAGTAGGACCGGAACTGGGCCTGGGCCCACCCGAGCGCGAGGCCATCGAGCGTGACCGTCTTTGCCACGACTACTCCTCGAGACTGGAGAGGGCCGGCCCCATGGCCTCCTCGATCTCCGCGTTGCGGCGGAGGCGGGCGAGGAGGTGGAAGACGGTCGAGTGTTCGCTGCCCCGGAGCAACAGCTCGACCGCTCGGGTGGCCCGCTCGAGCTGGTCCTCCTGCCCGATCAGCGCGACCGTCGCCCCGTACACGCTCATCGAACACCCGGAAAGGTCCTCGATCCGGGCGCGGGCCTGGCCGCGGGTCCCGATCACCCGCGACCGGATCCGACGCAGGGCGGCCTTCTCCTTGTGCCCGGTCGTGACCTTGATGTCGAGGATCCCGAGGTAGGTGTCCTCCTTCAGGAGGCGCTTCGCCCGCTCGGGGGAGAACCCCCGACCGATCGCGAGCACGATGTCCCGCGCCTGCATTACCCTCAGCGCCTGCGTATCGGGACCGCTGATACGAACCTCTCCCTCCTTCGCGTCGACGAGCACCTCGGTCGAGGTCGCTTCCGCGATCTCCCGGCGGGTCCGCCCGCCCGCTCCGATGAGGACGCCCACCCGGTCCTCGGGGATCCGCGCGTACAAGGTCGTCACCGTCCGACCTCCTCGACCGCGGGGCGGATCTCGGTGCCCCCGACCGCCCGGAGGAACTCGTCCGGCTCCACCTCGAACCCCAACCGCGACAGGAATTTTGCGTAGTTACCGATGTCGCGCTCGAGCAGGGCGAACGCTTGAGGATGGTCCACCGGGACGGCCTGCGCCACGTCGATCAGGACCACTTCGCCCTCGGACAGCAGGGTGTTGTAGGGAGATAGGTCCCCGTGGACTAGTTTCGCGCCCCGGATCATCCGGCCGATCTGGCGGACCAGCCCTTCGTAGATCTCGGCGGGGTCGTCGATCTGGGCGTCCCGGAGACGTGGCGCGGCGCCGTAGGCGTTCCCGATGTATTCCATCACGAGGATGTTCCGAAAATGGCCGTACGGCTTGGGGGCGCGAACCTCCGCATCGGCCAATTTGCAGAGGATCGTGTGCTCCCGACGGGTCCAGGCAAAGATGAGCCCACCGAAGTTGCGGACGGAGGTCTCCCTCCGAAGCTCTTCGAGGGCGTACGGCGGAAGATTGTGGAACGTCGTGTTCGCGATCCGGTAGATCTTGACCGCCCGGAACTCTTCCCCGAGGGAGGCCCGGAAGACCCCCCCCTCCTTCCCCGTGGCGACCGGGCGGTCGACCGAGTCGAACAGGCCGCGGTTGATCAGTCGAGAGACCGCGAGCAGGGTCGAGTGGTCGAAGAACTGGTCGAGCAGGTCCCGGTGCGAGTCCTCCTTGCGACGGTCTTCGAACCGCTCGCGGCGACGGGGCAGCGCGACGTCTACGGGTCGGGGCACGAAAAGATGGTACCTCCTCGGTCTCTTAGTCTCTCGTGGGCGGTCCGGCGTGGCTCCCCGGGGTCCGGGGGGTGTTGCGAACGTAACCGCGTCTATATCCCCCCCACGGAACTCGTGAGGGTAATGCCGCCCGTCTTCCTGTCCGCCCCGGCCACTCGCGGCCCCCGCCCTGCCGCGCCCGCTCCGAGCCGGCCCCACCTACTGTTGGGAGAACTCGGTCAACGACTCGAGCGACCCGCGGACTACGATCAGATCTTCCGGGTCGTCCGAGGTGCGGTACGTTCGGTCCTCGGCTTGGAGCGCCCCGGCCTCGGGCTGACCCTTTCGGACCTCCCGCCCCAACTGGGAGCTTACTGGCAGATCACGGGGAACATGATCGTCCTCAACGAGGGCCTCGTGGACGCCATGCGGCTCCACGCTCGCGACCCGGTGGAGCTGAACTCCTTCGTCTACGTGATCCTCGCCCACGAGTACCTCCACGCGCTGGGCTACCTAGATGAGCGCGCCGTCCGGGAAGTGACCGCGCGGGTCACCCGGAGTGCGTTCGGTCCCGACCACCCCGCGACCAAGATGGCAGAGGGGGATCTCTGGCAGATGTACCCCTTCCTCGCGTACGCCCGGGGGGGAAACGGACGGCGTCTGAAGGTCGTCTCCCGGTTCGACCTCCAGACGACGGACTCGTACATCCGGTAAGGTCGGAACAGGCACCCGAGGCGAGGGACGGCCTTATTTCCACTTCGGGTTTCCCGAAGCCGGAGACATGGTCTTGGTCAACGATGCCATCGGACTCACGATTATCGCCGTCGGCATCGCTCTCTTGGCGTTCGAGCTGATCCATCCCGGTGCGCTCCTGCTGATCCCCGGGTCGATCTTGCTGGTGGCCGGGTTCCTCTACCTCTTCCTCCCCGACGTGTTGCTCAACAGCGTCATCGGGCCGCTCGTCGTGATCGCCGCGGCCATCGGAGCCGCGCTCATCGAGATCCCCTACTACCGCTGGGTCGCCCCCACCCACAAGCCCATGAGTACCACGAGTGGCGGTCTGGTCGGGGAGGAGGCGGTCGTCGTCACGGCCATCGAACCGAACAACCTTCGAGGGAAGGTCAAGTTCCGGTCGGAGGTCTGGTCCGCGCGATCGGACCGGGCCATTCCGGTCGGGACCCGGGTCCGGGTCATCCATGGCGAGGGCGTCTCCGTCACCGTCCAGCCGGTCTCCCCTCCCCCCACGGAGTGAGCAGTGAGCTGCTGCCGCCGGGGAAAGAGTTACCTCCGCCCGCGGTCTGACCGCTTCCCAATCCCCTCGGCGGGTTCGAAGACGGGAGAATAGAACATGACGGATTACACCGGACTCATTCTTGCTATCGTCCTGATCGCCGTCATCGTCCTGGTCATCCTCACTCGGATGATCTACACGATCCAGCCGTACCAGCAGGGGATCGTCACGCTGCTCGGGTCGTACAAACGGATGATCAACCCGGGCTTCAACCTCGTCAGCCCCCTCGCCACGGTGCTCAAGATCGACCTGCGGACGCAGGTGCTCGAAGTACCCCGGCAGGAGGTCATCACCAAGGACAACTCGCCGACCAACGTGGACGCGATCATCTACATCAAGGTCGTAGACGCGCCCAAGGCCATCTTCCAGGTCCAGAACTTCCAGGTCGCTACGCTCGCGCTGGCCCAGACCACGCTGCGGTCCATCATCGGTGACATGGAGCTGGATGAGGTCCTCTACAACCGGGAACGGATCAACACCCGCCTCCGGGACATCCTCGACGAGTCGACCGACAAGTGGGGCGTCCGGGTCGACGCGGTGGAGATCAAGGAGGTCGACCCCGTCGGACCCGTCAAGACCGCGATGGAGGAGCAAACCTCCGCCGAACGGCAGCGGCGGGCGGCCGTCCTCCGGGCGGACGGGGAGAAGCGGAGCGCCATCCTCGTGGCCGAGGGTCAGAAGCGCTCCCGCATCCTGCAGGCCGAGGGGGTCCGACAGTCGCAGATCCTGGAGGCGGAGGGGGCACGGGTCGCCACGATCCTCCAAGCGCAGGGAGAGGCCCAGCGGCTCCGCATCCTATCCTTGGGTTCGAGCGTCCTCGACGCGAAGGCCCTCACCGTTCTCTCGCTCGACACGATCACGAACCTTGGGAACGGTCAGGCGACGAAGATCCTCTTCCCCTTCGAGTTCTCCCGGATCGTCGAGGGAGCCTCCGAGTACCTGGGGAGCGGGCGTCTCGTCCCCGACCGGCAATTGAACACGCTCGACGACCTCGAGAAGCGCATCGGGTCGATGGACGACATCTTGGGACCGATCCCGAAACAGGAGGAGCTCCTGTCCGAGATCCGCTCCATCGAAGAGGAGATCAAGGCGGAATCGGACGAATCGTCCGCGATCGTGAACCCTCACGGAAGCAAGACCAAGGTCCCTGCGACCCAGGGACTGCCCGACGCCGACCAGTTCGCCCCACCCCCGCCGCCCGGTCCTGCGGCCGAACATACCGGATCCGCTCCGCCGAACATCCCTCCCGCCAACTCAGGATCGATCCCCGACCAGCCGCCCCGTCGACCCCGGACACCCCCAACCTAGCTTGGCGACGGCGACGATCGACGCCTGGGCGGCCAGCGCGCCGGGGACCCTTTACGCGCCTTTCTCCGTGACGTCCAAGTAAACCGAACGGAGCCGACGCCCCGAATCCGGAGGATCAAACTCTGGCGAGTCGAAACTCCGTACCAGCACGACCTCGAACCGGTAGGGTCTAAGTCTTGCCGGGCGAGCGAATCGAGCGCGGCCCGGAGGTACGACCGCATCCCTTAGGCGATGACCACGAAGGAGATCTCGGGTCCCGGACCCGGAGCGGAACGCCTCCCGCTCGCTGTTACTCGTTCCTCTCGAACCTCGGTAACGTCCTTCTCACGGGGCTTTCGGGGAGGGCTATCGGTCCGGGCCCTAAGCGTCTGCGATTACCTCCCGGCGCCCCCGATCGGGACGAGAGGTGGTCTGGGGGCCGGTGCGGACCGACTGAGCCCTACCCATTCAGGTACTGGTTCGGCTGGCGGATTCGGCGTGCAACGCGGCCACAATCTGGGGAATCTCGTAATCGAGGTTCTCGACCACTTTGTCGCCCACGGGACGGCGTTGCAGGATGATTCCGGAACGTGAGCCAAGGAACAGGTACGAGCGGTCCTTCATGTCAATGCCAAAGCAAAACCCGTGGTTTGAGAACAGATACTTCAGGAAGAGGCGTTCGGAGTAGATCTTCACATCGGCCCCCGGGTCGGGTTCAGCCCAGCACTCGTCCGCCTCTAATAAACCCCAAACCCCCGGCCCCCCGCCGGTGTGAAAGCCCTCCGTTATGGTGGGGGCGGAGGTCGTGGTTTCGTGAGTGGCGCCCCGCGGAGTTCGGCCCCGGTGCCGAGTGTCGATGTTCTGCTCATCACGTTCAATTCGGCCGCCTACCTCGAAGAATGCCTTACCGCGATCACCCAGTACCTCCCGGTCCACCACCTGATCCTGGTGGACCGCTTCAGCACGGATGGGACACCGGAGATTGCCGCGCGATTCGGGGCCTTCGTTCACCAGGAAGAGACCGGTGGAGGACTCGCTCGACTGCGGGCCCTCGCTCTGGCCGACTCCGAGTTCGTCGTGTTCGTGGATGGAGACGTCATCCTCCGACGCCCCGACTTCCTCGAGCGAGCCATGGAGGAGCTCCGGCGTCCCCGTACCCGAGCGGTCGTCGGGGATTCGGTCGGGCATCCGTTCCAGTACGGACTTCCTCTCGGCCTGACCCTCTTTGCCCTGAGCTGGGGGCGGGCCGCGGGGATGTCCCTCGAGGGGCAGGGCCAGGAAACGTACGCATTTCGACGGGCGGTTCGAAGGGAGGGGGCCCGCGTGGGGTACGTTCGGGACGCCATGGAGCATCGGGGGACATTCCGGTCCGTACCTACCTGGCCCGAGTGGCAGGGCGCCCAGACGCGGCTCGTCGCTCCGGGTTCCCTCTACGAGTTGCTCTATTCGTTCCTCGTGGTGTTCCTCATTCACGTGAACAGCCGGCGGTTCCGCAACGTCCTCTACACGCCGATCTTCTGGGCGAAGTTCCTCCGAGGGTACATGGACCCGGCACAGTGGCGCACCATCGACCGCCGACGCGTGATTCCTACCTAGTATTGCGTCGTGTCGTCCGGGGCCGGGACCGGCACGAACGAAGCGAGGAAGTGATCCCCTAGCCAACTGAACGGGAAGTGCCGTCCAAGTTCGGCGTCCCACCGGGCGAGGGTGGAGAAATGCGGGCTCAGCATCTCCACGTACCGGGCGTGATCCGACGGCGGGAGCACCACCGGTACTCCTTCCACCCGTTCCAAACGGAACGGGGGCCGGAACAGGCGGGCGAACTCCGGGACCGAGTACGCGAAAGCGTCCACGCAAAAGCGCGACGCTTCGACCGCGACCGGTGTCTCCCGTCTCCCGAATGCCCTCCGTCGCCGGCCTAAGAGGGAGTAGACGACCATCTCGAAAGCGCACCATCGATTGAAGACGCCCGCCACAAAGCGCCCTTCGGGGTGGAGCAACGCGTGGAGGGCCGACGGGAGCGTGGAAAGATCGGGTTCGCAGTTCAGGGCCCCGTACGTCGAGTAGATCCCTTGGAAGGACGCGCGGCCCTCCGACTCGATGAGTTGGCCCACCTGGCCGGCGCGCAGCTTGCGCGTGGTCAGCCCGGCGTCCAGACCCCGCGCCGTAGCTTTCTTCTGAACCGTCTCGAGCATTGCCGTCGAGATATCGACGGCGAGGACTTCATGGCCGTCAGAGAGCAATTCCAGGGTTTCGGTCCCCGACCCGCATCCGATCTCCAGCAAGCGACCCCGGGGCCGGAAGGTCGCTCGCATGAACCTGAGGGATCGGTCTCGGAGCATCCGGTTGATGCGGTTGTCCAGGATATGGTGGTCATACTCGGCCGCGATCGAGTCGAACTCGGCTTCCAACCACCCGTAGTACCGGGTCGGGGCGGAGACGGACGGGTCTGCGGGGACCCCGAACGAGACCTCGATGACCCGACCCGCAGGTCGGAACCATCCATCGACCCGGCCGCTCCCGTACTTCTCGCGAAAGAGGGAGAGGACCCGGGCCCGCCCCTCTGGATCCGCCACGAGTCGGCACTGTCCGTCCTGCGTGCCGTTCGGTAGGTCCACCGTGGCCGCACCTGCGCGGAGGATCTCTACAGTCCAGCTGCTCGCCCCGTACTGCCCCACGAGCCAGAGGTGTGACCCTTCCCGAACGTACGCGAGCGGGATGGATCGGGCACCGATGTGGAGGCCAAGATGCTCGGTCTCGATCCGGCGGGTCGTCAAGGTTCTGCGAGAAGCCCTCTTGAGGGATTGCGAGGGGGCGTGCCACTATAACCCTGCACCTGAATCGTGGGCTTCGAACCGGTTCGTGAGGGTCCCGGAACGCTCGCGGCGCCAACCCCCGGCCGGGGTCGAACCTCCTTTGTAGGAGGGCGAAGTGCCGGACCCGGTGGGAGAAGTGGCGGGCATTCGAACCGAGCGGCGGGGGGCGGTGCTGGGTATCACGATCGACCGACCCGACCGGTTGAACGCCCTCGACATTCCATCGATGATCGAGCTCCGGCGGACGGTCCAATCGGCGACGGTGAATCGGGAAGTCCGAGCGGTGCTGCTGACGGGCGCGGGCCGAGCGTTTTGCGCCGGAGGCGACGTCGCGACCATGGAGGAGCACCGGGCACGGGGCGACCTCACCCCGCTCTTCCACGAGCTGACGGGCGAGCAGGAGACGACGGTTCGTGAGCTCCTGACGATGCCGAAACCGGTCGTAGCGGCCCTTCCCGGAGTCGCGGCCGGCGGAGGACTCTCGCTCGCCCTCGCGTGCGATTGGAGGATCGCGTCCGAGAAGGCGCTTCTCGTCCCGGCGTTCCCCAGTTTGGGCGCGGTGCCGGACGGGGGCCTGACCTACTTCCTCCCGCACTACCTGGGGATCGGTCTCGCGCAAGAGATGCTGTTCACGAATGCCCGCCTCTCGGCGACGCGGGCGAAGGAGCTCGGGCTGGTCCACGAGGTGGTGGAGCCGGACCAACTCGCCGAACGGGCGTGGGCGCGGGCCGAGGAGCTCGCCCAAGGACCAACGTTCGCCTATGGGTGGATGAAACGGCTCATGGTCTCCGCCTTCAGTGCCAGCCTGGAGACCCAGCTTCGACTCGAACGCCGAGGGATGGTCGAAGCAACCGAGCACGGCGAGCTACCGGAAGGGATTCGCGCCTTCCACGAGAAACGCCCCCCCCGCTTTCCGCCGCCCACGTAGTGCCGGGCGACCCGCCCCCGCGGGTGGGTCACGGAGGCTGGCGGGGTAGCAGGGGTCCGTCGAAGGGGCGAGACATCTGCCGTTCGAGCTGGGCTCGGACGGAAGGCCATTCGGATTCGAGGATGCTGTAGTACAAGGAGGTCCGGTACTCCCCCGAAGGGAACCGGTAGTGCTCGCGCATGAGGCCTTCCGGCACAGCCCCCAGCCGGCGGATCGCTTGCTGGGAACGCAGGTTGCGCCGGTCCGTCTTTAACTGGACACGGTGGGTCCCCTCGGTCTCGAACGCGTGCCGGAGCAGGAGGTACTTGGCCTCCGTGTTTACCGGGGTCCGCCAGACTTCCGGACCCAGCCAGGTCCCAATCTCGACCCACTGGTCCTCCCGATGGATGTCGAGGTACCGAATCACCCCCACGGGAGTCTCCTTCTCCCCCACGAGGACCGTGAAGGGCATCGTGTCGCCCGCCGCTTGGAGCGCGAGGTTGTCCTCCACCAACGCCGCCATGTTTTCCGGCGTGTCCCCGTGTCGGATCCGGAGGTAGGTCCACACGGACGGGTCGGCCAGCGCGCGAGCCAGCGCGGGACCGTGGTCTCGTCGCAGGGGCACGAGCCGCACCCAGCGCCCGGTCAACTCTGGTTGCCCAGAGAACGTGAGCGGGGCGCGCCGGGGCGGGGGAGCCGTCGCCCCCTCTTGGTCGTTTCGGCGGGGGATCACCTTCGGTCCGAACGGGGGGGTGGGCGATATCCACGGGCGAGCCAAGGAAGTCTCGAGCCGCGCCCGTACGGCCGGCCACTCTCGGTCCAGGATGCTGTAGTAGACACTGGTCCGGAAGGTATTGTCCCATAGCAACACGTCGTCCCGGAGGTGGGCTTCGGGCTGGGCCCCCAGTCGTTCGATCGCACGTTGGGAGCGCGTGTTTCGAAGGTCGGTTTGAAATTGCACCCGGTGCATCCCTTCGGTTTCAAAGGCATAGCGAAGGAGGAGCCACTTCGCCTCGGTGTTGACCGGAGTACGCCAGTACGTCGAATCCAGGACCGTGCCCCCGATCTCGACCTCGCGGCTGGGGCGGTCGATGCGAAGGAATCGGGTGATTCCGATAGGTCGACCCGAGGTCCGGAGGGTGGTCGCAAAGGGCAGGTCAGTTCCGGCCGCCCGCTTTGCGAGCAGGTCCCGGATGAGCTCCTCGTAGTCCTCGACCGTCCGTCCGTACCGCCCCCGGAGGAATTGGGTCACGGCGGGGTCCCGGAACGCCCACGCGAGTTCGGTCGCGTGCTCCGGGGAGAGGGGAACCAGCTCGACAAAGCGTCCGGTCAAACGGACCGGAGATCGGAATCCCTCCACGGACACGACCCTCCGAACCCGCACGGTGGATAATCCCGGCGGACGAAGTCCGGGCGGGCGTTCTGAGCTCGCCGGCCGTCAGGAAATCCCGAGGAGTTAAATAACGAGGAAGGGTCGCATTTGCTGTTCGCAGGCTAGCGGCAGGAGGACGCGATGGAAGCAGGGATCACGACGTTCTTGGTCTTTGCCGGGATCGCTGCCGCATTCGGGGTCGGATCGCTGATCGCGAACCATTCCTTGGGAGCGCCGGCTCGTCGCTCCTACCTCCAAACCACGACGTACGAGTGTGGCGAGGAGGCCGAGGGGGAGGCCCAGATCGATTTCCCGACCCAGCACTACACGTTCGCGATCGTCTTCGTCGCCGTCGACGTTCTCGGCTTCATTCTGGCCCTGTGGGGCCTTACCTTCCGGGGCGTCAACTCCGGCTGGTACCCGATCTTCATCGCCGGCGCGTTCACGGCCCTCGCGATCACCGGAATCTACTACGCGCTCAGCGGCGAGAGAAGGTGGGTGGTGTGACCGACCCCCCACCCCCCGCTCCCGCCAAGGTGGCGCCCTCGGCCGCGGACGCGTTCCGATTGGAGGGCGAACTGCCCATGGTCGACCAACCGGGGGTTCCCTTCATCGAGATCGACACCGTGCGCGCCCGGGAGTTCATCCCCGCCGCCAAGGAAGCGTTCGCCTCGCTCGTCGTGGAGCAGGGACAGAGTAAGGTGATCCGGCCGACCTTCAACTGGGCCGGACGAAACTCTCTCTTCCCTCTCCACTGGGGCCTCGCCTGCTGCGCGATCGAGTTCGCGGCGGCCTTCTCGGCCCGGTGGGATTCGGAACGGTTCGGAATCGTACCCCGCTCGTCGCCCCGGCAGTGCGACCTGATGATCGTCAACGGCACGGTCACCTGGAAGGTGGCACACAAGCTGATCACGCTGTACGAGCAGATGCCGGAGCCGAAGTGGGTCATAGCGATGGGGAATTGCGCCACGGGCGGAGGGCCTTTCCGCACCGCCTACTCGGTCGTCCCCGGGGTCGACAAGCTGGTCCCGGTCGATGTCTACATCGCCGGATGTCCCCCCCGACCCGAGGCAATGATCGACGGCATCCTGCGCCTGGAAGAGCTCATCCGGGAGCGCAAGGAGTAGGCGGGCCGTCCGCCGGTGCCGTCAGAGGAGAGCGATGCAGCCGACTGACTTGGCCAGCACCCTCTCACCGAAGCTGGGAGACAAAATCCTGGGCGTGGAACCGTTCCTCGGTACGGTCGGACGGGTTCGGTTCCGTCCCGACGGGGCTCTCGACCTGTTCCGCTTGATCCACGACCAGCTCGGCTTCCACCACCTCTCGATGGTGGGAGGGATCGACTGGGTCACGCACCGCGAAGTGTTCTACGTGGCCTGGTCGGACGACCTCCGCCAGTATGTCATCCTCTCCGCCGACCTCCCGGCGGACGCTCCCCATATCGAATCCGCGACGCCCGTGTGGGAGAGCGCCAACTGGCACGAGCGCGAGGCCTGGGAGCTCGTCGACATCACGTTCGACCACCATCCCGACCTACGACATCTGCTGCTACCGGACGGCTACGTCTTCCACCCCCTCCTGCGCTCGTTCAAGCTCCACGAGCCCGAGGAACTGGAGGTGAAGCGGCGCAGTGTCTGAGATGTGGATCAACATGGGGCCCCAACACCCCATGACACATGGCCTCTGGAACCTCCGGGTCAAGATCGATGGCGAAATGATCCTCGACTGCGACCCCGAGATGGGCTACCTTCACCGGGGGATCGAGAAGATCAGCGAGGACCGGCACTACAACGAGGTCATCACGCTGATGGACCGGACCTGCTACGTCGCCGGTCTCGCGTGGGAGCACCTCTACATCCTCGCTGCGGAGGACTCTCTCCACATCCAGCCGCCGGAGCGGGCGGAGTACATCCGCACGATGTGCGACGAGTTCCAGCGCATCGGATCCCACCTGATGTGGTACTCGGCGTTCGTCCAGGACATCGGCCTGACGACCCCGTTCCTGTACGGGATGCGCGACCGCGACCTGGTACTCGACCTGTTCCAGAGCTACACGGGGGCCCGGATGACCTACGAGTACATGCGGGTCGGAGGCGTTCGGAACGACCTCCCGCCCGGGTTCACCGGGCACGCCCGGCGCGTCCTCGACTGGCTCACGGACCGGTTCGTGGAGTACGACCGACTCTGCTTGGGCTCCGACATCTTCCGAAAGCGCTGCGACGGCATCGGCGTGCTCAAGGCGGCCGATTGTGTCTCCACCGGCGTCACCGGCCCGATGCTGCGCTCCGCCGGCATGAAGCGGGACGTGCGCCGGGATCGGCCGTACGCGGTCTACAAGCAGCTCGACTTCGAGGTCGCCGTTGCCGATGGGGCCGACGTGACCGCGCGGTATCTCGTCCGCATGGAGGAGATGCGACAGTCGGTGCGGATCCTCCGTCAGATCGTGGATTGGCTGGACCATCACTCGGCCCCCGTCCTGGCCGACCGCCTTCCCCGGTGGCTCGGCGCCCCGTACGCACCGGTGGGTCGGGAAGGGTACCTCCTGAAGCGCAATTTCCCGAAGGGGGTCGGATTCTCCTCCGTGGAAGAGCCCCACGGGGAGGCCCAGGCCTACGTGGTCAACGACGGGGGCGAGCACCCGTACCGGGTCAAGTTCCGCTCCCCGGTGTTCGCGAACGTCAGCGCGGCCCGGCACTATCTGATCGGGTACCGGGTGGCCGATATCCCTCCCATCATGGGCAGCGTCGACGTCTGCGTCGGGGAGGTGGACCGTTAGGTCGGTCCCATGTCGAACGTCACGCTCTACAGCGTCTCCTTTGACGTCGTGAACTGGGTGCTCCAGCACATCGGCGGAGCGTTGCCGTACCCCGTCCGCGCGTGGGTCACGAACAGCGACCTGATCCTCGGGCTCGCGGTCCTTGTGTTCGGCGTGATCCTGCTCGGCGCGAGCATGGTCAACACGATCATGCTGATCTGGTGGGAGCGCAAGCTGCTCGGCCGGTTCATGGACCGGCGGGGCGCGATGCATGTCGGGTACGCGGGGCTGCTCCAGAACTTCGCCGACGGGATCAAGCTGTTCGCGAAGAACACGATCAAGCCCAAGGAGGCCGACTGGCTCGGCTTCTTCAGCGGCCCGACCGCCTACATGGTCACGTCGCTCGTCCTCTTCGGCATCCTTCCGATCTCGTCCGGATGGAACTCGGGGGTCCTCCCGCTCAGCCTCCTCCTCGCGCTCGCGATCTTCTCGTTCGCGCCGCTGTTCATCTTCATCAGCGCCTGGTCGAGCAACAACAAGTACTCGCTGATGGGCGGGATGCGGTCGGCGGCCCAGATGATCGCCTACGAGGTGCCCATCCTCCTCGCGGTCGTGGCGGTCGTGATCGTGTCGGGAAGCTTCGACCTCACGACGATCGTCTACGAGCAGCAGAACTACTGGTTCTGGGGGCCCCTCTTCCTGGCGCTCATCGTCTTCGTCGCGGGTATGCTCGCCGAGATGGAGCGCATCCCCTTCGACCTGCCCGAAGCGGAGGCCGAGCTCGTGGAGGGCTGGAACACCGAGTACGGCGGGATGCTCTTTGCGTACTTCATGCTGGCCGACTACCTCCGCGCGCTCGTCGGGAGCATCCTCGTCGTCCTCCTCTTCTTGGGAGGGTGGACGATGCCCACGTGGGTCCCTTCGGTCGCGACGTCGTTCCCGCTCGCCGGGATCGTCTGGTTCATGGTGAAGACCTACCTCGTTTTCGGCCTCTTCGTCTGGATCCGGGCCTCCCTGCCTCGGGTCCGGACCGACCAGCTCCTCCGCGTCGGATGGAACCGCATGATCCCGCTCAGCCTCGCCGCCGTCTTCCTCGCCGCGGCGCTCGTCGTGGTGAAGTGCGTTCCCGTCTTCGGCTGCCTGCCCTCTCCAGGAGTTTAGCATCGGAACGATGAGCGACCCCGCGACGGCCACCGAGAAACCCTCGGACAATCCGATCCTCTGGGTCGCCAAACCGATGGTCACGGCGGCCCGTCAGTTCGCCAAGAGCCTGTTCCACCCCTCGACCGTGATCTACCCCTTCGAGCGCCTCGAGGACCCCGCCTTCCGCAAGGAGGTCCGCATCGAGTCGGGCAAGCCCATCGGCGTCGGACCGATCTGGGACAACTACCGGGGGGTCCACGCGCTGAACATCGGGACGTGCATCAGCTGCAACCTCTGCGCGTTCTCCTGCCCCGACCTCTGCATCGAGATGGTCACGGTCCCCGGCGGGGACCCGAAGCACCCGAAGAAGTGTCCCCAGATCGACTACGGGAAGTGCAGCTATTGCGGATTCTGTTCCGACGCCTGCCCCGAGGGGTGCCTCACGATGACGACCCGCTACGAGCTCTCGGTGACCCGGCGGCCGGACATGATCTACTCGCCGCAGAAGATGTTCGGGATCTACCAGCAGAAGCTCCCGATGAACCCGATCCGGCTCGAGCGGCCGGCCAACGAGGACGCCATCCTCTTGGAACCCCCGCTCTGCATCGGATGCAACGCGTGCGCGCGGGACTGCCCCACCCAGTGCATCACGATGCTCGACATCCCCAAGCCCGAGGCCAAGCCCGGCGAGAAGATCGCGAAGCGGATCTGGAAGGAGCCGGTCATCAACGATTCCGACTGCGTTCGATGCGGGACGTGCATCAGCGTCTGCCCCAAAGAGTGCTTGTTCTGGGGGAATCGTAAGTGAACTTGGAGGAACTGGCGTTCCTCGCCCTCGCCGTCGTCGCCGTGGTGACGGGGGTCGCCTCGCTCCTGGTCCGCGAGCTCGTCCACACCATCCTCTGGGTCTCGGTGTTCTTCGTCGACCTCTCGGCGATCTACTTCCTCGTCGCCGCGTCGTTCCTCGGGGTCCTCCAGCTGGGTGTGTACGCCGGGGCCGTGACAATCCTTCTCCTGTTCGGGATCATGGTCACGCGAAAGCGGATCTTCTCCCGGGACGCCGCGACCGGGATCGGCCCGATCCCGCTGGCGCTCGCGGCCGTGACCTTCATCTTCCTCGTCGCCGCGCTGGGGGAGTTCCCCCAGAACGCGGTGGCCGTGACCGCGTATGACCCGGCCGCTCTCTCCGCCGGGCTCTTCGGGACGTACGGCCCGTGGCTCCTGCTCCTGGGAGTCATCATGCTCTCCGGCGTGTCCGGTGCGATCTACCTGGTCCGGGAGGGCCGCGAATGACCTCCCTCCCCGAGTCCTGGTTCCTCGTCCTCTCCGGCGCGCTCTTGGCGATCGGGGTCTTCGGCCTCCTGACGCGGCGGAACTTCATCTTGATCCTGATCGCGGTGGAGATCGCGATGAACGCGACCATCCTCAATTTCGTCTATTTCGCCGCGTTCTCGACCGGGGGCGCAGGTCTCTCCGGTCAGGCCATCGCGGTCATCCTGGTCGGGTTCGCTGCGACCGAGGTCGCGGTCGGACTCGCCATCGTGCTCGCCCTCAACCGGATCAAGGGTACGATCAACGTCGCCCAGGCCACCGAGCTCCGGGAGTAGGAGGGGATCGCTACGTCGACCTTCACCACGCTCGATACCTGGGCCTTCCTGGTCCCGCTCCTCTCGGTGGCGGCGTTCGCGATCATCGGGCTCGCGGGCACCCGACTCAAGAAGCTCGAGTGGGGCGGCTGGGTGGCGGTGGGGCTCGCCGGGGCCGCGATGGTCTTGGGCGTCCTGATCGCGATCGGGGAGATGCTGAACCCCGGGGTCTACGTCAATGCCCAGTACACGTGGCTCCACCTCGCGGGCGCCCCCGGCCCGTTCCCGAACGGGGTCTCGCTGGTCGCGGGTACGCTCGTCGACCCCCTGTCGGCCCTGATGCTCCTCGTGGTCACGGTCGTCGGTTTCCTGGTGATGCTGTACTCGATCGGGTACATGCACCAGGACCGCGGACTCCCGCGGTACTACGCTGAACTGTCGCTGTTCCTCGCCGCGATGACCGGCCTTGTCCTCTCGAACAACCTGCTCGAGTTCTTCCTCTTCTGGGAGCTGGTCGGCGTCTGCTCTTACTTCCTGATCGGGTTCTACTACGAGAAGCCGAGCGCGGCCAGCGCCGCCAAGGAGGCGTTCCTCGTCACCCGGGTGGGCGATGTCCTCTTCCTGCTGGGGATCTTCATCTACTTCAACCTCTTCGCCACGACCGGCCCCTCCGGCGGGTGGGCGGCGAACGGGTTCGTCTTCGTGAACGGCACTTCGCCGTTCCTCCCCGTCGCGTCCGCGGGCAACTCGACGCTCTTCACCGTCGCGGGGCTGATGATCCTCGGCGGGGCGGCGGGAAAGAGCGCCCAGTTCCCCCTCCACGTCTGGCTCCCCGACGCCATGGAGGGTCCGACGACCGTCTCCGCGCTCATCCATGCGGCGACGATGGTCGCGGCGGGCGTCTACCTGCTCGCGATCACGAGCGTCTTCATCGGTTTCACCGGCACCGACCAACTGGCGATCGTGGCGATCGGCGGATTCACGACGTTCTTCGCGGCGACCATGGCGGTCGTCCACCCCGACATCAAGCGGGTGATCGCCTACTCGACGATCAGCCAGCTCGGGTACATGGTCCTCGCCATCGGGGCGGGGTTCGCGATGGTCGGACTTTTCCACCTGTTCACGCACGCGTTCTTCAAGGCGCTCCTCTTCCTCGCCGCGGGCTCGGTCATCCACGCGATCGGCACCCAGGATCTGTTCAAGATGGGCGGGCTCCGCAAGCCGATGCGGATCACATCGATCGCGTTCGCGATCGGCGCGCTCGCGCTCGCGGGGATCCCGCCGTTCGCGGGGTTCTGGAGCAAGGACGACGTACTCGGCTCCGTCTACTCCCAGCTCGGGAGCCACCCGCTGTACTGGCCGTTCTTCCTGCTCGCCTTCGCCGCCGTCTTCCTGACGGCCTACTACATCTTCCGGGCCTGGTTCCTCGCGTTCTCGGGCGACCACCCCCGCGACACGACGCTCTCCCACGCCCATGAGGGGCCTTGGACGATGCAGGTCCCGCTCCTGGTCCTCTCGGCCCTCGCGATCGTCGCGGGGCTGTTCGTCTTCCTCCCCGACTTTCAGGGACTGCTCCTGAGCGGGAACGGAGTCGCGGGGATCCCGCCGGTCTTCGGTACGACCGACCTCCTCCTCTCCTCCGTCAGCGTCGGCCTGGGCGTCGCGGGCATCGGCCTCGCCTACCTGCTCTGGGGGAACGGGCGCGTCTACGTCCTCCCGGAGGCGAGCGCCCTCCAGCCCGTCCGCCGACTGCTCCTGAAGCGGTACTACTTCAAGATCGGGTACGACTGGATCGGCCAGCGGGCCGTCTACGGGATCGCCCGGGGCGCGGACTTCGTCGACCGGTACGTGATCGACGGGACGGTCCACGGGTTCGAGCGTGCGTTCGCGAGCGCCTCCAACCGCCTCCGCAAGGCGCAGTCCGGGCTCGTCTCCGACTACGCGGCCCTCGTCATCGCGGGTCTGATCGGCGTCTTCCTGCTCCTGCTCGTCGTCGCGCCGCTCCTCCTCGCCCGATTCGGAGGGGGATAGATGTTCCCGCTGCTCTCCTCGCTCGTCCTGACCCTCCTCGTGGGGACCGTCCTCACCTTCGTCTCGGGGAAGTGGGCCCGGTGGACGGCGCTCGCGACCTCGGGCGTGTTCCTCGCGGAAGTGGGCTACCTCTTCCTCAACTTCCCGGGCTGGCCGGGGTACAGCGGGATCGTGCCCCAGTTCGCCGACCAGGAATCGTACTCCTGGGTCCATCTCGGCTGGCTGAACGTCAACTACACGGTCGGCGTGGACGGCATCTCCCTCGTCCTGATCCTCCTGACGGCAATCCTCCAGATCGCGACGGTCCTGTACTCGTGGAACGAGACGAAGCGGCCCGCCGCCTGGTTCGGTCTCCTCCTGCTCACCTGCCTCGGATGCCTGGGCGTCTTCCTCGCGCTCGACGTCCTGCTGTTCTTCCTCTTCTGGGAGGCCGTCCTCGTGCCGATGTTCTTCATCATCGGCTACTGGGGGGGACCGCGGCGACGCTACGCCGCGCTGAAGTTCTTCGTCTACACCCACGTCGCATCGGTCGTCATGCTGGTCAGCCTGCTCGCGATCGTCTTTTACTCGGGCGCGACGAGCTTCGACTACTCGGCGATCTACGGTTCGGCGCGGACCCTCGTCACGGCGACCCAGGCGGTCCTGTTCCTCGCCCTCTTCTTCGGCTTCGGAGTGAAGTTCCCGATCGTCCCGTTCCACACGTGGCTCCCCGACGCGCACGTCGAGGCACCGACCGGGGGCTCGGTGCTCCTGGCCGGCCTCTTGCTGAAGCTCGGCGGCTACGGACTGATCCGGTGGGCCGTCTTCGTCCTGCCCCTCGGGTTCCGCGAGGTCCAGCCGATCCTCTTCGTGGTCGCGTTCGTGTCCATCGCGTGGGGCTCGATCGTCTCCCTCGCCCAGCGGGACCTGAAGCGGCTGGTCGCGTTCTCCTCGATCAACCACATGGGGATCGTCCTCCTCGCGATCGCCCTCGGCTCCTCGCTCGGGCTGCTCGCCGCCATCCTACTGATGTTCGCGCACGGGATCGTGAGCGCGCTCCTGTTCATGGTCTCGGGGAGCGTTCACCACACGTACGGGACGCGGGACATCGCGGGGATCGGCGGGATCACCCCGAGCTCCCCGACGCTCTCGACCATGGTCATGGTCGGCTCGCTCGCGTCGCTCGGCCTTCCCTGGCTGATCAGCTTCCCCGCGGAGTTCACCGCCCTGCTCGCGACGTGGGACGGGCTCACGTACTGGGTCCTGATCCCGCTCGGGATCCTGGTCGTGACGGCCGCGTTCTACATCTGGATGATGCAGCGCATGCTCTTCGGACCGCCCCGGAACGTGCCGGTCGACGTCCACGACCTCCCGTGGTACGAGACGGCCGCCATGGGGATCCTGGTCGCCATCACGATCCTGTTCGGAGTGCTGCCCTTCCTGCTCGTGAACGTCATCACGAACTCGCCCATCCGCGGGTTCCCGGGGTTGTGAGACGATGGATCTCGTCTCCTTCGCGGGCCCGTTCGTCCCCGAGCTGATCGTGCTCGGGGCGGCGCTCCTGATCTTCCTCTTGGACGTCGTCGGCGTCCGCCGGAACGAGTGGCTGGCCACGATCGCGGTCACGGCCACCTTCCTGGGCCTCCTCTCCGTCGTGGGCGACCTCGGGTTCGCTCCGCTCGCCGTCCTCGCGACCGTCCCGTCGGGCCAGATCGACGCCCTCCCGGCACTCGGGGGCGCGCCGCTCTACCACTTCACGTCGCTCGGCCTCATCTTTCAGGGGATCTTCCTTCTCTCCGCGTTCTTGGTCGTCCTCGCGTCGGCGAGCCGGCCCTCCCACGAACCGGGCGCCCCGATCTTCTACGGCCTGCTCCTCCTCGCGACCCTCGGAATGCTCCTCGTGGCGATCGCCTCCGACCTGATCTTCCTCCTCCTCGCGATCGAGGTGACGAGCATCGCGACGTACCTGCTCGTCGGCTACCGACGCCGGGACTCCCGCTCGATGGAGGCGGCGATGAAGTTCTTCATCATCGGCGCCCTCTCCACCGTGCTCTCGTTCTACGGGGCCTCGCTCCTGTTCGGGGCGTATGGGACGACCAACCTGTTCCTGATCCACGACGCCGGCACCAGCGTCGGCTTCCCCGTCCTCGTGCTCTTGGGGTACGGCTTCCTGATCGCCGGCCTCGCGTTCAAGGTCACGCTCGTTCCGTTCCACGCCTGGGCGGTCGACGTGTACGACGGTGCTCCCAGCGACGTCAGCGCCTTCCTCGCGGGAGGGACGAAGAAGATCGGGCTCTTCGCGTTCTTCCTGGTCTTCTTGGGACCGGTGCTCCTGATCGCGCCGGGTTCGGGCGGGAACTCTCCCTTTTCCGGCGGACCGCTCGACTTGGGAGGGACCCTCTCGATCACCCTCGGCGTGCTCGCGGTCATCACGATGACCGTCGGGAACGTCCTCGCGCTCCTCCAGAAGGAGATGAAGCGCATGCTCGCCTATTCGTCCATCAGCCAGGCAGGCTACATGCTCATCGGGATCGCGATCGGGTCCGCGCCGGCCCTCACCGGGGCGACGTTCCAGATCCTCGGGCACGTCCTGATGAAGGGCGGGGCCTTCCTCGTGGTCGCCGGGGTCGCGGGCCTCGGCGTGGGTCCGCTCATCGACGATTGGAAGGGGCTCGGCGCCCGTCGCCCCCTCTTGGGCTCCGCGTTCGCCCTGATGCTGCTCTCGCTCGCGGGCGTCCCCCTCACGATCGGGTTCTTCTCGAAGTTCGTCCTCTTCTCGGCGGCCGTCCAGGCCCAGGGCTTCTTCGTCTGGCTCGCGGTCGCCGGCGTGCTCAACAGCGCGCTCTCGCTGTTCTACTACGGGCGGGTGCTGAAGGTCCTCTTCTTCGACCGCGGCGCCGATCCCGCTCCCGCACCGACGGTCGGTTCGGCGGCCACGGCCCCGCTCCCCGCGGGCGGACTCGGCTACGGCCGCGCGGTCGCGATCGGGTTGGCCGCGGTCCTCATCGTCGGGCTGGGCCTCTACCCGCAGCCCGTGCTCGGCGCCATCCAGGCGGCCGCCCAGCACTTCGTGGCCCTCGGAGCGTAGCGTGGAGCGGTTCGACGTCGTCGTCGTCGGTGCCGGACCGGCGGGCTCCCTGGCCGCGAGGGCGGCGGCGGAAGGCGGAGCGCGAACCCTGCTCCTCGACCATCGTCCCGAGCTCGGCCATCCGGTCCAGTGCGGTGAGTTCGTCCCCGCCCCCCAGGAGCTCGCGGACCTCTTCGCGTGCCCGCAGCTGATCTCGACCGCGTTCGAGATCCCGCCGGCCACCGTGCTCCGCGAGACACGCTGGATGACGTGCGTCTCGCCCTACGGCCATCGGTTCCGATTCCCCCTCGCGGGCGCGACCGTCTCACGACGGGCGTTCGACAAGGCGCTCGCCTACCGGGCCGAGGGCGCCGGCGCGGAGCTTCGGTTCCCCCTTGGCGTGACGGGGGTGGAAGGGGGCGCGGTGCGAACGGTCGGAGGGGGCACGATCGAGGCGAAGGTCGTCATCGGGGCCGACGGCCCCCTTTCGACCGTCGGACGCTCGGTCGGCCTCGTCCCCGAGCGGACCCTCTTTCGGATGATCACGGCCACCGTCGACGCGCCGATGACCGACGAGATCGACCTGTTCTTCGGCCGGGACGCGCCCGGCGGGTATGCGTGGGCGTTCCCCCGGGCGAACGACGTGAACGTCGGCCTCGGCGTCGCCCGTCTGCCCCCGGGAGCCTCGTTGACCACGCTCCTCCAACGATTCCTCCACCGCCAGCAGCTGGGCCCGGCACGCGAACCGACGCGGTGGTGGGTCCCGGTAGGCGCTCCCCCATCGACCCTCGTCCGGGGCTCCGCCCTGCTCTGCGGCGACGCCGCGAACCTGGTCATGGCCACCAACGGAGGGGGGATCCCCACGGCCATGCTGAGCGGCTGGCTGGCCGGGCAGGCCGCCGCGCGCCACGTCCGTCAGGGGTCGCCCCTCGGAGAGTACGATGCGGCGTGGAAGGCGGCCCTCTTCGCTCCCCTCGAACGGGCTGCCCGGATCCAGCACTGGGGGGACCACTTCGCGTCGTACGACCCCCTCCTGGCGCTCGGAATGCGCTATATTGGGGCCCAAGGTCTCGATTCGATGATGCGGCTCCGTTGGCCGACCCGTTTGGGAGGCGGTTCGTGAGCGAACCGGCTCGCTCGCCCGACAGCGTCGACCCTTCGCTCGAGGCGCTCGTCACCCAGACGCTCGGCGAGGTGGCCGCGGGTCGCCTGGCCGAGCTCGCTCCCGTCCTCGTCCGCGACCTCGCGGACATCGACTGGCGGGTCGCCGAGGTACTGGGGTCCACCTACGCGCAGCTGACCGAGGCCGCGCGGTACGCGTGCTCCACGGGCGGCAAGCGGGTACGCCCGCTCCTCATGGCCTCGGCCTACCGGGCCCTCGGAGCGACCTCGACCCAGCCCATCCATTCGCTCGCCGCCGCGTTCCAGCTCATCCACACGGCCACGCTCGTCCACGACGACGTCATCGACCACGCCGAGACCCGGCGGGGGCGGCCGTCGATGCCCCGGGCCTTCGGCGTTCCCCTCGCGATCGTCGCGGGCGACTATCTGTTCGTCCGGGCGTTCGAGCTCGCCGCGGAGTATCCCCGATCGATCATCATGCGCTGCGGGGAGTCGTGCGCCGACTTGGTCGAGGGCGAGGTCCTCCAGGAGGCCTCGCGGTACGACCTCTCTACGGGCCGTTCCCACTACTTCCGCATCATCGAGCGGAAGACCGCCGCGATCATCGCGGCGGCCCTCGCCTCGGTCGCGGAGATCGGCGGGGCGGACCCTCCCCGGGTCGATGCCCTGCAGGGGTACGGGCGGGCGCTGGGCATGGCGTTCCAGATCCGCGACGACCTCCTGGACGTCTACGGGGACCCTGACCTCCTCGGAAAGCCGCTCTACGGCGACCTGCGGGAAGGAAATCCGACCCTGCTCTCACTCGAGGCGTACGCCCGCTTGGACCCGCGCCACCAGGCCGAGTTCGAACACCTGTTCCAGCTCCACCACAAGAAGGCGAAGCACCTCCTCCGGCTCCGTGAGCTCACCCAGCTCACCGAGGCCCCGCAGGTCGTGGCGCGCGAAGCGTCCGAATGGGCCGAACGGGGCATGCGCTGCCTCGAACCGCTCCCCGCGAGCCCGTATCGCACCCTCCTGGAGCAGCTCGCCCGAGGGGCGGCCGAGCGGCGTTTCTGACGCCGCCATTCCATCGAAAGCTACATCTTCCTTCCCCGGGCTCCTTCGCCCGCGGGAGCCGATGGGAGGGTCAGCCACTGCCTCGACCGGGAACGCCCCGGTCACGTTCGACAGCCTGCCTCCGCCGTGGGAGCCGACGCCGGTCCGTCCGCACCTTCCGATCGGCGTGGCGGTCGTCTCCATCCTCATCGCCGTCTCCGCCGTCATCCTGGTCCTCGGCGGGGCCCTCTTCCTGCTCAATGAGGTCGGGACCACCTACGTCCCCCCCGCGTTCGACCTGTTCCCGTCGGTGAGCTTCCTCGGGGCGGTCATCCTCATGGTGCTCGGGGTGGCCCTCCTCGCCCTCGCGACGTCCCTCTGGCGCCAGGAGACGTGGGCCCTCTGGTCGACCCTGGTGCTGGTCTTCGGGACGACGCTCTACCTGTTCTTCACGGAGTCGATCACGGTCCTGTTCGTCCTCCTCGTGATCCTCTTCGTCTACCTCCTCTCGGTGCGTCGGTACTTCTATTGACGCGCCTGCTCCTCGGGCAACTGGCGCCCGTGCCGGGGGACCCGGCCCGGAACCTGGAGCGGATGGGACGCGTGCTCCGAACGACCCCGAGCGACCTCGCCGTCTTCCCCGAGCTGTTCCTCTCCGGCTACCGGGTCGGGGACGCTTTTCACCGACTCGCCCTCCGTCCCGGAGACCCGATCTGGACGGGCTCCCTCGCGCTCGCGCGCGAGACGGGGGCTACCCTGGTCGTCGGGGCCCCGGTCGCCTCCCCCGAGCGGAAGGGGGAGGTCCAGAACGCGGTCCTCGCGTTCTCGCCCACGGGGAGCGTCGGGATCCAGGTGAAGCGGTACCTGCCCAACTTTGGCCCGTTCGAGGAGGGCGTTCCGTTCACGCCGACCGACGTAAGCCGTCCCGTCCCGTACGGGAGCCACCTCTTGGGCCTCCTGATCTGCTACGACACTTTCTTCCCCGAAGTGGCCCGGACGCTCGCGCTCGGCGGCGCGGACATCCTCCTCGTGGTCTCCGCCTCTCCCGTGACGAGCGGCCCGCTCTTCGAGAAGCTGCTGCCCGCGCGCGCGATCGAGAACGGCCTTCCGGCCGTCTACGTCAACCGGGTCGGGGTCGAGGACGGGATCGTGTTCGGCGGAGGCTCGGGGGTCTGGGATCCGCGCGGGGAACCCGTCGCGACGGAATCCGTGGCCGACCCCACCCTCGCTCCCGAAGAACGGATCCTCCGGGCCGACGTCGACCTCACGGAGAGCGCCCGATGGCGTCCGTTCCGCCCGGTGCTGCGCGACGTCGCTACCCGCCCTGGGGAAGCGCCCCGGAACTGACGCATCGTTCTATTCCAACACGCCGCTTATAGAGGGGCAGAGGCCCAGAAGCGCGGTGGTGCCTCCTCCCACAATCGCCCAGCAGCTCGCGGCCAAGCAGCGCGAGATCTCCGTCGCGGAGTTCTTCGAGAGGAACCGCCAGATCTTGGGGTTCGACAACCCGCAACGCTCCCTGCTCACCACGGTCAAGGAGGCGGCCGACAACAGCCTCGACGGATGCGAAGAGGCGTCGATCCTCCCCGAGCTCCTGGTCGAGATCTCGAAGGAGGGCGAGGACCGGCTGCGTGTCGCCGTCGAGGACAACGGCCCGGGCATCCTTCGGCGCGAGATCCCGAACGTCTTCGCCCGCCTCCTCTACGGCTCCCGGTTCCACTCCAATCGCCAGGCGCGGGGCCAGCAGGGGATCGGGATCAGCGCCGCGGTCCTGTACGCCAACCTCACCACCGCGCAGCCGGCGAGGATCATCTCCAAGGTCGAGGAGGAGGAGGCGGCCCACGTCCTCGAGCTCTTCCTGGACACCCAGAAGAACCTCCCCCGGATCGCCTCGGAGGACGTTCTCCTCTGGGACCGACCTCACGGGACCCGCGTCGAGCTCTCCCTCAAGGCCCGGTACGTCCGGGGCCGCCAGTCCCCCTACGAGTACCTCCGGGGAACGGCGATCGTCAACCCCCATGCGCGGATCGTGCTGGTCGAGCCGGACGGGACCCGGGTGACGTTCGAACGGGCGACGAGCGAGCTCCCTCCCGTGGCGAAGGAGACGTTGCCGCACCCGTACGGCCTCGAACTCGGGGAGCTCGGCTACTTCCTGAAGGGAACGAAGCGCCCCACCCTGACGGAGTTCCTCTCGCGCGACCTCCAAGGGGTTTCCGCACGGGCCGCCCGGGACGTGCTCACCCAGGCGAACCTGAAGGCAACGCAGACCCCCGGGTCCGTCCAGGGAGAGGCGCAGGAGCGTCTGCTCAAGGCGTTGCACACGGTCCCCCTGATCGCGCCCTCCGCCGACTGCCTCTCCCCGATCGGCGCGATGCTGATCAAGCGTGGCCTCCGCAACGTCCTCGGGGAGGTCCGACCGGACTTCTTCGCGCCGCCGGTCAGCCGGCCGCCGAAGGTCCGGGGCGGCTTCCCCTTCATGGTGGAGGTAGGGCTCGTCTATGGGGGAGCCCTGCCGGCCGACCAGTCGGTCCAGATCCTTCGGTTCGCGAACCGGGTGCCCCTCCTGTTCCAGCAGGGCGCCTGCGCGATCACGAACGCGATCTCGAACCTCGACTGGCGGCGGTACGGTCTCGAGCAGAAAGGCGGCTCGGGGATCCCCTCGGGCCCCGCGCTCATCCTCGTCCACGTCGCCTCGACCAAGATCCCGTTCACGAGCGAGGCGAAGGAGGCGATCGCCGAGGACCCGGAGATCGACCGCGAGGTGACGCTCGCCCTCCAGGTCGCGGCCCGGCACCTGAGGACCCACCTTTCCCGCCGGACCCGTCGAGATCTCGCCGGGGAGAAGTTCGCGATCATCCTGAAGATCCTCCCGAAGCTCGCCGAGAAGACGAGCCACCTGGTCGGTAAGCCGGTCCCCGACCTGACCCCGGTCGTGACGCGCATCATGGACGTGGTGAACTTGGAGGCCACCGTGACCTCGGACAAGGCGGGGGTACGCGTGCCCGTCGAGATCGTCAACTACACGCCGCGGGCCCGCGTCCTCGAGCTGTTCCTCGAGATCCCGGCGGAGACGCTGGCCGTCGCCTCGTTCGATCCGGCGCCGGACGGCACCGAGAAGGAGCTGGGCCGCGCCTGGTGGACGCTCCCGAAGCTTCCCCCGAGCGGACGGACCCGCCTCGAACTGAAGTTCCCGCCGAAGACCGACCTCGAGGCCTCCGACCTGGATTGGTACATCGCCGGGATCGATGAGTCCCATCTCCTGGGCGCGGACCCTCTGCCCGGGGACTGGGACGTTCGGCTCCCCCGCACGATCGTCGAGGCGGCGGAGGCCGCGGCCGCCGAAGGCACGTCCGCGGGAGCGGGCGAGGAGGAGGTGGATTACGATGCCGCCGAAGCGAGCGCGAGCACCAGCGAAGACGAGTGACGACGACGAGCCCAAGATCCGGGCCGACGCCCTCCAACCGACGCTGGGCCTCGCCCAGGACATCTGGAGCCAGCTCGACCGGGGAGAGATCCCCCGGATGCGACTCCCCCTGCGCACCAAGCAGAACCTCGAGTTCAAGATGCGCGAGGGGGTCTGGAAGCTGGGCCGCCAGCAGGGCACGCGGAGCGCGCGCAAGTTGGACGGCGCGCTCATGCTGCTGCGGACGTTCTACTTGGTCGATTTCATCAACGAGATGGCGAGCGAAAAGAAGACGTCGACCCTTCGGGAACTGTACTACATCAGCGAGGCGTGGGAGGAGGCTAAGTTCCACAGCGAGGACGAGTCGAACCTCTTGATCGAGGACTTGGAGGTGATGTGCGAGCGGCTGCGGGAGGATTTCCGGCTCCACCCCGAGGAGAACGGGGCGTCCGTTCTCGGCGACCTCACGATCCGCGAACGGAACCGAAAGGGCGTCGTGAAGACGATCAACTGCCGGGACGACGTCGGGGACGGCGGGTACGCCCTCCCGTTCAACGTCGAGAAGGAGAAGATCGAGTTCGTCAAGACGAGCGCAAAGTTCATCATCGCGATCGAGTGCGGCGGCATGGTCGACCGCCTCGCCGAGAACGGCTTCGACGAGGCGAACGACGCGATCCTTCTCCACCTGAAGGGCCAGCCGGCCCGCTCGACCCGCCGCTTCCTGCGGAGGGTCTCGGACGAGCTCAAGCTGCCGGTCGTCGTCTTCACCGACGGCGACCCCTGGTCGTTCCGCATCTTCGCCTCCGTGGCGTACGGCGCGATCAAGACCGCGCACCTATCGAGCTACCTCGCGACCCCGTCGGCCGAGTTCCTGGGCGTGACCGCCTCCGACATCGAGAACTACGACCTGCCGTCGGACCACCTGTCGGAACAGGACATCCGCGCCCTTCAGGCGGAGCTCACCGACCCCCGATTCGGCACGGCCGAATGGCGGGCGGAGATCGAGCTGATGCTGAAGAACGGCAAGAAGGCCGAGCAGCAGTCGCTCGCGAAGTACGGTCTCAACTACGTCACCGAGCACTACCTGCCCGAAAAACTGGCCGAGATGGGCGTTCTCTAGGAAGACCAAGTCGCCCGTTCCGTGAGCGGCCCCGGACCGCCGGATTTTTCGTTAAATAAGCAACCGGTCTGGTCGCCGCGCCGTGCGGCAAGGGAAGCGGGCGAAGGGGGACGGGGCCCACCGAAAGCGGGCCGCTGGCGCCCGATGGCGCGGATCCCCTTTCCAAGGTCTCACGGGGGTGTGGGTGGTCGCGCTCGCGGCCCTCACGATGGCTTCCTTCGGTGGGTTTCCCATGTCTCACGCGACGCCCCACCAGGGGGGACCCACCGGCCACGCCCCCCTCTCCAGAGCCGACACCGTTCCTTCCTCGGAACCCCGATCGGGGGGTCCGACCCAAAGCTCGTTCTTCGGATCGCCTTCTCCCGACGGACCCGGGGTGTGGGCGGTGAACCGTACCCTGGTCCTCGGGAATGGGTCGCTCTTCAACGGGAACGTAGCGTCCGTGAGCGAGCTGGGTCCTACCGGGCTGACCGTGATCCCCGGAACCCCCGAGATCGTGGGGGTCGCGACCACGTCCCAGACGATCTTCCGTTTCAACACCTCCTCCCGACTGATCGGCGAGGTGGCCACCGGGGGGACCGATCCTGGCTCGGTCCTGTACGTGCCCTCGGAGAATGCGTTCTACACCACCAACGTGAACGACCAGAACCTGACGGAGTTCAACGCGACCTCCCTGGTCGAGGTCGCGAACTTCCCGGTAGGGAACGACCCCCTGGGGCTCACGTACGACCCCCTCACCCACTCGGTGATCGTCACGGACGACCAGGCCGCCGAGGCAAGCGCCGTCGCTCCGAACGGCACGGTGACGACGCTCCCCGCTGGCCAGGGACCGGATGGGATCGCCTACGACCCCGTGGACGGGGACCTGTGGATCGCGGATCGGCTCGCCAACTACGTCACCGTCCTCAACGCGACCAACTACTCGACCCAGGCCTTCGTGACGGTCGGTCAATGCCCGGACGATGTGGCGGTCGACCCGGCCAACGGCACGGTCCTCGTCGCCAACAGCTGTACGTCGAACGTGAGCGAGGTGTCGCCCACGACGCTCAAGGTCACCGGCTCGGTCTCGGTCGGCCCCGGGCCCGGGTCGTTGACGGTCGCCCCTTCCCACGACTGGCTGTACGTGGCGGACGCCAACTCCAACAACGTGACGATCGTGAACCTGTCGTCAGCGACGTCGCACCATTCGGTTCCGATCAGTGCAGGAGGCCCCCATACTCTCGTCCTCGTCCCGTCCACCGATTCCGTCTACGTTTCCGATCCCGCGTCGGACGGACTGACCGTCATCAACGCCTCCTCCGGCCAGTTCGAAACCGAGGTCCAGGTGGGAACGCAGCCCGGGACGCCCGCGGTGGACCCCCAAACCGGGGGGACCTTCCTTCCCCTCTCGGACACCGGTCACGTCGCGGCGGTCGACGGGGTGGGGGCCGAGATCACGCGATCGTACTCGGTCGGAGGGGACTTGCAGGGCGCCGCCTACGATCCGCTGGACCAGGATCTCTACGTCGTGAATGCCTCGGCCGGCCAGCTGGCCGTGGTGGACACGCAGACCGGCCGGGTGATCGCGACTCCTCCGGCGGGAGTCGGCGCCGAAGAGGACGTCTTCGCCCCCGACGCGAACGAAGTGGTGATCTCGAACCCGGCCGCCGCTACGCTCACGATCGTCAACACGACGACCAACCAGTTCGTGGAATCGGTCCACGCCAGTTTCCCGTACCCGGGGACCGTGGCCTACAACCCGCACAATGGTTGGGTCTACGTGGGGAGCTTGCAGTACACGTTCCTGTTCAACGGCACGATCGTGGCCTACTCGAAAGTGGGCGTCTTCAACCCTCACACGAACACCTTCTCGGGAGTGACGAACGCGGGGGCGATCGTCGAAGGACTCGCCGCCGATCCGGCCACCGGCGACGTCTACGCGGTCAACGCGGAGACGACCAACGTGTCCGTGATCGCACCGGGGAGCACTCCCGTCGTCCTCGGCACGTACGGCCTGACCTCCTACAGTTTTCCCATCGGGGGGGCGTTCGACGCCTTCGATCAGGTGTTGGCCATACCCGAGTACTACCTCAACCAGGTCGTCCTGCTCAACCCCACCAACGGGGCGACGGTCGCCACCATCCCGGTCGGGAACGGACCCACGGCGGTCGTGGTCGACCCCGCGGGCTCCGACCTCATCGTGGTGAACCAGCTGGCGGGCTCGCTCTCGCTCATTCCTGACGGGAGCCCGCCGACCTACCGCGTCACCGTGAACGAGAGCGGACTCCCTTCGGGGACTCCCTGGGGAGTCCAGGTCAACGGCACGCTGTACTCCAGCTCCGGCGGACCCATCGACTTCCGCGAGCCGTCCGGGAACTATCCCATCGTAGGGGAAACGGTGGCGAACTACTCGTTGAATTCCTCGAACCCCTCGGGCTTCGTGGTGTTCGGGGGCGGGGTGTCCCTTCTCTTCATCTACGACCGAATTCCCCCCCGCTACCTCGTCTCCTTCGTCGAGACGGGACTGCCGACGGAGACCACCTGGACGGTCACGATCGGGAATCGGACGAATACCTCGGCGGGCACGACCGCGGATTTCGAGCTTCCGAACGCGACGTACACGTATTCCCTGGGTCTGGTCGCGGGGTACGAGACCGTGAATCACTCGGGGAGGTTCAGCGTGGCCGGAGGTCCGGTCCAGTTCCGCCTTCCCTGGGTCATTTCCCTATTCGAGGTCACGTTCGTGGAATCCGGACTCCCTACCGGAGCCTCTTGGACCGTCACTCTGGGGGGACGCTCGATGAGCTCGTCGACCGACACCATCGCCTTCCCCGAGCCCAACGGCACGTACTCGTACAACGTGACCCCCGTGGTCGGGTATGTGGCCGGACTGCCCCAAGGTTCCACTCCGGTGGACGGGCAGGGCAACACGATCGATGTCGGCTTCACGGCCGCCCCCTCGAGTGGGCCCGGATCCACCCTCACGGTGGGGGGCCTTTCCGTGATCGACCTCGCCGGGATCGCCGCGATCGTGGCAGTGGTGGCGGTCGTCGCAGTCCTCCTCTCACGTCGGGGTCGCAGCCGTCCTCCCCCCAAGGACGAGGAGGCGGTGGAGGAGCCGCCGGCCGTGCAGCCGCCGGCCGAGATGGCCCCGGAGCCCGCGGAACCGATCGTCGAACCCAGCGAACCCCAGGACGACGAGATCTACGGGGCGGACCGGCAGCTTCCCCCCCGGCTGACCCGCCCACCGTGACCTAACGGTGTCCCTTCGGCCAGCCCGAAGCGGCCCGATCGGTGCCCGGGGGGTCGGTTGGGGCCGGGTCGCCTTTCGCGAATGCGCTCAGGCCAGGATCTTGAGGCCGGTCCGACGTTCCACTTCCCGGACGGCTCTCATGGCGGCCCCGCGCTCCCCACGGGGTACGTGACCGGACGGATCCCCCTCGATCGCGCTGACCCACGCCCTCAGGTGGTCGAAGACGCGGTCCGTGGCCAAGTCGGCGGCGAGGTCGCGCCGGACCTCCGACGCTACCTCCTGGGCCCGGACCGCCCCGACCCGTCCGCCCGCTCCGGGCCCCAACCAGGTCCGAAGCGTACGGCGGATGCGTCTCCATTCCGAGGCAGATCGATGCAGACCGGTCTCCGTCCAGTGGAACCGGTCGGTCAGCGGTCGACCGAGGAGGAACCATCGCAGCGCGTCGGGTCCGACCTCCTCGATCGCGGATCGGAGCGGTACGAGGTTCCCTTTCGACTTCGACATCTTGGACCCCTCCCAAAGTACGAGTCCGGGGTGGACGAAGATGCGGGCGAACGGGCGGCGATTGAGCGCGAGCGCGACCTCGTTCTCGGCGTAGTGGTGGGGGAAGATGAGGTCCGTGCCGCCCCCGTGCACGTCCACCGGAAGGCCGAGGAGCTCGTGGGCCATCGCGTAGCATTCCAAGTGCCAGCCGGGCGTGCCGCGTCCCCACGGTCCCGGCCACGACGGGCGGGGCCGGTCCTGGAGCTTCCAGACCATGAATTCCCCGGCCGAGCTGTCGTTGAGGGGAAAGGGGTGATCGGGCTCCTCGACCGCGTGGACCGCGAGTTCGGAGCCCGTCAGGAAGTTGGCGCCGGCGGGCCGTGTCGGAGGAGAATAGAGCCATTCGTCTCCCTGTCGGTGGACCCGACCGGTCCGGGCCAGGCGGCGCGCGACCTCGGTCATCTGCGGAACGAACGCGCTGGCCCGCGGACGGACATGGGGCGTGAGGATGTGGAGGTCGCGGAGGTCGCGGAGGAAGCTCGCCTCCTCCCTAAGGGCGAGCGAGCGCCACCCCAGCCCGAGCTCCGCGGCGCGGGCGTCGATCTTGTCTTCGAAGTTGGTCACGTTCATCACGTGACGGACCGGGATCCCCTCGGCCTCGAGATGGCGCCGGACGAGGTCGAAGAACAGGTAGGTTCGGGCATGCCCGACGTGCGCTCCGTCGTAGACCGTCGGCCCGCAGACATAGAGGGTGACCGGTCGACCTCGTCTCCGCTGGACGGGTCGCGCGCGGCCCGAGAGCGTGTCCCGGAGCAGTAGGTCCATCGCGGACCGAGGCCGCCGGGCGGACCATAACTCTTTGGGACGTGCTTCGTGCGCGGAAGCTTGATTTGGGTAAAGTCGGTGGGGAGAGGGCGGAACCCCCCATGGAAACCATCTTCCTCCTGGTCGAGACCGAGGTCGGACAGCTCGAGTCCGTCCTCCAGAGGATGAGAGCCGTGCCCGGGGTCACCGAGGTCGAGGCGGTGACCGGTCCGTTCGACCTCATCGTCAAGGTCCAGGCCGCCCACCTCAACACCGCGCTCGACACCGTGGTCCACAAGATCCGGAAGATCCCCGGTATCAAGTCGACCGAGACCCTGGTCACGGTCGCGACAGGCTAGCGTCGACCCGGACCCATTCTCTGCGCGGAAGGTTCCCGGGAGGGAGCCCGCCCCGGGAACGGTCCTTCCCCACGTCGTGCGAGGCGACCTCAAATATCGCTGCATCCGTGGGAGCACGATGGTCGTGGTGGGACAGGTCGCTCCGAAGTATCACGCGCTCACCCAGGACGGTACCCCGTTCTCTTCGGACTCGCTCCGCGGCAAGCGGGTCGTGCTGTACTTCTACCCCAAGGCCGACACGCCCGGTTGCACGATCGAGGCCAAGGGGTTCCGGGACGAGCTCCCCCAGTACCGGGCAAAGGGCGTGGAGATCATCGGGGTAAGCACCGACGACTGTCCGGCCCAGAAGGCGTTCGCCACCAAGTATGGGCTCTCCTTCCCCCTCCTCGCGGACACGACGAAGGAAGTGGCCACCACCTTCGGGGTCCTGCGCCCGAGTGGCTCCGCCCGCCGCGTCACCTTCTTGATCGAGAAGGACGGCACGGTGGCCGAGGTCGTGGACTCCTCGTCGGTGGACGACCACCTTGGGCGCGCCCGTGCCCGGTTCCTTACGGCGTAGTCCCGACGGCCTCGGAGGGCTCCGGCCCCGGCGCGACGGGGGTCGCGGGTTTCGCCCTTCGGCCGCTGAGGCTCCACGCCCGGTCCCCGAGTAGCTGGAGGGCCGCGGGAACGAGGTAGGTCCGCACGACCATCGCATCGAGGACCACCGCGATGGCCACGGAGAAACCGATCGCCCGGATGAGCGTGAACTGCCCGATCATCAGGGCCGCGAACGCGCTCGCCAGGATGATCGCGGCCGCCGTGATGATCCCGCCGGTGCGACCGATGGCGGTCACGATCGCCGCGCTGGAGGAAGCGCCCTTGACCCGCTCCTCCCGGACCCGGGTCAGGACGAAGATGTTGTAGTCGATCCCGAGGCCGAGGATCAAGAGGAACATGATGGTCCGCACGTAGAAGAACAGCGGGAACCCGAGCAGGAGCTGGAAGACCAGATAGGTGACCGACCAGGCCCACGAGATCGAGAGCGCGATCGTCGCGATCGCCATCACCGCGATGATCCAGGAACGGAGCACGGCGAGCAGGACGAGCAGGAGCCCGATCGTCACCGCGATCACGAGGAGGTACGTGGCGGTGGCCGTCTCGTTCGCCAGATCGCCGATCGTGGGGGCGCCCCCGCCGTACGCCACCGACGAGATCTCGGGGTGGGTGTGCTGGAACGTGGAGAAGCTCGACCCGACCGAGGCGACGGCGGCGACCGCATCCGAGGAGAGGCCGGTCGAGGTCGGCTCGAGGGAGAGGAGAACGGTGCGTCCGTCGGTCCCGACGTACCCGCCCAGGATCCCGAGCAGGTCCTGCTGGGGTGCGGGCGGCAGGGTGGAGAGGTTCTCCCACTCGGCGAGGGGGGCCCCGAACGGACCCACCGGGGAATGGACGACGGCGATCCCGGCCGTGTCCTCCGCGAGGACCGTCAGTTGGGCCAGGTCGACGAACTCGGTACGATTCGTATGGTTCCCGACGGCCAGGGGACCTTCGAACGTCACGAGCGCGAACGAGGGCACGGCGAACCCGTCGCCGTAGTGGGAGTAGAGCGCCTGGAGGCCGTCCGTGGCCGGGTGGCCGCCGGGAAGCTGGCCGTAGAAGTCGTAGGCGAGGGGCACCTGCAGTGCGATCACGACCAACGGTACGCTGACCACGAGCAGGAGGCCGAGCACCGCGACCGGGCGGCGCTGCGTGAGTCGACCGGCGCGGTAGAAGTAGGTCGTTCCCGCCGAGGTCCGGGCGTTCACCTGTTCCGCTCGACGGTCGAAGCGCCGTCCGGTGTCGGGCCAGAAGATCCGGGGTCCGAGGAGCTTCAGCGCCGCCGGGACGAGCGTGAGCGAGAGGAGGATCGTGATCAGGATGGCGAGGGCGAGGACGCGGCCCCACTGGGAGAGGAGCGTGACCCCACTGAAGGTCAGCGCGAGGGTGGCGATGATCGCGGTCGAGCCGCTCGTCGCAACGGACTGGCCGGCCCAGGCGAGGGATTGCTCGATCGCCGCGTCGGAGGAGCGGCCCCGGTGGAGCTCCTCGCGGTAGCGGGCCACGATGAAGATCGAGTAATCGGTCCCGACGCCGAGGACGAACACCTCCTCCAGCGTCAGCGACGTCGAATCGACGGCCCCGAACAGCTCCGCGAGCAGGATCGTTCCCCCGAGCGCGAGCACGAGCGCGATGCCCAGGGCGGCGAACGTCATGAGGGGGGTCAGCGGGGATCGGAAGTAGGCCATCGAGATGATCAGGAGCAGTCCGACGGTCAGCGGCAGGACGAGCTTCAGCGAGTCGCTGACGATCGTGTTGGTCACCAGGTCGAGCGGGGCCCCCCCGGTTTGATAGTACTGGATCGAGTGGGTGGAATCCGAAGCGGCGAGCACCGGGCGGACCCGGTTGTCGAGCGCCGGCAGGTCCGCGAAGACCGGTTGGTCGCCGCTCGCGTTGGTGGAGTCGTCGGCGACGGAGAACGAGACCGAGATGAGGGAGGCCGTGCCGGCGGAGTTCACGAACTCGCTCGAAATGGCGAACGGTACGGGGAGGGGCTCGGTCCAGAGCGTGGCGTTCGAGACCGCCGCGTCGGCCCAGGCGAGCGCGGCGGCCGACGTGACGGCGCCGGAGGGGAAGGCCGTCCACACCGTGTCGACCCAGGGGGCGGGCAGCCCGACCTCGCCCGCGACGAGCGTCGACGCCGTCGCCCGGACCTCGGGCCACAAGGTGGAGTTCTCGGCCCCCAGACCCGCGAGCGTCGCGACCCCTAGGGCCTGTCCCGAGGGGGGCAGCAGGACGGACGCCAGCCCGGCCTCCTCCGCGCGGGCGACCCGGTCGACGCAGGCCACGACGGCCGGCGGGTCGGCGGCGCAAGCGGCGGACCCGTTGAAGCCCGCGGTCGACCCATTGTATCCGACGTAGAACGCCTTCAGCACGTCGAGGGCCGGAGTGTTGTTGCCGAGCGCGGCCACGGTCGCCGTGTACGCCGGATAGTTCGCCGAAGAGGCGTTGCCCGTGAGGCGGCTCGCGAAGCCCTCCCACTCCAGCAGGAACTCCGCCGGCGTTCCCCAGAGGAGGAGCGCCGTCTGGTTGAGGCTGGTCAGCAGCGCCGGGGAGGCGTGGGCGGCCCCTTCGATCCCTCCACCCGCGAGCTGGACCTGACCGGCGAGGTAGCTCGCATAGCGCGTGTAGACGCTCGCGACGTCCGCGACCTCCCCGAGCGAGCGGTCGGTCGTGACCGCGCGGGTGACGTTCTCGATCACGCCCTGGCCGTTGCGGTCCGTGAGGTTCGTACCGACGAACAGGAGGATGCTCGACGAACCGCCGCTCTCGTTCGGGAAGAGGCGGGCGAGCTCCGCGTTCGCGACCGCGCTCGGCGAGTTCGTGGGGACCGCCTCGGTCGAGTTGGTGGTGACCGAGCCGATCAGGGGCAGGAACGGAACGACGAGGACGAGCAGGGCCACCCAGAAGAGGATCGGGTACCAGGGGTGTCGGAGGATCCAGCGCGCCAGCCCGCCGAAGAGCCGAGCGCCGGAGGGATGGGGCTCCGGCTCCCGAGGAGACACGTCGCCCTCGGGACCGACGAAAAGATAACCCTACCGCGCCAACGGGGGGTCCTTGGTGACGGCGGTACGACGCCACTGCGCCGGGTAGTGGGCCGGGTCCGCGAAGACGCGGGTCTCCCCGACGACCCATCCGTGCCGGACCGAGCCGACCTCCTTCGAGTCGACGGTCGCGACCCCGGTCGCGATCAGGGTCCCCGTGCGCGTCACGAGCGCCACACGTGCCCCCTTGGGGAACGCTCGGGGCAGGGCGAGGATCCCGCCCTTCGCGAGCCCGGCGCCGTGCGCGACCGCGCTCGCGGCACCCTCCTTCAGCACGATCGTGGGAAACTCCCGCCAGACCTCCTCGATGGGGTGGAGCAGGCCCAGGAGCGCCTCGGGCCGGCCGTCGCGCGCGGCCGTGACCGCGTCGGCGAGGGCCGTGAGGGGCACGGAGTGGGCCTCGTCGAACGGGCCGGTCGAGACCCGCCTCAGCTCCTCCAAATGGCCGCCCGTCCCGAGCGCCTCCGCGAGGTCGACCGCGAGGGTCCGGATGTACGTTCCCGAGTCCGTGACCGCGTCGATCAGGACGTGCGTCCCGTGCGTCTCGAGGACGGCCAAACGGTGGATGGTCCGGACCCGGCGTTCGCGCTTGACCGCGGAGCGGACCGGCGGGGTCTGGTAGATCGGGGCCGTGAACTCCGCGATGACCCGGTCCAGGTCCTTGCGGGGCACCGCCGAATGGAAGTTCACCGCCCCGATGTACCGTTTCGGGAACTCGAGGACGAGGGGGAGGAGCTTGAGCGCGGGGCCCACGCCGACCCAGAGGAGTCCCGAGACGTTCGGGTCGAGAGTGCCCGCGTGACCGGCCACGTCGATCCCGAGGAGGTCGCGCGCCCACGCCGTGACCTGGTGGGACGAGGGACCGCGGGGCTTGTCGATCAGGAGGAAGGCGCCCTGTTCGAGTCGCTCCGTCACCGAGGCGGGCCAGGGGGCCACAGGGAGCGTCGCGGTCATGCGACCGCTCCGGGCGGCCGGGTGCGGAGGAACCGGACGATCCGGTCCGCCACGTCCACGGCGGCGACCCTCGTCGAATCGACCGTCAGGTCGGCCGGTTCCGCCTCGGGGTCGAGGTCGTAGATCCGCCGGTAGCGCTTCCGCTCGCTGTCGGTGCGTTCGCGGATCTGGCGGAGCGCGTCGGGCAGGGACTGGCCGTCCCGCTGGGCCACCCGACGGGCGCGTTCCTCCTCCTCCGCCGTCACGACGATCGCATACACCGGACGGCCGCCGCGGCGGCAGAGGGCGGACTGGATCCGCCCATCCAGGAGCCGCCCGGGCCGGGCGAGCGCTTGCATCGTTTGATCGAGCTCACGGTCGACCTCGGGGTGGGCCTCGGCGTAGCGGCCGAACGTCTCCAAGTCCAGGCCACGCACCTTCGCCTCCGCTCGGAAGACGTCCCCCGCCGAACGGTACTCGAGGCCGAGCGCCGCCGCGGCCAGGCGTCCCGCGGTCGATTTGCCGCTCCCCGGGGGGCCCCCGATTGCAACGACCCGGTCGATCACGCCGGTCTCCCGGCCACCGTCGGGGCCGGGGCCACGGGCTCGATCTGGTGCTCCCGGGCGTACCGCCGAACCCAGTAGGTCTTCAGCGCGCGGCGGAAGACGAATGAGAACGGGACCGTGTAGAGCGAGAAGATCAGGAACCACCAGGGGATTGGAAGGCCCGAGAGGACCGGCGCGAGGAGGTGGAGGGAGCCGCCCCCGAGCGAGATCGTCTGCTCGGTCAACGACGCGTTCAGGATCACGAGGCCGATCCAGGTGTACATCAGGATGAGCATGAAGTAGGTGATCGCCATCCCCTTGAACTGGGCGATCGTCACCTCGCTCGACAAGCGGGTGAGGCGCTCCTGGTAGGGCTTCAAGGCCTCGATGCGGTCCTTCTTCCCGGACCGGATCGCCTCCATCTGGACCTTCCGGAACGCCCCGCTCCACTTCGCGACCTTCGCCTGCTTCACCCAGTCGGTCGTGTAGTTGTACGCGAGGGCGGTGACCAGCATCTCGAGCGCGCCGGCGAGCGCCATGGTCGCGAGCAGGTAGTGGGAGGAGAACCCGAACGCGGAGTAGAGCGGGCCGCCCGAGGACGGGCTCACGCCCAGGCTCTGGGCGATCGAGTTCCGGGTGTTGGTCTCCAAGAGCATCAGGAGGCCCAAGAGGCCGAGGAACACGATCACGAAGGTAGAGATCTTGAAGGTCCCGCGCGGCGCGGGGGGTCGCACCGGGGCCGCCGCCGGGGCGGTCTCCTCGGTCGTCGCCTCCGTGGGCTCGGATGTCGCCTCGGTGAGCGGTCCCTCGGCCGCGCCTTCCGTGAGGAGGCTCTCCTCCGTCTCCGCGCCGGCGGGCCCACCCGAGGCGCCTTCGGACCGGAGGGGCGCGCCGGGGTCGGGCATCCTACGACTCGCCTCCCAAGAAGCGGCGGAGGAGCGGGTTCATTTCCATCAACTGTTTGCGGCCCATCGCCTCGTACAGGTTGATGATGATCCCGACCATGAGGAGCACGCCCGTTCCGCTCGCATTACCGAGCGTCCCGATCAGGTCCGCGCCGGCCGCGAGGGCGCCGACCGCGGCCCCACTGATGACGGTGATCACGGGGATGTACCGCTCGAGCACCCGCCTCAGGACGCGCGGTTCGCGTCGGAACCCGGGGATCTGCATGCCGGACGCCTCGATCTGCCGGGCGACGGCCTCGGGGCCCATGTTGGTGGTCTGGATCCAGAACTTCGCGAAGAGGATCGAGCCCCCGACCATCGCGCAGAAGTAGACCAAGACGTGGACCATCCCCTGCAGCACGGTGTGGCCGTACAGGTAGCCCCCGTACTGCTGGAAGTTCAGTATCGGCAACAGCCAGGACTCGAGCCCGTTGACGGTGGAAAGATAGTACGCCCCTCCCGTGAGAGGTTGGGTCTGACTGATCCCCGAATGGGCGGCGACCGCCGCCGTGGCGTACGACCCCACCCACCACTGATGTCCGAGCAGCGGGAAGCGCGAGAGCGTCGGGTTCGACCAGAGCAGGATGCTGAAGAGCGATACATTCGCGAGCAGGGCGCTCATCAGGATGACCGGGATGTTCGACGCGTAGATCAGCCGCAACGGGTAGCGCCCGCGCGCGCCCCGCGCCTCCGCGTGCGAGAGGGGGAGCTCGATCCGGGTCGACTCGGTCCACGCGACCAGGAAGAAGATGGCGGCCGTACCGACCAGGGCGACGATGGGATTCGGCTGACGCAAGAGCACCTGCTCCCACCCCCCGCTCGCCATCTGACTGGCCGTGTAATGGGTCAGGAACCAGAACGCCTTCGGGAGCGCCCCGCTCGGTGGATTGGTGGCACTGATGGCCACGGAAGGATTCTGGGGCACCCAATTGAGCGTCCCTTGGACGATCTGCTGGGAGACGCCCGCGGCGATGAACAGCGAGATCCCGCTGCCGATCCCCCACTTCGAGACGACCTCGTCCATCAGGAAGACCAGGTAGCTTCCGAAGACGAGCTGGGCGATGATGATCGTATTCGCGAGCAGAAGTCCGTTCCCGGGCGAGGCCTGGCCGAGGCTGGTGATGAGGGAAGCCGATGGAGTGAGGTACCCGTAGACCTGCGGGACCGCCTCCACGAGGATCATCGCGATGACGAGGACCTTCTGGGTCCCCTGGTACATCCCCTTGTCCTCGTCGTCGGTGAGGTCCAGGTTGATGATCTTCGCGCCGGTGAACAGTTGCATGATGATCGACCCGGTGACGATCGGGCCGATGCCGAGGTGCATCAGCGTGCCTTGGGCGCCCGCGAGGATCGCGCGGTAGCTGGCGAAGAGGTCGATGACGGTCGCCTGGTCGACGCCGAAGAGGTAGATGTTGGTGAGGAGGAAGTAGAGGAGCAGGACGCTGATCGTCCAGAACAGCTTCGTCCGGAAGTGGACGTGCCCTTTCGGTTGCGTCACCGCGGGCATCCGCGTCGTGACCGGTTTGAGGCCGTACAGCTTGGAGCGGGTGCCCGAGTACGAGAGCCCTAGGAAGAGCAGGGAAAGGACGATGAAGATGACGACCGAGATCAGGATGAACGCGACGAGGGTCGGCTGGCTCCAGAACCAGACCACGGCGAGGAGCGTCGCCCCGACGACGGCGAGCGGGATCGCCCATCGCAGGTCGCGGGGGATCTCCTCATCCGCCATGTAGCCGAATCCGACCCGATGGCCGATTTATATAGTCTACGGGAGCGAGGGCGCCGGGGCCCTTCGCGGGCTAGGCGTCCTCCCCTTTCGAAGACCCGGGCGGTTCCTTCAATAACGTGACCTTCTCGCCCGCATGTTTCGTGGCATGGCCGACGAAGACGCGCCACGAGTGGGACGTCGACCCGCCGCCGAGCAGGCGGTCGTAGCCGGCCTTCGTCAGGTCCGCGACGAGGGTCTCCCCGACCCGCACGACGGCGCCGGCCGCCTCGAGGGCGGGGACGAGTGCGTCGAGCTCGCCGACGTTGACCGAGGTCGGGTGGGCGACGATCTTCGGGGGTCGCTGGAACCCGTGCCGACCGAAATGGTCCGGTGCGTAGATCAGCATCGACTTGAACTTGTACTTGTGGAGGCCCGCGTTGCCCCGGCCCCCCTGCTTGCCGGCGCCCCGGCCCGCCTTGATGCCGCGTCCGTGCGTGCGCAGTCCCCGGAACTTCCTGGTTCGGCTCGGCATCGTCGCTCCTACACCATCCGTCGGACGAGGTCGTTGATCGCGGCGCCGCGGTAGCCGAGCGCGCCGCCGAGTCCGAACGGCTTCTTGGTGGAGCGCCAGCCGCCCTTGGGAGCCTTGAGCCGGAACAGGGGCCGCAGCCCTCGGACCGGGATGAGCCCTTCCGACAGGACCGACTTGGTGAGCTCCGAGAGGTCCTTGGCCGGGAGCTCCGTGCCGAGCGTGGTTTCGGTCACCCGCGCTCCCTTCTCGGTCACGCCCCGCTCGCGGAGCAGGAGCCCGACGGTTTCGGCGTCCGCCTCGCCCCACGTGATGTAGCCCTGGGCCCGGATGAGCATGCCCCGGTACTCGGCCACCTCGGGGATCACCGTGGCGTGGTTCGCTCGGTTGATGTGCAGGTAGCGAAGCGTCTCGACGATCTCGTGCTTCGCGTGGATCGTCCCGCGGACCCGTACGACCAGGAACGCCATGACTAGCGACCTCCGGAGGAGGGGGGACGTCGCGGGGCGCTCCCCGGGGGAGGCGGAGGACCGCCGCGGCCCGGCCCACCCCGACCCGGACCGCCGCGGCCCGGGCCGCCGCGACCGGGGCCACCCCGGCCCCGACCGCGACCGCGGCCGCCCATCGGGCGGGCGCCCTCCTCCTTCGGGGGGAGGATGGACGTGCCCACCGGGCCGCGGACGATCTTGAGCCGCTCGGCATCTCCGGGCGGGATCTTGAGCTCCGAGAGCGCGACGAGCGCTCCGTACGCCGCCTGGGCGTAGTTGACCGTGGTCTTCGTGTGCCCGTCGGTGTAGCCCCACGCATCGGTGATGCCGGCGAACCGAAGGACGGGCTTGGCCACGTCCCCGACCGCCAGGCCGACCCCGCGGGGCGCGGGTTTGAAGTTGACGACGACCGAGCCCGCGTGTCCCTCCACCTCGAACGGCAGGGTGTGGGAGCGGCCGCAGCCGCACTCCCAGCTGCCGCAGCCGCGCAGCACGGCGACGATCTCGAGCTTCGCCCGGTCGATCGCCCGGCGGATGGTGGGGCCGACCTCGCGGCCCTTCGCCCGGCCGAGACCGACAAAGCCGTCGCCGTTCCCGACGACGACGGTGACGGCGAACTTGAACCGTCGGCCCGAGTCGGTCATCCGCTGGACCATGTTCACGTCGAGGACCTCGTCGTGCAGGCCCGGAAGGAGCTTGTCGACGATCTGCGGCTCCCGGAGCGGAAGTCCGCTCGCGAGCGCCTCGCTCATCGTCTTGATCTCGTTCGCGGCGACCTTCTTGCCGAGCTCCGTCTTCGGAACCCAGGGAGGAGGCGCGGGGGGGCCGCCGGAGCCGAACCCGCCGGGCCCGCGGGAGGGGCCGGAGACCGCACCGCTCATGCGGAGGCCTCCGCGCGAGAGACGAGGCCCGGAAGCTTCTGCTTGTACGATTCGAGGGGCTGGGGGAGCGCCGTCGGCAGGTGGCTTCCGTTCAGGCGGTCGGCCTTGGGGAATCCCTCGTCCCCGTGGGGGATGTCGAGGCCCGAGTCGAGCAAACCCTTCAGCGCGGCGGAGAGGCGGCCGCCTGCCGTGGGGTGCCGGATGCCGAGGTCCAAGACCGCTTCCTCCGTGCCCGAGGCCTTCGCCCGGAGGCCGGCCAGGTACGCCGTGAGGTACGCGGCGGGGGTCGAGGCGAGGCTCGAGGCCGGGAATGCGATCCCGCCGAGCTCGGAGGAATCCGCCGCGGCGACCACGCGGTCGCCGGTCGGGTCGAACGTGACGAGCGAGACCCGCACCCTCCGTTCGGAGATGCGGACGACGGCCCGGGTGCGGCCGGACTTCAAGAGCTTCAGGCGGACCCGGTAGTCGGTCCGTCCCTCCCGCCGGCGGCGGAAGTGGACGCGGTAGCGAGGTCCGGTCTTCATGCCGGTCCCTCCTTCATGTGGCCCGCGAGCTTCAAGTTCTGGAGCAAGTGCGCGCGGCTGCGGAACATGCCGCCTTTCGCGCGCCGGTAGAACTCCCGGTAGACCGCGGGAGGGATCTTCTTCGAGCCCCGGAGTTCCTTCAGGAGGTCCCGTTGCGCCCGGATCCGCCGGATCCAGCGCTCCTTGCGCGGGATGCGCGCGAACGGCGTGCCGCGGCGCGAGCCGGGGCCCTGGTGGCGACCCTTCAGGACCTCGGCCGCGTGCCGCTTCGCCCGCGACCGCGACGTGCCTCGGATCGGTTTTCGCTTGATGACCCCGGCCTTGATCGCGCCGCGGATGTCCGCCCGCGTCACGGCGTCGGCGAGGTCCTCCTGGCTGGCCGGGTCCAGGAAGACACGGCCCTCCCCGCAGTCCAGGAGAGCGGCGGCGAGACGTCGCTGGTTCGAAAGATCCGGCATGATGGGATCACTCCCCCCCGCCCGTGCGGATGGGATTCAGGACCCGGACGCCGAGCTTCCGCGCGGTCTCCTCGAGCCCGAGGCGTCGCCGCGTGCCGACCCGGCGGGAGATGATGGCCGCCTCGACCTTCGGGTTGAGCCCCTCGATCTCGGCGTCCGACTGGACGAGGATCGGTCGGTATCCGCTCGGGGAGAGTCCCCGGACCTTCGCGGGGGAGCCGTACCCAATGGAGACGAGCTGGGCTCGGTATCCGTAGTGGCGTCGTTGCTTCGACTGCAGTCCGCGGGGTCGGCGCCAAGCCCCGTCGCGTCCGATCCGGAAGTAGCGGTTCGCCGCCTGACGACCGAAGATCGGCCGTCGCCGGCGGATCGCCCGGCGGGTGCGCAGCAGCGTGACGGTCTGGGCGGAAAGGGTCGGGTGCTTCGGGGCCCCCATCTCCTCCTCCTTCTCGGCCTTCTTCTTGGATTCGGAAGAGCTCGCCGGGGCCGCCTTCGCGGTCTTGGGCGCCGGGGCGGAGTCCGACTTCTGGGCCGCCGGCTTCGCCTTCGGTCGGGCCGGGGCCGCCGGCGGGGCGCTCTTCACCGACGCGGGGGCCTCGTCCGCCATCAGCTCGCCTCCTTGAAGTGCGCGCGCTCGACGAGGTAGATGCCGTCCTGGAAGACCCGCGGGTCGTAGTCCCGGATGTGCGTCACGCGTTCGATGTTGGCGGCGCTCTGGCCGACCTGCTCGATGTCGTTGCCCGAGAGGACGACGAACTCGCCCTCCACGGCCGCCTTGGTGCCCGGCGTGAGCCGGGTGGTCCGGGGATACTTCTCCCCGAGGAAGTTGTCGATGACGAGGTCCTCGCCGCGGACCTGGACCTTCATGGGGAAGTGGGCCGCGACGACCTTGAGCTTCGCCTCCACGCCGAGGGTCAGCCCGGCGGCGAGGTTCCGCACGTGGGCCGCCCAGGTGCCCAGGAGCGCCTGGGACGCCTTACGGCCGGGGGCGAGGAGGAGCGTGAGGGTCAGCGTTCCCTTCGCGACCTTGACTTCGAGGATGTCGGACGGGAACGGTCGATGGGAGGAGCCGAGGGGTCCCTTCGCCCGAAGGACCTTGCCGTCCACGGTGAACGTGACTCCCTTCGGGACCTCGACGGTCGCGAGGCGGCGGTCGCTCTCAGTAGACATAGGCCAGCAGCCGACCTCCGATCTTCTTCTCACGCGCCTCGCGGTGGGAGACGACGCCCTGGTTGGTGGAGAGGACGAGGATCCCGAAATCCTGGGCGGGGAGGAACCGGGCCTCGTACTGTTCCAATCGGTCGTGCGGAACCGAGATCCGGGGCTTGATCACGCCGCACGAGTTGATCCGGCGCGCCAGCTTGACGTCGTACTGGCCGCCGCGGCCGTTCGGGACGAAGGTGAACTCCTCGATGTACTGGTGCTCCCGGAAGATCCGCAGTACCTCCGCGATCAGGCGGGAGGCGGGATGGAGCTGGACCATCGGCTTGCCGTCCTGGTCGGCGTGACGGATGGTCACGAGCGCGTCGTTGAGTAGATCCTGCTGCATCGATGACCGTCCTACTGGTACTTTCTGAACCCGAGGTCCATCGCGACCTCTCGGAAGCATTGGCGGCAGAGGTGGAGGCCGTACCGGCGCACGATACCGCGCTTGCGGTCGCACCGGAGGCATCCGACCTTCCGTCCGAACAATTTCTTCGGTTTCATGGTCCTCTCCCTAGTCGAGCAGCGTGACCCCGAAGGCACTGGTGAGGAAGGTCCGGGTCTCTTCCCGCGTCGAGCGGAGCGCCTTCGGGAGCGGGCGGGACTGGATGCGGCGGTTGCGGACCCGATAGCCCCCTCGGCCGAGCTCGACCGCGACGTCCATCCCGTGGATGCCGATCGCAGGGTCGTACTTCATGCCGGTAAAATCGGTGTAGTCAGCGACCCCGAACGAGAAGTTCCCATTGCGGTCGATGGAGTCGGAATCGAGCTGGCGGTCCCGCGCATCGAATGCCCGCTGGAGAAACTCGACCGCGACGCCCCCCCGGAGCGTGACCTTCGCGCCGATCTCCTGGCCGGCCCGGATCCCGAAGTCCCGGTTGGTCGAGTGCGCCTTCGTGGCCACGGGCTTCTGGTGCGTGACCATCTGAAGGACCTTCTCCGCCTTCGTGCGCGGCTCGCCCGACTCGCCGACACCGGCGTTGACGACGACCTTGATCACGCGAATGGCGCGCGCCCCCGAGGCGGCGGGCGCGGGAGGCGGGGCGGCGGCGACGGGGGCGGCCGGGTCGGTCGCGCTCATCGGTCCACCCCTTCGGCGAGGGTGACTTCGGGGGACTTCGACCCGACCACGAAGACGTACTCCTTGGTCGTGGAGAATCCCTCGGCGAAATGGACCAGGTTCGGCTGGGGAGAGTTGCGGACCTCGACCTTCTCGACCCGGGCGAGCTGTCCGACGTGGGAGCCACCGGCGACGAAGGCGAGGGCGCCCGGGGCGAGCTTGAGATGGTCCACGACCTTCTGGGCGGGGACCTCGAGCTTGACCGAGTCGCCGACGCGATAGGGAGTGGACGCGGCGACGAGGAGGTTACGACCGTCGTGGAGCGTGACCTCGACCTTGCCGGAGGGGACGGTGTGCTTGAACCGGACGCGTCCGATCTTGATACCGGCCTCGGGCGAGGGGATGCGTACGAGCACGAGCTTCCCGCGCCGGTCCGTTACCATGCGGTAGTGGGCGTCCAGGGGGGCGGCGAGCGAGATCGTGTCCATGAGGCCCAACCCCCGGTCCAGGTCCTTCGTGACCTTCCCGTCGACCTTGACCACGCCGGTCCGGACCAGGATGCGGGCCTCGCGTGCGCTCTGCACGACGTGGAGCAGGTCGCGGAGCACGAGCAGGACCGGGACCGAGTGTTCCTGGGCGTGGGGACCCGGGCTGGGCCGCTTGATCCACTTCGTGCCCTTGCGAGGGATCGTCCACGCCCGCGGGGCGGCGACGCGCTTCAGGCGGAACGTCATGCGTCCTCCTCCTTCGGCTCGGAGTCGGCGAGGGCCTTTGGCTTACGGACGCGCTTCGGGGGCGCCTTGGTCGGAGCCTCAGCGGACGGGGCGGGGGTCGCCTTCGTCTCGGGCTCCGAGGGAGCCGGCGGGGCGGCCACGGCGGGCGCGGGCGCTTCTCCCTCCGCGACCTCGACCGGCTCGCCCCGTTCCTCGGGGGTGACCTCCTCCTCGCGGACCTGGAGCGATCGGCGCCGCCAGGCGTCGGCGAGGTTGAGGCGGACGATCAGGAGATGGTTCGTTCGGACCGGGAGCGGCTTCAGCTTCTCCTCGCCGCTCTTCAACGTGACGTTGTCCAGCGTCACCGTGTAGCTGCGGCGGTCCATCTTCGCGACGCGCTCCTCGCGTCCGACGAAGCTACCCTTCATCACGCGGACCGTGTCGCCCTTGCGCAGCGGGACCGATCGGATGTGGAATCGCGACCGGAGCTCCCGGGAGAGCGGGACGGTCATGCGAAGCCGGCGCTCGAACGTGTCCGCATTGTAGACCGCGCGGCGCTGGCGTCGGGGAGAATGGGGAGAGACCGGCATGGGGCTCCTAGACGATGATCGACGAGGCGGCCGCGATCCGCGGCCAGCGCTCGGCGGCCTCCTTTGCCACCGGTCCCTTGATCTGAGAACCCTTGATCTCGCCGGTCTCGGTCGTGATGACCGCGGCGTTGTCCTCGAACATGAGGCGGGTGCCGTCGGCGCGGTGAATGGCCGAGCGCGATCGGACGATGACCGCGTGGAGGACCTGCTTTCGCATCTCGGGAGTCCCCTTCTTGACGGAGACGATCACGAGATCGGCGATGCCGGCCCGAGGGTAGCGGCGGTGCGTCCCGTGCCAATTGCGCACGGCGATGATCTCGACGACCTTCGCGCCCGTGTTGTCGACGCAGTCGAGTCGTGCGCCCTTCGGCAGGCCCCGTCCCCGCCGTCCGGCCAGGCCCTTCATGCGGCCTCCTTCGGGGGAGCCGGGGACGCCGAGGTTTCGAGGAGGTCCTGGCCCGCCACGCGGTGGGCGGCCTCGCCCATGTCCTCGACGATGCAGAACGAGACGAGCTTCGACAACGGGCGGGTCTCGGCGATCCGGACGCGGTGCCCGACCGGCACGTGGAGGCAGGGGGGCGAGTGCGCGAGGTACCGGCGGCGGCGCTTCTCGTACCGCTCGTACTTAGGGACGAAGTGGAGGAGGGTGCGTTCGACGACCGCGGTCCGTTGCATCCCGACCGAGACGACGGTCCCTTCGATGACCTGACCGCGAACGGGCAGGCGTCCGTGGAAGGGGCAGTGGCGGTCGTCGCACCGGGTCTTGGGGGCCCGGACGTCGAGACCGATGTCCCGCGCGCGGCGAGCGGACGGAGTACGTGCGGGAGTCATCGAAACCTCCGAGGACCACCGGCCAAGACCCGCTTCGTGCGGTCCTCAGGCCGCACGCGAAGGGTCTCGCCACTTAACGGTAACTCTCGCCCGCCGAGGAGAATGCTCCCCGAGAGCGAGGACTTCGGCACCCACACCACGCGCGAGCGGCCGGGCTCCCGAACGCAGAGGAGCGATAGGGTCTCGTCGACGACGACGCCCTCCACCGGACGACGGACGGCGGGGGACGGCGCGATCCGGACCGGGGCTCCCAAGATCTCTCCCGCGTAGGCGAGCCGGTCGGACGGGGCGAGGTCGATGCCGGGTCCCGGGTGCGTCATCGTTCCCCTCCTCCGTCGTTACGCGCGGCGCTCGCCGCGCGCCGAGGCGATCTCGCGCTGTCGGAGGACGGTCAGGGAGCGGGCGACGTTCGTGCGCAGGGCCCGCATCCGCCCGGGGCTGGGCGGAGCGCCGCCCATCGCGGCGATCCCCCGCTCGCGAAGGAGGTCGCTCTCGGTCTCCGCGATCCGACGGTAGAGGTCCTCGTCCGTGAGGGCCCGCAGTTCCTTCATCCGGAGGAGCGCCAATTAGACCTCCGGAGGCAGGGTCGGCTCGGGGACGACGCCGACGACCGCGGCCTCTTCCTCGATCGGGGGAAGCTCGACGACGGGCGCGACCACGCGCGCCTCGGCGCCCTTCACGACGATCTCGTCGGGCAGCTTCGAGTTGGCCCGCATGATCCAGACGCTGACGCCGATGACGCCGGGCTTGAGCCGGGCCTGGTAGAATCCCTTGTCCACCCAGAGGTGGACCGCCTCGCCACAGTACTTGATCGTCCCGGCCTTGAACCGCTCGGTGCGGTGCCGCTCGCCGGTGAGCTTGCCCGAGAGGATGACCTGGCATCCCCGGGCCCCCGCCTCCATGATGCGACGGACAGTAGAGTGCCCGGCCCGGCGGAAGTGCCACCCCCGCTCGAGGGTCGACGCGAGCTTCTCGCTCATCAACTGGGCGTTCAAGCTCGGGGCGCGCTCCTCCTGTACCTCGATCTGGGGGTTGTCGAGCTGGAACCGCGCGTGGATGTCCTCCGTGAGCCGCTTGATCAGCTCGCCGCGGTGGCCGATGAGGATCCCGGGCCGCTCGCAGATGAGGGTGACCCGGGTGCCCATCGGAGTGCGGGTGATCTCGAGCCCGCCGAAGCCGGCGCGGGCACTCTCCTGGACGAGGAAATCCTTGAGGAGGACGCGGCGGGTCGCTTCCTGGATGACCTTCCGCTCCGCGCTCATTCCTTCTCCTTGCGTTCCGCGAGCACGATCTCGACGTTGGTCGTCTGCTCGTTCCAGGCGGTCGCGCGGCCGTGGGCCCGGGGCATCGACGCTTTGCGGATCCGGCCCCGGCCGCTCGCGGCGACCTTGATGAACAAGGCGTCGGTGTCCAGTCCTTCGTACTCCGCGTTCTCGCGGGCGTTGCGGAGGAGCTGGAGGACGTTCTTCGCGACCTTCTTCGGATACCGGCCCGGGCCGATGCCCTTCTTGTGGGCCGTCTCCTGGTTGTAGCGACGGAAGGGCACGGCGCGGCGGAGTTCGATGACCTCTTCCAAGAACGTCTCGGCCCGGTCGACCGGGAGGCCCCGGATCGCGTTCAGTACCTCGTAGGTCTTCTTCGGGGACATCGGGAGCTCGTTCCCTCGCGACCGGGCCGTGGTGACACCCGGTTCCGGTTGGTACGTGTAGCCTCGCATCCGACCTCCCTCACTTCAACGGCATGAACTTGGACGAACGGGTGGCGCCCACACCCGGTCCCGAGTGCTTCTCGAACCGGCGGGTGAGGGCGAACTCTCCGTAGTAATGGCCGACCATCTCCGGCCGCACCTCGACCTCTTTGAACTCCTTTCCCGTGTGGATGGCGACGCGCCGTCCCACGTGCTCGGGGAGGATCAGGGCATCGCGACAGTGGGTCCGGACCACCTTCCCGCTCGGGGTCTCGCGCATCCGTTCGAAGAAGCGCGTGGTCTCGGTGTTGAACCCGCGACGGATGGAACGGCGCGCCCGCGCGCCGACGATCTTCCCGAACTCGGCGAGGCTGAGCTTCTGGAGGTCGGGGAGGGTGAGCCCTCGGTAGGTGAACTCCCGCTTCCGGCGGGCCTCGACCTTCTTGGTCCGACGACCCTTCGGCATTAGCGACCCTTCTCCCGGTCCAGGCGACGCTTCTTTCGGATCGAGCGCGAGAACCGTCCGACCTTCGCGCCCGGCCATGTGCCGCTCGAGACCGTGCTGGGACGGCCGACGTGCTGGTGCGCGCCGCCGCCGAACGGATGGTTGACGGGGTTCATTGCGACGCCACGGACCTTGAACGCGGCTCGGGCGAGCGAGCGCGTCGCCCACACCTTCTTGCCGGCCTTGATGATCGGACGCTCCAACCGGCCACTCCCGCCGACCGCACCGACCTCGGCGCGGCAGGTGTCCAGAAGGCGCTTGAAGTCCCCCGAGGGGAGCTGGACCGTCACTTCGTTGCCCGAGTGGGCGACGACGAGGGCGCCGGCACCGGCGGAGCGAACGAGGCGGCCGCCGTCGAACGGCTTGACCTCGATGTTCGAGACCAGCGTCCCGTCCGGGATGCGGGCGAGCGCGAGGATGGACCCGCGGTCGACCTTGCCCTCATGGAACGCGACGGTGTCGCCGGTCGCGAGTCCCGCGGGGGCGAGGATGCGCACGGTCGTGCCGTCCGGCGCCGTGACCTCGGCGACCGGGGCGCTCCGTCCGGGGGCCTGTTCGATGGAGATGACCGTGCCGTCGCCGACCAGGCTGGCGGCCGGATGGTAGATCGGCCCGTGGTGCCGGTGGCTCGGGGAACGGTAGGTCGGGGTGCCGGAGCCGCGGCGGCGAGAGATGATGCGCTTTCCCATTAGAACACTCCCGCCCGGCTGCCGATATCCTCGGCCGAGAACTCCTTCTGGAACCGGACCGTCGCGATCTTTCCGACGCGGACGATCTTGGTGTTGACCTTCAGCACCCGGCAGTTGTACGTCTCCTCCACGGCGCGCTTGATCTCGGCGCGGGAGGCTCGGTGGTCGACGACGAACTCGAGCTTGTTGAGCCGTTCCATCTCGTCCATCGACTTTTCTGTGACGTAGGCGTGCAGGATGATGCGGTGCCGGATCTGCGTCATGCCGCCGCCTCCCCGAGGCGGGTGCGGAGCGACTCGACGGCGGCGTGCGAGAAGACGGTAAGGCGACCGGCGTCCCCACCGGGCGCGAGATCCTCCGTCGCGAGACGCTGGGCGGAGACGACCTCCACGCCGGTCAGGTTGCGGAACCCGCGCGCGAGTCCCGGCTGGCTCGTGACCAGGAGCAGACTGCGGGGCACGCGCCGTCCCCGTCCGCGTCGGCGGGCGCGGCCAGATTTCAGCTGAATTCCGTCATGGGACCGCTCGACATCCGACCAGAGCTCGAGACGCTCCAAGAGCGCTCGGGCGTCCTTCGTCGTGCGGATCTGCTCGACCGGGTCCTCCAGGATGACCGGCAGGTGGAGGCCCTCGGGGACGGTATGGCCCCGCGCCTGAGCGAGCGCGGTCTCCCGGGTCGCGGCCAGTGCGGAGGCGAACGCGAGGGTGGCCTCCTTGCGATTCATCTTCTTCGACCAGATCCGCTCGACCCGCGGAGGATGAGCTTGGGCCCCGCCGACCGTGTTCGGGGCCTGGGCACCGCGCATCGAATCCATCAGGCGGGGCGACCGGGAGACGCCCTTGCCCTTCCCCGACCACTCGACCGAGTGGCGCCGCCCGCCGGTGGGCGACGTGCCGTACGGTTGACGGCGGTGGCTCTGGGCGGCGACGACCGCGCGCCGGATCAGGTCGGGCCGGACGGCCGATGAGAACGCGATGGGGAGGGCGAGGGTCGAACGCTCCTTGCCGTCCAGACCGAGGAGGTGTCCCCGGTGGTGCGGTGCGTGCGCCTCGGTCGGGGGAGCGTCCGGTGTCATCAGGATCCCTGCTTCGAGCGCGTGCTCAGGTAGCGGATGTCGACCTTCTCGACCGCGGTGACGCGGCTGCGGATCGGAGTGCGGAATCGAAGGAGGCGCTTCGCCGGCCCCGGAACGGAGCCGTGGAGCAGGATGCAGGCGGTCCGCACTTCGCCGTAGTGCGGGAATCCACCCGTGGGCGTGATCGGGTCGGTGCGCGGGTCCTTGACCACACGCAGGACCCGCATGTTGAACTGGGTCCGTCGGTGGTAGCCCTGTTGACCGGCCTGCGGGATCCGATACGTCACAAAGCTCGGGTTGTGCGGACCGAGCGTTCCGATCATTCGGCGGTGCTTCGAGTTCTTCCGAGGTTGGAGCTTGACGCCCCAGCGCTGGATATGGCCCTGGAACCCGAACCCCTTCGTGACCCCGAGCACGTCGACGAACTCCCCCTCCTTGGCGAGCTCCTCGGCGGGGATCTCCTTCCCCAATGACGCGACGGCGAAAGCCCGCCGCTCCTCGAACTTCTCGCCCGAGACGCGGACCTCGAAGAAGGAAGGGGTCTTCGACCCGATCCCCGTGATCAAGTGGGGTTGGGTGTAGACCAGGACCCGGACCTCGTCACCGGGCGTCTTGTTGAACGCGTCGACCTTGTCGCCCCCGCTCGCGGGGTGGGAGGGAAGCAGCCGGTCGAGCTCCTCGATCGGGGCGCCGCCCCAGACCTCGCTGACGACACGCTGCCCGTACGGCTCGCGGGCGTAGATGCGCGCCCCCGCGATACGGAGCGGGGGAACCTCGATGACGGTGACGGGGACGGAGACCTCCTGGCCGGCAGTGGTGGAACGCTTACGGTAGTCGACCATGAACGCGTGGGTCATCCCGACCTTATAGCCGGCAAACCCCTCGATGGCGGGGGGTTTCGGGCCCGGGGCCCAGGAACGGATCCGGGGGACCGGCCGGGCGGAACGGGAACGAGGAGAGTAGGCGAGAGATCCTCGCCTGGGACGATGTCGGGCCATGAGTCGATAGGGGGTCCTGCCTCCGGTGGGGACGGGGGAGAAAGGTACCCTATATAACGGCTCCTCGGAATTACGCTGATTCTTCGAGGGTGTAACGTTCTCCCACCGCCGAGCCGTGTGCCACCGGCACGCGCCGGCCTGAACGCGCGCGTAGAGAAACAGGGATCCGGGGGGACCGAATGCGGGGCCCGAATTCGACGGGTCGGCGTCGCGCGTAGGCCCCACCGGGCCCGCGGCGGTCAGCGAAAGGGCTGGTTACCTCGCGGCTGTCTCCCCCGTAAATACTCGGCGCGTACTCTCCTACGTAGCGATGCCGCGATCTCCGCCCTCCGCCGACCCCGAGATCGACTCACCGGCCCGTCTGTGGACGGTGCGGGAGGCGAACGCTCGCCTACCCGACCTCGAGGAGCTTCTCCCTCGGCTCCGGGCGTGGGCGCACCGCTTAGGCGAGGTCCACGTCGAGATCCACCGCCTCGCCGAGTTCTGGGGCGATGAGATCGACGCGCCGGACCATGCGGACCACGACCGCAAGGCGCAGCTCGATACCGAGTGGAAGCACCTCACGCACCGCCTCGAGGAAGCGGTCTCTTCGCTCCAGCGCGACGGGATCGAGGTCAAGGACTTGGAGACCGGCCTCATCGACTTCTACGGTCAGGTCGACGGGGAGATCGTCTTCCTCTGCTGGCGCCACGGCGAGGGAGAGGTCGGGTTCTACCACTCGTTGACCGGTGGGTATCGGACCCGGCGGCCCCTTCCCGAGGACCGCCGGACGCCCCCCGCCCGACCTCGCGAGCCCGGTTAGGCCCTGTCCGGGTCCACCGAGTCCTCGAGCCGGCGTGCCCCTCGGGCAAATCGACCGAAGTCGACGGGCTCCAGTCCCACCTCGGTCCGGAACTCATTGACCGACGCCGGCGCGAACCCCGCGTAATGGTTGTTGAAGACGACAAACGTGTACTGCACGTCGTCCCGCCTCTCCCGGACGCGTCCGGCCCAGAGGGCCGTTTCCCGCGCGCGATCGACGCGGACCTCTCCGTGCTGTTCGGCGGGGACCGTGTCGTGATCTCCGATGAACCGGAGGTAGACGAAATCGGTGGTGACCTCCGGCGGGATGTCCAGGTACGTCAGGTACGACCAGGCCAACGCGACCTTCCGGTCCGTGAGCTCGCGACGGAGGCTGCTCCAGGTCTCGCCCTGGTACCATCCGGCGTCGCGCAGCTCCACCGCATACGCGAGCGTGGGGTCGAGGGCTCCGAGCAGTCCGGAGAGAAAGGGACGAGCTCGACCTGGCCGGAACCACGGGGGGAACTGCAGAAGGATCGGGCCGAGCTTCTCGCGAAGGGCGCGGGCGCTCGTGAGAAAGGTTTCGATCCCAGCGACGTCCACGGGAGATTTCGGGTCCAAGAGGTCGCGGGGAAACTTCAGTGTGAACCGAAAGTCGTCCGGGGTCTTTCGTCGCCACCCCTCGACCATCGCACGCGCGGGGCTCCGATAGTAGGTCGAGTCCACCTCGACGGTGTCGAACAGGCGGGCGTAGAGCGCGAGCCGTTCGCCGTCCGCGAGCCCGTTCGGGTAGATTCGTCCCCGCCAGGCGTCGGACGTCCACGAACAGCATCCAACCCGGATCGGGGCGGGCATGGCGGTACCCCTAGCCGACCGGGCGTTTAGGGTTCTTCGTCGGCCGCGGGTCTGCTAATCCGGTGCCGGCCCGGTCTGGGCCATCTGCATCGCACGGATCGACAGGGCGAATGCGCCGAGGACCGCGAGCGCCGCCGACCCTTCGAGAAGGAGAGGGAACGGGCTCCCGAGCGAGAGAAACGCGAGAGCGACCGGCGAGAACAGCCCGGCCCCACCGGCCACGACCCCGACCGCGGGTCGGTCGGCTCGGAGCGTCAGGGCGGCGGAATAGCCTGTCAGTACCGCGACGAACCCGAGGATGACGACCCCCCCACCGATGGCCGCGACGAACTGCTCCAAGTCGGGGAACGGCGTCAGCGCGACGGTCGAGCTGTTGGTGGCGCTCCCGGGCGTGAGCTGGACGACCATCCCGACGTTCCCGGCCGAGTACAGGGTGGAGACGAAGACCCCGACGGTCACCGGCGAATACCCCGGGTCCGTGATCTTGACGGAGACACCGCCGGAGGGAACTCCGAGGAGCGTGAACGAACCGTCCGTGCTCGCGACGCTGGTGTACGTCGCCCCCGACTCGGCGGTGGCGACTACCTGGGCCCCCGCCCCCGGTACGACCACGCCGGAACCGGGGGCGAGCTGCACCGTCCCGCTCACGTTGAAGCTTCCCGGCGCCGGTGCGATGACGGCGTAGTACCCGAAGAGTCCCGCCAGGACGGCGGCCAGGATCGCCGTACCGACCAGCGCGCCCGCGGCGAGGCGGCGCACCCGCCAGCGCGGGATGCGCGGAGCCGGCAGCGCGCGGTAAAGACCCGGCATCACTTCCCAGCTGTAGAGCGGCGGCGGGTCCCGCGGGACCACGACCGGCACCGGGGCATGGCATTGCGAGCACGGAAACCATTGCGTCGGCGGCGCGGGAGCGAGCAGCACCCGAAGCGGAGCGCCGCACGCGGGACAGCGCACGGTCGTCGCCGGACCGACCATCGGACCGGACCGAGTGGCCCGGGGGTCTTAGCGTTGCGGCGCCCGTTCGCCAAGGACCACTTCCGCGTGGTCGGAGTCGACGATGGGGCCTTCTCGCGGGAGGACACGTGGGCGCCGGTAGCGGCGGTCGCCGTCGCCGCGCCGGACCGCGTCGAGTCGATGCGGGTGGGTCGCGTCCGCGTTGACGGGCGGGGCGCCGCGACCGAGATCATCCGGCTCGTCCGCGCCACTGGGGGCTTGGAGGGGCTGCGCGCCGTCCTCCTGGACGGCGCGGTCGTCGGCGGGTTCAACGTCATCGACCTGGACGCGGTTCACGACGCGCTGGGCGTCCCGATCGTGGCCGTCACGCGGCACCGTCCCGACTTTCCTGGGATCCAGGCGGCGTTGCGAAAGTGGTTCCCTCGGGATGCGGCCGTCCGCTGGAAGCTCCTGCGCGCCCACCGTCTCTTCGCGCTTCCGTTCGCGGACCTGCCGCTCCTCGTCGCGACCGTGGGATGCGGGCGCCGGGAGGCCGCGATCCTCGTCCGCAAGACGACGGTCCGGGGCCACGTGCCCGAACCGATCCGGCTCGCCCACCTCGTGGCCTCGGCCGGCCCGACCCCCTCGCCCCGAGAGAAGAACCCTTAAGGGGGACGGCCCCCGTCGGAGACGCGGGCCTGTAGCTTAGCCCGGACGAAGCACTGGCCTTCTAAGCCAGCTAACTCGGGTTCAAAGGCCCGGGGCGGGACCCGCCCCGGACGGAGACTCCCGACAGGCCCGCTACCCCCGGGGGAGTAGAATATCCGTTGACGGGCTCTGAGAGACCCGTGCATTCAATTTGACAGGTCTGAAGAGCCTCCGTCAGAGACGAGCTCGTCAAGATCAATACCAGGCCGCATAGTAGAGTGGCAATTCATGGTGCCTCGTTTATCGTTTGACTTGGGCTTGAGTCAGTGCGGGCCGGCTCCCGGGGGGTGTTTACCTGTACTCCACCGGGATGCTTTGCCCG